>JBFWPT010000054.1:12585-16777 GCA_050249835.1 Thermoleophilia bacterium
AGGTCCACGCCGGAGGCCCGGGCGGCCGCGTCCATGAGGTCGAACGAGGCGGCGACGGCGGGGCACATCGGCTTGCCGTCGCGGTAGACGAGGGGCCCGGAGTAGCCGCCGCCGCTCGCCCACCCATGGGCGCCGCCGACGGGGGCGCCGGGGGCGACGAGCAGGCCCGCCCGCGCGACTGCCCGGGCCCGCCCCCCGGCGGGCCCGGGCGCGCTGACGGTGACCTGGACCGCCGTGGGCGGCCAGGCGCCGTCCCCCATCTCCAGCGCCTCCAGGCGCCCGCCGGACCCACGGGCCACCTCGGTCGCGACCGCGGACAGCCGCGTCCTCCAGCGCCCGGCGTCCTGCGGGCCGGAGGCGGCGAGCTCCCCCAGCCCCGCCGCGAGCTCCCGGGCCGCCGACAGCGCCGCGAGGTCGGCCGCGGTCTGCGCGCGGGCCGCGGCCAGGTGGGCCCGCCCGAAGGCGAAGGCGGCGAACGCCGCGACCAGCAGGAGCGCGCCGACGGCGAGGGCGAGGGGGAAGGCCTGCCCCCGCTGGCCGTCGCGCCTCACGGCACCCGCACGGCCGCCCGCGCGGTGATCCGCAGGCCCCGGACCCCCGGGACGACGACCGGGACCGTGCGCGTGGCCGTGAGCGTCTCCACGCCCGCCCCGGTCGCCGCGAGGGCCTCGGCGCGTGCCTCCTGCTGCGCCCGCATCCCGGCCCCCAGGACGGCGGCGAGCTGCCAGGCCACGAGCGCCGCGAGAAGCAGCAGCGGCACCAGGGCGAGCAGCTCCAGCGACGCCTGGCCGGCGCTCCGTCCCCTCACGGCGCCACCGTCGCCTCGGCGGACACCGTGACCTCGGGGAGGAAGGGGAGCGGCCGGGGCACCGGCAACCGCACGCGCACCCGGTCCTGGTCCTCGGTGATCCGCGCGCGCCGGGCGGTGGCGGCCGGCAGGACGGAGCGCGCCCCATCAGCGACGGGCGCCCCGACCTCGGCGGCCCGTGCACCCGCGCGAGCCGCCCCGCCGGCCTGTGACCACGTGTGCGCGCCCGCGACGATCCACCAGCACACGAGCACGAGTAGGGCCAGCGCCGGCAGCAGCGCGACGAGCTCGACGGCGGCCTGGCCGCGGGAGGCGCGGCGATCTCGGGGACGGGGCACGCCGGGATGGTCCGCCCGGGGCCTGTCACGTGTCCCGGCGGAGGTGTGCCGGGGGTGTGACGGAAGCGTGCCGGGGGCGGCGCGCCCTTAGCTGAGCCTGCGGCTCTCCCGGACGATCCAGACGACGACGAGCACCAGGGCCGCCATCAGTGCGATGACGCCGAGGGGCGTGAGGCGGTCGTCGAAGAAGGGGAACCCGATCACGAGCGCCGCGATCGCGATACCGCAGGCGATGATCACGTATCGCTGCCACGGCTTCAGGACCAGCCAGGCGAGCTGGTTCTGGCGGAAGTAGTTGTAGGCGAACGCGATGATCGCGGCGACGAAGAGGATCTGGACGATCAGCGACACCGAGCCGGCGGTGGCGCCGAAGCCCTCCTGCGAGACGAACACCAGGCCCGCGATGCCCGCGATGATGAGGAAGTTCCGGACGCCGACCCAGTTGATCCGGCTCACGTCGCCGCCGCCTCCCCCGCCAGCCGGCCGGCGAGCTCGTCCAGGGGCGGCGTGCCGCCGTCGCCGCCGTGGCGCGCGCGCACGGCGACGGTCCCCGCCTCGGCCTCCGTGTCGCCCACCACGAGCAGGTAGGGCACCTTCGCCAGCTCGCCGTCGCGGATCCGCCGGCCCACCGACCCGGCCCGGGCGTCCACCTCCACCCGCAGCCCCTCGGCCCTCAGCCGGGCGCGCACCGTCTCGGCGTAGTCGTGGTGGCGGTCGGAGATCGGCAGCACCCGCGCCTGCTCGGGGGCGAGCCAGAACGGGAAGTCGCCGCCCGTGTGCTCGATCAGGATGCCCAGGAAGCGCTCCAGCGACCCCGTGATGGCGCGGTGGATCATCACCGGCCGCTCCTCGGTGTCGTCGGCCGTCGTGTAGGTCAGGTCGAAGCGCTCGGGGAAGTTGAAGTCCAGCTGGCAGGTGCCGAGCTGCCACGCGCGGCCCATCGTGTCCGTCACCTGGAAGTCGATCTTGGGGCCGTAGAACGCCCCGTCGCCCTCCTTGAGGCCGAACTCGCGGTCGCCCAGGGCGTCGCGCAGGGCCGCCTCGGCCGTCGCCCACATCTCGTCGGTGCCGACGGCCTTCTCGGGCCGGGTGGAGAGCTTGAGCTCCACCTCGTCGAAGCCGAAGCGGGCGTAGAAGCGGTCCGTGAGGTCGAGGATCGCGTTGACCTCGTCGCGCACCTGGTCGAGCCGGCAGAAGATGTGGGCGTCGTCCTGGGTGAACGCGCGCACACGGAACAGCCCGTGGAGCACCCCGGACAGCTCGTGCCGGTGCACGTGGCCGAACTCGGCGTAGCGGATCGGCAGGTCGCGGTAGGAGTGCCGGCGGCTCCGGTAGACCAGGCAGGCCCCGGGGCAGTTCATCGGCTTGATCGCGAACTCCTGGCCGTCCACCTCCGAGAAGTACATGTTCTCGCGGTAGTGCTCGTTGTGGCCGCTGATGTCCCAGAGGCCGGACCCGAGCATGGTGGGGGTCTGGATCTCCCCGTAGTCCATCCGCTCCAGCTCGTCGCGGACGGCCTGGGTGATCCCGTTCACCACGGTCATCCCGCGCGGCAGGAAGAACGGGAAGCCCGGCCCGTACTCGTCGAAGTGGAAGAGCTCGAGGTCCTTGCCCACGCGGCGGTGGTCGCGCAGGCGCGCCTGCTCCAGCCGTTCCAGGTGGGCGTCCAGGTCGGTGCGGTTCGCGAAGGAGGTCGCGTAGAGGCGCGTGAGCTGCGGGTTCTTCTCGCTGCCCCGCCAGTAGGCGCCGGCGACGGACAGCAGCTTGACCGGGCCGATGCGGCCGGTGTCCTGCAGGTGCGGGCCGCGGCACAGGTCCACGAAGTCGCGCTGGCGGTAGAGGGAGACCTCGGTCTCGCCCTGGCGCGTGAGCTCCTCGACCTGGTCGACCTTGTACGGGTCACCGCGCTCGGCGAAGAACCCGTGGGCGTCGGCCACGCTCATCACGGTGCGCTGGAACGGCGCCTTCGCCTTGCGGATACGGTTGATCTCGGCCTCGATCGCCGGGAAGTCCTCCTCCGTCAGCGGCCGCGGCAGGTCGAAGTCGTAGTAGAAGCCGTCCTCGATCGGCGGGCCGAAGCCGAGCTTGGCCCCCGGGATGACGGTCTGGACGGCTTCGGCCGTGACGTGCGCCGCGGAGTGGCGCATGACGTAGAGGTAGTCGTCCCCGCTCTTCGGGGTGATGATCTGGACCGCGTCGCCGTCGGCGAGGGGCAGGGCCAGGTCCCGGATCTCGTCGCCCACGCGCACGGCGACGGCGGCCTTTGCGAGGCCGGGGCCGATCGCCGCGGCGGCGTCGTGTCCGGTGGCGCCCTCGGGCAGGTCGAGGCGGCTGCCGTCGGGGAGGAGCACGGTCATCGGGACGGGATGCTAGCGGGACCCCCCGCTGACGGGGTTGTCCCGGCGCGGGTACGGCGCGATGATCGGCGGGTGCTGCAGCGCGCGCTCTTCGACGCCGACGGGCACGTGCGGGTCCGCAACATGATCCTCGTGGTCGGGTCGTGTGTCGCGCTCGCCCTCTTCGGCAGCTTCCTCCTGGTGCTGACCCCGGTGCTGTCGGGGCACGAGGGCGTGCAGACGTTGTGGGTGCTGTTCTCGGTCTTCCTCCTGAAGTTCCCGCTGGTGAGCCTGGCGTTCTGGTTCATCCTGCGGAACACCGAGTGGCCGGTGCGCCCGCCCAAGTGGAGCGAGCGCGAGGCGCGCGAGATCGTCGCCTACCTGCGGTCGGAGGCCGAGCGCGTGAGGACCCTCCCCGACGCGGTCGCGCGCCTCACCTACCTGCAGCGCGAGGCGTGGAACGTGGCCGACCGGGTCGGCGGCGAGGTGAAGGTGGACGCCGTGGACACGGCGCTCTCCATCGACGCGCTGCTCACCCGCGCCGGCGTGCGCCGGGGCCGCCCGGGCACCTAGCCCGGGTCGTCGAGGCGGTACCGGGGGTCGAGGAAGGCCGGGGGACCGCCGCCCTGCACGATCGCCTCGGCCCGTGCGCCACCGGGAAGGGCGACGGTCACCCGCCACACCATCCCGGGCAGCCCGCCCATGGGCCG
>JBFWPT010000054.1:16877-26622 GCA_050249835.1 Thermoleophilia bacterium
CGAGGCGGTACCGGGGGTCGAGGAAGGCCGGGGGACCGCCGCCCTGCACGATCGCCTCGGCCCGTGCGCCACCGGGAAGGGCGACGGTCACCCGCCACACCATCCCGGGCAGCCCGCCCATGGGCCGCACCTCGTCCACCGCCTCCACCCGACCTTCGCGGACGCCCTCGCCCAGCACGTCCACGCGCAGCCTGGCGCCGACGACGGGAGGCCCGCTCACGCCAGCCGGTGCCGGGGGTCGAGGAACATCAGCCGGGCGTTGCCGCGCTTGATGCCGTGCGCGGGGGTCCCGTCGGGGAGCCGCAGGACCACGCGCCACGCGAGGCCGCGCACGCCCTCCTGCACCAGCTCGTCGACCCTCTCCACCACCGCGTCCACGCGGCCGAGGCCGAGCACCTCCAGGGCGATCACCTCGCCCACCTCGGGGGGCATCACCCGCCCCCCGGAACGACGAGGGGGCCGCCGTCAAGCCTGACGGCGGCCCCCATCGCCGGTGCGATCAGCTCTCGCAGGCCTTCACGGTCTCGGCGTTGACACACGAGTCCGTGCCCAGGCCGCCGTTGGCCGCGTCCCTGCCGGCGCCGCCGTCGAGGGAGTCGTTGCCGCCCTCGCCGAACAGCTTGTCGGCCCCGCCGTCGCCGTTGACGCGGTCGTTGCCGCCGCCGCCGCGCAGGCGGTCCGCGCCCGCGCCGCCGTTGACGACGTCGTTGCCCGGGCCGCCGTTGACGATGTCGTTGCCGGAGCCGGCGGTGATGGTGTCCACGCCGTTCTGACCGGAGATGCGGTCGATGCCCGCGCCGCCGTCGATCGTGTCGCGCCCGTCGCCGGCGAGGATCGTGTCGCGGCCGCCGTCGCCGCTGATGGTGTCGATGCCCGCGCCGCCCTTCAGGCGCTTGTCGTTGCCGGCGCCGCCCATCACGGTGTCGTTGCCGCCGCCACCGTCACCGATGTCGCCACCGGCGCCGAGGTCGAGGGTGTCGTTGCCGGCGCCGCCGTACACCACGTCGTCGCCGACCGAGCCGACGAGGCGGTCGTTGCCGTCCTCGCCGTAGAGCCAGTCGTTGCCGTCGCTGCCGTTCGCCCTGTCGTTGCCGGCGCCGAGGCAGATGAGGTCGTCGCCGCCGCCGCCGTCGACCTGGTCGTTGCCGCCGAGGGCGACGATCACGTCGTTGCCGCTGGTGCCGGTGAGGTTGTCGTCACCCTCGGTGCCGACGATGGTGGCGACCCGCTTGCCGGAGGGCGTGTCACACGTGAAGGCCACGCCGGACTGGTGCTCGCTCGCGGCCAGCGCGATCCCGGCGGTGCCACCACCGACGATCGCGATGGCGGCGATCACGCCGAGCCCTCGCATCCGGACCGTGGGCAGGGACTTCCGCTGCATGGGCACTCTCCTCGTCTGGGCAACCGTACGGTGGCCCGCAAGGGCCGTCTGGGACTCGACAAGGATCACGACCGGGACGGCGGCGTAAAGCCCCTCGCGTTGCGCCTGGAACGAAATTCGCGTTTCGCGCGTTGCAGGTTGCGGACGCACCCGGACGGGTTGCGCGCCGGGGCCCGGGATGATGGATTCGGCGGTCCGCCCGGGCCCGGTCAGGCCGGCCGGGGCGCGCCGGGCGCGGGCGCGCCCTCCGCGCGCAGCGAGCCCACCGCCCCGACGGCGGCGGCCGCAAGGCAGGCCAGCCCGCCGACCACGAGGCCGCCCCGGGCGCCGACGGTCTCCGCCACCCAGCCGATGACCGGCGCCCCGACCGGGGTGGTGCCGAGGAAGGCCATGCTCCAGAGGGCCATCACCCGCCCCCGGTACCTCGGGTCGGCAGTGAGCTGGAGGGTGGTGTTGCCGGTGGCGAGGAAGGTGACGCTGGCGGCGCCGACGACGGTGAGGGCGACGAGGACGAGCCCCAGGGTCGGCGCGGCCGCGGCGAGCAGGATCGCCGCGCCGAAGGCGGCGGAGGCGACGGTCATCGCCCGCAGGCCGGTGCGCCCGCGACGGGCGACGATCAGGCCGCCGGCGATCGCCCCGAGGCCCATCGCCGAGGTCAGCAGCCCGTAGGTGCCGGCGCCGCCGCCGAAGGTCCCCTCCGCGAGCAGCGGGAGCACCACCTGGAACTCGTACGCGAGGGTGCCGACCACCGCGAGCATCATCAGCGGGACGAGCAGCCCGGGGGTGTGGCCGACGTAGCTCAGGCCCTGCCGCACCTGGCCCGGCTCCCGCCCGGCGCGCGGCGAGGGCCGCAGCTCGTCGATGTCCATCGCCATGAGCGCCGCGATGACCGCGACGAACGAGACGGCGTTGATGAGGAAGCAGAGGCCCAGTCCGACGGTCGCGATCAACACGCCGGCGACGGCCGGGCCGACCGCGCGGGCGGCGTTCATGAGGACGCTGTTGAGGCTGACGGCGTTGCGGAGGCGCTCGTCGCCCACCATCTCCTGGACGAAGCTCTGGCGGGCCGGGTTGTCGCAGGCGGTGACGAGCCCGACGACGAGCGCGAGGGCGATCACCATCCACAGCTCGACCAGCCCCGTGACGGTGAGGACCCCGAGGGCGAGCGCGGTGCCGCCCAGGACCACCTGGGTGCCGACCAGCAGGCGCCGCTTGTCCATGCGGTCCGCGAGCAGGCCGCCGTACGGGCCGAGCAGCAGGATCGGCAGGAACTGCGCCGCGGCGACCATCCCGAGCGCCGTCCCCGATCCGGTGAGCTGCAGCACGAGCCATGCCTGGGCGACCTTCTGCATCCAGGTGCCGATGAGCGACACGGACTGGCCGACGAACCAGCGCCGGTAGTTCGGCGTCGCGAGCGCCGCGAAGGTGTCCCCCGCCCACGCGCGCATCAGCGGTCCTCGTCGACGCGGGCGAGCGCCTCCAGGGCCGGGAGCGCGGCGGCCAGCGCGGCCACCTCGGACGGGTCCAGCTCCTCCAGCCTCTCCAGCAGCAGCGCGGCGCGGCGGGCCCGCAGGCGCGTCACCAGGCGGCGCCCGGCGGGGGTCGCCCGGGCCACGGTGCACCGCGCGTCCTCGGGCGACGGCTCCCGCCGCGCCAGCCCGGCCTCCTCCAGGTGCCCGAGCACCCGGGAGAGCATCGTGGGGTTGACGGCCTCGCCGGCCGCGAGGTCCCCCACCCCGGTCGGCCCCTGCCGCACGAGCGTCGCGAGCACCCCGGACTGCGTCGGGGTGAGCCCCTCGTCGGAGGCGGTCGACCGCAGCCGGCGCGCGGTGCGCATGAGCGCGTTGCGCAGGCGGATCACGGACTCCTCGTCCATCGCGGGGGGCTGCTGCTCTGTCGTGGCGGGCTCCGTTCTATTGCTTGCCGGAAGGCAAGTTTAGCACCGGTCCCGGGAGGGCGCCCGCGAGGGGTCCGCCCCGTCCCCCGGTAGCTACGGCGCCGGGGGCAGGCGGAACAGGGCGACCTTCGTGACGCGGTCGCCGGAGAGGGCGAACCGGGTCACGACCGCCTCGGGCAGGGCCCGCCCCACCCGGCACGCGGCGGCGGTGCACACGGCCCGCGGGTGGGCGGCGCGGACCTGGGCGCGGGTGGAGCCCACCCCCACCCCGCCCGGCGTGCGGTACCGGGGCGCGCGCGTGGTGACCGCGGTGACGAGGGTGCTGGCCTCGTCGGTGAGGTAGCGGACGACGACGGACCAGGCGGGGTACGCGACGGTCACCTCGTCGAGGTTGCGGTTCCCCGGCGCGATGGACGAGGGGACGCGCGCGATGACGAGGCCGGGCCCGATGGCGCCCTCCACCTGTGCGCGCTCGGCGACGATCCGGACCGGCCCGATGCGCTGGCCGGGGACGATGCGGGGCGCCGACAGGGCCGCCGCCGCGGTGGCCAGGAGCAGCAGGCAGGCGAGCGCGGCGAGGGCGCCGGTCCGGGAGGCCCGGGGCATGGGCCGACCCTATCCCCGCGGGCGGGCCCCGGGCCACCCCGCGTAGCTTGGGGGGATGGCCGCGGACCCCCACCCCCTCGACGCCCTCCGGGAGCGGCGCTGGCGGGTGCTCGCGGTGACCGGGATGGGGGCCTTCCTCGGCCCCCTCGACGTCAGCGTCGTCGCGGTCGCCCTGGCCGCCATCGGGGGCGACCTCGGCCTGTCGTTCGCGGGCGCGATCTGGGTGCAGGCGGGGTACCTGCTCGCCTACGCGCTCGTGCTGATCCCGGCGGGCCGCATCTCCGACCAGCTCGGCCGGCTGCGCGTGTGGCGGACCGGGCTCGCGGTCTTCGCGGTCGCGTCGCTCATGGCCGCGCTGAGCCGGGACGACTCCTGGCTCCTGGCCTGGCGGGCCGTGCAGGGCTGTGGCGGCGCCATGCTCGCGGCGACCTCCACGGCCCTCGTCACCGCGGTGTTCCCCGCCCGGGAGCGCGGCAAGGCGCTCGGGCTCAACATCATGGCCCTCTACCTCGGCCTGTCGCTCGGGCCCCTCATCGGGGGCCTGCTCGTCGAGCACGCCGGCTGGCGCTGGATCTTCCTGGTGAACCTGCCCGTCGCCGCGGCCGCGTGGATCGGGGCGACGGGGCTCCACGACGGCCGGCCGGTGCCGGGGCGGCCCCACGTCGACCCGGTGGGCACGCTGCTGCTGGGCGGCGCGCTGCTCGGCCTGATGGTGGGGCTCACCTTCGGGCCGCTGTGGGGCTGGGGATCGGCGCGGGTGACCGGGCTGATCGCGGGCGGGGCCGCGCTGCTCGCCGCGTTCGTCGTCACCGAGACGCGGGCCGCGGTGCCCCTCATCGACCTGCGGATGTTCCGGCGCAGCCGGCTGTTCGCCCTGGGCAACCTGGCGGCCCTGCTCAACTACGCCGCCGTCTTCGGCGTCATCGCGCTCACGGCGGTGCTGCTCGAGATCGTGGGCGGCCACTCCCCCGCCGAGGCGGGCCTCATCATGGTCGCCCAGCCGGTCGTGATGGTCGCCCTGTCGCCGGTCGCCGGGCGGCTCTCCGACACGATCGGCAGCCGCGCGCTCGCGAGCGGCGGGATGCTGCTGGTGGCCGCCGGGCTCGGGATCCTGGCGACCATGCCCCGCGACGTCCCGGTGGGCCTGGTCGTGACCGGCCTCGCCGTCACCGGCCTCGGGATGGCCGCCTTCTCCTCCCCCAACACGTCCGCCGTGATGGGCGCCGCCGACCCCACGCGCCTCGGCGTGGCCGCGGCGGTGCTGGCGATGATGCGGACCCTCGGCCAGACCCTCTCGCTCGCGATCCTCGGCACCCTGGCCGCCGCGCCGCTCGGAGCGGAGGGCGCGCGCGCCCTGTTCGGCGGCGACACCGGGTCCCTGCCCGACGCCTCCGGCTACCTCGACGGCTACCGCCTGGCGATGCTCGTGGGCGCGGCCATCGCGCTCGTGGGCGCCTGCCTGTCGCTCGGGCGCGGGCCCGTGGCGCGGGAACGCCCCGCCGCCGCCCCGCCGGAGGTCGCCGGCGCATGACGATCGACGAGATGACCCGCCGGGACTGGCCCGCCGCCGCGGAGATCTACGCCGAGGGCATCGCCACCGGGTCGGCCACCTTCGAGACCGAGGTGCCGACCTGGGGCCGCTTCGACGCCACCCACCTGCCGGCGCCGCGTCCCGTGGTGCGCGAGGACGGCCGGGTCGTGGCGTGGGCGGCCGTCGCGCGCGTCTCGGACCGCGAGGTCTTCGCCGGGAGGGTCGAGTGCTCCCTCTACGTCGGCGCCGCGGCCCGGGGCGGGGGCATCGGCGAGGCCCTCATGGCCGAGCTGGTCGCGCGCTGCGACGCCGCCGGCATCTGGACGATGGAGGCGACCGTCCTCCCCGAGAACGCCGCGAGCGTCGCGATGCTGGAGGCCAACGGCTTCCGCGTGGTCGGCCGCCGGGAGCGGATCGCCCGGCGCGACGGCCGCTGGCGGGACGCGCTGCTGCTGGAGCGGCGCGGCCCCGTCGCCTGATCCGTCAGAGCCGTCCCGAGGCCAGCACGCGGCGCAGGAACTGCTGGGTCTCCGGCCGCTCCGGCGCCGTGAACATCCGGGCGGGGTCGCCGCGCTCCACCAGGGTCCCCTCGTGCAGGAAGCACACCTCGTCGGCGACGTCGCGGGCGAACGCCATCTCGTGGGTGGCGATCACCATCGTCATCCCCTCGGCCTTCAGCCCGCGGATGAGCTCCAGCACCTCCCCCACCAGCTCGGGGTCGAGGGCGCTGGTCACCTCGTCGAGCAGCAGCGCCCGCGGCCGGGTGGCCAGGGCGCGGACGATCGCGACCCGCTGCTGCTGGCCGCCGGAGAGCCGGTCCGGGTAGTCGTCCTCCCGCCCCGCCAGGCCGAAGCGGGCGAGCAGCTCGCTGCCGCGCTCGCGGGCCTCGGCCTTCGCGCTGCGGCCGGCCCTCACCGGGGCCAGGGTGATGTTGTCGATCACCGACATGTGCGGGAACAGGTTGAACGCCTGGAACACGAGCCCCAGCCGGCGCCGGACGGGCACCGGCGGGCACGACGGGTCGGTGATGACCTCACCGTCCAGCAGGATGTCGCCGTCGTCGATGTCCTCCAGCAGGTCGATGCACCGCAGGAGCGTCGACTTGCCGGAGCCGGACGCGCCGATGAGCGCCACCGCGCGGTGCTCGCCGACCTCCAGGTCGATGCCGCGCAGCACCTGGCGGTCGCCGTAGGCCTTGGTGACGCCGCGCACCTCCAGCACGGGCACGCCGGCCGCGGGGGGCGGGGCCGTCGTCACGCGCCCACCGCGTGGCCCTGCCGCCGCCGGGCCCGCGCCTGCTGGTGGTCCACGATGCGCGCGAGCGGGACCGTCACCGCCAGGTAGAGCAGCGCCGCCGCGATGAGCGGTGTGTAGTTGAAGTCGCGGGCCGCCTCGATCTGGGCGACCCGGAACGCCTCCAGCGGGCCCAGGATCGAGATGAGGGCCACGTCCTTCTGGAGCGAGATGAAGTCGTTGAGCAGCGGCGGCACCACCCGCCGCACGGCCTGCGGCACGATGACGTGCCGCAGGGCCTGCGTCTCCGTCAGCCCGACGGCGAGGGCGGCGGCCCGCTGGCTGGGGTGCACCGAGTCGAGGCCCGCCCGGTACACCTCGGCCACGTAGGCCGTGTAGCAGAGGGTCAGGCCGATGCCGCCCAGGATCACGGGGTCCTGCACCAGCCACTCCGGGGCGATGCCGAGCGCCGGGATCCCGAAGCCGATCAGGTAGACGACGAGGATCACGGGGACGCCCCGCATGACGTCGGTGAAGATCGTCGCGAGCAGCCGGAACGGGAAGATCGCGGGCGCGCGGGTGACCCGTATCAGGGCGACGCCCAGCCCCAGCACCAGCACGATCGCCTCGACGATCATGAACAGCTTCACGTCGAGCCAGAAGCCGCGCAGGACCTCGGGGAACGACGTGCGGAACGCCTCCGGCGAGAAGAACGTCTCCTTGACGTCCTCCCAGCCGGGCGCGTTGACGATCAGCAGCGCCAGGCCGCCGATCACGACGACGGACGAGACCGTCGCGATCACGACGCCCCGGCGGGCCCGGCTCCGCCGGGCCGCCTCGCGGGCGGCCCGGCGGTCGGGCGCGGTGGTCACGGGCTGGGGCGGGGCGATGACCCGCTATTCCAGGACGGGCGCCTCGGCCCCGATCCACTGGTCGGTGATCGCCTGCAGCTCACCCGAGTCGCGCAGGCTCACGATCGCCTGCGAGACGCATTCGGTGAGCGGGGAGTCCTTCTCCAGCACGGCGCCCCAGTCGTCGCCGCCGGGGGCGGCGAACTGGCCGACCAGCGTGGAGCCCTCCACCTCGGCGTCGCGGAGGTAGATGGTCGTCGGCAGGTCCGTGACGATGGCGTCGACCTGGCCGTTCTTGAGGGCGCGGACGACGTCGTTGGAGTCGTTGAAGACCTGCGGCTGCTGCGACGGCGCGATCACCTCGGTCACGGCGTCCAGGCTCGTCGTGCCCACCTGCACGCCGATCTTCGCGTCCTTCAGCTCCGCGATGGTGGTCGCGGACGCGAAGTCCGAGTCGCCGGCCACGAGGACCCCCTGCGGGGTCGTGTAGTACGGCTCCGAGAAGTCGGCGCCCTCCTGGCGCTCCGGCGTGATCGAGACCTGGTTCACGTCGAAGTCGAACTTCTTCGGGCCCGGCGCGTAGGTGGAGTTGAACGGCACGCGGATCCAGGTGACCTCGTCCTCCGTGAAGCCGAGCTGCGTGGCGATGGCGTAGGCGACCGCGCTCTCGAAGCCCTGCCCGCTGGTCGGGTCGTCGTCGATGACGTAGGGCGGGTACGCCGGCGAGTCGGTCGCGACGGTCAGCTGACCGGCCGTCACGGTGGTGAGGTCCTCGCGCGCGCAGGCCGCGGCCGTTGTCTCGGCGGCGGTGGTGGCGTCGCCGCCGCCGTCGTCGTCGTCCGAGCAGGCGACGAGCGCGACGGATGCGACGGCCACGAGGGCCAGGGCGGCGAGGAGGAGACGGGCTCTGCGCATGCGGTTCCCCGGGGTCGCCGGGCCGCCGGACAGGGCGACCCGGATGTGACGGATTCGTGAAAGCGGCGCGAGAGTACCCCGTGGCGGTCCGCCCCGCCTAGTGGCGCGCGGCGATGATCTCCTCCACCGCGTCCGCCGCCCGGCCGGCGCCGCCCGTCGCGTGGAGATCCGCCCGGATCTCCGCGAGGCGCCGGGCGACGGCCGCGTCCGCGGCGACCTCCCGGACGGCGCGCTCCAGGGCCTCCGGTGCCGCCTGGTCCTGCGGCACGTGCACGCCGGCGCCGATCTCCGCGAGGCGCTCGGCGTTGGCGAACTGGTCCACCGCCTGGGGCACGGCGACCATCGGGACGCCGAACCAGAGCGCCTCGGTGATGCCGCCCATCCCCGCGTGGGTGACGAAGGCGCGGGCGTGGCGCAGCACGGCGATCTGGTCGACGGACCGGTGCGCCTCGACCCCGCGCGGCAGGGGCCCGAGGTCCTCCGGCGCCACGGTCGACCCCGTGGAGATGACCACCCGCCAGTCGCCGCCGCCGAAGCGGTCGACCACGCCGCGGTACAGGTCCAGGTGGTCCGTGAATGCCGTGCCGAAGCCGACGTAGAGCAGCGGCCGGCCGTCGTCGCCGGGGTCCCAGCCGTCCAGGGCGAGGCGCGCGGGGTCGATGCACGGCCCCACGAAGCGGAACGACGCCGGCACGCGGTCCGCGTGCGGCTGCATCACCCGCGGGATGAGCACCAGGCCCCGCTCGGGGCGGCCGAGGACGTCGTCGACCGGCCGGGTGACGCCCGACTCCGCGAGCCAGTCGGCGAACCGGCCGAAGTGGCGCCTCCCCGCCTCCGACTCCCGGATGGGGGCGAGCGCCTCGGCCATGTCCTCCTCGTAGCCCTCCCACGCGACGTGGGCCGGGGAGACCTGCACCGAGGGGACCCCCAGTCGCTGCGCCGCGGGCGGCCCGGCGTGCCCGCCGATGTCGTGGAGCACGACGGCCGGCGGGTCGTCCGCCCACGCCGCCATCACGACGGGCAGGGCCGCGACGCCGTCGTCCAGGAAGAGGTCCATGGACGCGACGATGTCCCCGCTCCAGTCCGCGTCCGGCAGGACGCTGGGGTGCACGATCGGCTCGGCCCCCGTGCCGGCGACGAGCGGCGCCAGGGTCTCCCCGATGGCGTAGGTGACGCGGTGGCCCCGGGCGACGAGCTCGCGGACGAGCCCGAGCGACGGGTGGACGTGGCTGGGGGCGGTCGTGCCGACCACCCCGACGTGTGCGGGCGGCACGGGCCCAGCGTAGCGCGGGACCCCCGGGGCCCCGGCCCGGGGCTGGGGATCGACTAGG
>JBFWPT010000055.1:0-26604 GCA_050249835.1 Thermoleophilia bacterium
GCTCGGACAGGAAGGCCGCGTAGGAGCCGTAGTGCGCGGGCACCGGCGGGTCGTTGTCCGCGTCGCGCCCGCTCGCCCACGAGGGCGCGTCGCGCACGACCACGAGCACCTTCATCCCGGCCGCGGCCGCCGCGTCCGCCTGGGCGAGCAGCCGGGTCCACGAGGTGCCATTGAGGCCCCCGGGGGCCAGGTGGCTGTCCGGGGTCGGCTCCAGCTCGGCCCAGTCCGCGTTGATCGACACCCACGGCACGCCGGCCGCCGCCGCGCGGGCGATCTGCGCGGGGGCGTCCGTGACGTTGCCGGCGACCACGACGCCGCCGTCCGGGACCGCGGCCTGGGCCGATGCGCCGCCCAGCGCGAGGGCGCCGATCACGGCGAGGGCGCCGGCGGCGCGTGCGAGGGGGCGGGGCATCGCGGTCACTGTGGCACAGCGGGCGCTATACCCAGGTCGGGGCAGGGTGCGCCGCGGGTCTAGTGCACCGTCGCGAAACCCATACAGGACCTCCGGGGCGGTGCACTACTAGACCTCCCGGTCGTGGCCGCCCGGAGGGGTCCCGGTAGGATCCACGGGTCGGCGGTGTCGAAGGAGCGGTGGTGCGGTGACGTGACGTGGTGGGCTCGCATCGTGACGCTCGGCGTGGCCGGGCTCATCGCCGCCTGCACGGTCCTCGCCGCCGCGCCCGCCCTGGGCCAGGAGGGGCCCGACGCCCCGCCGCCCTCGGTCGTCCAGCCCCCGCTGCCGGACGCCCCGGACGCGCCGCCGGTCGCGCCGCCCGTGGATCCGCCCGCCACCCCTGCGCCGGACCCCGATCCCCCGCCCTCGGCCCCGGCCGACCCGGGGGGCGAGGAGCCCGAGGAGGAGGCCGGCCCCACCCCGGAGGAGATCGCGGCCGAGGAGGCCGCCGAGGCCGAGGCCGCCGCCGCCGAGGCCGCGCGCCAGGCGGCGCTCCAGCGTCAGCGCGAGCGCGCCGCCGCCCGGGCCGCGGCGATCGAGCGCGTCGAGCGGCAGGTGCGGGACGCGGCCGTCCCGGCCGCGAGCGCGACCCTCGTCGCGGTCGCCGAGGCGATGGACATCGCGGTCCCGGCGCCCGACGCCGTGGGCTCCCCGATGCGCGACATCACCCTGGTCGTCGGCGGCCTGATCGGCTGGCTGCTGATCGTCCTGGGCTTCCTCGCGCTGGAGCGACGCGGGCGCACCGTCACCGTCGTGATGATCATCCTGGCGGTCGTCCTGGTGGACGTGACGCTCTACCCGTCCCCCAACGACGTGACCGGGGGCCTGCTCAACCCCTCCGTCGGCGGGTTCGCCGTGTCGCTGGTCGACGGCGTGATCGCGGCCGGGATCGCCGCGCGGCTGCTCGGCGGGCGCGCCTTCACCACCACGATGGCCACCATCTGGTGGCTCGCCTTCGCGGCCTGGTGGGGCGTCGTCGGCATCGCGGGCCTCATGGACGGCGCGGAGCTGTCGGAGGTCCTCTACCAGGGCCGCACGGTCCTCTACATCGGGCTCATCGTGCTCGCGGCGAGCGTGCCGCCGGCCGACTACCTGGGGAGGCGGGGCCTCATCGTCATCGTGGTCCCCGCCGCGATCATCTCGGGCCTCTGCGTGCTCATGACCATGGCGGGGGTCGAGATGGACCTGCCGCTGCCGGGCTTCCCGGGCGCCCAGTGGGGGCGGATCGGCGCCGACGCCGCGTCCGTGCTCGCCGGCCTCGGGACGATCACGCTGGCCGTGGCCGCCGTCCGCAAGCAACGCCGGGCGCCGCTGCTCGCCGCCGCCGGCGTCCTCATGGTCTCGGCCCTGTTCGCGACCCAGCGCGCGGCGCTCCTCGGGGTGCTGCTGGCGGGCGCCGTCCTCGTCGTGGCCTGGCTCACGCCGTCCGGCCGCCGCCGCCGCGAGCTGCGGGCCCGCGAGGGCGTGATCGCCCTGATGTGCGTCGCGGCGGCCCTGCTCGTCGGCACGATCGCCCTGACGACGGCCGACCGCTTCAACCCGCGCTTCCCGGGCGTCGAGGCCGTGGACGCCACGTTCCACCAGCAGGGGAAGGCCGCCTCCGCCGACGCCCGCGTCGCCCAGTGGGAGGTGGCCGAGGAGCTCATCCTGGAGGAGCCGCTGTTCGGGCGCGGCCTCGGGTTCGTCTACGAGTACTACTCGCCCGGGCCCCGGGTCACGATCATCACGACGCTCACGCACAACGTCGGCCTCGACGTCCTGCTGCGGGCCGGCATCGTGGGCCTCATGCTGTTCGCCGTGGCGGTGGTGCTCACCCTCTGGGAGGGCCTCGCCACCTGGCGCAGAGCCGCCGACAACGCGGTCGCGGCCCTCGCCCTCGGGTGCACCATCGTGATCCTCGCGCTGCTCCTGAAGGGGATGGTGGAGTCCGTCTTCGAGAAGTACCGCCTGATGGTGCTGCTCGCGGTGCTCGTCGGCGTCGTGTCCGGCGCGTTCGCCTCGACGGTGCGGGAGGCCGCCGCCAAGCGCGCCTTCCGTCTCCCGTTCCGGACGGCACCCGCGCCCGCGGCGAGCCGCGGGCTGGCCGGCACCGAGCCCGCCGGGGCCCTCCGCAACCCGAGCCGCTGAGGCCCGGCCCCGGCGTCACCCGCCGGGGCCCGCCTCGTCAGACCCGGTCGGCCTCGTGGCCGCTGGGCACGCGCTCGGCCCCGGGGACCTCGTCGGCCGGCGCGGACGCGCCGCGGCGCGCGCGGGACGGCCGGCGGCGCGACCCGCCCGGGCGCTTCAGGCCGCGGAAGGTCATGCGGCGGGAGCGGTTCATCACCACGCCGAGGACCTCCGAGCCCGCCTCGGCGAGGTCGTGGACGGCGTCCTCGACCTGGGCGGGGCTGAGGCGGTTCGCCTCGATGACCAGGATCACGGCGCGGCAGGCGCCGACCACCACGAGCGCCTCCGGCGCCTCGTCCAGGGCCGGCGTGTCCACCAGCACCAGCTCGCCGGTGGGGGTGAGGTCGGTCAGGAGGTGCGGCAGCTCGGCGGCGAGGATCTCGGTGCGGTGCCCGCCGACGCGCTCCGCCGGGACCACGCCGAGCTCGGGCATGAGGGGGACCCGCTCCACCACGGTCAGCCCGCTGGGGTCCGCCGTGCCCAGGCCGCCGGCGTTCGGCACGCCGAGGCGGGAGTGGAGGTCCGGCGCGCGCAGGTCCGTGTCGACGGCCGTCACGCCCTGGCCGACGGCGGCCGTCGCCCACGCGAGGTTGGCCGTCACCGTCGTCTTGCCCTCGCCGTCCACCAGCGAGCAGACCGCGATGGCGCCGGACGAGCGGCGGGCGCGGCTGCGGCGGCCGTCGAGGTTGATGCGCAGGCGCTCGAAGGCCTCGGCCACGGGCGCGAAGCGCCGCTGGTCGAAGACGTCGGCGGGCGACCGCGGCAGGTCCTTCGCCATGGGGATCTCGGCCAGGACCGGGAGCCCCAGGCCGCGGATGTCCCCGGCGCCGAGGACGCGCGGCAGCAGGGCGTTGGCGGCGAACATCGCGAGGATGCCGGCGATGACGCCGAGCGCGAGCGCGGAGGCCAGGATCACGACGCGCGAGCCCGACGTCGAGGAGACGTCGGTCGCGGCCTCGAGGATGGAGAAGTCCACCAGGCGGGCGTTGGCCGGCGGGTTCTCGATCGTGAACTGGGAGAAGCGGTTCACCGCGGGCACCACGACCTGACGGTCCGTGGACTCCACGGTGATCGTCATCAGGAGCGCCTGCGGGTCGGTCTCGACGAAGACGTCCCAGTCCGACCCCTGGAGGGGCTCCGGGAGCGAGGTGCGCACCTGCTCGCGCCGCTCGGTCGTGTCCACGAGGTCCGGCAGCGACGGCAGCACGTACTGGATGCCCTGGATGTTCGAGCCCAGGTCCTCGCTCGGGAGGACCAGCACCGTCGCGGTCGCCTCGTACTTCTCGGAGGGGCCGAGCGCGAGGAACGCGCCGCCGAGGGCGCAGACCGCGAACACCCCGAGGCCGAGCCACCAGAAGCGCTGGACGGCGCCGAGGATGGATTGGACGTTCATTGCCTCGCTCCAGCGGAGATGACGGTGGCCACCGGGTCCCGCGGGCGCACCCGGGGACCAGGGCTCAGGATACGGCCCGGTGGGACGGCGTGCGGTGGGGGCGGTGCCGCGGGGCGGGCCGCCTCACCAGCAGAGGCCATGGTAGGTCGGGGTCCCGATGAGCTCCTCGGAGCCCGGGAAGCGGACCAGGTCGATGATCGTGGAGCCGTTGGCCGCCCCGAGGGCCGCGATGGCGTCGGGGTCCTTGGTGCCCACGATGATGACCTCCGCGTGCTCCACCACGTCGGACGGGTCGTCCGCGAGGAGGCGCGAGAGGTGCGGGATGTGGAGGTCGATGTAGGCGCGGTTCGCGCCGAGCAGCTGCGACGTGGCGACGCCGGCGTCGTGGATGCGGAGGTCGAACCCGCGTCCCACCAGGCGCTCGGCGAGCTCGGCCATCGGGCTCTCGCGCAGGTCGTCGGTGCCGCTCTTGAAGGAGAGGCCGAACATCCCAACCCGGCGGCGGCCGCTCTGCACCACGAGCTCGTAGGCGCGGCGCAGGTGCTCCTCGTTCGACGGAAGGATGCTCTGCAGGATCGGCACCGGCACGTCCGAGTGGCGGCTGTGGTGGACGATCGCGCGGACGTCCTTCGGCAGGCAGGAGCCCCCGAACGACATGCCGGGGGTGAGGTAGGTCGGCGCGATGTTGAGCTTGGTGTCCGACTTGAAGATCTCCATGACCGCGTGCGAGTCGATGTCCAGCGACTTGCAGACGGCGCCGATCTCGTTGGCGAAGCCGACCTTGAGGGCGTGGAAGCTGTTGTCCACGTACTTGGTCATCTCCGCGACGCGGATCGGCACGCGGAAGACCGGGCCGGGGAGCCCCTCGTAGAGCTGGGCGACCAGGTCGCCCGACGCCTCGTCGTACTGGCCGATGACCGTCTTGGGCGGGTCGTGGAAGTCCCGCACGGAGGTGCCCTCGCGCAGGAACTCCGGGTTGACGCAGACCCCGAAGTCCACGCCGGCCTTGCGGCCCGAGGCCTCCTCGAGGGCGGGGATGATCCGCTCCTCGCAGGTGCCCGGGATCATCGTCGAGCGGATGACCACGGTGTAGCGCCGGTCCGTGGGCAGCGCCGCGCCGATGTCGCGGGCGACGCCCTCCAGGAAGCGGGTCGAGAGCCCGCCGCCGGGGGCCGAGGGGGTCCCCACGCAGACGAGCGCGAGGTCCGTCCCGGCGACGGCCTCGGCCGCGTCGGTGGTGGCCGTCAGGCGCCCGTCGGCGACGGTCGTCGCGACGAGCTCCCCGATGGCCTCCTCGTAGATGGTGGCCTTGCCGGCGGAGACCAGGTCGACCTTGTCGGCGCTGACGTCGACGCCCACGACCGTGTGGCCCCTGTCGGCGAAGCACGCCGCAGAGACCATGCCGACGTACCCGAGCCCGAAGATGGCGATTCGCATGGCGCGGGAGCATAGCGGCGGTCTCCCGGTCGACCACCAGACGGAAGGCGTGACCGACCACCACCCGCCGGGTGGGGCGACGGCCTGAACCATCGGCCGTTCCGGGGCCGCGCGGGAGGGGTCTAAGATGCCGTCGCCCTCCGGGGGCGGTCGCGCGCCGATCCGTCCCCGTCGCCCGCAGGGCGTCAGAACCCCATGAGCACCCACCCCCAGACCCCCCGCGAGGACGCCGTGGCCCGTACCGGAACGCCGGTCGTCGCCGTGTGCGCCCTCACCTGCCGCCGGCCGGTCGGGGTGCGGATGCTGCTCGAGGGCATCGCGGCCCAGCGGTTCGACGGGCCGGCACCGGACGTCCGAGTGGTGATCGTCGACAACGACGCCGAGGGCTCCGGGCGCGACGCCGTCGAGGGCGTGCGGGACGAGGGCTTCCCGTTCCCGCTGCACTACGCCGTCGAGACCACGCGCGGGATCCCGTTCGGGCGCAACCGCGCGATCGCCGAGGCCGGCGACGTGGACCTCGTGGTCTTCATCGACGACGACGAGATCCCCGAGCCGGACTGGCTCGACCGCCTGCTCCGCACCTGGCGCGCCACCGGCGCCGACGTCGTCACGGGGCCGGTCCTGCCGGTCTTCCCGACGCCGCCCCCCGAGTGGGTCACCCGGGGCCGCTTCTTCGACCGGCGCCGCCACCGGACCGGCGAGGAGATCCACTACGCGCGCACCAGCAACGTCCTGATCGCGCGCGACGTCTACGCGGCCCACCCGAAGCCCTTCCCGGAGAGCTTCGCCAACAACGGCGGCGACGACACGTACTTCTTCATGCGCGCGAACCTCGAGGGGCGGCGCATCGTCTGGGCCGACGACGCGATCGTGTCGGAGGAGGTCCCCGCCAGCCGGGTCGACACCCGCTGGCTGATGCGGCGCGAGTACCGCCGGGGCAACACGCTGAGCCTCTGCCTGCGCGTCCTGGAGGACTCGCCGCGCCGCCGGGTCAAGCGCGCCGCCGCCGGCGTGGTGAACATCCTCCTCGGCGCCGTGTCGGTACCCCTCGGGCTCCTGCGCGGCCGGCACGCCGCGGTCGCCGGGCTGCAGCGCGTCTGGTTCGGCGCCGGGCTGCTGTCCGGCCTCACCGGGCACGTGTACCAGGAGTACACGACCATCCACGGCAGGTAGGGGCCCGCCGTGACCGGCCGCCCGCGCCGCGCGCTCTACGTCTGCCTGTCCGCCACCCCCGGCGGGGCGGAGCGCAGCCTGCTGCTGCTCGCCCGCGAGTTGCCCGCCCACGGCTGGACGCCCGTGGTGGCCTGCCCGCCCGGTGAGCTGGCCGGGCGCATGCGTGCGGCGGGCGTCGAGGTGGCCGAGACGACCTGGCGTCCCATGGCGCCGATGAGCAGCCGCGACGGCGGCCGCAAGTCCTACCCCGCCGGCAGGATGGCCCGCGCCCTGGGCGCGACCCTCGCCAACGCGACGACGGCCGCGCGCCTGGCGCGCCGCGTCCGCGCCGACGTGATCGTCTCCAACTCGTTCTACGCCCACCCCTTCACGGGCCTGGCCGGCGTCGCCGCCCGCCGCCCCAGCGTGTGGCACATGCGCGACATCGTGGAGGAGGGCTTCGGCCGCCGGCTCCTGGGGGCGGCGAGCCGCCTCCCCGCCGAGGTCATCGCGATCAGCCGGGCCGTGGCGGACACGGTGCCCTCGCGCGACGCGCACGTCATCGCCAACCCGATCGACCCGCCCGCGCCCGAGGCCCCGGCCGGCCGCGACGACGACCGCACGGTCGTCGGCTTCCTCGGCCGCCTGGACCCGCGCAAGGGCCTGGAGGACCTCATCGACGCCGCGGCGCTGGTGGAGGACGCGCGGTTCGAGGTGGTCGGCGCGCCGCGCTTCGCCCCCGAGGGCTACGTCGACGACCTCCGCCGCCGGGCGGAGCCCGTCGCGGACCGCCTCACCTTCGCCGGGCCGGTCCCGGACCCGGGGGAGGCCCTGCGTCGCTTCGACCTGCTGGCCGTGCCGTCGGAGCGCGAGCCCTGGGGGCGGGTCGCGGCCGAGGCCCTGGCCGCGGGCGTCCCCGTCGTCGCCGCCGACTCCGGCGGCCTGCCCGAGATCGTGCGCGACGGGATCGACGGCTTCCTCTACCCGCCCGGGGACGTCCCCGCGCTCGCGGGGCGGATCAGCGCGCTGTCGGCCGACGGGCCGCTGCGCGCGCGCATGGGGCGGGCGGGCCGCGAGGGCGCGGCCCGGTTCCTGCCGTCGGACCACGCCGGGCGCGTGGCCCTCATCCTCGACCGGGCGGTGGCGTGATGGACGGCGGCAACGGGCGACGGCGGGTGCTCGTGATCACCAAGTACCTGCCGGACGGGCCGCCCTCGGGCGGGCTCATCCGCACCGAGGTGCTGATCGACGCGCTCCGGCGCCGATACGACGTCCGCGTCCTGGGCTACGTCGAGCGCGGCGACGGGCCCCGGCCGCGCTCTCGCGTGTCCTCGCTCGTCAACGGCCTGCTCACCCGGCGGGCGTACTCGGTGGCCCGGTGGGACACGCGCTGGATGCGCATCCGCATCGCCGAGGAGATGGCCCGCTTCGCCCCGGAGGCCGTGTTCGTCGACCACTCCCAGGTCGCGCCGCTGGCGGACGGGCTCGGCCTGCCGCGGGCCATGGACATGCACAACGTCGAGTCGATCTTCGCCCAGGGCGTGGCCGACACGACGCGCGGGCCCACGCGCCACCTGGCGGCCCGCGACGCCCGCCTGCTGCGCAAGCTGGAGCAGCGGATCGCCGACGAGTACGAGCTCGTGGTGGTCAACAGCCCCAAGGAGGCCGAGCGGGCGGCCGGGTCGCCGGAGGTCATCCCGAACGGCGTGTTCCCCGAGAAGACGCCGCTCGAGGCGCCCCCGGACCCGGACCTCATCACCTTCGTCGCGCTCTTCTCCTGGCTGCCGAACATCGACGGCGCCGAGTGGCTCGTGAACGAGGTCATGCCGCTCCTGCCCCCGCGCGTCCGCGTGCGGCTCGTGGGGCGGGACCCCCACCCGCGCGTGAAGGCCCTCGCCGGCCCCCGCGTGGAGGTGACGGGCGAGGTGCCCGAGACGTGGTCATACGTCAGCGCAGGCCTCCTCGCGCTGTGCCCGATCCTCAGCACGGGGGGCACCCGCCACAAGATCCTCGAGGGCCTGCTCGCCGAGCGGCCCGTCGTCTCGACCCGGATGGGGGCCGAGGGGCTGGAGGACCTGGAGGGCCACGGCCTGGTGCTGGCCGAGACGCCCGAGGAGTTCGCGCGCGCCGTGACGGAGTTGATGGACGACCCGGCCCGGGCGGCCGAGCTCGGCCGCCTCGGCCGCCGCACGGTGATCGAGCGGTACGACTGGGCCCGCATCGGCGAGCAGTTCGCCGACCTCTTCGCGGCCCGGCTCGGGCTGGACTGACAATGGGGCGCCCCGCCGGGGCGGTGGTCTCCTGAGCGCGCAGGCCGGATCCGCGCCCGCCTCCGGCCGGGGGCGGCGGACGGCCCGCAACGCGGGCTACGTCTTCATCCAGACGGGGCTGCCGCCCCTCCTGAACGTGATGCTCCTCCCGGTGCTGGTGCACCAGCTCGGGAACGAGGCGTACGGCCTCTTCGCGACCCTGCAGGCCGTCTTCATCTTCTCGTCCCTGTTCGACCTGGGGCTGTCGAAGGCCGTGGTCCGCTTCACCGCGTCGTACCACGCGGAGGGCGACACGGCCGCGATCTCGCGGTTCGCCAGCACGACCTTCACGATCTACACCGGCCTGGGCGCGGCGGTGATGGTGGCCGCGCTCCTGTTCGCGTTCTTCGGCCTCGGCATCATCAGCGTCCCGCCCGACCTGGAGACCGTGGCCTTCTGGTCGGCGATCGTCTTCGGCCTGGCGAGCTTCTACAACTTCCCCGCCGGGGTGCTGGGCGGCGTGATGGGCGGTCTCAAGCGGCACGACGCCGAGAGCCGCCTCCACATCTGCGTCGCGATCGCCCAGGTGGTGGGCCAGGCCGTCGCCGCCCTCGCCGGGCTCGGCGTGCTGGGCGTGGTCATCGCGTTCCACCTGCCGAACCTGGTCAAGCCGTTCGTGCGGCTGCCGCTCATCCACCGCTTCCTCCCCGGCTTCCGGCTCCGCCCGGTGCGGCTGTTCACGCGGCCGCTGCTGAAGGAGATCGGCGGGTACAGCGGCTGGTCGTTCCTGGTGGAGAGCGGGCGCCGGGTGGTGGAGAGCCTGGACCCGGTCATCATCTCGGCGTTCCTCGGCCTGTCGACCGTCACGCCCTACTCCATCGGCCTCCAGGTGGGGCGGCTGCTGCAGCGCATGACCCTGCCCGTCGCGTTCGTCCTGCTCCCGGTGGCCTCCGAGATGACCGCCGCCGGCGACACGAGGGGGCTCGGCCGGATGGTGCTGCGCGCCACCCGGTACACCGCCGCGATCGCCGTCGGCCTGGCCGGGCCGCTCATCGTCCTGTGCGACGACATCATCCGCGTGTGGCTGCGGGAGTCGTTCCCGCTCGCGGTCGACGTGGGCCGCATCTTCCTGGTGGCGTCGGTGGTCCTGATGATCCGCGCGCCCCTCTCGCTGGTGCTCGAGAGCTCGATGCGCGGGGTCCGCACGGCCGGGACGTGGACGCTGGTCGAGACCGTCGTCAACGTGTCCCTGAGCCTCATCCTGCTCCAGGTGATGGGCGCGCGCGGGGTGGTGCTGGCGACCCTCATCGCGGCCACCGCGGTGACGGCCCTCGGGTTCGTCCCGGCGGCCCTCCGGGTGGCCGACCTGCGCGCCGGGGCGTTCGCCCGGTCGGTCCTGCTCCCGCTGGCCCTGCCGCTCACGATTTCCTTACCTTTGTGGCTGGGCGTCTCGTGGCTCGTCGGCGGCCGGGGCCTGATCGCCGTGCTCGCGGGATTGGGTGTGGCGATTTCGGTATTTTTCGCAATCTTTTGGCGCACATTGCGCCCGGAGGAGCGGGCCGACCTGCTCCCCCGGCGCCGTACCGGGACGCCCGCGGCGGAGGGCTCTGGCGAGTCCTCGCCGTGAGGCTAGTCAAGGGAACGTAAGAACCCGCCGTTCGGATGGCGCATCGTCCGGAGGGGTTTGATCTTCTGTGCACGTCCTGCACTGCACCCCCGAGGCCCGCTGACGGTGTCCACGACCTTCCATCACATCGAGCCCGAGGTCCGCGATCGCCTGGAGCGCTACGGCGTCTCCAAGCGCCGGCCGATGGACGGCCGGCGGCTCATGCTCGTCGTCTGGGACGTCCTCGTGCCGCTCATGCTCTTCGCGATCACGGCCGGCATCGGGACGCTCATGGACGCCGACATGCTGATCGGCTCGTTCGCGCCCGGGGCCATCGTCTTCGCGGCCGTGGCGCTGGGCGCCCTCGCGTTCGGCGACGGCTACAACCGGAACATCGGCGCCTCGCCGCGCCTCGGCTCGCTCGTCCTGGTCGCCGCCTCGGCCGCCTGGGTGACGTGGATCGTCGGGGCCATCTTCGACTTCGAGATGAACGTCGCCCAGTTCGCGGTCGTCTCCGCCACCGCCCCCGTCCTCTGGTCCGTGGGCCGGTGGGGCGTGGCCCACAGCCAGACCCGGCGCCCCGAGCGGGTCCTCATCATCGGGAGCGGGCAGGTCGCGCGGCGCATCTCCGACATGGTCGAGCGCAACCCCGAGTTCGGTGTGGACGTCATCGGCTGCATCGACGACGTGCCCCTGTCCGTCGCCGGCGACGAGATCCCGGTCCTGGGCCGGGTGTCGGACCTGCGCGAGGTCCTGGCCACCCACGAGGTGGACCGCGTGATCGTCGCGTTCTCGCTCCGCAACGACTCCGAGATCCTCGGCGTCCTGCGCGAGTGCGACGAGTTCGGCGCCAGCCTCGACGTCGTCCCGCGCCTGTTCGACCTGATGGGCCCGCGGCCCGTCGCCCGGTCGGTCGGCGGCCTCGCCCTGGTGGGCGTCAGCGGCCCGGGCGTCTCGTCGGCCGGGCAGCGCGTGAAGCGCGTCCTCGACGTCCTCGGCTCCGCCGCGCTCCTCCTCATCTCCGCCCCGGTCTTCCTGGGCATCGCGGCCGCGATCAAGCTCGGCGACGGCGGCCCGGTCCTGTTCCGCCAGGTCCGCGTCGGCGAGAACGGCCGGCTGTTCGGCTGCCTCAAGTTCCGGACGATGTGCGTGGACGCCGAGAAGTTCGAGCCGGACTACGCGAGCATGGCCAGCGAGGAGCTCGACATCCAGCGGATCGTCAAGAGCCTCAAGGCCGACGACGACCCCCGCATCACCCGCGTCGGCAAGTTCCTGCGCAAGACGAGCCTCGACGAGCTGCCCCAGCTCTGGAACGTGCTCGTGGGCGACATGAGCCTCGTCGGCCCGCGGCCGCTGCGCCCCTTCGAGGTCCAGAGCCTCTCCGGCTGGCAGCTCGTGCGCCAGACGGTGCGCCCCGGCATCACCGGCCTCTGGCAGACGCTCGGCCGCAGCACGGTCGACTGGGACGAGCGGATGCAGATGGACTATGACTACGTAAGGCATTGGTCCATCGCGAACGACATCCGCATCCTGTTCCAGACGGTCAGGGTGGTGCTGGTGAGGAAGGGCGCGACCTGAGGCTCGCCCTCCGCATCCCGGTATCGATCCTGGCGACCGCCCTCCTCTGGGGGGCGGTCGTCGCCGTTCCGGCGTGGGCGGCGGACTCCGAGGACGTGCGCCGCTGCGTGGCCCGGAACCTCGTGAAGTACTCGACGCCGGACCGGGCGGCGGTGGCCCAGTACGTCGACATCGAGGCGGCCTGCCGGGCGGCGCTCGACGGCGAGGCACCCGACGGCATCGTGATCTCCGGTGACTCCGGCGGCGGCGACACGCCGGCCGGCGGGGGCGGCGACGACCCCGGCTCCGGCGGGGTGCCCGCGGACGGCGGGGACGACGGGGGCGGGGACCCGGCGGGCGGCGGGGCCGCGCCGTCCGGGGGCGGCGGCGGAGACGGCTCCGGGCCGTCCACCCCGTCCGGGGGCGGTGACGGGGACCGCTCGCCGGCGGCCGGCGGGCCGTCGATCCTGGCCGTGAGCCTCGGCGACGACGCGGCCGACGCGGGCGCGCCCGGCATCGGCGGGGACTTCGCGTGGCTCTTGGCGCTGGTGGGCGTCGCGGTCGCCGGCGGTGTCGCCGCGACCGTCGTCGGGGAGGCCCGGCGCAGGCGATAGGGCGCCTGCGGGACGCGCTCGGCGAGCGCGACGCGGGGATGCGGGACGTCGCGGGCGCGATCGCCTGCCTGGCGCCCGTCGTGGTCGCCCTGGTGCTGGCCTTCCAGGGCGGCGGCTACTTCCTGAGCTCCTGGGGCATCGCGAGCGCGGTGCTCCTCGGCGTGGCCGCCGTCGCGCCGCACGTCGCGCGGGGCGGCCTCGGCGGGCCGGCGGGCATCGTCGCCCTCGCGGGCTGGGGGGGCCTGGCGGCGTGGCAGGGGGTGTCGGCGGCCTGGGCCGACGAGCCGGCCGCCGCGACGGCGGCGATGGGGCTGACCGCGCTCTACGGCGCGGCCGCTGCCTGCGTCATGGTGGGCCTGCGCCGGCCCGGGTGGCTGCGCCCCCTGGGCGACGTGGTGCTGCTCGCCACGGCCGCCGTCGTCGCCTACGGGGCCTGCGCCCGCATGCTGCCCGGCACGGTCTCGGGCGACGAGGAGGCGCGGCTGTCCGCGCCGATCTCCTACTGGAACGGGCTCGGCGCCCTCGCCGCGTTCGGGCTGCTGCTGGCGGTCGGCCTCGCGGGCCACCCGCGGCGCGGCGCCGCCGCCCGGGCGGGCGCCGCGGCCCTCGTGCCGCTGTTCGCCCTCACCCTGCTGTTCACCCTGTCGCGCGGCGCCGTCCTCGCGCTCCTCGTCGGCCTGGCCCTGCTGGTGGCCATCGCGCCGGGCCGGCTCGAGACGGTCGCCGTCACCGTCCTGACCCTGGCCGCGTCGGCCCCGCTGCTGATCGCCGCCAACGACGAGGAGGGGCTGGTCGCGCTGAAGGGCCCGCTGCCCGAGCACGCCGACCCCGGCCGGCGCATCCTGCTGTACCTCCTGCTGACCGCCGCGGCCTGCGCGGTCGCGGGGGCGCTCGCGGCGCTGGGCACCGCCCGCCTCCCGGACCGCCTGCGCCCGCGCGTGGGCTGGTGCGTCGGGGCCGTCGCCGTGGTCGCCGTCATCGCCGGGCTCGCGGCGCGGCCGCCCGACGGCGGCCCGATCGCCTGGGCCGACCGCCAGGTCGACAGCTTCACCCGCTTCAACCCCGGCGCCCGCACGGACGGCTCGATCGCAGACCGCCTGGCCGTCGCCGCCGGGTCGGGGCGCTGGCAGCAGTGGGAGGTCGCCGGCGCCGAGTGGCGCGACGCCCCGATCGCGGGCACGGGGGCGGGCGACTACCGGTTCGCGTGGAACGCGGAGCGGCCCATCGACCAGACGGTGCAGAACGCGCACTCCCTGTACCTGGAGGTGATGGCAGAGTCGGGGCTCATCGGGCTGGTCCTGCTGCTGCTGCCGGCCGGCGCGGCCCTCTGGGCGATCGGGCGCGCGGCGCGCCGGGGGTCCCCCGACGGCCGCGACCGCGACATGCTGGTGGCGGTCGCCGCCGGCGCGGTGATCGCGCTGCACATGATGGGCGACTGGGACTGGCAGCTGCCGGCCGTCGTCCTGCCCGCCATCGTCCTGGGCACCGCGGCGATGCGCGCCGCGCTGCACGACCTGGGGACGCCGCGCGACATCGGCCCCGTCGCCGCGTGGTCCATCAGCCTGCCGGCGGTCGTGCTGCTGCTGCTGGTGATCGGCCCGGCGCTCTCGGCGGGCACGCTCGACGACGCCCGCCGCCTCGCCGCGGCCGGGGACCTGTCCGGCGCCCTGGCCGAGGCGAGGACCGCGGCCCGGCAGGATCCTCAGAGCCCCGCCCCGCGGCTGCTGGAGGCGAACGTGCTCGCGGACCTCGGCCGGCCCGTCGCCTCGGACCGGGCCTTCGCCGCCGCCCGCGCGCGCTCGCCCCGTGACTGGGTGATC
Source organism: Thermoleophilia bacterium (assembly GCA_050249835.1). GTDB lineage: Bacteria > Actinomycetota > Thermoleophilia > Miltoncostaeales > Miltoncostaeaceae > Miltoncostaea. Next base: position 14,449 of record JBFWPT010000055.1, read on the forward strand.
CTGGCCGACTGGGCGACCGCCCTCGCCCTGCGCGGCGACCGGGCCGAGGCGCTCCGGGCACTCCGGGCCGCCCGTGCCCTGAACCCGCGCGAGCCGCGGCTGCGCGTGCTCGCCGAGACGCTGGCCGAGACGGGGGCGCCAACCTCGTAGCGGGCCCGGTCATTTCCGGCCGGGCCGTATCAAGGACTGGCGGAAAGGGACCGATCACTAGGGAACGCACGGGCCGGGCCGCACCCGGCACGGGCGTAGTCCCCCCGCCCCACCGGTGAGCCACCCCGCGGCTCCGGGGCTGACAGTGCCCACAGCAAGAACGGAAGGGATTCCGGAATGTTCACCCGTGCCCGCGCGCTCGCGGCGCTCGGTGTGTCGTGCGCTGCGCTCGCAGCGAGCCCCGCCGCCATGGCGGCGGTCGGCGACACCACCAGCGCGACGGCCGAGCAGCGCCTGGTCGGCGATTCCAAGGTCCTCTGGATGGGGACCTTCGACAACCCCGGCGACTGGAAGGCCAACTTCGGCGTCGCCACGTTCGGCAATTCCGCGAACGCCTCCATCGTGAAGCCGGCCTTCGCCGACCACGGCGCCGTGATGGAGATTCGCACGCCCCCCAACCAGCGCTGGGGCGTGGACATGCGCCAGGGCTTCGCGCAGATGGGGCTCGCCCCGCGCGAGGAGGCGTACCTGCGCTACCGCGTCTACTTCCCCGAGGACTACGACTGGGCCGAGGGCGGGAAGATCCCGGGGCTCTCCGGGATCACCCCGGGCGACGCGGCCACCTCGACGTCCTCCGGCGGCGTGTACTCGCAGCGCAGCTGGAGCGGCCGGCTCTACTGGAAGGAGGGGGGCGGCCTCGTCTCCTACCTCTACGTGAAGCACGCCGGCGGCAAGACGATCTCCAACTCGACCGGCCGCTACATCGGCATCTCGCCGCGCTGGTACAAGGACGGCCAGTCGTCCAAGGGCTACATGACGATGTCGCGCGGCCAGTGGCACACGATCGAGATCCACTACAAGATGAACACCCCCGGCAAGAACGACGGCTGGCATCGGGGATGGGTGGACGGCCGCCTGGGCATCGACCTCCGCGACGTGCAGTACCGCACGGCCTCGTACCCGGACCTGGACATCAACCAGGTGTTCAACTCGACCTTCTACGGCGGGGCCGTCTACCCGAAGACGCTCCAGCGGTCCTACATGGACGACATGGTCATCTCGTCGGGCTACGTCGGGCCGCGCGACGACTCGGCGCCCGCGCCGCCGCCGCCCCCGCCGCCCGTCGTCCCCGTGACCCCGTCACCGCCGCCGTCGACGCTCCCGCCGGCCCCGGTCGGCCCGCCGGCGCCCGTGGCCCCGGTGGCCCCGGTGGTACCGGTGGTGCCGTCGAAGCCGATCGCCCAGCCCGCGCCGGTGCCCGCGCCGAGGCCCACGCCGAAGAAGAAGGCGGCGCCGGCACCCGTGCCCGCGGCGAAGCTGGCCCCCGCGCTCACGCTCGCGGCGCCCGCCTCCGGCGCGGTCCTCAGGGGCTCGGTGCTCCTGGCGCCGGCGGCGAGCCACGCGACGGGGATCGCCAAGGTGACGATCCTGCGCAACGGCAAGGTGGAGCGCACCGGCGGCCCCGGGCTGCGCTGGACCTTCCAGACCACGAGGTTCCCCACCGGGCGGTACGTGCTCCGGGTGGACGTGGTCGCGAGGAACGGCCTGAAGGCGTCCGTGACCCGCACGGTGACGGTCGCGCGGGCCTCCGCGCGCGCGGCGAAGGCGTCCCGTGCCAAGGCGGCCCGCGCGGCGAAGGCGAAGCGCGCGAAGGCGAAGCGCGCGAGGGCGAAGGCCCGCCCGCCGGTCCGCGTCGTTCACTGACCCCCGGCGCGCCGCCGCCGCAGCATCCACCACAGGCCCGCGCCGGCGGCGACGACCGCCACGGCGACGACGGCCAGCAGGGCCCCGGCCGGCGGCGCGTCGTCGGCCGGGGCCCGCCCGCCGATCCAGCGCTCGCCCGCGACCTCGCGGCGGTAGATCTCCGCCGAGCGGGGGAACTCCGTGAGCCGGTGGTCGGCGTCCGACGCGTCGTAGTCGAAGTAGACGAGCGCCTTCACCCGCGGGTGCTCGCGCACCCAGGCGAGCGCGTCGGCCATCCAGTCGGGATCGTCGCCCGACCCCCGGGGAGGGGCGGTGAGCCCCCACTCGGTGAGCGCGATCGGCTTGCCGTGCTCCCCGGCGTACTCGGCGTAGAAGGCGTCGATCGGCGCCAGCGGATCCGTCGCCGTGGACGCCCCCGCGGTCTGGTCGGCCACGTCGGCGTCGCCGTCCTGGTACCAGTCGAGCCCGACCCAGTCGACCCACTCATCGCCGGGGTAGTAGTCGGCGGTCACGTGCGGCGCGGAGGGCGGCTGCGCCGCGCCGTCCACGGGGGCCCAGACCCACGCCACCTCGTCGGGGGAGGGCAGCTCCTCCGGCCGGGCGTCGGCGGCCAGGGGCGGCAGGCCGTGCTCCCGCAGCTCGGCGTCGACCGCGGCGGGGGCGCCGCCCTCGAACACGATCCGCGCCCGGATCCAGGCCGCCCGGTAGTCGGCGGGGCTGTTGCCCGGCCGCGGGCCGGCGCCGTCGGCCGCGCGCTCGAAGGCGCCCCACGGGAACCACGGCGCGTTCATCTCCCAGTTCGGCCGCAGCATCACCGGGCGGTCGTGCTCCTCGATCTGGCGGGCCGCGGTGACGAGGTCCTCGTCCACGTCGCCGGCGGCCACGGAGGCGAGGGTGCCGCCGGGGAGCGAGGGGTCCTGGACGCCGCTGAACCCGGCCGTGGTGTCGGCGGCGAGCATCCGCCAGCTCACCATGGTGATGTCGTGCCCCGCGACCGCGGAGAGCTCGTCCGACTGGCGCAGCGGCCGCGCGAGGCTCTCGGCGTTCACGAACCCGCTGAACACCCCGGCGACGGCCACCGACTCCTGGCCGGTGACCTCCATGAAGGCCCTGGCGCCGTCGGGGCCACCCCCGGGGGTGACCCCGCTCAGGATCGCGCCCTCGGCCGGCTCGAGGGGCGCGCTCATCGGCGGATCAGCGGCGCTGGTCGGGCGAGAGGTCGTATCCCGTGAGGGTACCGGGGCGGAAGTCGGCCGCCGTCAGCCCGCGCTCGAGCCGGTCGATGAGCGCGTTGGTGCGCCGGACGGCCGCCTGGGAGATGCGCTGGTTGATGCGGAGCTGGCGCGCGGACACCGTGACGCGGGCCGAGCGCGCCCGGGCCGGGGCGGGCCGCGTGACGGTCCGCGCCGGCTGCGCGCCGGTGGCCGCGGCGTTGGCGACGACGAGGCCCGGGACGAGCTTGCCCGCGGTGATGGCGCCGTCGGCGACGTCGCCGCCCGTCAGGCCCGCGTCGAGCCGCGCCTGGAGGGCGTTCGCGCGCCGCACGGCCGCCTGCGAGATGCGCTGGTTGATGAGCAGCTGGCGCTCGGTCAGGGTCACCCGCCCCGGGCCGCCGCCCGCCTTGCGGCGCCCCACGGGGATCGCCTCGGGCTTGGCGGCGTCGGCCGCCTGGGCCGCGCCCCCCGCCGTGAGGCCGACGGTGGAGCCGAAGGCCCCCGCGCCGAGCGAGTGGCCGCAGATGTCCTCCGCGCGGATGCGGCGGTCGAGGCGGCCCTGCACGGCGTTCGCGCGTCGCACGGCCGCCTGCGAGATGCGCTGGTTGATGAAGAGCTGGCCCGGGGAGAGGCGGACCCGGCCGCCCGAGCCGCCGCCCGGGGCGGGCCGGGCGGCGACCGTCGCGCAGACCGCGGTGGTCGTGCCGCCGCCGCCGGCGCCGGGCGCGGGGGGCAGGGCCTCGCCGGCCCCGATCGAGAACTGGTCGTACACGAAGGTCGCCTGGGGCTTGGAGCTGCCCGACGCCGTCGCCACCACGCCGCCGCGGGCCGAGGCGAACCACGCCTCCGGGACGGCGACGCTGCCGAGCGTCTGGACGGCCCCCTGGCCCAGGCGGTACCGCGCCCGCACCGTGCGGGTGGACGGGTCGCCGTCGAGGTACAGGGTCACGGTCGACTGGGGCAGGGGCAGGGCCGCGCCGGCGGGCGACGAGAACGACCCGCCCTGCTCCACGCCGAGCTCGATGCGCGGCGAGCCGCCGTTGGCCTGCACGGCGAGGCGCACGAAGGCGTCCTCGCCCGGCCCGAAGAAGATGCCGCCGGCCTCGCGCCCCTCGGGGTTGCCGGTCTGGAACGGCTCGCCGACGACCGCCGACACCGTGAACGGCGCCGTGGCCCGGAACCCCTGCTGCAGGGCGTTGTGCTGGCTGTTCGCCGCCCCCTCGTTCGTGCCGGGGGTCCCCTTGAGCTGCATGAACCCGCCGCCGCCGCCGGCGCTGGCATTGCCCTTGAGGGGGCCGCCGCCCTTCGAGGAGAGCTGGGCGCCGAGGAAGCCGGTGCCGAAGAAGCCGCCGGCGTCGGAGGTGTTGAAGTCGAGGGTGAACGGCAGGGTCGTGCCCGCGCCGTTGGTGGGGTCGAGCTGGAGGTCGTCCTGGACGTCCGGGACGCCGTCGTTGTCGTCATCCGGGTCGTTGAGGTCGCTGACCTTGTCGCCGTCGGCGTCGTCCGGCACGTCGGCCGGGTTGCACGGGCCCGTGCCGTTGGCGGCCTCGTCGGCGTTGGAGTAGCCGTCCCCGTCGGCGTCGCCGGCCGGGTCGTCCGTGTCGCACGCGGCGGCGACCGGCTGGAAGGACGAGACCTGCGCGAAGCTGTCGCCCGCGAAGCCGTGCTCGGCGACGAAGATCGTGCCGTTGGAGCGGACGGTCACGTCGAGGGGGTCGGAGAGGTCGGACGCCAGGACCTGCTTCTCGAGCACGGTCGCGCCGTCGGCCGACAGCACGAGGCGCTCCAGGGTGTCGCCCTGCGCGTAGTTCGTGGAGAGGAGCTGCCCCTTGAGGGCTCCGCCCGCGAGGTTCTGCGTGTACTCGGTGATGCCGGTCGTGGACGAGTTGGGCGCGTAGTCGGCGATCGCCTGGACGCCGTCGTCGTACCCGGTCTCGCCGATCGACGGGTTGGGGTGGCCGTGGTAGCCGCCCTGCTGCACGTCGAAGAGCTCGTCCGGCGGGTCGCCGCCCGCGCCCGGGTCCTGCCCGCCCGGCGTCAGCCCCCCGCCGCTGTTGCCCTCGTTCTCGTTGGCGTAGAGCTTGCCGTTGGAGTGCCAGACGAGGTCGTAGGGGTTGCGGAACCCGGTGCCGTAGACCTCGAGCTTGCCCGGGACCGTCCCCGCGCCCGGCCCGCCCGGGACGTTGGTGGCGGCGGAGCAGCCGTTGCCCACGCTCTCGCCGGGGCCGCAGGGGTCGGTGAACGTGAAGGCCGATCCGGCCGAGGCGTCGACCGTCCCGCCGCCGATCGCCGCGGGGTTGATGCGCAGCACGGCGGCCGACAGCGGCACCTCGGGGAAGTAGCCGAAGAAGAGGCTCGGCGCGCCGAAGTTGGTGGCGCCGCCGACGCCGAGGTAGAGCCAGCCGTCGGGGCCGAAGTCCATCCCGTTGACCGAGTGGTTCTCGGCGGAGCGGGGGAGCCCGGTCACGAGGTCCTGCTGCCCGGTCACCGCGCCGGCGGCGTTCAGGGTGAGCTTGGTGACGACGCCCGACTGCTCGTCCACCAGCGACTGGCCGGGCTGCTCGTTCTTGAAGATGCGCGGGTCCGAGTGGGACACGTAGAGCACCGGGTTCGCCGCCGTGGAGTCCGGGCCGAAGGCGATGCCGGTCACCTGGCGACCGGTGACGCCGGGGGCGGGCGACCCGTCGAAGTTGGTGTTCGGCCGGTCGGCGATCGCCGTGATCGTGCCCTGCAGGCCCGTCGCCTGGTCCTGCGCGTTCATGGTGACCACGTAGATCTTCCCGTACTGGGTGGCCACGTAGAGGCGGTCGTCCGGGCCGAAGGCGATCGAGGTGGGCAGGGTGCCCCCGTTGAACGAGCCGAAGCCGGGGATGGTGAGCCCGCCGCTCCCCGCGGGGCCGTGCAGCACGCTCTTCTTGGGCGTCGCGCCGATGGCGATCGACGCGGGCGTCGGCTGCACCGAGAAGTCGTCGTACGCAGGGGTGACCGCCTGCCCGGAGGTGAAGTGGGTGTGGACGATCCCGGCCTGCGCCGAGGCCGAGGTGACCGCGTCCGGGACGCCGCTCGCCGGCACGGTCCCCACGGCGACGAAGGGGCCGCCGTCGATCGAGTAGGAGCCGCTCACGGTGCCGGCGCCCGCGTCGACCTGCAGGCGCAGCGTCACCTGCCCCGCGGTGAGGACGGTCGGCGACCCCGGCGTCGCGACGGACAGGAAGGACCCGCCGATCTCCCGGGCGAGCTGCAGGCCGCTCCCCGTGGCGGTCTTGCGCGCGACGAGCTTCACGTAGTCGTTCTGGCCCGCCCCGACGAAGATGCCCGCGGACTGGTTGGTCTCGCTGAAGCCGAGCGGGCCGTCGAAGGTCGTCTCGACGGTGTAGTCGGCGGTCCCGTCGACCGTCACCTGCAGGGCGTTCTGCTGGGTGTTCTGGGTCCCGTCGCCGGCGGTCGTGGTGACGGTGAGCAGGCCGCCCGCGAGGTCGAGGTTGGCCGGCACGTGCTGGTTGCCCGCCGTGTTCGCCTGGACCCCCGTGAACCCCGTGCCCTGGCCGTCCTTGTCGGTCACCGTCCCCGCCACCGGCGCGTCGAACGTGAGCGCGACGTCGGGCGGGGCCGCGAGGGCGGGCGACGCCCCCGCGAGGGCCACCCCCGTCGCGGCGATGCCGAGCGCGGTCATGAGCTGACGACGGGTGCGGAGGGGGCGGCGCATGAGGTCCTCTCGTCGGGGTCCCCCGGGACGCTAAGGGCGCCTCCGGGCGCGGCCAAACGGCGCGGTCAGCCCCCCCGGACGGGCAGGTTTACGGGAAAACCGCAGCGCTTCCGCGGGCGACCCGACTCGGCGAGGCTTGCCCCTGGACCTTCGTCCGAGCATCACACCCCCATACGTCGGTTCTCCTCGCGCGCCGCCCGTGCGTCAATCGAATACGCCCGTCCGAATCCTCCGGAAAGGTCTCACGTGCTCGTGCCCCGCCCCGTTCTCCTGACCCCCCGCCGGCGCGTCGCCGCCGTCGTCGCGGGGACGCTCGCCTGCGTCCTCGGCGCCACCGGCACCGCGTCGGCCGCCGCCAATGCGGCCTTCGGGTTCGCGTCCCCCGTAGCGGGGACCGTGGCGGACAAGGACGGGCAGGGGACCGGGTTCGCGGCGGTCCAGCCGAACACGGCGGGCAACCAGTACCTGCCCGCCAACCTCGACCTGGCCGGGGGCGCCCTGCGCGTCACCACCACGCCGGGGGACGCGCAGCCGGGCAACAACCAGCAGAACGCCCTGCAGGTCTCCTACGCGCCGGACGACGAGGACTACCGGGTCATGGCGACCCTGCGCGGCCCGATCGGCCTGAACCAGTCCTTCCAGGGCGGCGGCGTCTTCGTCGGGCCGGGCCAGAACGACTACGTGAAGATCATCGTGGGGATGAACGCGGCCGGCCCGCGCATCCAGGTGGCGAAGGAGGTCGGCGGGGTCTTCACCCAGGTCGCCTCGATCGCCCTCCCGGCGGCCAACACCGCGGCCCGCGTGGACCTCGTGCTCGAGATCGACGCCTCCGCGAAGACCGTCGCGGGCAAGTACTCGCTCAACGGCGGCCCGCTGCAGAACGCCGGCGCGGCCACCTCGTTCCCGTCGGTCGCGACCGCCCAGGACACCGCGGGCATCATGACCACGAGCACGGGCGCCGCGACCCCCGCGACCTTCGTCTACGACTCCTTCGTGGTCGAGCCGGTCTCGGTGCTGGCCTTCCAGCCGGCGCAGGTGATCCACAACCTGTCGGCCATCAACCCCGGCCTGCAGGGCGGGGCCCAGTTCCCGACGTCGCTCACGCTCGGCCCGGACGGCCGCCTGTACGTGGCGACCCAGTACGGGCGCATCCACGTGCTCAACCTCAACGGGAACAACGACGTCACCGGCGTGCAGAACGTCATCGAGCAGATCCACAACACGCCGAACCAGACCTTCTCGGGCGCGCCGAAGTCGCAGCAGGGCCGCCAGGTGACCGGCATCATGTTCGACCCGCGCTCCAGCGCCGCGAACCCGGTGCTGTACGTCTCCCACTCGGACCCGGAGATCTTCGAGGAGGCCGACCCCGGCGACTCGACGGTCTTCCCGGCGTCCGGGCGCGTCACCAAGCTCGTCCTGAACAGCGCCGGCGGGGTGGTCTCGCAGCAGAACCTCGTCGTGGGCCTGCCGCGCTCGGGCGAGAACCACGCCGTCAACGGCATGTCGTTCAAGGACGGCTGGATCTACCTCGGCATCGGCGGCAACACCAACGCCGGCGGCCAGAGCAAGCCGTTCGGGTTCTTCCCCGAGACGCCGCTCGCGGCATCCGTCGTCCGCATCAACCCCGACGCCATCGGCGGCGGCACGATCGACGTGACGGGCAACTCGCTGTTCAGCTTCACCGGCTCGGGCAGCTCGGTGACGGGCCTCCAGACGTCCGTGCCGAACTTCCCGGGGCAGTTCGAGATGTGGGCGACCGGCTTCCGGAACCCCTACGACCTGCTCTGGCACTCCAACGGGAGCCTCTACACCGCCGAGAACGAGCGGAACTCCGGGTTCGGCAACGGCCCCGACGCGTCCACCGGCCCCGCCGGCACCTGCCCCAACCCGGCCGTCGCGGTCACCACGCCGCCGGACCGCCTGTTCAAGGTGCAGCAGGGCGGCTACCACGGGCACCCGAACCCCTCCCGCGGCGAGTGCGCGCTGCGCAACGTGGACGGCAGCGTCCCCGGCGGCGGCGTCGCGCCGATCGGCGACTTCCAGCTCAACTCCGCGACCACCGGCCTCGCCGAGTACACGGCCGACACCACCGGGCCGCTCCTCAAGGGCCAGATCCTGGCGACGAGCTACGCGAACGTGCCCGGCGGCAACAAGCTGCAGCGGGTCAAGCTGAACGCCGCGGGCACCGCGGTGCTGGAGAAGGCCGACGTCGCGAGCGCCATGTCGGCGCCCATCGACGTCACGGTCGCCCCCAACGGCGACATCCTGGTGGCCGAGCACAACCGCTACGCCGTCGGCGGCGCGGGCGCCCCGTCGGGCCGCATCAGCCGCATCCGCCCGGTGCCCTCGTCCGGGCTCGGCTGCTCGCCCCTCGGCCCGCTGGCCGACTCGGACGGCGACGGCTTCACCGACCAGGACGAGCTCGACAACGGCACGAGCCGCTGCAACCCGGCCGACCGGCCCGCCGACTTCGACGGCGACGGGATCAGCGACCTCAACGACCCCGACGCCGACGGCGACGGCGTGGTCGACACCCAGGACCAGTGGCAGCGTGACAAGGCCAACGGCACCGCGACGGCCCTGCCGTTCTCCCTGCAGTTCAACACCCCGCAGGGCGGCGGCTGGTTCGGCTCCGGCTTCGGCGGCATCCAGCTCTCCTCCAACGGCGGCGGCCCCCTCGCCGGGCGCATGAGCGCCGGCGGCGCCGGCGGGTTCCTCTCCGTCACCGCGACGCCCGGCACCGCCGCGGGCAGCGCCAACAACCAGCACAACGCGCTGCAGCAGGGCTTCGACGCGCGGGCGCCGTTCACCACGGCGATCAGCGTCGCCGAGCCCTACTCCGTGTCGGGCCCGCAGGGCCAGGCCGGGATGGCGGTCTTCTTCGGCCCGGGCGAGAACGACTTCGTCCGGGTGGGCCTGGTCGGCAACAACGGGTCCCCGGTCATCGCGCTCGACCGCGAGGTCGGCGGGGCCTTCACGCGCCCGGCGACCGCGCCGCTGCCGCTGCCGGCGACGAGCGTCCGCCTGTACCTGGAGGGGCGTCCCGCCTCCGGCCAGGTCGTCGCGTACTACCGCATCGGCCTGAGCGGCCAGGTGCGCGAGCTCGGCACGGTCAGCGTGCCGGCCTCGTGGTTCGGCCTCCCCGGCTCCGCCGGCGTGATGACGACCACGACGGGCGCGGCCACCCAGGACATCGCGTTCATCCTCGACGACTTCCGGATCGACCGCGGAGACGTCAGCTCGGTGCCCGGCGGCGGCCCGCCCACCGGCGCGATCGTCCGCAAGCCCGGTGTCGTCATCAACAACGGCAAGCGCTACACGAACCGGCGGAAGGTGACGCTGCGCATCACCCCCGTCGCGGGCGCGACCCGCGTGAGGATCTCCCCGCGCGCCTCCCTGCGCGGCAAGGGCACCCGCACGGTGAGGCTGAAGGCGTCGGGCCGGTACGCCTGGACGCTCCCGGCCGCCGCGCGGCCCCTCTCCAAGCGGGTCTACGTGCGGTTCCTCGGCCCGGGCGTGGGCGCCAAGAAGTACGCCGACGCGATCATCCTCGACCGGGTGAAGCCGAGGGTGCTGTCGGCGAGGCTGCTCACGGTGCGCGGCCGCACGCGGCTCGTGATCCGCGCCCGCGACAACGCCTCCCGCGTGGCCCGGATGCAGGTGCGCATCGGGCGCTCCACCGCCCGCCAGCGGGCCTTCGTCCGCTCGCGCGTGCTGGCCGTCCCGGCGGGCCGCACCGTGCAGGTGCGGGTGCGCGACGGCGCGGGCAACCTGTCCCGCTGGACCCCGGTGACGCGGGCGCGCTGAGGGTGGTGACGACCGGGGCCCCCGACGGGGCCCCGGTCACCATCCGGGGGCTCAGCGCCTCCGGGGGACCAGCCGGTAGGACGACACGTTGCCGGCGCCGTCCTTGACCCGCACGCTCAGCGGGCGGGAGCCCGGCACGATCGTCAGGGACCGCTTGTAGTCCACGAACGCCGCGCGCCGGGAGCCACGGCGGACCTGGATCTGGTCCACCTTCGAGGCGTTGTCGCGGGCCCGCACCACCAGCCGGGCCCGGTTGCCGCGCAGCGGCACCAGGCGGGCCGAGAGGATGCGCGGCCGCGTCCGGTCGAGGATGACGGCGTCCACGTACTTGCGCGCGCTCACGCCGCGGCCGCGGAACTGCACGTAGACACGCTTGGTGAGCGGCCTCCGCGCGGCCGGCAGCACCGTGCGGTAGAGCTTGTTCGGGCCGGCCAGCCGCAGCGTGCGCGCCCCCTTCATGTCGGGGCGGGTCGCGACGCGCACGCGGGTGGCGCGCGGCGGCGGCGTGATGACCAGGCTCACCTTGCGGGTGCGCGTGTAGGGCAGGCCGCGGTTCGCGACGACGCCCACGGGGCGGGCGCCGGCGGCGATCTCGAAGCGGTCATAGACGAAGGTCATCTGCGGCTTCGAGCTCTGCCACGCCGTCGCGACCACGCCGGCGCGCGAGCGGGCGAACCACGCGGCCGGGACCCAGACCTTCCCGAGCGTCCGCGTCGCGCCCGCGCCGAGCTTGTAGCGGGCGGTCACCGTGCGCAGCAGCGGGTCGCCGTCCAGGTACAGGGTCACGGTGCCCTGCGGGAGCGGCAGCGCCCGGCTGATCCGGCGGACGGCCTTGCCCTTCTCCTCGACGAGGAACTCCACGCGCGGGCGCCCGCCGTTCGCCTGCAGGGCGAGGCGCGCGAACGCGTTCTCGGTGGGGCCGACGAAGATGCCGCCGGCCTCGCGCCCCTCCGGCTGGTTCGTCTGGAAGGGCTCGCCGATCACGGCCGAGGCGGTGAAGGGCCGTCCCTTGGGCAGGAAGCCCTGCTGGAGGGCGTTGTGCTGGTTGTTGATGCCGCCCTCGTTGGTGCCCGGGGTGCCCTTGAGCTGCATGAACCCGCCGCCGCCGCCGGCGCTGGCGTTGCCCTTGAGCGGGCCGCCGCCCTTCGAGGAGAGCTGGGCGCCGAGGAAGCCGGTGCCGAAGAAGCCGCCCGCGTCGGAGGTGTTGAACTCGAGCGCGAACGGGAGCTGCGTGCCGGCCCCGTTGGTGGGGTCGAGCTGGAGGTCGTCCTGCAGGTCGGGGATGCCGTCGTTGTCGTCGTCCGGGTCCAGCAGGTCGCTGACCCCGTCCTTGTCGTAGTCGTCCGGCACGTCGGCGGGGTTGCACGGCCCGGTGCCGTTGGCGGCCTCGTCGGCGTTCGTGTACCGGTCGCCGTCGGGGTCGCCGTTCGGGTCCGTCAGGACGCAGTTCACCGCGACCGGCTGGAAGGCGGACACCTGGGCGAAGGAGTCGCCCGCGAACCCGTGCTCGGCCACGAAGATCGTGCCGTTGGACCGCACGGCGACGTCGAGCGGGTCGGACAGGTTGGACGCCAG
>JBFWPT010000056.1:0-25908 GCA_050249835.1 Thermoleophilia bacterium
GCCGCGCTGACCGTCGAGGAGACGACGGTCAAGAGCCATGTCCGCAACGTGCTGACGAAGCTCGGCGCACGCGACCGGATCCACGCCGTGATCGTCGCCTACGAATGCGGCGCGGTCTCCCCCGGCAGGAGGACGACGCCGTGACCTGACGGGGCCTCACACCCCGGCGACCATCCACCTCCTGCATTCGTGCCGCCGGCGCGCGCTTCCGTCAGCGGGCGGGTCCGTCGAGGAAATCGAGCAGGAGTGCGTTCACCTCGTCGGGACGTTCCTGCTGGACCCAGTGGCCACAGTCGGGGATGACGTGGGTGCCGGTGTGGCCGGGCAACCAGTCGGCCTGGCGGTCGATCGCCTCGCCGAGCCAGAGGCGCGTGCTGTCGCGCTCGCCGGTGATGAAGACGGTGGGCTGGTGCGGGGCGTCGAAGGCGGCGAGGTCCTCCCAGTCTCGGGCGAAGTTGCGGTAGCGGTTGAGCGGCCCGGCGACGCCGTTGCGCTCGAAGCCGCTCGTGATCGCATCGATCTCAGACACCCAGGCCGGCAACGGCGCGTCGGGGAGGTGCATCGGCACCGCGAACCAGCCGGGCGTGCCGTCGGTCAGCGCGGCGTAGAAGCGGCGCAGCCAGCTCGCGGTGTCACGCGTGATCTCGGCCTCGGCGACGCCGGGGGTCTGGAAGTGGCCGACGTAGAAGTCGGCCGGGAATGCCGGCGGAGCGTCGGCGCGTGGGGTGTACGGGACGCCGAGCATCGCGACGCCGGTGAACAGGTCGGGGCGGACCTGCGCCGACGCGATCGCGATCGTTGAGCCCCAGTCGTCGCCGACGATCACCGCGGTGTCAGCGTCGAGCGCGCGCACGACCGCGACGTTGTCGGACACGTGCGCGAGCATGCGATAAGCCTCGACAGGCTCCGGGACGAACGAGTTGCCGTATCCGCGGACGTCGATCGCGGCCGCGCGGTACCCGGCGGCCGCGAGGGCCGTGAGCTGGTGACGCCACGCCCAGGCGCCTTCGGGGAAGCCATGGACGAGGAGCACCAGCGGTCCGTGGCCCTCGATCACGACGTTGATGTGCCCACCCGGCACGTCGACCCTCATGCGCTCCGATAATAGTCCTGGGTGCGACGTCCGCCGATCTCATTGCCAGAAAGGCAACGGACGACCTCGCCAGAACCCGGCTCCGGCACGCGCGCTTCGAGCGCGGACTTCCCGTCGCCGAGGTCGCCGCCCGCGCCGGCATGACCCCCTCGACGGGGCGACGACCACCGGCGGGTGCCGGCGGTCGTCGCCTTCCTCGACGCGGGCTGAGCGCCCGGGCCGGGCTCAGGCGGGCACGCCCAGCTCGGCGGCCTTGGCGTCCAGGTCGATCCCGTGCAGCCGGGCGAGGTTGCCGCCCAGGATCTTGCGCTTGGCCTGCTCGGTGAGCGGCGGCCAGCCGTACTCCTCGGTGACGTGCGCCGGGAGCTCGAAGTTCCAGAACTCCTCCAGCGCCCACTGGGGGTGCCAGATCGGCGACTCGCCGCCGTAGATGATCTTGTCCTCGCCGCACCACCAGAGCATCTTCCCGAGCTGCTCGGCGAACAGCCGCGGGTGGCGGGAGATGAAGTTCACGGTGGCGGCGATCGAGGCGTAGAGGTTCGGGAAGCGCACGATCTGCCACAGCACCTCGTCGAGCCACGGCAGGCCGACGTGGAAGATCACGAAGTTGATGTCCGGGAAGTTGGCCGCCGCGCCGTCCATGTCGAACGTGCGCGTGTGCTCCACGGGCTGCGGGCCGAGCGGCACGCCCTTGTGGACCCCGATCAGGTTCACCCCGAGCTTCTGCGCGTGCTCGAACACCGGGAAGGCCACCCGGGGGTCGTCCATGCGCCACGGGAACGGCTGCCCGTAGTCGTAGCGGACGTTGTAGAACTTGAACGCCTTCGCCCCGTGGTCCTCGACCTGGCGGGTCATCAGGTCCAGGGCCTTCTTGCCCTCCAGCGGGTTCACCGAGCCCCAGAAGACGGCCCGGTCGGGGTGCTTCGCCGCCATCTCGGCGCACTTCTCCCACGGCGAGAGGCCGTCGTGGAACAGGTCGGTCAGCGGCAGCGGCTGGGCCACGATCATGTCCGTGTCCGAGCCCTCGATGACCATGTCGTAGATCTCGTCGACCGACCACTCCTTGAAGAACTCGTCCCGGCCGAGGACGGTCTCCCCGGCCCGGGTGAGGAACTGGTGGAAGGCGTAGAGGTGCTCGTCGAACATCTCGCCGGCCGAGCCGAGCGCGTTGGCCTTGTCGAAGTTGAAGATGTGGCAGACGCAGTCGAAGACGAACGCCGGGACCTTCCGTTCACGGGTCTGCGCGCCGGCGGGGGCGGCGTCGGTGGTGGCCATGGGTCAGGCTCCTCCGTTGGCGGCGAGGCGCCGCTCGCGGTACGGCAGCAGCTCCTCGAGGGGCATGGACAGGGCGCGGGCGGCCGACGGGGAGAGCCGCTCCGGCGACCAGACCGGGTCGAACAGCACCTGCACGTCGACGCCCTCCACGCCGTCGAGGTCGCGGAGGGCGGCGGGGATGGCGTCGGACATCGACGCCACGAACGGGCACCAGCCGGTGGTGAGGACGAGGTCCACGCGCACCCGGCCCCCCTCGACGCGGACGTCCTCCACGACGCCCATGTCGACGATGGAGATGCCACGGTCGGCGCAGCACGGGTCGTAGACGCCCCGCAGGACGTCCATCACGGCGTCCCGGTCGGGTGCGGCGGGTGGGGTCATGGGGTCCTCCTGGTCGGGCGCGGCGCCTCGATATCCCAAGCGATGCGCAGGCCGGTGGTGGTCGTGGCGAGGAGCGGGTCGGCGGCGAGGGAGCGGCTGGCGCGCAGGCCCCAGCCGGTGTCGAGGTGGCAGCCGCCGCGGACGCGCCGCCAGCCGTCGGCGTCGGGCGGGTCGCCCACCCACTCCCAGACGTTCCCGGCGAGGTCCTCGGCGCCGGACGGCGACGACCCCGCGGGGTGCGCGCCGACGGGGGCGGTGGTCCAGGCGCCGCCCTCGGCGCAGGCGCAGCGGCCGGGGTCGAACGCCGCCCCCCACGGGTAGGGCCGCCCGTCGTCGCCGCGGGCGGCGGCCTCCCACTCGTCGCCGGACGGCAGGCGGACCGGCCGCCCGAGGACGCGGGCCGCCCAGGCGCACACCGCGTGCGCGGCGTCGAACGCGAGGCCGGTGGCGGGGTGGTCGGCCAGCACGTCGGCCTCCGCGCGCTCCCGGACGCCGGCGGGCAACGGCTGCCCGGCGGCCCGGGCGAGCTCGCGCAGGCCGGCGTTCGTGAGCGGGTGGCGCCCGATCGCGAACGGGCGGATCTCCACCTCGCGCTCCTCGCCCGGCTCGCCGAGCAGGTATCGGCCGCCCGGGACCGTCACGGCGTCGTCGAGCCGCGCGCGGGGAGCCGGAGGCCGGGTGGTGGCCACCACGCGAGCCTCCCGGCGCGGCCCGCCACGCGCCACCCCCGGGATTTCAGATGGCGAAATGCACGGCTTCACGCGGCGCGGGAGGCGGGATAAGGTCGCCGGAGGGCCACGGGGGCGGGCCCGGGGGAGCAGATGCCGAGAGGGGCCCAGGAGGCGCGGAGGACCGGCGACGCGATACGCGTCGGCCCCCGGGGCGCGCCGGGCCCGCCGAAGGACGAGCTCACCTCCGTGAGCCGGGCGCTCGACGTGCTGGAGACCGTCGCCGCCGCGCCCGATCCCCTGCCGGCGAAGGCCGTCGCCCAGGCCCTCGGCATCGGCCTGGCGACGACGTACCACGTGCTGAACACCCTGGAGCACGCGGGCTACGTCGTGCGCCTCGGGCGGGGCCGCTTCGGCCTGGGGCCGAAGGTGCCGGAGCTCTACCGCCTGTTCCACCGCCGCCACGACCTGGTCCCCGCCGTGCGCCCGCTGCTGGGCGAGCTGGCCGAGCGGGCGGAGGAGGACGCCTACCTCGCCGTCTTCCGCGACGGCGAGGTGGTGGTGGCCGAGGTGGTCGGCGCGTCGCGCAGCCTCCACGTGGACGGCCTGGAGGTGGGGTTCACCCGGATCGCGCACACGACCGCGATCGGGAAGGTGCTGCTCGCGTCCGCGCCCGACGACGACCTCGACGACTACCTCGCCGAGCGGCGCCTGGTCCCCTACACGCACCGGACGCTGGTCGAACGCCGCCACATCAAACGCCACCTGCGGGTGGTGCGCGAGCGCGGGATCGGCAAGGACCTGGAGGAGCTCGCCGACGGGTGCTGCTGCGTGGCGGTGCCGGTGCTCGACGGACGCGGCGCGACCGTCGCCGCGATCGGCATCTCCACCCCCGCCGAGCGGTGGCGCACCCACGAGCGCGGGCTGACCGAGCTGTGCTGCGAGATCGGCGTCCGGGCCTCGAACGCCCTGCGGGCGGACGTGCTCAGCCCTGAAGCGCCGCCAGGTCATCCCCGAAGCGGGACATCGTCGCCGAGTGGAGGAACGTCGCCCAGCTGACGCGGGCGACGCCGAGCGCCGCCAGCTCCGCGAGCGACGGCGTCTGCGGCAGGCGCGCGATGTTCACGGGGCCGTCGACCGCGGCGGTGAAGCGACCCACCGCGCCCGCCTCCCACAGCACGAGCGGGTAGACGCAGTCGGCGCCGGCCTCGAGGTACGCGTTCGCGCGGCGCAGGCCGTCCGGGATCAGTCCCTCCATCACCTCGGGGCCGGCGCCAGCCAGGTAGGGGGCGATGAAGACGTCGATCCGGGCGTTGATGACGAGGGGGTAGCCGATCTCGTCGGCGGCGCGGCGGACCGCGCGCAGCCAGTCCGCCTGCTCGCCGGGGTCGCGCAGGCGGCGGGCGGTGTGGTCGGTGTCCTCCAGGTTGCATCCCGCGGCGCCGACGTCCCGCAGTCGGGAGACCAGTTGCGCGGGCCGCATCCCGTACCCGGCCTCGGCGTCCACCGTCACGGGCACCTCGACGCCGCGCACGATGCGGGCGGCCGCGTCGAGCATCTCGTCGGCCGGGGCGCGCTCGTGGTCCTCGTGGCCGAGCGTCGCGGCCACTCCGCCGCTGGTCGTGGCGACCACGGGGAAGCCCACCTCCACGACGGCCCGCGCCGTCGCCACGTCCCACGCGTTCGGGAGCAGGAGCGGGTCGCCGGGCCGGTGCAGCACACGCAGCAACTCGCATCGGCTCTCGAGGTCGGGCCCCCCAACGCCGTCCATGAGCCCTGCCTATTACCTGGGGACGGGCGGCGTCAAGCGCGGGACGGTCACGTGGCGGAGAGGGCCTCAGCCTCCAGGGGCACGCCGGGGTCGGCCAGCTTCGCCGGGTCGACCACGGCGCGGGAGCGGATGAGCGCCTGGACCGCGTCGTTCACGTCCCAGATGTTCAGGTTCATCCCCGCCAGCACCCGCCTCTCGGCCACCCAGAACGCGATGAGCTCCCGCGCGGACTCGTCGCCGCGGATCACCACCTCGTCCTCGGCCGACGCGAGCCCCGAGTACTCCATCCCGGTGTCGTACTGGTCCGAGAAGAAGTACGGCAGCCGGTCGTAGGGCTCGGCGGCGCCGAGCATGTTGCGGGCGGCGGTGGGGCCCTGGTTCAGGGCGTTCGCCCAGTGCTCCACGCGCACGCGGCGGCCGTCGTAGAACGGGTGGAGGGCGTTCGCGACGTCGCCCGCCGCGAACACCCCGGGCGCGGAGGTCTCCAGGGTCGCGTCCACCAGGATCCCGTTGTCGACCGCGAGCCCCGCCGACTCCGCCAGCGCCGTCCGCGGCACCACGCCGACGCCGGCCAGCACGGCCGCGCAGTCGATCGTGCGCCCGCCCGCCAGGCGGATCCGCTCGGCGCGCCCGTCGCCCTCCACCGCCTCCAGCCTCGCGCCGGTCAGCAACTCGACGCCGTGCTCACGGTGCAGGTCGGCGTAGATGCCGCCGACCCGCCGGCCCAGCACCCCCGCCAGCGGGACGTCCGCCATCTCGACCACGGTGACCTCGGCGCCCAGTTCCCGGGCCGACGCGGCCGCCTCGCAGCCGATCCACCCGGCGCCGATCACCACCAGCCTCCCGCCGGACCGCGCCACCTCGCGGAGGCGGTCGCTGTCGTCCAGCGTGCGGAGGGTGAGCACCCCCGGCAGGTCGCCGCCCGGCACCGGCAGCGCGCGCGGCTCGGCGCCGGTGGCGATGAGCAGCCGGTCCCACGGCAGGACGTCCCCGCGCTCCAGCGTCACGGTGCCGGCGGCCGGGTCGAGGGAGGCGGCGGCCTCGCCGAGCCGCAGGACGATGTCCATCGCGTCGTAGAACCCGCGCTCGTGGACGCGGGCCGACTCGTGGTCCTTCTCGCCGCGGAGGACCTCCTTCGACAGGGGCGGCCGCTCGTACGGGCGCTCCTGCTCGGCGGCGACGATCGTCAGGTCGCCGTCGAAGCCCTCGCTGCGGAGGGTCTCGGCGGCCTTCGCACCGGCGAGCCCTCCGCCGGCGATCACGATGCGCTGCGGTCCGGCCACGGTTCCTCCTCCTCGGCGAGCTCGTCGGCCATGTCCGGTGGATACCCGCAATGGCGTATCACGGCCCTCGCGCTCTGTCAGGCGGCGTCCCGGGCCATGATCGCGACGTGGAGCTCGGTGAGCGCGGCGGGGTCGGAGAGGTCGAGTCCGAGAGCGTCCTCGACGGCGGCGATGCGGCGGTAGAGCGACTGGCGGGCGATGCCGAGCGCCCGGGCGGCGTCGGCGCGGCGCCCGCCGGCGGCGCAGAGCGCGCGCGCCGTGTCGCGCAGGGTGCGGGCGCGGGCGGTGTCGGCGTCCAGGGGTCCCAGGCGGCGGCGGGTGAAGGAGCGCATCCGGGGGTCGTCGGCGAGGCCGGCGAGCAGGCGGGGGAGGCTCGGGCGGGACGCGTCGGTCCATCCCTCCGGGGGCGCCGGGTCGCCCAGGGCGTCGACGGCGTCGGCGAGCGCCTCGGCGACGCCCTCCCAGCCGCCGGCGGCCGCCCCGGCCGCCACGGACACCGTCGCGCCGGCGTCGCCCTCGCGCAGGGCCTCGGCCACCTGCGCCATCACGGCCTCGCGGGACTGCTCGCCGCGGCGGGCGACGACGCCCAGCAGGTCGCCCTGGGCCGACCGGGTCCCCACCATGCCGCCGCCCGCGTGGGCCAGGACCGGGCGGACCCGCTGCTCCCGCGCCGCCCAGGCCTCCAGGGCCGCGTCGGGAGGGTCGCCCTCCCGCCGGGCGATGCGGGCGGCGAAAGGGACGAGGTCCCACGGCGGGCGCATCCCGAGCTCGGCGGCGCGCCGGGCGGCCACGTCGGGGGCGACGGCGCCGTCCATCAGCCCGCCGAGCAGCGCGCCGCGCTCGCGCAGGCCCAGCACGCGCTCCTGGTGGGTCCGCGCCGCGACGATGGCCACGAGGCCCGCGGCGCGTTCCAGCATCGCCCGCTCGGCGAGGTCGAGCCGGCGGTCGGCGGGGATGCGGGCGAGGCGCGCGCCACGCAGGCGGCCGCCCGCGGCGACGGGGACCGCCCCGGGCGCGGCGGGCTCCGGCGCCGTGCGGGGGGCCGGGCCGCCGGCGGTGTGGAGGAGGGA
Organism: Thermoleophilia bacterium; assembly: GCA_050249835.1. Classification (GTDB taxonomy): domain Bacteria; phylum Actinomycetota; class Thermoleophilia; order Miltoncostaeales; family Miltoncostaeaceae; genus Miltoncostaea. The sequence continues at coordinate 7,542 of JBFWPT010000056.1, forward strand.
GCCGTCGGCGAGGACGAGTGCGACCGGCGCGCCGACGTGCGCGGCGGCGACCTCGACGACCGCGTGGACCCCCTCGCCGGCCTGGAGCAGCCCCGTGAGGCGCCGCTCCATGGCCTCGGCGCGGCGCAGCGCGGCGAGCTGCCGGTTGACGATCCGCCCGTGGATCTCCTCGGTCACGGCGACGAAGCGCACCGGGCGGTCGAGCGTCACGAGCGGCAGGCGGGCCTCGGCGGCGGCCCGGACGGCGGCGGCCGGCAGGCGCGGCAGGTGCGGGCCGAGCTCCACGACGACGCCGGCGACGTCCTCGGCCGCGAGGGCGCGGATCCAGCGCGCCGCCGCCGCGGCTCCCGCCCGCATGCTGATGCCGGTCGTGAGGATGAGCTCGCCGCCGAGGAGCAGGTCGGCGACGTCCTCCGTCTCCGCGACGTGCACCCAGCGGATCGCGCGGTCGAGGCCGTCCGCGCCCGCGAGCGCGCGGGGGCCGGCGCCGGCGATCTCCGGGAGCTCCAGGACCTCCCGGATGCGGACGACGTCCCCGGGCGAGATGTGCGGCGAAGTGTCACGCATACGCGCGTATCTTATGACGAAGTGTCGCTTGCCGGGGAGAGGCGACCCGTCCATCATCGGACCATCGCCACCTCGAGACGGTAGGTCCCATGACGCCACCCGTGGATGCACCCCCCGCCCCGCGCGCGCTGAGGAACCATGTGGGAGGAGCCTGGGAGACCCCGGGCGCCCGCGAGGAGCTCGTGACGCGCAACCCCGCGACGGGCGAGGAGCTCGCCCGCGTACCCCTCTCGTCGACCGCCGACGTGGACCGCGCCGTCGCGGCCGCGCGCGCCGCGCAGCCGGCCTGGGCCGAGACCCCGATCCTCGTGCGCGCCCGCGCGCTGATGGACCTGCGCACCGCGCTCAACGACCACAGGGACGAGCTGGCCCGCATCGTCGCCACCGACATGGGCAAGACGGTCCCCGACGCCGCCGCCGAGGTGGGCCGCGGCATCGAGTCGGTGGAGGCCGCCATCGCCGCGCCCCACCTGCTCAAGGGGCAGGTGCTGGAGGGCGTCTCCCGCGGCATCGACGTGGAGATGGTCCACCAGCCCGTCGGCGTGGTCGGGGTCATCACCCCGTTCAACTTCCCGGCGATGCTCCCGCTCTGGTTCCTGCCGTTCGCGATCGTCTGCGGCAACGCGGTCGTCCTCAAGCCGTCCGAGCAGGACCCGCTCGCGCCCGAGCGCATCGTCGAGCTCATCGACGGCATCGACGCGATCCCCGCCGGCCTCGTGAACCTGGTCCACGGGGCCCACGACGCGGTCAACGCCCTGCTCGACTCGGACGGCATCGACGCGATCTCCTTCGTCGGCTCCGCCGCGACCGCCCAGTACGTCGCCGAGCGCGCCACCGCGACGGGCAAGCGGGTGCAGGCTCTGGGCGGCGCGAAGAACTCGATGATCGTCGCGCCCGACGCGAACCGGGACCTCATGGTCAACGGGGTCCTGTCGTCGGCCTTCGGCGGCGCCGGCCAGCGGTGCCTGGCCGGGTCGGTGGCGGTGCTCGTGGGCACCGCCCAGGAGCAGGACGCGGCCCTCGACGCGATCGTCGCGGGCGCCCGCGACCTCAAGGTCGGCGCGGGCCTCGACGAGGCCACCGACGTCTGCCCGGTCGTCTCGCCCCAGGCGCGCGAGCGCCTGGAGTCGGAGATCGCCCGCGCCACCGGCGAGGGCGCGACGCTCGTGCTGGACGGCCGCGGCGACGGCGGCCCCGGCGGCTGCGAGCTCGGCCCGACGGTGCTCGACCTCGCCGACGGCGAGTCCCAGGCCGCCCGCGAGGAGCTGTTCGGCCCGGTGCTCTCGGTCGTCCGCGTGCCCGACCTGGACGCGGCCATCGACTGGAGCAACCGCTCCCGCTACGGCAACTCGGCCATCCTGTTCACCGAGTCCGGCGGCGCGGCGCAGCGGTTCCGGCAGCGCATCGAGGCCGGGATGCTGGGCGTCAACATCGGCGTCGCCGCCCCGGTCGCGTGGTTCCCGTTCGCCGGCTGGAAGGACTCCATGGTCGGCGACCTCCACTCCAACGGCGACGACGCCTTCACCTTCTACACCCGCCGGAAGGTGGTGACCTCGCGATGGGCGTGACGCGCACCCACGACGAGCTGCAGGGGCTGGCCTACGGCCACCTCCTCCAGCAGTTCGCCCGCAATGGTTCCTTCGCGCCGGGCGGGGACCTCGAGCTCCCGGTCCTCGCCTCGGGCGACGGCGCATGCCGGGTGACCGACACCCGCGGCGTCGAGCACCTGGACGCCCTCTCGGGGATGTTCTGCATGCAGCTCGGTTACGGCCACGGCGAGGAGATCGCCGAGGCCGCCGCGGCGCAGCTGCGCTCGATGCCGTACACGACCAACTGGTCCACGGCGACGCCCACGGCGATCGAGCTGGCGACCGAGCTGGCCCGGCGCGCGCCGGGCGACATCAGCCACGCCTTCTTCTGCGGCGGCGGGTCCGAGGCGGTGGAGTCTGCGTGGAAGATCGTGCGCCAGCACTTCGTGCAGAAGGGCGAGCCGGAGCGCCACAAGGTCATCGCGCGGCGCACCGCGTACCACGGGGTCAACCTCGGCGCGCTCGCCATCTCCGGCGTCGACACCTACAAGGCGCCGTTCGGGCCGTCCGCGCTCGAGGTGCGGCACGTGGCCAACACCAACCGCTTCCGCCAGCCCGACGGCGACGACGACGCGGCGTTCGCGGCGCGCCTGCTCGCGGAGATCGAGGCCGTGATCCAGGAGGAGGGCCCCGAGACCGTCGCGATGATCTCGGTCGAGCCCATCCAGAACGCCGGCGGCTGCTTCACGCCGCCCGAGGGGTACTGGCCCGGCCTGCGCGCGATCTGCGACCGGTACGGGATCATCCTCCACGCGGACGAGGTCATCTCGGGCTTCGGCCGCCTCGGCGAGATCTACGGCGTCACCCGGTACGGCGGCGTCCCCGACGTCATCACGCTCGCCAAGGGCCTCACCTCCGGCCACGTCCCGATGGGCGCGGTCATGCTGTCGGAGCGCATCGTGGACGTGCTGCGCGAGCCGGGCTGCACGCTCATGCACGGCCTCACGTTCGGCGGGCACCCCGTGTGCGCCGCCGTCGCGATGAAGTCGCTCGAGATCTACGACCGCGAGGGCGTCCTCGAGGGCGTGCGCTCGCGGGTGCCGTTCGTCGGCGACCTCATGCGCGGGCTGCTCGACATCCCCGCCGTCGGCGACGTGCGCGGCGACGGGTTCTTCTGGGCCCTGGAGGTCGTGGCCGACGAGGAGGGCTCCCCGCTCACGGGCGAGACCAAGGCGCGCTTCCTCACCGAGGTCATGCCGCGGCACCTGCGCGACCAGCGGCTCATCGCCCGCGGCGACGGCCGCGGTGACGTGGTCGTCCAGATCGCCCCGGCCCTCGTGGCCGAGGACGACGTCATCGAGGAGATCGTGGAGCGCTTGGGACGAGCGGTCGAGGGCGCGACCGAGGAGCTGCGGCTGCCCTACGCCTCGGCGAAGGCGGGGATGACCTCGGCCCCGTAGGCGTCCAGCGTCCGGTCGGGCGCGTCGTGCATGAGGTAGATGGCGAACTGGTCCATGCCCGCGTCGCGGAGCTCCTCGAGCTTCGCGACGTGGGCGGCCGGGTCGCCCAGGATGCAGAAGCGGTCGACGATCTCGTCCGGGACGAAGTCGGTGCTCGGGTTCCCGGCCCGGCCGTGGTGCGTGTAGTCGTAGCCCTTGCGGGCCGCGACGTAGTCGGTGAGCGCCTGGGGGACCTCGCTGTTCGTCCCGTACCGCTCGACGATCTCGACGACGTGGTTGCCGACCATGCCGCCGAACCAGCGGCACTGCTCGCGGGCGTGGGCGATGTCGTCGCCCACGTAGGCCGGCGCGCAGACGAGCACGGTGATCTCGTCCGGGTCCCGCCCGACGCCCTCGGCGGCGGCGCGGACGTGGGCGAGGGTCCAGCGCAGGATCTCCGGGTCGGCCACCTGCAGCACGAAGCCGTCGGCGCAGCGGCCGACCACCGACAGGGCCTTCGGTCCGTAGGCGGCCATCCAGACCTCCAGGCGGCCGTCCTTCACCCAGGGGATCCGTACCTCGGCGCCGCCCTCGCCCGTGATCGCGCGGCCCTCGGCCAGCTCACGGATCTCGTGGATCGCCCGCTCGGTCTGGGCCAGCGTCGTCGGCTTGCGGCCCAGGACGCGCAGGGCCGAGTCGCCGCGGCCGATCGCGCAGATGGTCCGGTTGCCGAACATGTCGTTGAGCGTCGCGAACACCGACGCCGTGACGGTGGGATCGCGCGAGGCCGGGTTCGTGACGAGGGGCCCGACCATCATCCGCTCGGTGGCCGAGAGCACCTGGGAGTGGATGACGTAGGGCTCCTGCCACAGGATGTGGGAGTCGAACGTCCAGGCGTGGGTGAAGCCCAGCCCCTCCGCCTTCGTGAACAGCTCGACGAGCCGGCGGGCCGGCGGGTCGGTCTGGAGCGTCAGGCCGAAGTCCACGGAAGCCTCCTCAGGTCGTCCCGGCGGCCCAGTCCATGGTCCGCAGCGTCAGCTCGTGCATCGCCCGGACCGAGAGCTCCAGGTCCTCCACGGACGAGTCCTCGTCCTTCGTGTGGCTCACCCCGCCGATGGAGCGCACGAACACCATCACCGACGGCACCACGCGGGCCATCTCGGCGGCGTCGTGCAGCGGGCCGCTCGGCAGCCGGGGCGACTCCTCGCCGGTGAGGTCCGCGATCACGCCCGCGGCGATCTCGACCAGCTCGGGGGCGAAGAACACCGGCTCCTGCGCGAACTGGGGGACCCACTCCACGGTGGTCCCCTCCTCGTCCGCGATCCGCTCGCTGGCCGCGCGCGCCTCCTCGACCATCTCGGCCAGGACCGCCGCGTCGAAGGCCCGCTGGTCGAGCGAGAACTCGCACAGGCCGTTGAACGCGGTGACGATGCCCGGGGCGACGGAGACGGTGCCGGTGGTGGCGCGGGTGTCGGCGCGCGCCTCGGCGCCCTCGCGGGCGGCGAGCGCGGTGCGGGCGGCGGTGAGGAAGGCGTCGCGGCGCAGGTGCATCGGCGTCGCGCCGGCATGGGCGTGGGCGCCCCGCACCACGACCACGTGGCGCTGCAGGCCGAAGACGCCGCTCACCACGCCGAGGGGGCGGTCGATGCTCTCCAGCACCGGGCCCTGCTCGATGTGCAGCTCCAGGTAGGCGGCGACCCCGTCCAGCTCGGCGCCCGACTCGAGCATCCGGTCCAGGTCCACGCCGCGGGCGGCGAGGGCGTCCGGCAGGGGGACGCCGTCGCGGTCGCTGAGGCCGCGGACGGCGTCCGGGTCGAGGGTCCCCGCGCACGCGCTGGACCCCACCAGGGAGCGCCCGAACCGCGCGCCCTCCTCGTCGGCCCAGTCGACCAGGCGCAGCGTCAGGGGCGGCCGCGGCCCGGCCGCGACCGCGCGCATCACCGACAACGCGGCGACGACGTTGAGCACCCCGTCGAGCCACCCGCCGTTCGGCACGGAGTCGGTGTGGCCGCCCACGACGACGCTCCGCTCGCTCTCGCCCGGCAGCTCCGCCCAGATGTTCCCGGCGGGGTCCGTGTGGACCGTGACCCCCGGGATCTCCGCGAGTCGGGCGCGGAGCCAGTCGCGGGCCGTGATCCAGGTGTCGGTCCACGCCACCCGCTGCGCGCCGTCCGCGTCGCCGGTCATCTCGGCGATGTCGCGCAGCCACCGGACGGCGAGCTGCGGGTCGAGCGCGGTCACGCCGCCGCGGCCTCTCCGCGCGGCGCGAGGGACCGGGGCAGGAACTCCCCGGAGCCGGGCTCGGCGACCACGTCGCCGTCCACGTAGGCGAGGTTCCCGCGCACGTACACGCGCTCGGGCGCGCCCACGAACTCGAGCCCCTCGTACGGCGTGTAGTCGTTGCCGTTGTGCCGGTTGGCGTGGGTGATGGTGAGCGGCAGGTCCGGGTCCCAGACCACGATGTCCGCGTCGGCGCCTGCGGCGATGAGCCCCTTGCGCGGCAGCAGCCCGTGCACCCGGGCCTGGTTCGTGGAGAGGACGGCCACGAAGGTCTCCGGGCTGATGCGCCCGGTGCGCACCCCGTGGGTCCACAGGACCGGCGCCCGTTCCTCGACGCCGGGCATGCCGTTCGGGATCTTCGTGAAGTCGCCGCGGCCGAGCTCCTTCTGGCCGGCGAAGTCGAAGGCGCAGTGGTCGGACCCGACGAGCACCAGGTCGCCCGTCGCCAGCGCCCGCCACAGCTCGTCGTGGTTGGAGGCGTCCCGCAGCGGGGGCGAGCAGACGTACTTGGCGCCCTCGAACTCCGGCTTGCGCAGGTCGTCGATCGTCATGACCAGGTACTGGGGGCACGTCTCGCCGTGGACCACCTGGCCGCGGTCCCGCGCGCGCCGGATCTCGTCGGCGGCGCCCCCGCAGGTGACGTGGACGACGCCGAGCGTGATGTCCGCGATCTCGGCGAGGCGGATGGCGCGCCCGGTGGCCTCCGCCTCCACCGCCTCGGGGCGGGTGTACGCGTGCCAGATGGGGTCGGTGTCGCCCCGCGCCAGCGCCTGCTCCTGGAGCTTGGCGACGGCGTCGCCGTTCTCGGCGTGCACCATCACCATGACGCCCGACTCGCGGGCGATCTGCATGATCTCCAGCAGGCCCTCGTCGGGCGTGAACAGCGGCGTGCCCTTGTAGGCCATGAAGACCTTCACGGTGCAGACGCCGTGGGCGGTCAGGTCCGGGATCTCCCTCTTGACCGCGTCGTTGAGGTCGCACACGGCCACGTGGAGGCCGTAGTCGATGCGGGTGCGCCCGGTCGCCTTGGCCTGCCAGGTGCCGATGGCGTCCACCAGGCCGGCGCCGATGTCCTGCAGGGCGAAGTCCACCAGCACGGTCGTCCCGCCGGCGACGGCGCCCGCGGTGCCCGAGTCCCAGTCGTCGGCGGTGATCGTGCCGCCGAACGGCATGTCCATGTGCGTGTGGGCGTCGATGAACCCGGGCATCAGGAGCCGGCCCGAGACGTCCACCGTCTCTACGCCGTCGTCGGGCACGGAGGTCCCGACCGCCGCGACCTTGCCTCCGCGGACCGCCACGTCCGCGCGGAACGAGGCCTCCGCCGTGACGACGGTGCCGCCGCGCAGGTTCAGATCCGTCACCTCGAACCCCCTCTCGGACGGCCGTGGGACCCGCTGCGGCACCCACGGGGGTGGACGAAACTATCCCATCCGGGCGGCGCGCACCCGTGGCCGTGCGGCGAAACCGGGTGGGCCCGGGCCCCGCCATGCCGGGTACGGTCCGGTCCGGAGGTGACCACATGCCCACCGAACCGCGCTACAAGGCCCCCGGCTGGTTCACGCGCAACGTGTTCAACCGCATCGTCGCCGGCCTCACCCGGGCGGGGATTTCCGTCTGGGGATCGCGGGTGCTGGAGGTGCCGGGACGGACGACGGGCACGCCCCGCCGCACGCCCGTCAACCTGCTGGAGCTGGACGGGGCCCGCTACCTCGTCGCCCCCCGCGGGCACACCCAGTGGGTGCGCAACATGCGCGCGAGCGGCGGCGGGACGCTCCTGCTGGGTCGGCGGCGCGAGCCCTTCCGCGCGCAGGAGGTGGACGACGCCGCCAAGCCCCACGTCCTCCGCGCCTACCTGAATCGCTGGAAGGCCGAGTCGGGGATCTTCTTCGACGGCGTCGGGCCCGGCTCGCCGGACGCCGACCTGCTCCGCGTCGCGCCCGACCACCCGGTGTTCCGCCTGGAGGGCTGACCCGCCCGGCCCGGTCCGCCTCGCGGGGCGGACCGGGTGGCGGAGATCAGTCGGACGGCCGCCCCGGGTCCCGGCCGGTGATGCCGTCCCGGAAGTCGCGGATGCCACGTCCCAGGCCGCGGCCCATCTCGGGCAGGCGCTTCGGCCCGAAGATCAGCAGCGCGACCGCCAGGACGATGATGATCTGGATCGGCGAGATGTCGAACACGCCCGCCTACCAGTCGACCGGGATCGGCGGCGGGTTCACCGGCTGCGTGCAGGCCGTCACCGGCGTCCAATAGACCTTCTGGATCAGCTCCAGGCGGATGCCGTCCGGGTCGCGGAAGGTCAGGATGCGGCGCTTGCCCATCGGCGCGCCGAAGTCCCACTCCTCCGGCCGCGCGATGGGGCCGGGCCCCTTCCCGATCTGCCGCGAGCGCCGCAGGATCTCGTAGCAGGCGTCGATGTCGTCCACCTCGAACGCGAGCCGCGAGATGCCGACGTGGTTCGCCTCCTTGTAGGGGATCACCGACTCCTTCGTCGGCGGTGGGTAGTGGAACTGGGAGAGGTCCACCCGGAACCGCGTGTCGCCGCGCGGGGTGTAGAGGTGGCTGTCCCACTGGGACAGGTCGCTGCCCGGGCCCTGCGAGGAGAGGATCGGCTCGCACGGGACGCTCTCGCTGTCCAGGTCCAGCCCGAGGATCTTCCCGTAGAAGCGCATCGAGCGCCGGATGTCCTTCACCGACGGGTTCGTGTGCAGCAGGCGCTCCGACGGGCGCGGGTCAGTGCCGGCGGGGAGTTCCGTGTTCGGGTTGCCGGGGATCGAGATCACGACGCCGTCGGGGTCGGTGATCGACGTGTAGCCCCGGTAGATGTTGTCGTTCGTGGGCCTGATGCCCAGCGACTCGAGCTGCGCCAGCTTCGTCCGGGTGCTGGGCGTCGTGAGCGCGATCTTCGCGAGGCCCACGTTCCAGAAGGTCGGGTGCGCCTGCCCGATCGGCGTCGGCGTGAGCCACTGCAGCAGGTGGACCTGGGTGCCGCGGCCGCTCGCGTCCTCCATCAGCCACCCGTCGAACTGCCCCTGCGCGATGCCGAGGCCGCGGAAGGCCTGCACCGGCGACGGGGTGCGCGTCACGGCCCGCAGGCCGGTCGCCGACTCCCAGAAGCTCTTGGCTCGATCCAGGTCGCTGACGTTGACGACGATGTAGGCGACCTTGTTGATGCGGTCGCGCAGCGTCGTCTCCTTGCGGCCGTGCCCGTGGCCGTGCTTGCGGCCGCCGGCGAGGGCCGTCGCCCCGCCCAGCCCCGCCCCCGCGGCCGCGACGCCCGCCCCCGCGATGCCGGTGCGCTTCAGGAAGTCGCCGCGCCGCATCCGCTGGTCCGGCGGCGCCGTCGTCTCGGTGATGTCCGTGCCCACGATCCCCTGGGTGAAGTTCCGGGACCGCCCGACCGTATGGAGTTGGGACAGTGTGTGTCAATAGCGACACACTGTCGCCACTATGATCGGGAAATCCCGATCGGTCCGCCTGCGATGCTCCAATTGGGCGCGTCGACACCGACCCGGAGGTGCTGTGAGCCAGCGGTCCCTGGAGCCCATGAGGTCCGATTCCCGTCGCAACCGCGACCGGGTGCTCGACGCCGCCCTCGAGGTGCTCACCGTCGACCCGGACGCGGCGATCGAGGACGTCGCCGCCGCCGCCGGGGTCACGCGCTCCACGGTCTACCGCCGCTTCGCCGGCCGGGACCAGCTCCTGGCCGCGGTGCAGGTCCGGCTGATCGAGGAGACCCGGGCGCTGTTCCTCGAGGCCGTCGCCGGCGAGCCGGACCACCGCCGGTGCATGGCGGTGCTCCTGCCCGACGCGGTGCGCCAGGTCCACCAGCGGCGATGGCTGTGGCAACGCCTGACCGAGATGCACGCGCTCGACGACTACCGGCCGCAGGGCGCCTTCGTCGACTGGCTCGCCGCAGGCCAGAGGGCCGGCGCGTTCCGGGACGACGTCCCGGTGGCCTGGCTGATGACGGTGTGGATGCAGCTCGTCTTCGGCGGCAGCGTGGTGGTCGAGCGCAACGGCATCCTCATCGATGAGGCCGCGGCGATGGCCCTCGACGCCGCCGAGCGCGCCTTCGCGCCGCGCCCCTAGGGCCGGCCGCTAGCCGGGACCGGCGAGGGGCGCACGGCCGACGACCACCGTGCCGCCCGCCCCGCGCCGCAGTAGGGCGACGTGGTCGATGCGCAGCAGGTCTCCCGGCTCGGGGCCGTCGGGATGCGGGCGCCGGACCGACACATGGGGCTTGTATGCATCTCGCACGTGTCGTGCGTGCGAGAGGTCGATGCCGCGCTCTTGCATCTCAGTCATGCACAGATCGTGGAGCGCGCGCAGGCCGGTGTCCGGCGCGACGAGCAACACCGGCACGTCGCCGCGCGGGCCGAACCGGGCGCGGCCGGTGACGGCCGAGGTGACCGGCGCGGATGTGGTCGCGACCGCGTGCATCGCCTCGGCGACCGCGTCTTCGTCGCCGGCGAAGGGCGGCACCAGCGTCAGGTGGAGCGGGGCGGCCGGGCGGGGCACGGCCTCGGGGACGGGTTCGGCGATCCAGGCGACGTAGAGGGGATGCCGGGGCGGCACGGGTCCGTGGGTCAGGCGATGTCGAGCCGGAGCTCCGGCGTCCCGCGCAGCGCGGCGACCCGTTCGGCCTCCTCCCGCAGGTCGCCGGTCCGCAGGCGCCGCAGCGGCTCCACGGCGAGCCGCGTCGAGCGGCCCGTCGTGGTCGCGCGCCAGAGTCCCGCCAGACGGCCGTCCTGGACCACGGCGCCGGGGCTGCCCGTGGGGCGGAACAGGCGCGCGCGGAGGTCCTTTGCCGGCGCGAGGAGGTCGCGGTTCGGGCTTTGGAGGTACGGGTCGCCGGGCGGGAGGAGGCGCACGCCGCGGGCCGTGGGAGGGGAGGCGAGGGCGCCGCCGTCGGCGGCGAGGATCCAGGCGGAGCCGCCGCCCGTGGTCGTGACCTCGGCCAGGGCGCCGTCGGCGGCCACCTCGTCCCAGAGGCGCCGGGCGTGCGCCGGCGCGAGGCCCGCCCAGGCGGCGAAGGCGGCGGGGGTCCCCGGCCCGTACAGGTGGAGGTGGCGGCGGAGGGCCTCGGCGGCGGCCGGGGCGCGGCCGGGCGAGCCGAGCAGGTAGCGGCGACCGGCGTCGAGGCGGGCGCCGGCGGCGACGGTGGCGAACCGCCAGAGCAGGGGGGAGACGTGGTGGCTCCCGCAGCCCTCGCACCAGGGGAGCAGATCGTCGCGCACCCGGGCGCGCAGCTCCGCGTGGAGGGCGTCCTTGTCGAGGGCCCGGCCGCCGGCGAGGGCGTCCCGGGTGGCGTCGGTGACCTCGGAGAGCGCGTCGGTGGGGGCGATGCCGGTCTCGTCGCAGAGGCGGCGCATCCGGGTGCCCAGCTGGACGGCGAGCTCGTCGTCGCGCCGCGCGACGAGCGCCCGGCCCCAGAGGGCGTGGTCGTCCGGGGCCACGGCGTGGATCGCCCCGCGCATCGCGTAGCCGACGACGACCTCGCCGGCGTCGACGGCCGCGTCGTAGGCATCCCGCGTGACGCCCTCGGCCCGGGCGGCGAGGGACTGGAGTGCGGATCCGCGGGCGGAGTCGACGGCCGGGGCCGCCGCCGCGGCGGCGAGCGTGCTCGCATGCCGCCCCGCCAGCCCCGACCGGCCGAACCGGAAGGCGAGCACCGCCTCCGGCTCCACGCGGGGCGTGCTCAGCAGCCGGCCTCGTCCATCGCGGCGGCCTCGGTGCAGTCGGGCAGGGTCCCGCCGGCGGCGCGCAGCAGCAGGTCGTGGAGGGTGCAGCGCTCCTCGGCGGTGAGGCCCCGGAGGACCCCCTCCTCCACGGAGGCGAGGCCGGCCTCGGCCCGGGCGAGCGTCGCGCGGCCCTCGTCGGAGAGCTCGACGATGTGGCGGCGGCGGTCGGCCGGGTCGCGGCGCCGCGCGACCAGGCCCCGCGCCTCCAGGTCGTTGAGCAGCCCCACGACGTTGGACGGATCCAGCCGCAGCGCCTCTCCGAGCGCCGCCTGCGCGAGGGGGCCGTGGTCCCGGAGCAGGCGGAGGCCCACCAGGTGACGCGGCCGCAGGCCGTCCACGCCGGCGAGCGCCGCGTCCGTCTCCCGGCCCGTCACCCGGGCCAGGTGCATGAGCAGCGCCAGGAACCCCTGGTCCGTGGTGGTGTGCGCCGTCGATGCCATGGACCGATGGTAGCCCAGGCGCCCTTGACCGCCCACAGATGCTTTGTGCTATACAAACTATCTATGAGAAACCATCTACTCCACATCGACAGCTCCCTCCGCACCGCCTCCTCGCGCAGCCGCATCCTGTCGGCCCGCTTCGCCGAGGCGTGGAGGGAGGCCAACCCCGGCGGGACGGTCACCTACCGCGATCTCGCCGCCGACCCCCTGCCCCACCTGGACGAGATCGCGTTCGCCGCCAACGTCACGCCGGAGGAGGACCGCACCCCGGAGCAGCGGGCCGCCCGCGCGCTCACCGACGCCGTCGTGGGCGAGGTGCTCGCCGCGGGCACGATCGTCGTGGGCATGCCGCTCTACAACTTCGGCCCGCCCAGCACGCTGAAGGCCTGGGTGGACCGGCTCGTCGTGCCCGGCGTCACCATCGGGCCCGAGGGCGGCACCCTGGGCGGCCGCCGCGTCGTGTTCGCCACCTCGCGGGGCGGCGGCTACGGCCCCGGCACCCCGCGCGAGGGCTGGGACCACGGCGAGCCCTGGCTGCGCCACGCGCTCTCGACGATCGGGCTCGACGGCGACCTGGAGTTCGTCACCGCCGAGCTGACCCTGGCCCGGGAGAGCCCGGCCATGATCCCGCTCGACCTCGGGGCGGCCGAGGACCGCTCGATGGAGCAGGCCCTGTCGGCCATCGCGCGGCTGGCGGCGTGACGGCGTAGCGGCGCCGCGCCCGGGTATGGTCGCCCGGACGGCGGGACCGGGCGGGGGTGCGTGGTGGACGGGCCGGAGCGGATCGTGATCTGCGGGGCGGGCGCCATCGGGGCATCGGCGGCGTTCTTCCTGGCGCGCCGCGGCGCCCGCCCGCTGCTCGTCGACCGCGCCCGCCCGGCGGCCGCGGCCTCGGGGCGCGCGGCCGGCTTCCTCGCGCTCGACTGGAACGCCGGCACGCCCCTCGACGCGCTGGCCCGGGCGAGCTTCGGACTGCACCGGGAGATCGCCGACGAGCTCGGCTGGGACCGGCTCGGCTACCGGCCCATGGACGCCCTCATGACCGCCGCCGCCGACGAAGGCGACCTGGAGCGCCACCGGCGCCTGCCCAACCCGGGCTGGCTCGACGGCAACGTGGTGGCGCACGAGGTCATCGGCGACGAGGCGACGACGGCCCAGGTGAGCCCGCAGGCCTTCACGACCGCGATGGCCGAGGAGGCCGTCGCCGCCGGCGCGGAGCTCGTGACCGGCGTGGTGGACGGGCTCGCCATCGACGAGGGCACCGGGCGGGTGGCCGGGGTCTCCGTGGACGGCGCGGTGGTCGAGGCCGGCGCCGTCGTGCTCGCGCTCGGGCCGTGGACCGCGCAGGCCCAGCGGTGGGTGGCGCTGCCCCAGGTGTTCGGCACCAAGAGCGCGAGCGTGGTGCTGGAGGCCGAGGTGCCGGCGCAGGCCGTCTTCAGCGAGTTCGTCTCCGCGGAGGGGCAGCGGAGCACCATCGAGATGTACCCGCGCTCCGGCGGGCGCGTGTACGTGTCCGGGCACCCCGAGCACGGCGCGCTGCCGGACGACCCGGACGAGATCCGGCCGGGCGACGCGGCCCGCGACGAGCTGCGCCGGATCGCCGGCGTCCATTCCTCGGCCCTGCGCGACGCGCCGCTGGTGTCCGCGTCGGCCTGCTACCGGCCGCTCACCGTGGACGGGGTCCCGCTCATCGGGCCCGTCCCCGGCGTGCCCGGCCTCGTCATCGCGACCGGCCACGCGTCGTGGGGGATCCTCAACGCCCCCGCGACCGGCCGGATGGTGAGCGAGATGCTGCTCGACGGCGCGTCCCACTCGGTGGACGCGGCGCCGTTCGACCCGGCCAGGCTGCCGGCGGGCCGCATCGCCTGACGGCGCGGCCCGGCCCCACCCCGGTCAGGTGGCGGCGGCGAGCCCCCGGGTGCGCGTGCGCTCGTCGAGGTGCCCGGCGAGGTGCGCGGTGATGTCGGCCGCGTCGGCGTCGGCGCCGTCGATGAGGGTGGACTTGCGGCGCCGCAGGAACGGCATCCCCATCAGGTAGAGGCCGGGGTGGCGCGTGAGGCCGCCCTCGTGGATCAGGCGCCCGCGCGGGTTGAGGATGCGCGGCTCCACCCAGGAGAGCTCCGGCTTGTAGCCGGTGGCCCAGAGGATCGTGCGGATCTCGCCGCTGCGCAGGTCGATGTCGATGCACGGGTCGTCCGGGACGACCGTGTCGGGGAGGCGCTCCGGCGGCTCGGGGACCTCGATGCCGTTCTCCGCGGCCCAGGTGTCCAGCGTGTCGAGCAGGCGGGCGAGCTTGAGGTCGGCGAGGCGGCAGATGTTCTTCAGCGCGCCCGAGAACAGCAGGTGCCCGTCCCGCGCCATCGACAGCCGGCCGACCAGGCGGGCGCCGCGCGCCGTGAGGGAGTTCAGGTCGATCGTCTGCCCGTCGCCGAAGCCCGTGAGCTGCATCGACGGGATCGCCCGGGCGCGGACGACGTCGTCCATCTGCTCCCAGGTCTCGGACAGGACGCCCGAGGTGTCCATCCACCAGAGGATGTCCCGGCCGCGGTACCGGCGGGGGACGCGGACGTGCTCGCCCACGGCCATCGTGACCTCGTGGCCGTGGCGGATGAGCTCGTCGGCGATCTGGATGCCGGAGGCCGAGGCGCCCACCACGAGCACGCCGCCCTCGGCGATCTGGGACGGGTTGCGGTAGGCGGCCGCCGTGAGCGTGGCGACCCCCGGCGGCACCTCGGCGGCCACCGGCGGGATCGACGCGACGTTGCAGGCGCCCGAGGCGAGCACCACGGCGTCGGCGGTCCAGGTGCCCTGGTCGCTCTCGACGACGTAGCCCCCACCGCCGTCCGGGCGGAGGGCCGTGACGGTGGTGCCCGTGCGCACCGGGGCGTCGCCCTCGGCGGCGTACCGGGTGATGAGCTCGACCACGTCGGCGGAGCCCATGTAGCCGTCGGGGTCGTCGCCCTCGTAGGCCAGCCCGGGCAGGCGGGTCATCCAGTTGGGCGTGAGGAGCCGTAGGGAGTCCCACCGCTCGGTGCGCCACGAGTTCGCCACCTCGCCCCGCTCGAGGACCACATGGTCGATCGAGCGTGCGGCGAGGTGGCGACTCGTGGCCAGACCGCAGTGGCCGGCGCCCACGACGACGACGGGGACGTGCGTCACGGGCGTGATGCTACCGGGGTCAGTTGACCTCGACGCTGACGTTCGTCGGGTTCGTGAGCAGGTCGAACACCGCCGACCGCTTCTGCGACTGGGCGACGATGGCCTCGATGGCCTGGGCGTCGGCGTCGGCGTCGATGTCGTACGACACCTTCACCGAGCTGAAGCCGTTGCGGACGTCGGGGTCGGCGCCGAGGATCCCGTGGAGGTCCATCTCGGCCTCGAGGGTCGCCTTCACCGAGTTGAGCTGGATCTTCCGCGCCTGCGCGACGGAGGCCACGCCGGCGGTGAGGCAGCTGCCGAGCGCCACGAGCACGTACTCGACCGGCGTGACGCCCTCGTCCTGCGCCGCGAACTGCAGCGGGTGGTCGGCGTCGTAGGTGTACGTCGTCTTGTGCTTCTGCTCGTCGCCGAAGCCGTAGAAGGACTCGACGGAGGACTGGCTGTGCGTGCCGTTCACCCAGGAGGTGGTGGCGCGCCACTGGAACTTCGCGATGTCGGGCGTGTCGGCGAGGGCCTCGCGGACGCCGAACAGGGCGTCGACGTTGACGCCGTTGTCGATCGGGGTCTCGGTCGTGGACATTGGATCGCTCCCCTTTGGACGGGACGGAAGGGCGGGAGGCTGGACGCGGAGGGGCCAGCGCTTATCGGGTTCATAAGCCGGGGGATTCTACACCGGCCCGTGTCCCGCGATGCAGTATGACCCGCGGCGCGGAGAGGACATCTGCGATCAGCAAGGCTTATCATCGGCATCACAACCTGACCCGGAATGGCTTGCGAGGAGACCCATGGCACTGCAGCTCAACGACACCGCGCCGGACTTCACGGCCGAGTCGACCGAGGGCGTCATCAACTTCCACGAGTGGATCGGCGACGGCTGGGCCGTCCTGTTCTCCCACCCGAAGGACTTCACCCCGGTGTGCTCCACCGAGCTCGGGTACATGGCGAGCATCAAGCCGGAGTTCGACCGCCGGGGCGTGAAGATCATCGGGCTGTCGGTGGACCCGACGGACCGCCACCACGAGTGGTCGAAGGACATCGCGGACATCACGGGCACCGCGCCCAACTACCCGATCATCGCCGACCACGACTTCGCGGTCTCGAAGGCGTACGGGATGCTCCAGGCATCGGTGGAGGGCGACCCGCTCGTCCGCACTCCCGCCGACAACCAGACGGTCCGCAACGTGTTCGTCGTCGGCCCCGACAAGAAGATCAAGCTGATCCTCGTCTACCCGATGACCACCGGCCGCAACTTCGACGAGGTGCTGCGGGTCATCGACTCGCTGCAGCTCACCGCGAACCACAAGGTCGCGACGCCCGCCCAGTGGCAGCAGGGCGACGAGGTGATCATCGCCGGCTCCGTGAACAACGACCAGGCCAAGGAGATCTGGCCGGACGGCTGGAAGGAGCCGAAGCCCTACATGCGGGTGGTCCCGCAGCCCGAGTAGCACCGTCCGGGGCGCCCGCCGCACGCCGGCGGGCGCCCCCGGGGCGGCCCGGCTCGCTCAGCGGCCGGGACGACGTCGCGCGTCGCGCTCCATCAGCGTTCCCATCAGGGGGAGGGCGGTGGCGACCGTGATCGCGGTCGACACCAGGAGCAGGGCGAACATCGTGGCGAGTGGGCTCATCGTCGCTCCTCCGGTGTGGGTGGTCCGTCGCCACGAGGATCGGCCCCGGCCCTCCCCGGGGCGTGGGAGCCACCTGGGGATCGCCTGGGAGCGTGTGCGCCGCGGCGGGCGCGGTCGACGCGGCCGGGGCTCCGACGTAGGTTCCCCCGTGGACCCGGCCCCGACCGACAGGACCCGACGATGGCAGACGAGACCGTCCACGAGGTGCGCGTGAGCCTGACGCGCGAGAGGCCCCCGATCCGCAAGGCCGTCCTCGAGATGACCGGCGACGAGGTGACGTTCGGGACGCCCGGATGGCAGGGCGAGCACTACGGCTTCGACCCGTCCACGCTCCCCACCCACCCGGGGACCCTCGACTACCTCGTGGCGTCGGTGGCCGGCTGCCTCATCGGGACCTACGGCGGCGCCCTCAAGGCCCGCGGGATCGACTCGACCGGCGACCGCCTGACGGCCGAGGCCGTGGGCGAGGTGGTGGTCGACCCCGACAACGTGCTGCGGCTCCGGAAGATCGACGTCCACTACACGCTGCACGCGCCGGAGGACAAGCGCGACGCGGCCGAGCGTGCGAACACGCATCACGTCGGCCACTGCCCCAACGCGCGCTCCGTGGCCGCGGCCATCGAGATCGTCACCCACCTCGACTTCCAGCCCATCCGCGAGACGGCGGGGGCGCCCGCCTAGCGCCGGGGGACGTCATGACGGAGGTGCCGCGCGAGGTGGGCGAGACCCTGGGCGCCGGGTTCGAGATCGGCGTCCGGCGAAGCGTGACGGCGAGCGTCGACGAGGTGTGGGAGGCCATCGCCGGCCGGCCCGCCCTGTGGCTCGGCGCCGACGCGGAGGTGGACCTCGTGAAGGGCGCGTCCTACGCGGTCCCGGGCGGCGACGGCTTCCCGCCCGCCCGGGGCGAGGTGCGGTCGGTCCACCCCGGCGACCGGATCCGCCTGACCTGGTGGCCGGAGGGCTGGGAGGCCCCGGCCGTCCTCCAGTTCGCCCTGCGGGAGACGCCGTCGGGGAAGACCGCGATCACCGGGCACATGGAGAAGCTCCGCGACGGCGTGGTCAGAGAGGAGATGCGGGCGCATCTGCGGGTCGTCCTCGGGCGCCTGGCGGAGGCCGTCGAAGGCTGAGCCCGCGGTCCCCCTCAGGGGCGCTTGTGGATGACGAGCGGCAGCACCTCGGCGGCGCCGGCGTCGCGGAGGGCCGCGGCGGCGATCGTGACGGGCCAGCCGCTGCTCGTGGCATCCACCACCAGGAGCACGACCCTGCGCACGAGGGGGACCTCGCCGTCGGCGGGCATGACGAGGGCGTCGCGCCAGTGGGCGGCCTCGTCCCCGGAGGTGAGGCCGGGGGACGGGCGTGCGGCCACGCCGATCGATCCCGAGGACAGCCGGCCGGCGCCGGCGATGGCCGCGACCACCTCGTCCACGAGCCGCGCGCGGCCGTCGGCCGCCAGGCCGATGACGACCTGGGGCCGGGCCGTCCACGACCGGCTCCACGCGCGCAGCAGGTCGATGCAGCCGGTCACGACCTCCTCGGGCGCGGGCGCGTCCGGGGCGAAGGCCGCGGCGATGGCGTCGCGCCACTCGG
>JBFWPT010000057.1:0-25593 GCA_050249835.1 Thermoleophilia bacterium
GGGTGATCGCCGCCCTGCGGCGCACCTCCAGGCCGGGGGATGGGGTGTTGCCGTCGGTGCGGACGATGCAGCGGTGGTTCCGGGAGGGGCGGTGGCTCACCCCGCCGCCCGGCGCCGGACCGACCGGGCCGGCGGATCCGCAACCGCCGCCGTCTGCGGGACCGCCCGGCGACGACGGGGACGCCCCGTCCCGGGTTGGTAATCTCGCGCCGTGCGAGCCGGGGAGCCATGAGCAGCGATCTGACCGGCCGCGTGGTGGGCGGGTACCGCATCGACTCCGAGCTGGGTCGCGGCGGTCAGGCGGTCGTCTACCGGGCCACCCAGCTCTCCCTCCAGCGCACGGTGGCGCTCAAGGTCGTCACCGGCCAGCTCTCCGCGGACACGAGCTTCCTGGAGCGGTTCACGCGGGAGGGGATCGCCGCCGCGAGCCTCGACCACCCGCACATCATCCCCGTGTTCGAGGCCGGGGAGGCCGACGGGGTCGCGTACCTCGCCATGAAGTACATCGACGGCCCCTCCTTCGACGGCCTGCTGCGCCAGCCCGGCGGGATCGAGGCCCGCCGCAGCCTCGCGATCCTCCACCAGGTGGCCGAGGCCCTCGACTACGTCGCCGAGCGCGACATGGTCCACCGCGACGTCAAGCCGGCGAACGTCCTGCTCGGCCCGGGCGACCACGCCTACCTCTCCGACTTCGGCCTCATCAAGGCGATGACCGGCAGCCGCCTCACCGGCACCGGGGTGTGGATGGGGACCCTCGAGTACGTCGCGCCCGAGCAGATCCGGGGGGCCGACGTCGGCCCCGCCGCCGACCGCTACGCCCTCGCCGCCCTCGCGTTCGAGGCCCTCACCGGGACCTCCGTATTCGCCCGCGACGATCGCGCGGCGACCCTCTACGCCCACATCAGCGAGCCCCCGCCGCCCGCGTCCGAGCGCCTCCCCGCCCTCGGCACCGGCGTCGACCCGGTGCTCGCCCGCGGCCTCGCCAAGGCGCCCGAGGACCGCTACCCCTCCTCGCTCGCGTTCGTGGAGGCCCTGGAGGCCGCGATCAACGCCCATCCGGGCGCCGCGGCCGCCCGCCCCGGCCGCGACGGCGCGACCCCGGCCGGCCCCACCATCTCCACCGGCGCCCCCGCCACCCAGGCGCCGCCGCCGCCGTCCGACCCGCCCCCCGCGGCCACGCGGCCACCCGCGTCGGACCCCCCGGCCGCCACCGCCCCGGCCACGACGCCCCCGCCGTCCGACCCGCCGCGCAGCCCCTCCCAGCCTCCGCCTCCGCAGTACCTCTCCTCCCCCTCCGAGGAGGAGCGCCGCGCCGCGGCGGGCGGCACCGGCGAACGGCCGCGGTGGCTCATCCCCGCCATCGCCGGCGGCATCGCCGCCGCCATCCTGGTCATCGTCCTCGTCGTGGTCCTCGCCTCCGGCGGGAGCGGCGGCGGGACCGTCACGACCTACGTCGTCGACACGACGACCCAGGGCTCGACCACCACCGCGACGCCCGGAGGCCAGTTCCCCATCGGGGCCGTCCTGCCGTCGGCGATCGACGGCTGGCAGCTCGCCGGCACCGACCCCGAGGTCGCGGGGCTCGAGCTCTCCGGCCGCGGCGCGGTCGAGACCGCCCAGGCGACCAACGGCTCGCAGACGGCCCTGATCGTCGGGATGCGGTCCGACGGCGAGGACGGACGGGTCGCCGTGGAGCGCCTGCGCAGCGAGGTCGGCGGCACCCGCGACGGCACCGTCCCCCTCAGCGGCATCGCCAGCGAGGGCGTCGTGCAGAACTCCGGGGGCGGCGTCGTGGTCTCGTTCGGCGACGAGACGCGGGCCGTCCTGGTGATCGCGCCGGACCGCGAGACGGCCGAGGCGGTCGCCACCTCCACCAGCACGGCCCTGGGAGGCCCCTGAGTAGCGGGGATTCGCGGGAGTTGTGCCCCGGCTCGCGCGCCCTCTATGATCCAGCGTCACCCCGGGGTGCTGCCCATCCATCCCGCCCCGGCGCACGAGGAGTGCACATGAGGACCATCGCGCGTCCCCGCCACGGCGCGGAGATCCGGCCCTGATCGCCCTGCTGTTCCCCGGCCAGGGGGCACAACAGGTGGGCATGGGCAAGGCGCTGGCGGAGAGCTTCCCCGTGGCCCGGCGCACGTTCGAGGAGGCCGACGACCACCTCGGCTTCGCCCTCTCCCGCTTCTGCTTCGGGGGCCCGCACGACGAGCTGATGTCGACGCGCATCTGCCAGCCCGCCGTGCTCACGCACTCGGTGGCCGCCTGGCGGGTCGCCCGCGAGCACGGCGTGGAGGGCGACCTCACGCTCGGGCACTCCCTCGGGGAGTACGCGGCCCTGGTCGCCAGCGGCTCGCTCTCCTTCGAGCAGGCCCTCATGCTGGTGCAGGCCCGCGGCGACGCCACCACCGACGTGGTCGCCAAGAGCCCCGGCTCCATGGCCGCCCTGCTCGGCGCGAGCGACGAGGACGTCGAGGCCATGTGCCTCGAGGCCGGCGAGGTGTGGCCCGCCAACTACAACTGCCCGGGCCAGATCGTCGCGTCCGGCCTGCACCGCGGCGTCGACCGCCTGCTCGACCTGGCGCGCACCCGCGGCATCAAGGCGAAGCTGCTCGACGTGGACGGGGCGTTCCACTCGTCGGTGATGGCGCCGGCCGCCGATCGGCTGCGCGAGACCCTCGCCAACGTGAAGATCAGCACCCCCTCCCTGCCGTTCCTGTCGGCCACCACCGGCGCCTTCGAGGGCAAGGGCGAGCGGGTCCGCACGATCCTGGCCCAGCAGCTCACCGCGCCGGTGCGCTTCACGCAGTCCGTGCGCACCGCGCTGGACCACGGCGTCGACGGGTTCGTGGAGTTCGGGCACCGGCGGGTCCTGGTGGGCCTGGTGCGGCGCATCCGCCCGGGGGTCGAGGCGCTGCACCTCGGCGACCCGTCCGACCTCCCGGCCCTCCTGGCGATGGCCGGGGCGTCACCACGATAGGTGCCGGTCGCGCTCGTCACCGGAGCGAGCAAGGGGATCGGGTCGGCATGTGCGGTGGTCCTCGCTGAGCGGGGCTACGACGTCGCCCTGACCTACCTCGCCGACCGCGAGGGCGCCGACGAGACGGCCGCCCGCGTCGAGGCCGCCGGCCGCCGCGCCCACGTGCAGCAGGTCGAGGCCCGCGACCCCGAGGCCGCGCCCGCCATGGTGGCGGCCGCCGAGGAGGCGCTCGGCCCCCTCGACGCGCTCGTCGCCAACGCCGGCGTCACGCGCGACGGCCCGGCCGTCCGCATGGACGCCGAGGCCTGGCGCACGCCGATCGACGTCAACCTGACGGGCACGATGGCGGCGGCGAAGGCCGTCCTCCGGGGCATGCTGCGCCGCCGATCCGGCAGCATCGTGGCCGTGTCGTCGGTCGTGGGAGTCCAGGGGAACGCCGGGCAGGCGAACTACGCCGCGTCCAAGGCGGGCATGATCGGGCTGGTGCGCGCCCTGGCGCGCGAGGCCGGCCCGCGGGGGGTCCGGGTCAACGCCGTCGCTCCGGGGTACATCACCACCCGGCTCACCGACGTCCTGACCGACGGGCAGCGGGAGCACCTGCTGGGGGCGACGGCGCTCGGGCGCCTCGGGACCCCGGAGGACGTCGCCGGGCCGGTGGCGTTCCTGTGCTCGCCGGAGTCGGCGTTCGTGACCGGAACGGTGGTGGCGGTGGACGGAGGGCTTCGCATATGAGCGATCGCAGGGTGGTGGTGACCGGGCTCGGCATGGTGTCGCCGCTCGGGATCGGCTGGCGGGACGCGTGGGACGCGGCCACCGCGGGACGCTCCGCGGCCGGGCCGATCACGCGCTTCGACACCTCGGGGCACAACTGCCGCATCGCGTGCGAGGTCACCGGCTTCGACCCCGCCGACCACTTCGACCGCAAGGCCATCCGCCGCATGGACCGCGTCACCCAGTTCGCGGTCGTCGCCGCGCGCCTGGCCGCCGAGGACGCCGGCATCGTCATCGACGGGGCCGGCGAGCGGGCGGGGGCGGTCATCGCCACCGGCAACGGCTCCAGCGAGACGTTCGAGGCCAACGAGGACGACGTGCTCGACAAGGGCCCGGGACGGGTCTCCCCGCTCATGGTCCCCATGACGATCGTGAACATGTCGGCCGGCCAGGTGTCGATGCACCTCGGCCTGCGCGGCCCCTCCTCATGCGTGGTCACGGCCTGCGCGTCCGGCAACCACGGCATCGGCGACGCCGCCGCGCTCATCCGCAAGGGCACCGCCGACGTCATGTTCGCCGGGGGCACGGAGGCCGGGGTCACGCCCTTCTGCATGGCGGGCCTCGACGCCACCCGCGCCCTGTCGCGCCGCAACGACGACCCGCAGCACGCGAGCCGCCCCTTCGACAGCGACCGCGACGGGTTCGTGGCCGCCGAGGGCGCCGGCGTGCTGGTGCTGGAGAGCCTGGAGCACGCCCTGGACCGCGACGCGGAGATCATCTGCGAGCTGCGCGGCTACGGCGCCAGCAGCGACGCCTACCACCTCACCGAGCCGGATCCGACGGGCCGGTGGCAGGTCGCGGCCATGAAGGCGGCCCTCGACCGGGCGGGGCTGGAGCCGGGCGACGTGGACTACGTCAACGCCCACGGCACCTCGACCCCCGCCGGGGACCCGGTGGAGATCGGGGCGATCCGCACCCTCGTCGGCCCCGAGGCGGCCGGCCGGGTGATGGTGTCGTCCACCAAGTCGATGCACGGGCACGGCATGGGCGCCGCCGGGGGCTTCGAGGCGGTCCTCACCGCGCTCGCCATCCGCGAGCGCCGGGTGCCGCCCACCATCAACGTGGAGAGCCTGGACGAGGCCTGCGCGGGCGTGGACCACGTGCTCGGCGAGAGCCGGGAGGCGGACGTGCGGGTCGCCCTGTCGAACTCGTTCGGCTTCGGCGGTCACAACGCGGTGCTGGCGATGGCGAGGTACGAGGGATGAGCGGGAACGGGCGCGTGCGCGTGGCGGTCACCGGGGTCGGGGTCGTGAGCCCCCTCGGGGTCGGGCGCGAGGAGCTGTGGGAGTCGGTGCGCAACGGGCGGTCCGGGGCGGGGCCGATCACCCTCTTCGACGCCTCCGACTGGCCGGTGCGGATGGCCTGTGAGGCGACCGGCTTCGTGCCGACGGACTTCATCGAGCGCAAGGCGTCGCGCCGGATGGACCGCTACGCGCAGCTCTCGGTGGCCGCCGCCCGGCTGGCGGTGGCGGATGCGGGCCTGCCGATCGAGGACGACGGCGCCGGCATCGGCGCGATCATCGGCAACGGCGGCTCGGGGACGATCTCCCGCGAGGAGCAGTACACGATCATGCGCGAGCGCGGCGCCGACCGCGTGTCGCCGTTCGCCATCCCCCTGAGCGTCGCCAACATGGGCGCCGGGCAGGTGTCGATCGAGCTGGGCCTGCGCGGCCCCGTCACCGCGATCTGCACCGCCTGCGCCGCGGGCACCGACGCCATCGGCACGGCGGCGGACATCATCCGCCGCGGCGACGCCCGCGCGATGCTCGCCGGCGGCGGCGACAGCCTGGTGAGCCCCTTCTACGTGGCCGGCTTCGACGCGATGCGGGTGCTCTCGCACCGCAACGAGGACCCGGCCGGCGCCGCGCGGCCGTTCGACGAGGAGCGCGACGGGTTCCTCGTGGGCGAGGCGGGCGCGGTGGTGGTGCTGGAGCGGCTCGACGACGCCCTGGCCCGCGGCGCGGACATCGTCTGCGAGCTGGCGGGGTACGGGGCGACCGCCGACGCCCACCACATCACCGACCCCGACCCGAGCGGCACCGCGCAGGGCCGGGCGGTGCGCGCGGCCCTCGACGACGCGGGCCTGGAGCCCTCGGAGGTCGACCACGTCAACGCGCATGGGGGGGCCAGCCGCCTCGGCGACCCGACCGAGATCCGCATGCTCCGCCGGGTGCTCGGCGACGACACGGCCGCGCGGGTCGCGGTGAGCTCGACCAAGTCGATGCACGGCCACTGCATGGGCGCCACGGGCGCCCTGGAGGCCGCGATCACGGCGCTGGCGGTCAAGGAGTCGCTCCTTCCGCCGACGATCAACCTCACGAACGTGGACCCGGAGTGCACCGGCGTCGACCACGTCGCACGGGACGCGCGCCCCGCCGACGTGCGGGTCGCCCTGTCGGCCTCGTACGGCCTCGGCGGCCACAACGCGGTCCTCGCCATGACCCGCTACGAGGCCGACGGCGCGTGAGCCGCCTGCGCGGCCTGTCGCCCCGGGCGGAGAAGACGATCCGCCTGGTGGCCACGTGCGCGATCGCCGGCGTGCTGGGCATCACGGCCGTCGTGATCGAGAGCGAGGCGCTCGCCTACGTGGCCGTCGGCATCGTGCTCGCGGGCATCCTCGCCGGGCCGATCGTCGCCCGTGTCCTGTTCCCGCGCGGCGACGGGTCCTGACGGGCGGTACCCTGCCGGGATGAGCACCGACGCCCGGACCACGCTGGACCGCCTCCTCGCCGACAGGATCCTCATCCTCGACGGCGCCACCGGCACCATGATCCAGCGGCACACGCTGGACGAGGACGACTTCCGCGGCGACCTGCTCGCGGAGCACCCCCAGCCGCTCAAGGGCAACAACGACCTCCTGACGCTGACCCGCCCGGACGTCATCACGGGCATCCACCAGGCCTTCCTCGAGGCCGGCGCGGACATCGTGGAGACGAACACGTTCAGCTCCACGAGCGTCGCCCAGGCGGACTACGCCACCGAGCACCTCGTGCACCGGCTCAACGTCGAGGCCGCCCGCCTCGCCCGCGAGGCCGCCGACGAGTGGACCGCCCGCACCCCGGACCGCCCGCGGTTCGTGGCCGGCGCGATCGGCCCCACCAACCGCACGCTGTCCATCTCGCCGGACGTCGAGGACCCCTCGAAGCGCGCGATCACCTTCGAGGAGCTGCGCGCGGCCTACGCCGAGCAGGTGCGCGGCCTGGTCGAGGGCGGCGCCGACCTGCTGCTCGTCGAGACGATCTTCGACACCCTCAACGCCAAGGCCGCGATCGCCGCCATCGAGGACGTGGCCCGGGAGACCGGGCGCCGCCTGCCGCTCATGATCTCGGTGACCATCACCGACAACAGCGGCCGCACCCTGAGCGGGCAGACGATCGAGGCGTTCTGGACCACGATCGCCCACTCGCGCCCGTTCAGCGTGGGCATCAACTGCGCCCTCGGGGCGGCCCAGATGCGGCCGTACATGGTCGACCTGTCGCGCGTCGCCTCCTGCTGGACGAGCTGCTACCCGAACGCCGGCCTGCCGAACGCCTTCGGCGAGTACGACGAGGGCCCGCCGGAGACGTCCGCCGAGCTGCGCGCCTACGCCGAGGGCGGGCTCGTCAACATCCTGGGCGGGTGCTGCGGCACCACCCCGGACCACATCCGCGCGATCGCGCAGGCCGTGGAGGGGCAGGCGCCGCGCGTCATCCCGGTGCCCGTGCCGACCACCCGCCTCGCGGGCCTCGAGCCGCTGGTCGTGACGCCGGAGTCGAACTTCCTGATGATCGGCGAGCGCACCAACGTCACCGGGTCGCGCCGCTTCGCGGACCTCATCCTGAACGGCGACTTCACGACCGCCCTCGAGGTGGCCGCCGAGCAGGTGCGCAGCGGCGCCAACATCATCGACGTGAACATGGACGAGGCCATGCTCGACTCCGAGCAGGCCATGACCACGTTCCTGAACATGGTCGCCACCGAGCCCGAGATCGCCCGCGTGCCGATCATGGTCGACTCGTCCAAGTGGTCGGTGATCCTGGCCGGCCTGCGCTGCGTGCAGGGCAAGCCGGTCGTCAACTCCATCTCGATGAAGGAGGGCGAGGAGGAGTTCCTCGCCCACGCCCGCGAGGCGCGCCTGTTCGGCGCCGCCGTCGTCGTGATGGCGTTCGACGAGGAGGGCCAGGCCGACACGCTGGAGCGCAAGGTCGCCATCTGCGAGCGGGCCTACCACCTGCTCGTGGAGCAGGCCGACGTGCCGCCCGAGGACATCATCTTCGACCCCAACATCTTCGCCGTCGCGACGGGGATCGAGGAGCACAACGGCTACGCGGTCGCCTTCATCGAGGCCACCCGCCAGATCAAGGAGCGCTGCCCCGGCGCCCGCGTGAGCGGCGGCGTCTCCAACCTGTCCTTCTCGTTCCGCGGCAACGACGTCGTCCGCGAGGCGATGCACAGCGCGTTCCTCTACCACGCGACCCGCGCGGGGATGGACATGGGCATCGTCAACGCGGGCCAGCTCGCGGTGTACGAGCAGATCGACGAGGAGCTGCTGGAGCACGTCGAGGACGTCCTCTTCGACCGGCGGCCGGACGCGACCGAGCGGCTCGTGGAGCTCGCCGAGCGCGTGAAGGGCACCGGCGCCGCCCGCGTCGCCGACCAGACGTGGCGCGAGGGGACCGTGGAGGAGCGCCTCTCCCACGCCCTCGTCAACGGCATCGTCGACCACATCGAGGCGGACACCGAGGAGGCGCGGCTCGCCTACCCCTCGCCGCTCGAGGTGATCGAGGGCCCCCTGATGGCCGGCATGGCCGTGGTGGGCGACCTGTTCGGCGCCGGCAAGATGTTCCTCCCGCAGGTCGTGAAGAGCGCCCGCGTGATGAAGCGCGCCGTGGCCCACCTCGAGCCCTTCATGGAGGAGGAGCGCGAGCGCGCCCGGGCGGCCGGCCGGGACGTCGACGCCCAGGGCACGATCGTCATGGCCACCGTGAAGGGCGACGTCCACGACATCGGCAA
This sequence comes from Thermoleophilia bacterium, assembly GCA_050249835.1. Taxonomy (GTDB): domain Bacteria; phylum Actinomycetota; class Thermoleophilia; order Miltoncostaeales; family Miltoncostaeaceae; genus Miltoncostaea. The sequence continues at coordinate 8,741 of JBFWPT010000057.1, forward strand.
GAACATCGTGGGCGTGGTGCTGGGCTGCAACAACTACCGGGTCGTCGACCTCGGCGTGATGGTCCCGGCGGACAGGATCCTGGACGCCGCGGTGGAGGAGCGGGCCGACCTGATCGGCCTGTCCGGCCTCATCACCCCGTCCCTCGACGAGATGGTCTCCGTCGCCGCCGAGATGGAGCGCCGCGGCATGGACCTGCCGCTGCTCATCGGCGGGGCCACCACCTCGAAGCAGCACACGGCGGTCAAGATCGCCCCCGCCTACTCGGAGTCGGTGACCCACGTGCTCGACGCCTCGCGGGCGGTCGGTGTGGTGTCGCGCCTGCTGGACGCCGAGGAGCGCTCGGTGTTCGAGGCCGCGACCCGCGAGGACCAGGAGAAGCTGCGCGACCAGTACGCCACCCGGCGCGCGCGCCCCATCCACCCCTACGCCGAGGCCGTCCGGCGCGCCCCGGCGATTGAGTGGCGGGCGGAGGACGTGCCCGCGCCGGCCTTCACGGGGCGCCGGGTGCTGGAGGACGTGCCCCTCGCCGAGATCGTCCCGTTCATCGACTGGCAGTTCTTCTTCCACGCCTGGGAGCTGAAGGGCAAGTTCCCGGACATCCTGGACGACCCCCGCCACGGCGAGGCCGCCCGCGACCTCTACGCCGCCGCCCAGGCGATGCTGGAGACGCTGGTCACGGGCGGGCGGCTGCGCGCGAAGGGCGTGTACGGCTTCTGGCCGGCGGCCTCCGACGGCGACGACATCGTGCTGTTCGAGGACGAGGGCCGCGCGACGGAGCTGATGCGCTTCCCGATGCTCCGCCAGCAGCGCGTGAAGGCCGACGACAAGCCCCAGTACTCGCTGGCCGACTTCGTCGCGCCGCTCTCCACCGGCCTGCCCGACCACGTCGGCGCCTTCGCGGTGACCGCGGGCCTCGGCGCGGAGGAGATCGCCCGGGAGCTGGAGGCGGCCCACGACGACTACTCGGCGATCATGGTGAAGGCCCTCGCCGACCGGCTCGCCGAGGCGTTCGCCGAGATGCTCCACGCCCGCGCCCGCGCCGAGTGGGGGTACGACGAGGACCTGACCAACGATCAGCTCATCGCGGAGCAGTACCGCGGCATCCGCCCGGCCTTCGGCTACCCGGCCTGCCCGGACCATCAGCCGAAGACCCGCCTCTTCGAGCTGCTCGGGGCGGAGGAGATCGGGATGAGGCTGTCCGAGAACCTGGCGATGCTGCCCGCCGCGTCGGTGAGCGGGCTGTACCTGCAGCACCCGCAGGCCCGCTACTTCGCGATCGGGGCGATCGGGCGCGATCAGGTGGAGGCCTACGCGGCCCGGATGGGCGTCACGACGGCCGAGGCGGAGCGCTGGCTCGCCCCGGCGCTCGCCTACGAGCGCGAGGCGGATCCCGCCACGGCGTAGTGGGCCGGGTGGCCGGGGGCCCCGGCCCACGGCGATCTCCCGGCCCGCTCCCAGCCTTCTCACAGGTCCGGGCGCTTCGCTGTGCGCGAGCGCGGGACCCCAGGTGCGGTCCCGGATCCGACGAACGAAGGGGCCGGGACGTGGTCTACCTCCGCTACATGCTGTCCGAGCTCGGGCGGCGCAAGGGCCGCACGATCCTGACGGCGCTCGGCCTGGCGGTCGGCGTTGGTCTCGTGATCGTGGTCGGCGCGCTCTCCGCCGGCCTCGACGACGCCCGCGAGGAGGTCCTCGCGCCCCTGACGGGCGTCGGCACGGACATGACCGTGACGCGGCCGATCTCCATCGACGAGGACGCGGCCGCGGACACGCGGGGCCCGGGCGGGCCGGCGCCGATCTCCGAGGAGGAGCGGGAGCTCCTGCAGCAGGAGAACGGCGGCGGACGGCTCGACTTCGCCGGACGGGAGCCGGGCACCGAGTTCAGCGAGACGAGCTTCATGAGCTCGCAGATCTCGTTCACCTCGGACCGCGTGGCCGAGGTCGAGTCGATGAACGGCGTCGCGCAGGCCGCCGGTGGCCTCACCCTGACGATGACGACGATCAGCGGCACGGTGCCCGACTTCGACGAGGCCCCGCAGCCGGGCCAGGGCGGTCCCCCCGGCGGAGGGGGCGGCGGCATGATCGTCGGTGGCGGCGCGAACGTGCAGCCCATCACGGTCACCGGGGTGGATGCGTCCTCCCAGGATCTCGGCGCGATCACGGCCGGCCAGGTGACCTCCGGGTCGTGGTTCGGCGACGCCGGCGAGCGCGAGGCGATCCTGGACGCGGCCTACGCCGCGGGCGAGGGCATCGGGATCGGCGACACGGTCGACCTCGACGGCAAGGACTTCACCGTGGTCGGCCTGGCGGAGACCCCGCTCGGCGGCCAGGCCTCCGACGTGTACGTCCGGCTCGGCCGCCTGCAGGCCCTGAGCGGCCGCGAGGGCCGCATCAACACGCTCTACGCCCGGGCGACCGACGCCGACGCCGTGGCAGGGGTCGCCGCGAGCATCGAGGACGCGTACCCGGACACGTCGGTCACCACGGCCGAGACCCTGGCAAGCCAGGTGAGCGGGTCGCTGGTGGATGCCGAGGAGCTCACGAGCAACCTCGGCCTGGCCCTCCAGATCGTCGGGCTGCTGGGGGCGGTGCTCATCGCCTCCCTGCTCACGCTCTCGTCGGTGGCCAAGCGGGTGCGCGAGCTGGGCACCCTGTCGGCAATCGGCTGGCCCCGGCGCCTCATCGTGCGGCAGGTGGCCGGCGAGTCGCTGCTGCAGGGCCTGCTCGGCGGGCTGCTCGGCGTGGCCCTGGGTGTCGCGGCCGCGGCGATCGCGAGCGCATTCGCTCCGGAGCTGACCGCCGAGGTCGCCTCGACCGGCGCCGGGCTCCTGCCGGGCCCGTTCGGCCAGGGCGCCGCGTCGGACACGGCCTCGGAGCCGGTGGCGCTCACGGCGACCGTCTCCGCGGGCCTCGCACTCCTGGCCGTGGGACTGGCCGTGGCGGGCGGCTTGGTGGCCGGCGCCGTGGGCGGCCTGCGCGCCGCGCGCCTGCGCCCGGCGGACGCCCTGCGACGCATCGACTGACATGACCACGACGACGAAGGGGACGCAGATGAGGCAGGAGGACGGGACCGCGGTGTACGAGGTGCGGGACCTCACCCGCACCTACGGCACGGGCGAGGGGCGGGTGGAGGCGCTCCGCGGCGTGGACCTGACGGTGCGCCCCGGCGAGATGGTCGCCGTCGCCGGCCCGAGTGGGTCGGGCAAGTCGACGCTCCTCCAGATCCTGGGGGCGCTCGACCGGCCGACCGGCGGGGAGGTGCGGTTCGAGGGCCGCGACCTCGCTGGGCTCCGCGACACCGAGCTCACGCGCCTGCGGCTCGACGCGATCGGGTTCGTCTTCCAGCACTTCAACCTCATCCCGACCGTGGACGCGGCCGAGAACGTCGCCCTCGCGCTCGCCCCGCGCGGGGTGGGCACCGAGGAGCGGACGGAGACGATCTCCGAGATGCTCGGCCTGGTGGGGCTGTCCAACCGCACCGCCCACCTGCCGAGCAAGCTCTCCGGGGGCGAGCAGCAGCGGGTCGCCATCGCGCGGGCGCTGGCCGGCTCGCCGCGGGTGCTGCTCGCCGACGAGCCGACGGGCAACCTCGACGCGGCCACGGGCCGCGAGATCGTGGAGCTGCTCGCCCGCCTGCGTGCCGAGCGCGGCCTCACGGTCGTGCTCATCACCCACGACGAGGGCGTGGCGGCGGCAGCGGACCGGGTGGTGCGGATGGCCGACGGGCGGGTGGCGACGGGGGTGGCCCAGGCCGCCGCCTGAGCCGTCAGAGCTCGAACTGCTCCTTCGCCAGGTAGAGGCGCGCCTGGCGGGCACCCTCGGCCAGCGCCGCGAGCTTGGCCTCGACCACGTCCACCGGGAGGGCATCGAGGCCGGGGGTGGCGACCACCCACAGGCCGGACGGGACGCCGGCGCGCGCGGCGTCCAGCGTGCGCCGGGCGACGTCCATGACGTCCTCGACCTCCTCCGACGCGCCGTCGACCCCCTCGATCGCCACGTCGTCGTCCCCGCCCAGGCGGTAGGCGCCCGCCGGCACGGCGCCGGCCGTCTCGACGATGACGCGGTCGAAGCCCTCCAGCCCGGCGGCGTCGACCATCCGCACCTTCAGCGGCAGGTGGGGCGCGGCGGCGCGGGCGGCGGCGATCGTCTCCGCATCGTCCTCCTCGGCGCCGCTGGCCGTGACGTCCAGACCGAGCCGGGCGAGCCGGGCGCCCCAGGCGGGGTCGCCGGGCAGCGCCCCGAGGGCGATCGTCGGCAGCACCGGCAGGTGCATGCCGAGCGCGGCCAGCTCATCCCGGCGCACTACGGGTCGACGCAGCCCTCGAAGAGGGCGAAGAAGGCGTACTGCGGGTCGTGGGCCACGAGGATGCGGCCGCCGTTCGGGATCTCCCTGGGCGGCACCACTACCGCCCCGCCGCCGTCCACGATGAGCGCGTCGCCGCCGTCCAGGTCCTCGACCGTGAAGTAGACGAGCCAGTGGGGCGGGGCCGGGGCGGACGGGTCGAGGGGCATCATGCCGCCGTTCAGGCGCCCGCCGCTCGTGATGCCCCAGAACGCGACGGGCTTCTCGGCGACCTGGGTGAACTCCCAGCCGAACACCTCGGTGTAGAAGCGCTCCGCGCCGGCCGGGTCGGTCGTGTTCAGCTGGTTGATGGTCATGGCGCCGGGGTCGTTGACCATCTCGGCCCCGGCCATCGTCCCCGGCTGCCAGACCGCGAAGATCGCCCCCTGCGGGTCGGCCAGCACGGCCATCCGCCCGAGTTCGGAGACATCGAAGCCCGGGGCGACGACCGTCCCGCCCGCCGCCTCGGCGGCCGCGGCCGTGGCGTCGGCGTCCTCCACCGAGACGTACGAGAGCCAGCTGGGGAGCACCCCGGCCTCGCGCTGCTCCGGGAGCTGGGGCGCGATGCCGGCGACGGCGGAGCCGTCCAGGCTCATCACCGAGTAGCCGCCGAACTCGGGGTCGCCCGCCTGCCCCTCCCAGCCGAGCACGGTCCCGTAGAAGGCCCGCGCGGCGTCCGGGTCGGTGGTGCTCAGGTCGGCCCAGCAGAAGAGTCCCGGCGCGTACTCGGTGCGTTCACCCATGGCGGCGAGGATACCCGCCGGGCGAGCGCGGTTACCATCGCGCGATGGGGCGCCGGGGCTGGATCCGGAGGGTCGGGCCGTGGGTCGGGATCGGCACGAGCCCGGCCGCGCTCATGACCGGCGGGGGCGTGGGCGAGGGCCTGCGTGGGTGGGAGCTCGTGGCCGCCCTGGTGGTGGGCGTGGCCCTGCTCGCGGCGCTCGCGGTCGCGCAGGGGCTGCTGGGCCAGCGCACCGGCATGACGCTGGGCGCCCTCACGGCCGGCCCCCTGGGGACGACCGGCAGCCGGCGCAGCGCGTCGGTGGTGATGCTGGCCATGATGATCGGGTGGTTCGGCGTCAACGTCGGCGTGGCGGGGGTGGCCGTCGCCCGCCTGCTCGGGATGCCGGACGTCGCGGGGGTCGTGCTGTTCGCCGTCCTGATGCTCGGCGTCGCCGCGTTCGGCCTGGGCGCCCTGTCGTGGTCGGCGCTCGCGGCGGGCCTGGCGACCACCGGCCTCGCGGCCTACGGCCTCCACCTGGTGTTCGACGGCCACGACGTCACCCTGTCCGGCGGGTCGGCGGGCGACGACCCGATCTCGTTCGCGGCGGCCGTCGCGCTGGTGGTGGGCTACGGCGCGGCGTTCTCGCTGCGGACCCCGGACTTCACCCACGACCTCGCGCGGCCGCGGCAGGTCGTCTGGTGCGCCCTGGCGGGGCTGGTCGTCCCCGTTCTGCTGTTCACCCTCGCGGGCGCCGCGCTCCAGGCCGTGACCGGCACCTGGGACCTGGCGGACGTGCTGCGCGACCTGGGGTCGTCCGAGGTGGCCTACCTGTTCGTGGCCGTCGGCTTCACCGGGTCCGTGCTCACCAACATCTGGTCGGGCGCACTCTCGCTTACGGATATCGCTCCAAACGTCCCTCATGCGGGGGCGTTGGTGACGATGACCGCAATCGGCTCGCTGGTCGCCGCGGGCGGCTTCGACGAGCTGATGCTCCCGTGGCTGACCGTGATGGCGCTCGCCGCCCCGGGCCTGGTGGCCGTCTGCGCCGTCCACGCGCTCCGCGGGGGACCCGAAATAGCCGGGTGGGGAACTACGGGACTGTACTGCTGGGGGGCCGGTTTCGCCTGCGGAATCGCTCTCCACCTGGCAGGCTCTGCTCTTGCGCTTCCTGCGGCGGCCGCCGTACCCGCGATCGGGTACTGGTTCCTCGGCCGGCCGGGGCGCGGGAATCCTACGTACGCGAATGCGGGGGGCTGAGGTGGCGATAGATCAGGCGCGGAGTACCCGGGGAGGGGCCGTCGGCCTCGACACCCACGGAATCGAGGCGGAGGGCACCATCTGGTGGAACCTCCCGCCGGCCGCGCTGTACGAGCACGCACTCGCTGCGGGTGACGCCGAGATCGCCGAGGGCGGTCCGCTGGTCGTCTCGACCGGCGCCCACACGGGCCGCGCCCCGAAGGACAAGTTCGTCGTCGAGGAGCCGGGCTCGAAGGACCGCATCTGGTGGGGCTCCGTCAACCAGCCGATCGCCGAGGACAAGTTCGAGAGCCTCCGCGACCGCCTGCGGGAGCACCTGGGCGGCCAGCCGAACCTCTACGTGATCGACGCCTTCGCCGGCGCCGACCCGAAGCAGAAGCTCGCCGTGCGCGTCGTGTCCGAGAGCGCGTGGCACGCCCTCTTCGCCCAGACGATGTTCATCGTCCCGAGCGACGAGGAGCTCGAGGTCCACCAGCCGGAGGCGTTCGTCTACCACGCCCCGAGCTTCACCGCCGACCCCGCGGCGGACGGGACGCGCCAGGGCAACTTCGTCCTGCTGCACCCGACCAACCAGGAGATCGTGATCGGCGGGACCTACTACGCCGGCGAGATCAAGAAGTCGATCTTCACCCTCATGAACGACCGCCTGCCGAACAACGGCGTGCTGTCGATGCACTGCTCGGCGAACGTCGGCGCCGACGGCCGCGTGGCCGTGTTCTTCGGCCTCTCCGGCACCGGCAAGACCACCCTCTCCACCGACTCGGAGCGCCCGCTGATCGGCGACGACGAGCACGGCTGGGGCGAGGACGGCGTCTTCAACATCGAGGGCGGCTGCTACGCGAAGGTCATCAACCTGTCGCCCACCGGCGAGCCGGAGATCTACGCGACCACCCGCACGTTCGGCACGGTGCTCGAGAACGTGGTGATGGACCCCGCCACCCGCCGCCTCGACCTCGACGACAACTCGAAGACCGAGAACACCCGCGCCGCCTACCCGCTGGCCTCCATCCCGAACATCGTGGAGGACAAGCGCGCCGGGCACCCGTCGTCGATCATCATGCTCACCGCCGACGCGTTCGGCGTGCTGCCCCCCATCGCCAAGCTCTCCCCCGAGGAGGCCATGGTGATGTTCCTGGCGGGCTACACCGCGAAGGTCGCCGGCACCGAGGTGGGCGTCGTGGAGCCCGAGGCGACCTTCTCGGCGTGCTTCGGCGCGGCCTTCCTGCCGCAGTCCCCGGCCGTCTACGCCGAGATGCTCGGCGAGCGGATCGCGCGCTACGGCGTCTCGACCTGGCTCGTGAACACCGGCTGGAGCGGCGGCCCGTACGGGGTCGGCTCCCGCATGCCGATCGCCGCGACCCGCGCCATCGTCCGCGCCGCCCTCTCGGGCGACCTGGACAACGCCGAGACCCGGACCGACGAGAACTTCGGCTTCCAGGTCCCCGTCGCGATCGCCGGCGTGGACGGCAAGCTGCTGGACCCGCGCGGCACCTGGGCCGACGGCGCCGCCTACGACGCCTCGGCGAAGGACCTCGCCGCCCGCATCCAGGAGCACGCCGCCAAGATGCGTGCGTAGCAGCGTCACCCCCTCCGGCGCGGCGGGCGAGCCGCCCGCCGCGCCGGAGGGAGCGTTCCGCATCGTCTCCTGGAACTGCCAGGGGGGATGCGCGAAGAAGGGCGCCCACATGACGGCGCTCCGCCCGGACCTCGCGGTGGTGTCGGAGGCCGGACCTCACGCCCTCCGGGACGTCTCGCTCGACTGGCCTCCGACTGCAGGCGCCCTGGCCGGACCGCACCCGGAGCTGGGTGTCTTCGCCCTCGGCGACACCCGCCTGGAGGTGCTGGATGCCCACCCGGGCGACGCCCGCAGCCCGCTGATAGCGGCGAGGGTCGCGGCGCCGTCGCTGAGCTTCATCGTCGTGGCCGTCTGCGTCCGCCCGACGGAGACGGGCCCGCGCCATGGCAGGTACGCCGACGCGCTCCTCCAAGCGCTGGAACGCCACGAGGGGCTACTCCGGGCCGGGCCTGCGGTGGTCGTGGGTGACTTCAACACCTCCGCCGCCCTCGACCGGACGAGGAACCGCCGGGACCACCTGCGAGTCGTGGACGCCCTCGCCGGCCTCGGCCTCGCGAGCGCGTGGCACCACATGGCCGGGGCGGGCCACGGCGACGAGCCCACGGGGACCTTCCACATGTACCGCTGGCCCCACTCGGACCCGCTCCACCTGGACTACTGCTTCGTCCCTGAAGCATGGCTGCCGAGGGTGCGCACCGCCTGGATCGGTCCCCCGGACCCCTGGCTCACCCGGTCCGACCACCTCCCCCTGGTCGTGGACGTCGCCGTGAGCCAGACCTGACGCCAGGGCCTGACCGTGCCCCCTCGGCGGGCGATCTCGGTACGGCCGACGACAAGTGTCCGGAGACTCCCCGGATGACCGGGTGAGCCGATCCCCCGGCGTCGATAGCCTCCCGTCCCGGAGCGATGGCAGGGGGACGATTGCCGGGGCCGGCGCCTTTCTCGATCAAGATCTTTCTCGCGGACGGGACGCCGGACGGGCTCCGTGTCGTCGAGAAGACCAACTGGACCGGCCAGGCGCTCTGCTTCGCGCGCACGCAGTTCGCGACGGTCCGCCAGCGCGACGAACTCGGCCGCCCAGGCGTCTACGTCCTCAGCGGCCCATCCGAGTCGGAGCGATTTCGCCAGCGTGTGTACATCGGCGAAGCCGACGAGTTGGTCGCCCGTCTCCGGCAACACGTCCGCGAGAAGGAGTTCTGGACCCAGGTCGTCGCCTTCACGAGCAAGGACGACGATCTGAACAAGGCGCACGTCCGATATCTCGAGGCCAGGCTGATCGCGGCGGCTCGTGCATGCGGTCGGGCCGACCTCGAGAACACGGGCGGTGCCCAGACGCCGCGGCTGTCCGAACCGGAGGCAGCCTATGCCGACGCCTTTCTGGCGGACATGCTCCTCATCTATCCGCTGGTGGGCATTGAGGCGTTCGAGACGCTTGAAACGCCCGAGGTTGCCGCATCGCCGCGTCTCTATCTCGTCGGGGACGAGACTCTGGCCGAGGGTCGCGAGACCCCCGACGGCTTCCTCGTCTTCTCGGGTGCGCGCGCTCGCGGTCGGGTGGCGCCGTCGCTGCGGGACGGACGGGTGCAGCAGCGGCAGCGCCTGATCGGTGATGGCGTGCTGGCGCCCGACGGGGACGGCTACCGACTCGTCAGCGACTTTCTCTTCAGCGCGCCCTCAGCGGCGGCGACGGTCCTACTCGGGCGCTCGGCGAACGGACGTGCGCGCTGGAAGGACGCCTCCGGACGGACCCTCGCCGAGCTTCAAGATGCCGACGCCGGCCCTTCTGCGGAGGACCAATGAGCGAAGAGCAGGTCAAGAACCACGCCACCTTCATCTGGTCGGTCGCCGACCTGCTGCGCGGGGACTACAAGCAGTCCGAGTACGGCAAGGTGATCCTGCCGCTGACCGTCATCCGCCGGCTCGACTGCGTGCTCGAACCCACGAAGGCCGCGGTCCTCGAAGCGTATGAGCGACACAGCCAGCGCATCGAGGACGAGGCGAACCTCGCGCCCTTCTTGCGCGCCGCCGCCGGGGGCGCGGCCTTCTACAACGTCTCACCCTTCACCCTGGCGAGGCTCTTGGGCGACCCGCCCAACCTCGCGACGAACCTCTCGCGCTACATCCGCGCCTTCTCGGCCGACGCCCGCGACACCCTCGAGAAGTTCGACTTCGACACCCAGATCGCCCGCCTCGACCGGTCGGGCCTGCTCTACAAGGTGCTCGCGAAGTTCACCGAGATCGACCTGCACCCGGATGCCGTCACGAACCAGGAGATGGGCTACCTCTACGAGGAGCTCATCCGCCGCTTCTCGGAGCTTTCCAACGAGACGGCCGGCGAGCACTTCACCCCGCGTGAGGTGATCCGTCTGATGGTCGATCTCCTCTTCATCACGGATGACGACACGCTGGCGAGGCGGGCGGCGATCAAGACCCTCCTCGACCCCGCGTGCGGCACCGGCGGGATGCTCTCCGTGGCAGAGGAGCACCTGCGCGACCTTAACCCGGACGCGACGCTGCAGGTGTTCGGCCAGGAACTGAACGCCGAGACCTTCGCCATCTGCCGCTCGGACATGATGCTGAAGGGGCAGGACGCGGGGAACATCAAGTTCGGGAACTCGTTCTCGGAGGACGGCCACGCCGGTGCCACCTTCGACTACCTGCTGGCCAATCCGCCCTTCGGCGTGGAGTGGAAGAAGGTGGAGGAGCCGGTCCGCGCCGAGGCAGCCACCCGCGGGTTCGCCGGCCGGTTCGGCGCGGGCCTGCCGCGGATCAACGACGGCAGCTTCCTCTTCTTGCAGCACATGATCAGCAAGATGAAGCCGGTCGCCCAGGGCGGCTCGCGCCTGGCGATCGTCTTCAACGGCTCGCCGCTGTTCACGGGCGCCGCCGGATCGGGTGAGAGCGAGATCCGCCGCTGGATCATCGAGAACGACTGGCTCGAAGCCGTGGTCGCCCTGCCGGATCAGCTCTTCTACAACACCGGCATCTCGACGTACTTCTGGGTGCTCACCAACCGCAAGGCCCCGAACCGGCGCGGGAAGGTGCAGTTGATCGACGCCCGCGAACTGTTCGGGAAGATGCGAAAGAGCCTTGGCGAGAAGCGTAAGCAGATCAGCGACGAGCAGCGCGAGGAGATCGTCCGCCTCTATGGAGAGTTCACCGAGGGCGACCGGGTCAAGATCCTCCCGAACGAGTCCTTCGGCTTCATGCGCATCACCGTGGAGCGACCCCTGCGGATCCGCCACGAGATCACCGAGGCGACCCTCGCCGCCGTGGCGGCCGCCAAGCCTCTGACCAAGCTGGACGGGGACGACCGCGAGCGGCTCGTCGAGACGCTGCGCGCCACTACGGTCGGGAACGTTGATGGAGTGCTGAAGGATGCCGGCCTCACCGCGGCGCAGAAGAAGGCCGTCTGGATAGCCCTGGCGGTGCGCGACGCCGAGGCCGATGCGGTCACGGACCGCAGGGGCGATCCCGAGGCGGACCCCGAGCTCCGCGATGCCGAGAACGTCCCGCTCCAAGCCGGGGCCCTCGGCTTCGAAGCTGATCCGTCTGACCGTCTCGCGTCAAGGGTCTACCGAGAGGCGGTGGACGACTACGTGCGGCGCGAGGTGTTGCCCTTCGTCCCCGACGCGTGGATCGACCACTCAAAGACCAAGATCGGTTACGAGATCCCCTTCACCCGTCACTTCTACCGGTACGTGCCGCCGCGCCCCCTGGAGGAGATCGACGCCGAAATCAAGGCGTTGGAGGAAGAGATCCGGGGGTTGCTGGCGGAGGTCACAGATTGACTTGGAGGACCGTCCCCGCAAAGCACCTCTTTAGGGTACGCAACGCCCGTATCGGAACGGCCGACCAGCCGCCCCTTCTCTCGGTTTCCTTGACGCGCGGCGTTGTCCCTCGTTCCGAGCTCGCCGGCGATGAGGGCCGCGCACCCGATCTGCAGCACTACAAGCTATGCCTGCCAGGTGACATCGTCGTCAATCGGATGAGCGCGTACCAGGGTGCCCTCGGGCTTGCGAGGGAACGCGGGCTGGTAAGTCCGGACTACTTGGTGCTCGAACCCGGCGAGGGCACCGACCCCCCTTATCTGGCCTTTCTCTTTCGCTCGGTTCCATTCGTCGGTGAGATCTCCGCCCGGATCCGTGGTATTGGCTCGATCGACCAAGGCAACGTCCGCACGCCGCGGATCAACGCGGGGGAACTGGGGTCCATTCCGGTCAGCCTCCCCTCGGTCAAGGAGCAGCGCCGCATCGCAGGCTTCCTCGACGCCGAGACCGCCCGCATCGACGCGCTCATCGCCAAGAAGCGACGCCTGATCGCCATCTTGAACGAGCGGCGCTGGAGTCACGTCGAGAACGCGGTGGAAGAGATCGCGCGCAGCGTCCCGAGAGTTCCGCTTCGGAGGTTCGTGCTTCACGCTGCCGATGGGCCGTTCGGAAGTGCGCTGACGTCGGCGCACTATTCCACCGAGGGTGCACGCGTCGTTCGCCTAGGCAATATCGGACGAAACGAATGGCGGGACGCTGACAGTGTTTTCGTCCCCCATGACTACTGGCTGCAGCTGTCCCGACATCACGCAGTGGGGGGCGACGTTATCGTCGCTGCCCTAGGCGACGACCAGAATCCGGTCGGCAGAGCGTGCGTGCTTCCCGAGGGCGTTGGAAGTGCCCTCGTGAAGGCGGATTGCTTCTGCATCCGTTTCGATCACACGTTGCTACCCGCCTTCGCTGCCCTCTTCTTGTCCAGTTCAGGTGCGTTGGGCGATGCACGGAGAGTCGCGGACGGGGCTACCCGCGTTCGACTCACCCTGGGGAAGGTTCTGTCTCTCGCCGTTCCTCGCATCTCCCTGAGGGACCAGGAGCGAGTTGTGAGTGAAATGGCGATCCACACAACTCGTCTCCGCCAACTCAATCGGAAGATCGAACGTCAGGTCAGACTGCTCGCGGAGCGCCGACAGGCTCTAATCACCGCCGCCGTCACCGGCGAGTTCCGAGTTGCCGCCTGATGTCGGTCGCCGACGAAACTCATTTGAAGACCACATCGCCGCGGGGCTGATCGAGCACGCCGGCCACACCAACCTGGTCTTCGGCAACCAGGCGCGCGACGCTCGCGACTTCGACCCGCAGCTCGGGCTCAACGGCACAGAGCTGTTCACCTTCATCGGAGCTACCCAGCAGCGGGCCTGGGAGGCCCTCGTCGGTCGCCACGGCGACCAGCCGACCGCTCAGCGCAAGTTCAAGCAGCGCGTCGCCCAGGAGCTGAACGCCCGTGGCACCGTCGATGTGCTGCGACACGGGGTCACCGACCTGGGCGTCCATCTCCGCCTGGCGTACTTCCGCCCGGCCTCGGGTCTGAACCCGGAGCTCGAGGCCCTCTACGCCGCCAACCGCCTGACCGTCTGCCGGCAGTTCGCCTACGAGGCGGAGTCCTCAAGAACGATCGACCTCGCGTTGCTGGTCAATGGGCTGCTCGTGGCGACCGCCGAGCTGAAGAACGCGCAGACCGGTCAGAGCATCGAGGACGCGGTGCGGCAGTACCGCGTGGACCGCGATCCGAAGAACGTCGCCCTCTCGCGCCGGGCCGTCGTCCACTTCGCCGTCGACACCGAGCTGGTGCAGATGACCACGCGGCTCGCGGGGCAGGCCACGCGCTTCCTGCCGTTCAACCTCGGTTCTCCGAATCTGGGGGCTGGTAACCCTGCGAACCCCCACGGTCACCGGACCGCCTACCTCTGGGAGCGCGTGTGGCAGCGCGACGCGTGGCTCGACCTGATCGCCCGTTTCATTCACGTCGAGAAGCCCGCCAAGGGCTCGAAGGGGCCTGCGCGCACGATTTTCCCGCGCTTCCACCAGTGGGACGCCGTCCGCCGTCTGGAGGAGGACGCCCGCGTCAACGGCGCCGGTCACAACTACCTCGTCCAGCACTCGGCCGGCTCCGGCAAATCGAACACGATCGCCTGGCTCGCCCATCGGCTGTCGAGCCTCCACGACGACTCCGACCAAGCCGTGTTCGACAAGGTCATCGTGATAACCGACCGGCGGGTGCTCGACCGCCAACTCCAGGACACGATCTACCAGTTCGAGCACACCCACGGCGTGGTGGTGCGCATCGACCAGGACTCGCGCCAGCTCGCCGAGGCCCTGCAGGGGGTGCAGGCGCGGATCATCATCACCACGCTCCAGAAGTTCCCCTTCGTGCTGGAGAAGGTCGAGAGCCTGCCGGCCCGCCGCTACGCGGTGATCGTGGACGAGGCCCACTCGTCCCAGACCGGCGACTCGGCGCGCGACCTGAAGCTCGTCCTGGCCGACGCGACTCCGGAGGAGGAGCTCGGCGCGGCCGAGGCCGAGGACCGCGGACTGGAACTACCGGAGGCGTCACCCGCCGAGGAGGCGTTGGGGCGGGCCGTGCGCGCGCGCGGCAGGCAGGCGAACCTCTCGTTCTTCGCCTTCACGGCGACACCCAAGGGCAAGACGCTGGAGCTGTTCGGGACGCCTGATCCCCAGACGGCCAAGCCGGTGCCGTTCCACCTCTACCCGATGAAGCAGGCGATCGAGGAGGGGTTCATCCTCGACGTGCTGGCGAACTACACGACCTACGAGACCTACTGGCGGATCGGCAAGGCGATCGCCGACGACCCCGAGTACGCGACCGCCAAGGCGCGCCGGGCGATCGCCCGCTTCGTGAGCCTGCACGCGGTCAACCTGTCCCAGCGGGCCGAGGTGATCGTCGAGCACTTCCGCCAGCACGTCGCCGGGCGCATCGACGGCCGGGCGAAGGCGATGGTCGTGACGGCATCCCGCCTCCACGCGGTGCGCTACGCGAAGGCACTCCGCGCCTACATCTCTCAGCACGGCTACCCGGGCATCGGCGTGCTGGCGGCGGTCTCGGGCACGGTTGTCGACGGGGGCGCCGACTGGAGCGAGTCGGCACTCAACGGCTTCCCCGAGTCCCAGACCGCCGAGCGCTTCGACTCAGACGAGTTCCAGATCCTCGTCGTCGCCGAGAAGTACCAGACCGGGTTCGACCAGCCCAAGCTCTATGCGATGTACGTCGATCGCACCCTCACCGGCATCGCCGCCGTCCAGACGCTGTCGCGCCTCAACCGGACCATGGAGGACAAGGACGGGACGGTGGTGCTCGATTTCCGAAACGAGGCCGACGACATCCGCGCGGCCTTCGAGCCCTACTACGGGGCGACCACAGCCACCCCGACCGACCCGAACCTGCTCTACGACAGCCGGGCCCGGCTGGACGAGTACGGGGTGCTGCGCGCCGACGAGATCGCGCAGATGACCGATCTCCTGATGGCGCCACCCACCACGACGACGCACGGACGCATCCACGCCGCTCTGACCCCGGCGGTCGATCGGTTCCACGGCGACCTCGACGAGGATCGCCAGGAGGAGTTCCGCGACGCCCTGGACGCCTTTGTCCGCACCTACGCCTTCCTCTCCCAGCTCGTGAACTTCGGCGATACCGCGCTCGAGCGCGACTACCTCTTCTCGAAGGCGCTCGCCCGGATGATCCGGCGGGCGCCAGGAGAGGTGATCGATCTCGGCGACGAGGTCGAGCTGACGCACCTCCGCCAGGAGATGGCCTTCGAGGGCTCCATCGATCTGACCGACACCGAGGGTGTCGTGCAGACGATCCTGGACGGAGCGGGCCGTCAAACGGAGCCCGACCAGGACTCGCTGTCGAGCATCATCAACCAGCTCAACGAGCGCTATGGGCTGAACCTGACCGAGGCCGACGCCCTCCACCTCGACTCGGTGGCCGAGGATCTGATCGCGGACCCGCAGCTCCAGCAGCAGGCTGCGGCCAACAGCCGCGAGAACTTCGGCATCGCGTTCGAGAAGCGCTACACGGACGCGCTGGTGCAGCGGCTCGCGAGCAACGAGGACCTCACATACCGGGTGATGGGCTCGGACGAGCTGCGGGCCGACGTGATCGCCCGCTACCTGCCGCTGATCTACGGCCGCGCCCGGGTGGCCAACCAGGAGCACTGCCCCATCGGCGAGTTGATGGGGCGGCCGGAGGACGCCCACCTGGAGAAGAAGTCGAGCTTCCGCTGGGACATCGTCAAGGGCGAGAAGTCGAAGAACATCGAGACGGCCACGCTCAAGACCGTCGCGGCGTTCCTCAACAGCCCCGAGGGCGGCACCCTGCTGATCGGCGTGGCCGACGACTCGGAGCCGCTCGGGCTCGAGGCGGACTACCTCACCCTGCGCAAGGAGGGGAAGGACGACGCCGACCTCTTTCAGCTCGCCCTCCACCAGGCGGTGATGAACGCCGTCGGCCCGGCTGCTGCAACCAACGTCGGCAGCCAGATCCACGCCGTTGGCGGCCTGGACATCTGCCGGGTGCACGTGAAGCCGTCATCGCATCCGGTGCACGCGACCGTCACGACCGTCGCCAAGGACGGCAACCATGAGAAGAAGAGCCGCTTCTACGTGCGCATGGGCAACGGCACGCGGGAGATCTCCGACGAGGCCGAGGTGCAGAAGTTCATCGCCGGCCGGTGGGGCAAGGCGGAACTGCCCGGCCCTGGATGAAGCCCCGCTGCGAGAACCTCAGGTCCCGGTGAACTCCGGCAGCCGGCGCTCCCGGGCGGCCGCCAGGCCCTCCGCCAGGTCCTTCGAGGCGAAGGCGCGGCGGCGGACGGAGTCGGCGGTCTCCTCGACCAGCTCCCACGGGGCGCGGTCGGTGATGGCGTCCACGATCGCGCGGGTGCCCTCCACGGCAAGGGGGGCGGCGGCCGCGACGGCGCGGGCGGACTCCATCGCGGTGCCCCAGAGGGCGTCGCCGTCCACGACCTGGTCCACCAGGCCGAGGGAGAGGGCCTCGTCGGCGTCGACCGGGGTCCCCGTGAGGAAGAGGCGGCGGGTGGCGCCCGGGCCCATCGCCGCGACGAAGCGGCGGAGGCCGTCCGGGGCGTAGACCACGCCGATGC
>JBFWPT010000058.1:0-21710 GCA_050249835.1 Thermoleophilia bacterium
CAAGCGCGGCCTGTTCTCCAACGTGCAGGACGAGGTCGGCGACATCATCGTCGCGGACATCGACCGGGCCTACGTCGGCAAGCTCGTCGCCAGCGACTCGGCCGAGCGCAAGGAGCTCATCACCACCAGCGGCCAGGGGTAGTCACCCCGCCGCACCCGCTCGTCGCCGAGGGCCCCGCACGGGGCCCTCGGTCGTCGACGGGGCTACCCTCCGGGCGATGTCCACGGCGACCCCGGACTGGGACGCGCGCTTCGCGCGCGACGAGTACATCTTCGGCACCGCGCCGAACGCCTTCCTGGCGGCGCAGGCCCACCGCATCCCGCCGGGCGGGCGCGTGCTGTGCGTGGCCGACGGGGAGGGCCGTAACGGCGTCCACCTGGCGCAGCTCGGGTACGCCGTGGAGAGCTTCGACGGGTCCGCGGTCGCGGTGGAGAAGGCGCGGCGGCTGGCCGCGGAACGCGGGGTGGAGGTCGCGGCGGAGGTCGCCGGGCTCGACGACTGGGCCTGGCCCCCGGACCGCTACGACGCTGTGGCGGCCATCTTCGTGCAGTTCTCCCCGCCGGACATGCGCCGCCGCATGTGGGCGCGCATCCTGGAGACCCTGAAGCCCGGCGGGCTGATGCTCTGCGAGGGCTACGGGGTGGAGCAGCTCCGGTACCGCACGGGCGGCCCGCCGGACCCGGCCCACCTCTACACCGAGGCGCTGCTGCGCGAGGAGCTCGCCGGCTACGAGGTCGAGTCGATCCGGGCGTACGAGGCCGACGTGGACGAGGGCCCCGCCCACTCCGGCCTGTCGGCCCTCGTCGACGCCATCGCGCGGAGGCCCGGCTAGTCCTCGTCCGGCCGCGGCGCGGCCCCGGCGACGATCTGCTCGATACCCGCGAGCAGCGCGGCGAGGCCGAACTCGAACAGGGCGTCGTCGGTCGAGTTCTCCAGGGCCCCGAGCAGGGCGCCGAGCAGCGGGCGGTCCTCGGTGAGCGCGACCAGCTCGGGCTCGGAGACGGGGGAGGGGGCGTCGTCGGCGGCGTGCTCCAGCAGGCTCGTGCCCAGCACGAAGCGCGTGACGGTGCGCTGGGCGCGGATCGCGTCGTCCCGGTCGAGGCCCTCGGCGATGAGGCGCTCGAGCCCCGTCTCGGCCACGTCGCTGCCGGCGACGTAGGCGCGGCCGGGAGCGGAGGCCAGCAGGGAGAACGCCTCGGGGTGGGCGCGGCCGAGGGCGCGGTAGGAGCGCGCGAAGCGGGCGAGGTCGTCGCGCCAGTCGCCGAGTGGCGCGGAGGCCGGGAGCGAGGCGGCGAAGTCGGCCAGGAGCAGCTCCCGGATGCCGTCGAGGATCGCCTCCTTGTTCGGCACGTGCTTGTAGAGCGACATCGCCTCCACGCCCAGGATGGAGCCGAGCCGCCGCATGGTGAGGGCGTCGAGCCCGGCCTCGTCCACCAGGTCGAGGGCGGCGCGGACGATGCGCTCCCGGGAGAGCGGCGCGCGCGGGGGCTGTGCGGTTGACATCGCTCGGGACGTCCTTCTAGGTTTTCGGCTCCACCGGGATTACATAGTAAGCCGACCAGGAGCGCCACTCGATGACCCAGTCCGACGCCTCACCCCCGCCCGCGAGCGAGATCCCGGACATGCCGCTGCTGCAGGCCCTGGGCAACCGGCGCAGCATCCGGTACTTCGACGAGGCCCAGACGGTGGAGCGCTGGAAGATCGAGACGATGCTCCAGGCGGCGCGGTTCTCCTCGTGCCAGGGGAACATCAACTGCACCGAGGCGATCATCGTCACCCGCGACCACGACGTCTGGGACGAGCTGGAGGAGTGCGTCTCCGGCTTCAACGTCCAGATCATCAACCAGGCGTCCCACCTCATCGTGTGGCTCACGAACCTCAACGCCTGGTACGGGAGGGCGGTCGACGGCATCTCGACCGTCAGTCTCGCCGGGGCGACGACCAAGTACCACGGCTGGAACTACGAGTTCTCGATGACGCAGACGATCCCGCGCCTCATGAGCTTCCCCACCGAGCGCACCGAGAACCTGCTGCGCTTCGAGACCGGGCAGGCGGTGGCGAACGCGATCTCGGCGGGTGTCGCGCTCGGCGTCGGCAACATCCTGATCGCCTTCGGCCGCAAGCCGGGCGGCCTGGAGAAGGCGTTCGGCCTGCCGCCGCACTACCGCTTCACCTGGGCTCACGCGATCGGCTACCCGCTGGAGAGCGCGGACGCCGGCGGCCAGCGCCCGCGCCTGAAGTTCGAGAAGCTCTTCCACGACGGCGAGTTCGGCGTCCCCTACGCGTCCGAGCGCGCGACCGTCGAGATGCTGAAGGAGAAGGGCCTCATCCAGGAGCAGGCCCCGCTGCCCGGGCGCTTCGAGGAGATCGTCGGCATCGCCGAGCGGCACGGCCGCGACCCGGGGATGCTCTACTTCCCCGCCCGCGAGATCCGGCGCCTCATGGCCGACGACGACTGGGACCTGGGGCCGCGCCTGCGCGCCCACGCCGAGCACGTCCTCGCCACCGAGGAGCTCCCGGACTACCCGGACGAGATGCGGGAGACGTTCAAGAAGCTCATGGCCGAGCACGGCATCGACGCCTCGAAGTTCCTGCCGGCCGAGGACTGAGGGGTGGGTGACTTCGAGGACGTCATCTACGAGGTCCGGGACGGCCGGGCGACGATCACGATCAACCGCCCGGAGCGCCTGAACGCGTTCCGGGGCCAGACGATGCTCGAGCTCTGCGAGGCGTTCGAGCGCAGCGCCGACGACGAGTCGGTGGGGGTCGTCGTCTTCACGGGCGCCGGCGACCGCGCGTTCTGCGTCGGCGGCGACGTGCGCGAGCCGACCCGGACGATGAAGGAGAAGCGCGCCGGGCACATCATCGGCCCGCGCCTGGCGAGCGCGATGCGCAACAACGGCAAGCCCATCCTCTGCCGCGTGCGCGGCTACGCGATCGGCGGCGGCAACGAGCTCAACATGATCTCGGACCTCACGATCACGGACACGACCGGCCGCTTCGGCCAGGCCGGGCCCAAGATCGGCAACGCGCCCCTCTGGTGGGGCTGCCAGCTCATCCCGGCGGTGGTGGGGGAGAAGAAGGCCCGCGAGGTCCTGTTCCTCACGCGTCAGTACTCGGCCGAGGAGGCGCTGGCGATGGGCCTCGTGAACCTCGTCGTGGAGCCGGCCGACCTCGACGCGACGGTCGACCGCTGGTGCGAGACCATCCTGCGCCGCTCCCCGCAGGGGCTGCGCCTGGCGAAGATCGCCCTGAACGCCCAGACCGACGCCCTCTACTCCTCCACCAACCACGGCATGGAGCTCATGGCGCTCAACCACGTCCACGGCGACGAGCCGAAGGAGGGCATCCTGGCCTTCCAGGAGAAGCGCGCCCCCGACTGGCGCCGTTTCCGCGAGGGGCAGGGCCCCGAGCCCGAGGCCGCCTGATGGCCGTCCGCGAGTGGAGCGACTGGTACGCCCGGGAGGACCCGACCACTTGGGTGCTGCCGCGCATCCTGCGGGCGGCGGCCGAGGCCCACCCGGACCGGGAGTACCTGCGCTACGGGGACGGCCCGTGGGTCACGTACGGCGAGGTGAACGCCCGTGCGAACCGGGTGGCGAACGCGCTCGTCGCCCGCGGCGTGCAGCCCGGCGAGTCGGTGAGCGTGCTGCTGCCGAACTGCGAGGAGTTCGTCCCGGTCTGGTTCGGGATCCTCAAGGCCGGGGCCGTGATGAGCCCGATCAACACGGCCTACAAGGGCGACTTCCTCTCGTGGACGATCTCCCTCGTCGAGGCGCGGACGCTGGTGATCGCCGATGTCTTCCTCGACCGCCTGGCGTTCGTGGCGGCCGACCTGCCCCTGCTGGAGCGGGTGATCGTGGTGCCCGTGGGCGGCGGCGCGGACGGGCCTGAGCCCGGGGTCGCGTGGGAGACGCTCGAGGCCCTCATGGACGCCCCGGACGGGGAGCCGGACGGCATCCCGTACGCCTGGACCGACGACGCCCGCATCATGTTCACCTCGGGCACGACCGGCCGCTCGAAAGGCGTCATCAAGCAGCACGCCGCCGACTACTTCTCGGCCCGCAGCGCGGTCGAGTCGATGGCGGTGCTGCGCGGCGTCACCCCGGCCGACCTGCGCGACGAGACCTACTTCTCGTGCCTGCCGCTGTTCCACTCGAACGCCCAGGTGCTCTGCGCCTACCCGGCGCTGCTCGCCGGCGCCCGGGTGGCCTATGTGGAGCGCTTCTCCGGCACCCGCTTCTGGCAGCAGGCGATCGACGCGGGGGCGACGACCTTCAACGGCATCGGCGCGATCCTCTACTTCCTCTGGAACCAGCCGCCGTCCGACCTCGACCGCGCCCACCGGGTCCACACGATCTCCGCGGCCCCCGCCCCGAAGGACATCTACCACCAGTTCGAGGAGCGCTTCGGCGTCCGGCTGACCGAGGGCTACGGGCTCACCGAGACCGGCGTCGCGACCCTCATGGACCCCACCCGCCCGCCCCGCCTCGGCTCCTGCGGCACCGCGAACCCGGGGTACGAGGTCTCGATCGTGGAGCCCGGCACCGACCGGCCCCTGCCCCCGGACACGCCGGGCGAGATCGTCGTGGACATGAAGATCCCGAACATCGTCATGCGCGCCTACTACGGCATGCCGGAGAAGACCGCCGAGGACTTCCGCAACCTGAAGCTCCACACCGGCGACCTGGGCCGGATGGACGCGGACGGCTACGTCTACTTCATGGACCGGGTGAAGGACTACATCCGGAGGCGGGGCGAGAACGTCTCGTCGATGGAGGTCGAGAAGCAGGTCGCCGACCACCCGGCGGTGCGCGAGGCGGCGGCCATCGGGGTCAAGGCGGGGGAGGGCGCCTCGAGCGAGGACGAGATCCTCATCGTCTGCGTCGCCGAGGGCGACCCCCCGGACCCCGCCGCCCTGACCCACTGGCTGGCCGAGCGGATGCCCTACTTCATGGTGCCCCGGTACATCCGCTTCGTCGACGCGTTGCCGAAGACGCCGACCGAGCGCGTGCAGAAGGTGAAGCTGCGCGACGAGGGCGTCACGCCGGACACCTTCGACCGCGAGGCCGCCGGCATCGTCATCGCCCGCTAGCCGCTCAGGCCGCGGCCGGCGCGGCCACGGTGAGGTTCGTGACGATCTCGATGGCGTCCGAGACGCTGCGGGCGTTGGGGCACTTGGACGCGTGGACGGCATGCACCTCGGCGGCCGTCTCCGCGTGCTCCTCCGGGATGCGGAGCGTGTAGTCCAGCGTGATGCGGCGCAGGCGGAGTACGTTGTCCTCGTCCGAGGCCACGTCGCCCGTCGCGACGGCCGTGAGGTCGGCCGGCTTGATGCGCACGCCGGCCCGGCGGAGCGAGCCGCCGAAGGTCCCGATGAGGCACCCGGCGACCGAGGCGGTGAGGTAGTCGAGCGTCGTCGGCAGGCCGCCCTCGCCGGGCATCCCGTAGTGCTCTGCCACGGGCCCGTGCGCTCCGAAGACGATCGTGCGCCCGTCCGGGGGCAGGTCGACGAGACGGTCGAGGCGCCGCGACTCCGGGTCGAGGCGGACGGGCATCGTGGTCGCGAACTCGGTCATCGGGGCTCCTCCGGAAGGGTGCGTGGCAATAACGTCGCGCATGCTACACAATAGGGCCATGAGTGTGGAGTACCCTCGACGGGCGATGCCGCCCGGACGCCCCCGGACCTTCGACACCGACGACGCCCTGGACGCCGCGACGCGGCTGTTCTGGCGCCGTGGCGCGCGGGATGTCACCACCCGCGAGATCGAGCGCGAGCTGGGCCTGGGGCAGTCGAGCATCACGGCCGCCTTCGGGACGAAGACCGACCTGCTCGACGCGGCCCTCGCCCGCTACCTCGGCGCCCTCTCCGACGCGCTCATCGACCCCCTCCGCGACGCGCCGGACGGCCTCGCGTCGGTCGACCGCTTCATCGCCGCCCTGAGCGACTGGCACCGCGCGGACGGCGGGCGCGGGTGCATGGTGGGCCGGCTCATGTGCGAGGGCGCGCAGTCCGAGCCGCGGGTCGCCGCGCGTGTCGCGGTCTACCGGGCCGGCCTGCGCGAGGCGCTCGACGCGGCCCTCGCGCGCGCCGCGGCGGCGGGCGAGATCCCCGCGGACGACCTGGACGGCCGGCGCGACCTGGTGGTCGCGGTGGTGCTCGGCATGAACCTGGCCGTGCAGGCGGGCTACGACGACGCGGGCCTCGCCGCGCTCGCCCGCGCGGGGCGGGCCCAGGTCGCGTCCTGGGCCCGCCCGGCGGAGATCAGCCCGGGATGAGGCCGTCCTCGGGGTCGTAGAGGTAGGCCGAGACATCCTCCAGCGTGGCGTCGTCGTCCGGGACCACGACGTCCGAGGTCAGGAACTCGTCGTGGGCGACCGGGGTCGCGACGCGCTCGATGGTGGCGATCAGCTCCTTCAGGGCCGCCGAGAAGGCGGCGGGGTCGCCCGCCGCGACGGCCGCCTCGATGGCGTCGTCGGCCTTCTCCACCGTCGGCAGGTCCGCGTGGTCGAGGTGGTACTGCCCACGTCCCAGCACGCGCACGATCACGACGACGACCCCCCGGTGCCGATCTCCCCGGCCGGCGCCGCGCCGGCCCCGATCTCGCCCTTCAGCCGGGCGAGGTCCGCCTCCACCGCGCTCTGCGAGGCGATCTGGCTGAGCTCGCGGTCGACCACGTCGCCGCCGACGCTCAGGTCGTCGAGCGCGCCCGACTCGAGCAGCTCGTCGATGGCGCCGGCGCGGGCGCGCATCGTCTCCACCTTGCTCTCCGCGCGGTCCATCGCCATGCCGACGTCCGCCATGTCCTCGGAGATGCCGCTGAAGGCCTCGCCGATCTTGGTCTGGGCCTCGGCGGCCGTGTACTGCGCCTTGATCGTCTCCTTGCGGACGCGGAAGGCCTCGATCTTGGCCGTGAGCTTCTGCTCGGCGGCGACGAGCTTGTCCTGCTCGCCCTGGAGTTGCTCCTTCTGGGCGTTGATCGAGTCGAGCTGGGCCTGCACGCCGGCCTTGCGCTCGAGGGCCGTGCGGGCGAGGTCCTCGCGCCCGGCCGCGAGCGCGGCCGACGCCTGGCCCTCCAGCTTCACCGTGCTCTGCTGCAGCTTGTCGGCCTGCAGCTCGAGGCGCTTCTTGCTGGTGGCCACGTCGGCCACTCCGCGGCGCACCTGCGTGAGCAGCTCGGTCTGCTTCTCGAACGAGTAGTCGAGCATCTCGTCCGGCTTCTCGGCCGCGTCGAGGGCCTTGTTGGCCTTCGCCTGGAAGATCGCCTTCAGGCGACTGAAGAACGACACGCCGCGCCTCCCTTGGTTTCCGTCATGTCGCTCCGGACCGTACCCCGCAGGGCGGCCCCGGGGGAAGCCGTGCGGCGGTCACACCGTGTTGTGCAGGGCCCCCCCAGGTGCGACGCTCGGCCCATGAGAACCCGCTCCCTGCTCACCCTGATCCTCGCGCTCGTGGCGTGCCTCGCCGTCACCGCGCCCGCCGTCGCGCTCGTCGACCTGGCCGCCGTGGCCGCGTCCGACGTGGCGGTGGAGGAGGGCGCCCCGCTCTCGCAGAGCGGCCGCGACCGCTTCGAGGACGCCGCCGCCGACCTACGGGCCGCGGGCACCCCATCGAAGTTCGTGATCCTGGACGCCCGTCCGGCGGACCCGGTGGCGTACGCCCGGTCGCTGCGCCAGCGGCTGTCGTTCGCGGGCGACGTGCTCGTGCTGTCCAACCAGCCGCGCAACCTGTCGATCGCGTCGTCGCTGCCGTCGGGGACCGTGCAGGCCGTGTACGACGCGCGCCTGCCCGAGCTGCGGCAGGACCCGGTGGGCGGGACGATCTCCGTCGCCAGCGACCTCGCGGCGCGGCGCGGCACGGGCGGGTCCTCGTCGGGGTCGGGCGCGGCTCCCGTCGCCCCGGCCGACGACGGCGACGAGAGCTCCTCCGGGGGCGGTGTGTTCCTCGTGATCCTGCTGGTCGGGATCGGCGCGATCATCCTGCTGGTGATGTTCGCGCGGCGGAAGGCGAAGGCCCGCGCCGCCCAGGCCCAGGTGGCCGACGCGCGCGAGCTCGACCCGCTGGTCGATGCCCTGGCCGCGCAGATCGCAGACCTCGACGACGACGTGCAGATGGCGGGGACCATGACGGCGGCGGCGCGCGAGCACTACGACGTCGCCGTGCTCTCCTACGGCGAGGCGCGGCAGGTGCTGGAGGGGCCGCCCGCGCCGACCCCCGAGCAGGTGCGCGCGGCCGGCCTCACCCTGGAGAAGGGCCTGCGCGCCGCCCGCCGCACGCGCGCCGTGCTGGAGGGCCGCCCGCCGGAGGCCGCCGACCAGGAGCCGCTGCTGGAGGGCATGTGCGCCTTCGATCCGAAGCACGGCAAAGCGACCACCACCGTCACCATCTCCACCCCGAGCGGCGACAAGGCCGAGCTGCCGGCGTGCGCCCGGTGCGCGGACCAGATGGCGCGCGGTGAGGAGCCGCAGTTCCGCGAGGTGGAGGAGCACGGGCAGCGCATGCCCTACTGGCAGGGCCGCGGGATGGGCATGGGCGGCGGCGGCCTCGGCCCGGTCCTGGGCGGCGCGCTCGCCGGCGTGATCCTGGGCGGCATGCTCGGCGGCGGCCAGGCGTCCGGCAACGAGGGCGGCTTCGGCGACGGAGGCGGCGGCTTCGGCGGGGACTTCGGCGGAGGCGGCGGCGACTTCGGCGGCGGAGGGGGCTTCGGCGGCGGCGGCGACTTCGGGGGCGGCGGAGGTGGGGACTTCTAGGAGCCCACCCCCGAAGTCGGTCGCACGATCCGCCGGCTGCAAACCTTCGCGCTCCGGCGCCCGCGTCACCACCGAGGCCCTCCGGGCATCGGCGGTGGCCGCGGCCATCCGGATCACTCGGTTTTCGCGGCGGCTCGCACGACCTTTGTTCGGGCGCGGACTCCCTCGCCCCCTCGCGCTCCCCGGTGACTAGCCCGTCGGCAGGGTGCGGCTGCCGCGCTTGACCCGGTTCTTCCGGGGCGGCGCGGAGGGGTCCGGCGCGGGGGCCGAGGGGCCCTTGCGCACCGGACGCGACGGGGCGAAGGCCGACTTGCGGCCGCGCTGGCCGTAGACGACCCGCGGCGCGGCGACGGCGTACCCCGTGGCCTCCCACGCCTCGGCGATGCCGAGGTTGGAGGCGATGCGCGACATGGGGCCGGCGTCCTCCGGCATCACCAGGGTCACGGCGCGGCCGGTGCGGCCCGCGCGGGCCGTGCGGCCGACGCGGTGCGTGTAGGCGTCCTGGTCCTCGGGCGGGTCGAAGTTGACGACGAGGCCGATGTCGTCCAGGTCGATGCCGCGGGCCGCGACGTCGGTGGCGACGAGCACCCGCACCTTGCCCGTGGCGAAGCGCTTCAGCGCGCGCTCGCGGGCGGCCTGCGTCATGTCGCCGTGCATCGCCCCGGCCTTGACGCCCTGCTTCTCCAGGCGCTCCGCGAGGCGCTGGGCGCCGCGACGGGTGCGGCAGAAGACGAGGGTGAGCTCCTGCTCGTCGGCGATGAGCTCCACCAGCGACTCGGTGCGCGTGGCCGGCGTGCAGGCCACGAACTGCTGGGTGAGCCGTTCGGACAGCTTCGCGCCCTCGGCGACCCGGCTGTCGCGCATCCGCAGCCGCTCGGGGTCGCGGGTGAACTCGGCGGCCGCGCCGCCGACGGCGCCCTCGAGGGTGGCGGAGAAGAACATGGTGTGGCGGTCGCGGGGGATCTGCCGCACGATCGCCTGGACCTGGGGCAGGAAGCCCATGTCCAGCATCCGGTCCGCCTCGTCGAGCACGAGCGTGCCGACGCCCTTCAGGCTCACGCGCTTCTGACGGGCCAGGTCGAGCAGGCGGCCGGGGGTGGCGATGATGACGTCCGCCCGCTCGGCGCGCTTCGCCTGCGCGTCGAGGCCGACGCCGCCGTAGCAGACGGCCATCGTGAGGCCGTTGGCCGTCGCGAGGGGCGAGAGCTCCTCGTCGATCTGCACCGCCAGCTCGCGGGTGGGGGCCAGCACGAGCGCGGCCGGCGTGGCGCCGCCCGGCTCCAGCCGCTCCAGGATCGGCAGGCCGAAGGCCAGCGTCTTGCCCGACCCGGTCGGCGAGGACACCAGGACGTCCCGGCCGGTCAGGGCGACCGGGACCACGAGGGACTGCACAGGGAAGGGGGA
Organism: Thermoleophilia bacterium; assembly: GCA_050249835.1. Taxonomy (GTDB): domain Bacteria; phylum Actinomycetota; class Thermoleophilia; order Miltoncostaeales; family Miltoncostaeaceae; genus Miltoncostaea. Next base: position 10,157 of record JBFWPT010000058.1, read on the forward strand.
CGTGATGCCCCGGGACGCGAGCTCGGCGCACACGCGGTCGCTCACGCCGAGGGCGGCGAAGGACGTGCTTGTCACGTTGTCAGGACTCCTTGCGGCATCGGGCCGCGGTTCGGACGGGAGGGGGTCTCGACCGTCCACCGGGAGTCCCGGAGGTTGAGGCACCATCCCACGGGCGGCCGGATTGCCGCCCTGGCTTCGACGAGATCGTCGCTACTTGGAGGGCGAGGATAGCCGGTTCCCCGGCGGAAGTCCCGCCCGGGGCCCCGACGTGGCGCGGCCCGGTACCCTTCCCGGCGATGGAGAGCGTCACCGAGCGGGACTTCCGCGACACCCTCGCGCGCTGGGCGAGCGGCGTGACCGTCGTCACCGCGCGGTGGCAGGACCAGCCGTTCGGGATGACCGCGGCGTCGTTCTCGTCGTTGTCGCTGGACCCGCCGCTCGTGCTGATCTGCGTCGCCCACGGCGCCCTCTCGCACGACGGCCTCGTCGAGGCGCCCGGCTTCGCGGTCCACGTCCTGGGGGCCGAGCAGCAGGAGATGTCGTCGCTGTTCGCCAAGCCCGGCGCCGACAAGTTCGGCGGGTTCCCGGACGAGCGCGGCCCCTACGACACGCCGCTGCTGCCGTTCGGCGTCGCCCGCCTGGTGTGCGAGCGCCACGCCGCGCTCGACGGGGGCGACCACACCATCCTCGTGGGCCGGGTCGTCACGACCGAGCTGGCCGGGACCGACCCCCTGCTCTACTGCAACCGCGCCTACGGCCGATTGACCGGTTAGGCAGCGCTACCGGGCCCACTTGATCGTGCAGCCCACGGCCGGGGTCTCGGCCGTGGCGGGGGCGCCGCCGGCCAGCACGGCGTCGAGGGCGTCGCGCAGGTGGTGGACCGACAAGCCGTCCGGGTCGTGGGAGTCGTCGATCGCCCCGTGGTAGGCGAGCCGCCCCTCGGCGTCGAGCACGAACACCTCGGGGGTGCGCTCCGCCCCGTAGGCGCGCGCGACGTCCTGGTCGCGGTCCTGCGCGTAGGCGAACACGTAGCCCTGCTCGGCGGCCCGCTCGACCATCGCCTCGAAGGAGTCGCCAGGGTGGCTCACCGGGTCGTTCGCGCAGACCGCGACGGTGGTGACGCCCTTGTCGCCGTACTCGCGGGCGATGTCGTTGAAGCGCCCCTCCCAGGCCCGGACGTAGGGGCAGTGGTTGCACCAGAAGGCCACGATGGACGCCGGGCCGGCGGCGACCTCCTCCAGGGTCACCTGCCCGCCGTCGGTGGCCGGCAGGCGGAAGGACGGCGCGGTGTCGCCGATGGCGAGGCTCATGAGGGGTCTCCGTCTCCTCCGGCGGCCGCCCGGACGGCGGCCACGAGGTCGTCGTGGTGGGGCAGGGGCCCGATGCGGCCGCCCGGGCGCGCGTAGGCGCGGCAGGCGTCGTGGGCGGGCGCGTGCGCGGGCTCCTCGTGCGGGAAGGGGTCGGCGCCGGCGAGCAGGTAGGTGGGCGAGCCCGTGAAGCCGAGCTCCCCCGCCTGGGCGTCCGTGGTCACCTCGACGACCTCCAGGTCGAGGTCCACCCCGGCGTCGCCCGCTGCGGCGCGCAGCAGCGCGAGGCCCTCCTCGTGGGAGGGGCAGGACCGGCTGAACAGGTACCTGACGGCGATCCGGTCCGGCGCGGGCACGGGGGTTATCGTACCGCCGTGCCGCCCGCCGACGCCCCCGACCGAGGCCGCTGACGGTGCCGGTCGACCGGCGCCTGGTGACGCTGACCGCCGACGACGGCGAGGTCCACGACGCCCTCTTCGAGATCGACGAGCGGGCCGCCCGCGCGCGGCGCCGGGCGACCGGCCGGCGCACCGCCGTCGTCCACATCCACGGCATCATGGGCAACTTCCTGGTGGGCACCCTCCGCTTCTACCCGGCGCCGCTGGCGCGCGCCGGGTTCCCCGTGCTGGTTCTGGAGACGCGCATGGGGAACGTGGGCCAGCTCTTCGGCCAGGCGATCTGGGGCGACGCCATCCGCGACGTGGAGGCCGCCGTCCGGTGGCTGCGCGGGCAGGGCTACGACACGATCATCCTCTCCGGCTACTCGAGCGGCGCGACCCTCGCCACCCGCTACGCCGCCACCCACCACGTGCCGGACCTGCGCGGCCTGGTGTGCCTGGGCAACCCGTGGGGGCTGCCCCAGTCGATGAAGCGGCGCGCCGACCGCTTCGGCGCGCGCCCCGAGTACGCGGAGCTGACGGCCGAGGTGCGGCGGGCGATCGGCGGCGACCCGGACGATCCGGCCGAGGACCGCCTGGTGGTCGTGGAGCAGAGCCGCGGCCCCACGTCGCGGCCGGCCGACAGCGAGGTCTACACGTACCGCACCTGGTGGCACTCGCGCGGGCCGTCGGCGACCGCGGCCATGGCGTTCCGGCAGATCGGGCAGGTGTGGGCGCCGATCCTGCTCGTGCAGGGCACGGACGACGAGGTGGTGCAGTTCGAGGAGGCCGTCGCCCTCGCCGCCGTCGCCCGGTCGGCGGGCAACACCGACGTCACGGTCATCCGCATCGACGGCGTCGGCCACTCGTTCAAGGGCGGCGAGATCCCCACCCTGGACGCCGTGGTCGCCTGGCTGCGCAGGCGGGCCTGATGGCCCGGGTCACGTACCGCGGCGGGCGCCGCCGCATCCCCGTCTTCGGCGCCGACGACCGCGGCCTCGCGATCGATCTCGTCGTGACCGAGACCGAGGACGGCCAGAGCTGGGACGGGATGATCTTCAAGCCGGGGGAGGAGGGCCGGGCCGCGCGGCGCCGGCTGGCGGTGCTCGTCGTCCACGGCTCGGTGGGCAACTACCTGACCGGGGTGCCGCGGCGGGTGTCCTTCGGCCTCGCCAACGCCGGCTTCACGGTGATGTCGGTCAACACCCGGATGGCGAACTACGGGGTCATCTTCGGCGGCGGGCTGATGCACCGCACCCCGCTGGACCTGGACGCGGCGCTGGCCGTGCTCCGGCGCCGGGGCTTCCGCCGGATCGTGCTGCTCGGCTTCTCGATGGGCGCGACGATCGTGACCCACTACCAGGCCCTCCGCCTGCCGCCGGACGTGGTCGGGGTCCTCACCCTGGCCCATCCCGCGTCGCTGCCGGCGGCGCTGCGCCTGCGCTGGGACCACTTCGGCGCCGAGCCCGGCTACGAGGAGGTGGCCGAGACGGCGCACCGGCGCCTCGCCCCGGACTTCGAGGACGCCCGCCGCGATCGCATCTTCCTCGTCCGCCGCGCCCGGGGCTTCGGCGAGCGCCCGCTCGACTGCGAGGTCTGGAGCTACCGCACCTGGTGGCACTCGCGCGGGCCGCGCGCCCCCCACGCCGAGTCGCGCCTGCGCGTGGGCCACGTGACCGTGCCCCTCGGGATCGTCCAGGCCGGCGAGGACGAGCTGGTGCGCGAGGGGGAGGGGCAGGAGCTGGAGGCCCTCGCCCGGCAGGGGGACTGCCCCAGCGTCTGGCGCACCACGATCCCCGACGCCGACCACGTCTTCAACGGCCTGGACGACGAGCTCATCGACGCGTGCGTCGGGTGGCTCGACCAGCGCCTCTGAGCACCGCGCCGGAGGCGGTCACCGCAGCGGGATGTCCCGCCCGCGCTCGTCCTCCGGCCGCGGACCGAAGATCCTCCGCTCCGACTCGTCGATCCTGACGTCGTTGATCGAGGCCTCGCGCCGGCGCATGTAGCCGAGGTCGTCGAACTCCCAGTTCTCGTTGCCGTAGGAGCGCCACCACTGGCCGTCGGCATCGTGCGATTCGTACTGGTATCGCACCGCGATGCGATTGCCCTCGAACGCCCACAGGGACTTGCGCAGCGCGTAGTCGAGCTCCCGGTTCCACTTGGACGTGAGAAGGGCGGCGATCTCCGCGCGGCCCCTCACGAAGTCCCCGCGGTTGCGCCACTCCGAGTCCTCCGAGTAGGCGAGCGCCACGCGTTCGGGGTCGCGGGTGTTCCAGGCGTCCTCGGCACCCTGCACCTTCTGTGCGGCGGTCTCGCGGGTGAACGGCGGAAGGGGCGGGCGGGGATCCACGGGGCCTCCTCGGGGGTGGGCCGCCAGCATAGAGAACGAGCGTTCTCGCGGTCAACTAGAATCGCCGCATGGACGACGACGTGGCCCGCGAGCGGCTTCTCGACGCGGCCGAGGGCCTGTTCTACGCGCGCGGCATCCAGGCGGTGGGGATGGACGCGGTCCGCGATGCATCCGGGCTGCCGCTGAAACGGGTGTACGCGCTCTACCCGGGCAAGGCGGCGCTGGTGGAGGCGGTGCTGATCCGCCGCGACGTGCGCTGGCGTGGGCGGCTCATGGCCCGCGTGATGGAGGAGCACGACCCCCGTGCCCGCGTGCTGGCGGTGTTCGACTGGCTGGAGGGGTGGTTCGGCGAACCCGGCTTCCGCGGGTGCGCATGGATCAACGCGTCCGGCGAGCTCGGCACCACGCTTCCGGTGGTGGCGGAGCAGGCGCGGCTCCACAAGGGGGCCTTCCGCGCGGACCTGGTGGGTCTGGTGCGCGACGCCGGGCTCCCCGACGGGGCCGCCGACGGCGTGCTCCTGCTGGCCGAGGGGGCGATGGTCACCGCCGGCATCTTCGGCACCACGGCCCCGGCGCGCGAGGCCCGGACGGCCGCCGCGGCCCTGATCGACGCCGCATCTGCTCCGGGGTAGGTTCCCGGCACGGCTCATCGGCTCGGAGGATCACGTGAGCGCGCGCAGGGGGAGCAGCGGGCCGCGGTACGACGCGTTCCTGAAGGCGGCCGAGCCGTGGCAGGCCGAGCTGGCGGAGATGCGGCGCATCGTCGCCGCCACCGGGCTCACGGAGGAGATCAAGTGGGGCGCGCCCTGCTTCACGACCGAGGACGGCGGCAACGTCGTGATCCTCGGGGTGCTGCACGACTACTGCTGCCTGTCGTTCTTCAAGGGCGTGCTGCTGAAGGACCCCGAGGGCATCCTCCAGGCGCCGGGCGAGAACACGCGCTCGGGGCGCCTCATCCCGTTCACGGACGTCTCCCAGATCCTGGAGCAGGAGGCAACGCTCACCGCCTACGTGAACGAGGCGGCCGAGCTGGAGCGGTCCGGTGCCACGGTCGACTTCGAGGGCACCCGCGACGACATCGCCGTGCCGGAGGAGCTGACGGCGGCCTTCGCCGAGGACCCGGACCTGGAGGCCGCCTGGGACGCGCTCACCCCGGGCCGGCGCCGCGGCTACCTCGTGCTCTTCACCGGGGCCAAGCAGTCCGCGACGCGGGCCAACCGCATCGCCAAGCACGCCCCGCGCATCCTGCAGGGCAAGGGGATGCACGACCGCTAGAGCCCGAGCACGGCCTTCGCGTCGTCGATGGCCTGGTGGCCGAGGTCGTCGCCCTGGTGGCGGGTGGCCTCGTCCATGGCGAACGGCGGGTCGTCGAGCAGCCCGGGGCTGAACTCCCGCCCGGCGCGCGCGCGGGCCAGGGCCAGCCAGTCCTCCGGGAGCGCGTCCGGGAGGTCCACCTCGAGCATCGCGGCGAGCTGCATGGCCCAGAGGCGGCCGAGGAGGTCGATGTTGTAGCCGCCGCCGGTGACGGTGAGCCAGCGGCCCCCGGCGGCGTCGAAGGCCAGGTCGCGCAGCGCGGCGTAGAGGCGCGGGAACGCGGCCGTCGTCACCTGCAGGTGGGCCATGGGGTCGGTGTGGTGCGGGTCGACGCCGGTCATCATCACGACGACCTCGGGGCGGAACGCGCGCACCGCGGGGGCGACGACCTCCTCGATCGCGCGCATGTACGGGCCGTCGCCGGCGTAGGGCGGCAGGGGCACGTTGACCGAGGTGCCCTCGCCCGGCCCGGCGCCGCGCTCGCCGATGCTGCCGGTGCCGGGGTAGAGGTAGCGCCCGCTCTCGTGGACCGACACCGACAGCACCCGCGGGTCCTCGTAGTAGATCCACTGGACGCCGTTGCCGTGGTGGGCGTCCACGTCGATGTAGGCGATCCGCTCCGCGCCACGGTCGAGCAGCGCCTGGATCGCGACCGCGGCGTCGTTGTAGATGCACATGCCGGACGCGCGGCCGGCCATGGCGTGGTGGAGGCCGGCGGGCGCGGGGCAGAACGCCTGCATCGCGCGGCCCTCCCAGATCTCCAGCGCCCCCACGACCGCGGCGCCGCAGGTCGCCACCGCGGCCTCGTGCATGCCCTCCTGGGCGCGGGTGTCGCCGTCGTGGAAGCCGAAGACGGAGCCCTCGGGCGCCGCGGCGAGGAGCGGGTTGGCGCTGTACCGCTTGACCGCGTTGACGTACGCCTCGCGGTGCACGGCCGTGATCTCGGCGTCGGTGGCCGGCCGCGGGTCGTGGACGGTCAGGTCCGGGTGGTCCAGCAGGCCGTAGGCGCGCAGCATCTCGATGCCCAGCTCGCGGCGCAGGCGGCGCTCCCCGTCGTCGGACGGGTTGTATGCCTGCAGGTGGGGGCCGTAGACGAAGGCGGTGGGGGGAGCCACGGGTTACATCGTATGCCCGGGGTCCGGTGCCGTGAGAGCCTGCCCCCACGTCACATCATCACGGGGGTGGGAGATGCACGGAACGGATGGGCGCCGGTCGCGGCGCACGGGATGGATCGCGGCCGCGGTCGCCGCGGCCGTGGGCGCCGCGGCGCTGGCCTCGGGCGCGAACGCCGCGGTGCCGGCGGCGTGGAAGACGTACTGCGCGAAGCAGGGCGGGACGGTGCAGATGCGCACCGCCGCGGCGGGTACCAACTCGCCGCCGCTCCTGAAGCTCGGGCCCCCGGTGGCCTTCTGCCGCTGGCACCAGGCGTCCGACGACTCGCAGATCCTCGTCGACCTCCGCACGCTGACCACCCGCAAGCCGACGCTCGCGGCGATCGCGTACCTCGCCCGAGTGCAGCCCGGCAGGTTCAACCCGAACGCCAACCCGGCGTCGCAGTACTGCACGAAGCTGGGCGGCACCGACCTGTTCGGCGGCGTGAACATCGCCGGCGGCGGCTGGGTCCTGCGCTCCAACGCGAACAGCGCCGTCGACATGTGCACGTTCCCCGACGGCTCGATCATCGACTCGTTCGGGATCCTCTACGCGTCGCAGGGCGCCGTGCGCGGGGCGGATCTCACGCGGAAGTTCCGCTACCGGCCGGGGTCGCGGCTCCCGGCGGTCTTCGGCTGATCCGGGTCTCTCCGGGGTCCGGCGCCACGGGGCGCCGGGCCCGTCCCGGTCCCTATGGTCGAGGGGAGTCGAACCAGGAGACCACGTGCCGCCGATCACCGCCACGCTCTACACCGACCCGGGGTGTCCCTGGGCGTACTCGGCGATCCCCGCGCTGCGGGTGATGGAGTGGCGGTACGGCGACGGGCTGCGGTGGCGGCTCGTGATGATCGGGCTGGCCGAGGACCCGTCGCGGTACCTCTCGCGCGGGTACACGCCGGAGTCGGTGCTCGCCGGGCACGCGGTGTTCCGGGACCGGTTCGGGATGCCGTTCTCCCTCCCCCGGAAGGGCCGGGTCACGGCCACGGGGCGCGGCTGCCGGGCCGTGGTGGCGGCGCGGCTGCGCGACCCCGGCAGCGAGTGGGCCGTCCTGCGCGCGCTGCAGATCGCGAACTTCACGAGCCCGCTGATGCTGGACGACGACGCCTCGGTGGCCGCGGCCCTGGACGCGGCGGGTCTCGACGGCGCCGGCCTGGTGGAGGCGATCGCCGATCCCGAGGTGGAGGCGGCCTACCAGGCCGACCGCGCCGAGGCGCGCGCGGCCGGCGGCAGCGCGGCCGAGCTGCAGGGCAAGACGGCCACCACGGACGGGCCCGTGCGCTTCACGGCCCCGTCGGTGGTGTTCGCGCGCGACGGCGCCCGGCTCGTGGCGGGCGGGTGGCAGCCGGTGGAGGCCTACGACGTGCTCGTCGCCAACCTCGACCCGTCGCTGCCGCGGCAGGCGCCGCCGCCGGACCCCGGGCCGCTGCTGGAGCGCTGGCCCGAGGGCCTGGTCACCCGCGAGGTCGCCCTGCTCATGACGCGGGGCAACGACGCCGTCGACGAGGCCGCGGCCGAGCGCGCCCTGGGGGACCTGGTGGCCGCCGGCCGGGCGACCCGCACCACGCTGGGCCAGTCGGCGCTCTGGAGGGCCGCGTAGGAGCCTAGGCGGGGGGCTCCGCGCCCAGGTCCTTCTCCATCGCGACGTTGTGGATCGCGACCCCGCCGAGGTCGAGGTCCCGGCGGTGCAACTCACGGAACCCGCGCCGCAGGAACAGTCGCCGCGCGGCCTCACTCGCCTCCACCGTCATGCGCGTCGCGCCGGCCGCCCGGGCGGCCTCCTCCAGCCGCGTGGCGATCGCGGCGCCGATCCCCCGCCCTGCCGCCTGCGGCGCGCAGTAGAGGAGGTCGATGTGGCCGTCCTGCTCGACGTCGCCGTAGGCCACGGGCCGGTCGGCGTCGTCGACGGCCACGAGCGCCGTGCGCCCGTCGCGGAACCGCGCCCGGAGCGTCTCCGGGGACGGCGCGAGCGCCGCCCACGCGGCGACCTGATCCGGGGTGTAGTCGCGCGCGCCGATGACCTCCACCGAGCGCCGGTAGAGCGCGGCAACCGCCTCGGCGTCCCCGTCCCGGGCGGGGCGGATCGCCGGCGCCGGGTCGCTCAGGCGACGCCCCGCGTGACGCCGCCGTCCACCTTCAGGGCCGCGCCGGTGGTCGCGGACGCCTGGTCCGAGGCGAGGTAGACCACCATCGCGGCCACCTCGTCCGGGGTGGAGGGGCGGCCGATGAGCGACGTGGGGCGGCTCTCGGCCACGAAGCGGCGGCCGGCCGCGTCGAGGGCGGCCTCGTCGAGCGTCCCGTCCGGGTCGAGCATCGCGTGCAGGCCCTCGGTCATCGTCGGGCCGGGCAGGACGCAGTTCACCGTGACGCCGGACGCCGGGAACGACTCGGCCAGGCCGCGGGAGACGGCGAGCTGGGCCGTCTTCGTCATGCCGTAGTGGACCATCTCCGCCGGGATCTGCAGGGCCGACTCGCTGGAGATGAAGATCACCCGGCCCCAGCCGCGCTCCAGCATCCCCGGCACGTACGCGCGGGAGAGGCGCACGCCGGACATGACGTTGACCTCGAAGTGGCGCTGCCACTCGTCGTCGGGGATGTCGAGCACCGGCGTGGGGGTGAAGACCCCCGCGTTGTTGACCAGCACGTCCACCCGGGGGACCGCCTCGGCGAGCCCGGCGCAGCCCTCGGCGGTGCCGACGTCCGCGCCCACGCCGCGCGGGGCGACGGCGACGTCCGGCCGGTCGGCCAGACGCGCCGCGGCCTCGGCGGAGCGGGCCTGGTCGCGCCCGTTGACCACCACCTCGGCGCCGGCCGCCGCGAGGCCGCCGGCGATCGCGAACCCGATCCCGGCGGTGGAGCCCGTGACCAGCGCGACCCGCCCCGTCAGGTCGATCCTCATGCTCAGTGGACGTCCATGGCGTCGATCGCCTCGATCACCTCGGTCAATTGGACCCCGGCTTTCCCGTGCAGGCGGACGCTGGCCCGGTGGTCGTAGGGCGTCTCGCTCTCGGTGAGGATCGCCAGGCGGCCGCCGTTGTCGCAGACGATGCCCGGCAGGTGGCTGACGGGGGCGACGAGCAGGGACGACCCGACGACCAGGATCACGTCGGCGCGGTCGGCGTGGCCGAAGGCCGCCTCGATCGCGTCCGGCGGGAGCTGCTCGCCGAACAGCACCACCCCGCTCTTCATCTGGAAGCCGCAGGAGCAGCGCGGCACCCCGTCCTCGGCGTCGTCGGCCCGGGCCTTCAGCTCGTCGCCGCTGATCGCGGTGCCGCAGCGCAGGCAGGCGCCGCGGTCGAGCGACCCGTGCACCTCGATGAGCTCCTGCGTGCCCGCCTTCGCGTGCAGCCGGTCGATGTTCTGGGTGATGACGGCCTGCACGAGGCCGCGCTCCTCCAGCTCGGCGATCGCCCGGTGGGCGGGGTTCGGGTCGACGCCGAGCAGCATGTCCATGCGCGGCCGGTGGAAGCGCCAGAAACGCTCCGGGTTCGTCATGAAGGTCGCCATGGAGCCGACCTCCATGGGGTCGTTCTCCTCCCAGACCCCTCCCGCCGAGCGGAAGTCGGGGATGCCGCTCTCGGTGGAGACGCCCGCCCCGGTCAGGACGACAGCGTGCTCCGCCTCGAGCAGCAGCCGGGCGAGGTCGGCGGGCGTGTCGGCCACCTCCCCACCCTACCCCGGGGCCCCGCCGGTCCGCCGTGGATGAGACAGTGACGGCATGGGGGTCGTCCTCCACCGGCTCGGCCTGCTCGCCGTCCTGGTCGCGGTCGCGTCTCCGGCGGCAAGTGCCGTCCCGGACCCGTGGAGCGCGGTCAGCCAGCCGCCTGCGCGAGCCACGCCGGTCGTGGGCGCGGTGGGCCCCGGCGCCGGGTACATCGTCGCCTCCCCCGGTGTGCACTCCTCCCGCACGCTCGTCTCCCGGCCGCTGTCCGGGGGCGCCTGGCGGGTGGGCACCCTCTCCGGGGGCGGTCGGCTGATCCTGCCGGAGATCGACACGATCGCCGGTGCCACCCGCACCGCGACGGTCTATGCCGCGGGGCAGGGGACCGGGCTCCTGCGGTCGCTCGACGGCGGGCGGAGGTGGGCCGACGCCGGCGCCGGACGGGTCGGCGGGCAGGTGGCGACGGCGCCCGGCGGGGCGACGGTCCTGGCGACCGCGCCCGATCAGGAACCGCGCGCCCTCCTGTCCGGGGACCGCGGCCGCACCTGGCGCAGCAGCCCGTTCCGCGTGGTGTCGTCGTGGGGGTCGGGGGCGGTGGCGATCCGCCCCGACCGGCCGTCGACGCTCGTCGTCTCGGGCTCGGGGCCCGTGGCGGGCACCCTCGCGCCGGCCGTGCGCGGGATCCTCGTCAGCACCGACGCCGGCGGGTCGTGGGCCCTGCGGTCGAGCGATGCCGTCGGGGCGCCGGTGGCCCTGGCCGTCACGGGTGGCCGCCGCCCGGTGGTGGTCATCGCGACCGCGCGCGGCATCTTCCGCTCCGTGGATCTCGGGCGGCGGTGGAGCCGGGTCGCCCAGGTCCCGCGGGCGCGACCGGCGGTGAGCCTCAGCAGGCTGGCGAGCACGCCCGGCCCGGACCCGCGGATCCTCTACGGGGACATGAACGGCGTGTGGATCGGATGCGCGCGCGGCACGTCCTGGCGCCTGGCCGCGCGGCGGCCGGCAGGGATGGTGCCCTACGACGTCGCGGTGTCCGCGGACGGCGGGCGGGTCGTCGTCTCCGGCCGTGGCGGCGTGACGACCGCCCCGCTGACCGCGTTCCCCTGCGCCTGACCGGCTAGGCTCCCCCGCGATGCGGAGCGACGGACGACGGCCCGACGAGCTGCGCCCGGTCGAGATCCTGCCGGGGTTCGTGGCGACCGCCGACGGCAGCGCGCTGATCTCGGTGGGCACGACCCGGGTGATCTGCACGGCGTCGGTGGACGAGAACGTCCCGGCCTGGATGCGCGGCAAGGGCTCCGGCTGGGTGACCGCCGAGTACGGGATGCTCCCCGCGTCCACCGGCGACCGGAAGGCGCGCGACATCTCGCGCGGCAAGCTCGACGGCCGCACGACC
>JBFWPT010000059.1:0-21471 GCA_050249835.1 Thermoleophilia bacterium
AGGCCGAGGGAGAGGGCCTCGTCGGCGTCGACCGGGGTCCCCGTGAGGAAGAGGCGGCGGGTGGCGCCCGGGCCCATCGCCGCGACGAAGCGGCGGAGGCCGTCCGGGGCGTAGACCACGCCGATGCGGGCGGCGGGCATCGTGAACCGGGCGCCGCGGGCGGCGATGCGCCAGTCGCAGGCGATCGCCAGCTCCAGGGCCCCGCCGACGGCGGCGCCGTTGAGCACCCCGATCACCGGCCGGGGGCAGGCGGCGATCGCGCGGGCGGCCCGGCCGAGACGGCGCTCGCCGGCCTGGACGAGCGCGGGGAGGTCCTCCACGGCGCCGTCGGACAGGTCGAGGCCGCTCGAGAAGTGCCGGTCGCCCGCGCCCGTGAGGAGCACGACGCGTGCCTCCGCCGCCCGGCGGCCCTCCAGTAGGCTCACCAGGTCGTCGAGGATCGTCTCGCCGAGGGCGTTCGCACGGGCCTCGTTCGCGATCCTCGCGACCAGCACGTCGCCGTCCTGCTCGACCAGGAGGCGACCGGAGGAAGGGGTCTCAGCTGGCATCGGTCCTCGTCATCGGGGCGGGCGCGGTCGGCACGTACTACGGGGCGCTGCTCGCCCGCGCGGGCCACGACCTCACCCTCGTGGCCCGGGGGGACCACCTGGCCGCGATGCGCCGCAGCGGGACGGCGATCGTACGCGAGGCCGACGGCTCGCGCTGGGAGGTCCCCGTCCGCGCCCTCGACGCGCCGGCGGGCCCGGCCCCCGACCTGGCCATCGTCACCACCAAGGCGCACCACACCGCCGCGGCGGCCGCGGCGCTCGCCCCGGTCGTCGGCCCCGAGACCCCCGTGCTGTCGCTCCAGAACGGGGTCGAGAACGTCGGCCGGCTCGCCGCGGTGCTCGGCGCCCACCGCGTGCTCGGCGGCATCGCCTTCGTCGGCCTGCGGGTGGAGGAGCCGGGCACCGTCCACCACGAGGCCGAGGGCTGGGTGCGGATGGGCGACCCCGCCGGCACCACCGACCTCGCCCGCGGCGTCCACGACCTGCTGGAGCAGGGCGGCTGGGACGTGACGCTCTCGGACCACATCGTCCAGGACCAGTGGCACAAGCTCCTCTGGAACGCGGGCTTCAACGCCATCTGCGCGGTCACCGGGGCGACGGCCGGCGAGGCCCTCGCGACGCCCGGGTCGGAGGTGCTCGTGCGCGAGGCCATGTGGGAGGTGGTGGCCGTCGCCGCCCGGCACGGGGTCATGCTCACCGCCGAGGACGTGGACGGGATGGCCGCGCCCAACGACGAGCTCCGCCACTACCACCCCTCCACGGCCCGCGACCTGCGCGCCGGCAAGCCGCTCGAGCGCGACGCGCTCTGCGGGTTCCTCGCCCGCGAGGGCACGGCGCTCGGGGTGCCGGTGCCGGTCAACCGGGTGCTCGACGGGCTCCTCGCCCTCCAGGAGGACCGGCGGGCGACACATGGTGAACGTTTTCACCTGAACACGTAAGCAGTCCCTAAGAGGGCCCATCTTGGCGCGGAAGCGCCCTACGGTGCCCGACCAACGACCACTCCGGACCAGGGGGACGACATATATGAAGCGGCCACGGAACTGGTGGGCGGGGATCGCGGCGGGGCTCACCCTCGGCGTGGCGGGCGTCGTCGCGATCGACCAGGCGGGCGACACCGCCTCGGCGCAGTCGCGCGTGACGGTCAGCGCGGAGCAGCTCAAGATCAACCAGCGCATCTCGCAGGCGGCCGTGCGCCGCAGCAACGAGTCGCTCGACCTGCTCGACCCGATCCGCAAGAGCGGTGCCGCCGACGACGCGCCCGGCTGGGGCACCACCCAGATCCGCGACGGCGCCGTGACCTCCGCGAAGCTCGACACCGCCGTCCGCGAGGCCCAGCCGCGCTGGGCCGTGGTCGCCCCCACCACCGGCGCGCTCGTGCGCGGCAAGGGCGCCACCACCTCCGCGAAGCTCGCGACGACCGGCTTCTACACGGTCACCTTCGACCGCGACGTCCGCGCCTGCGCCATCCAGGCGACGATCGCCGCCGCCGACAGCACCGTCACGCCCGTCGGCCAGGTGAGCGCCTGGAGCACGCCCAACACGCCCAACACGGTCACCGTCCGCACCGCGGCCGACGACCCCATGAGCGGCATCCCGGCGGACGTCAACAACCTGCCGTTCCACGTCACCGTGGTCTGCTGAGCGACGTCCGTCACGAACTCTAAGACGGGCGTAAGAGTCCCGTGATCGCTACGCCGCGCGCCACGGCGCGCGGCGTAGCGTCGCCCCCACTGCAAGCGCGGACAGGGGGTCGGCGATGGTGGAGGCACTGAAGGGACGCTGGTGGATCGGCGTGAGCGCGGGTGTCGCGCTCGGGCTCGGGGGCCTGGTGGCCATCGAGGCGGCGACGGACGAGGCGAGCGCCCAGCGGCCCATCGCCGTCACCTCGCAGCAGCTCAAGATCAACCAGAGGATCTCCCAGGCCGCGGTCAAGCGCAGCAACGACGCGCAGACCCGGATCGGCGCCATCGAGGCCCACCCGACCCTGTTCGCCGTCTCGAGCGGCGCCGTGGGGTCGAACCTCATCCGCGGCAACGGCGCCGTCTCGTCCCAGCGCGTGGACGAGGGCAACTACCGGGTGAAGTTCGCCCGCGACGTCAGCGCCTGCTCGTGGACGGGCACCCCCGCGACGGACGCTCCGCCGGTGCCGGACGCCGTGTCCGTGCGCATCGCGCTCGACACCACCGACACCGCGCGCACCCAGCTCGTCGTGCGGACGGCCAACCCGGCCGGCGCGCCGGTGAACAGCGCGTTCCACATCCAGGTGGTGTGCTGAGCGGGGAGCGCCCGCAGCACCTCTCGTCATAGGGTCGAGACCGGCCCCCTCATCCCGGAGGGGCCGGTCGACAACCCATGAAGGAGAGGGTCATGCGAACCCGCTGGATCGCCGGAGTGGCGGCAGGTGTCGCACTCGGGCTCGCAACCGTCCTGTCGATCGAGGCGGCCACGGACGACGCCTCCGCACAAGCAGGCTTCACCGTCTCCGCCGAGCAGTTGCGCATCAATCAGCGCATCTCCCAGGCCTCGGTGAAGCGCAGCAACCGCAGCCTGAACTACCTCGCTCCGATCAGGACGACGCAGAGCGACAACGCCGACGACGGCTCGAACGGCGTCCGGCCGCTCTCCCAGATCACCGGCAGCGGTCAGGGCTGGACGACCGCCCAGATCGCGTCGAACGCGATAACGACCGTCAAGGTGGCCGACGCCGCGATCACCACCGTGAAGGTGGCTGATGCCGCGATCACCGAGGCGAAGCTCGCCGCCGCCCTCGCCAACAAGCTGCCCAAGTGGGGCGTCGTCAACGCGGACGGCAGCCTCGCCCGCGGCTCGACGGGCGTCACGTCGCTGCGCGTCAACGCGGGCAACTACCGTGTCGCATTCGGCCAGGACGTGAGCCAGTGCTCGTGGACCGGGGTCCAGCTCGAGGTGACCGCGGCGAACCTCGGGAACATCGGCATCGAGCTCGACGTCACCGACCCGACCCGCCTGTTCGTGCGCACGACGGACGCGGCGGCGCCGGGCGCGACGGCGGACCGCGCCTTCAGCGTGCAGGTGGCCTGCTGAGATTGCGACAAGCGTCTCTCGCGGCGGCTTCGCCGCTCATCGCGAGGACGACGCGGACCGGCATCACCGGCTCCCGCCGGGGATGGATGCCGGGAAAACCGACTTGGGGCCGCCCCACGCAGGCGGCCCCTCGTCAGGCGCCCAGGGCCGCGTCGGCCAGGATCCGCTCCACCACCTCGTCGAAGCCCAGGCCCGCGGCCTCGGCGGCCTTCGGCAGCAGGCTCGTGTCGGTCATGCCGGGGATCGCGTTGATCTCCAGCACCCAGAGCCGCTCGTCCGGGTCGAGGATCATGTCCACCCGGCTCACCCCTCGGCAGCCGAGCGCCCGGAAGCAGTCGATCGCCACCCGGGCGGCCTCCTGGGCCACGTGGTCCGGCAGGCGGGCGGGGGCGACGAGGTCCGTGAGGCCCGGCGTGTAGCGCGCCTCGAAGTCGTAGAAGTCGCGCTCCAGCGGGATGGCCTCCACCACCGGCAGCGCCCACGGCTCCGAGGTGCCGAGCACCGAGACCGCCAGCTCGCGGCCGGGCACGAAGCGCTCGAGCAGCACGCGGTCGTCGTAGGAGAGCGCGCTCATCAGGGCGGCGGGGATCTCGCCGGGCTCGTGCGCGACCGAGATGCCGAGCGCCGAGCCCTGCTTGGCGGGCTTCACCACCAGCGGCAGGCCGAGCCGCTCGCGGATGTCCGTGAGGGCCTCGCCCGCCCCGAGCTCCCGGAACGCGTCCTGCCGGAAGGCGTACGACGGCGGCGTCGCGATGCCGGCCGCCTCGAAGTGCGCCTTCGCGACGACCTTGTCCATCGCCCGCTCGCACGCGAGCACGCCGGGCCCGGTGTACGGGATCTCCAGGATCTCCAGCAGCTCCTGCACGGTGCCGTCCTCGCCGCCGCGCCCGTGGAGGGCGAGGAAGGCGGCGTCCGGGCGCTCGCCGCGCAGGGTCCGCACGAGGTGCTGGTCGACATCGACCTCGAGCACGTCGTGGCCCAGGCGCCGCAGGGCCGCCTCGGCGTTCGCGCCCGAGCGCAGGGAGACCTCGCGCTCCAGCGAGCGCCCGCCCTTCAGCACCGCGACCCTCACCCGATGTCACCGCCGAGGGCGCGGTGCAGCTCCGTCATCTCCGCCACGGCGAGGCCCAGGCGCCGGACGCCCTCGCTCAGTACCGCCTCGGGAACGCCGGAGAAGTTGAGTCGCATCGAGTTGCCGCCGCGCCCGTCGAGGAACGCCCCGCGGCCGGGCACGAACGCCACCTGGTGCTTCTCGACGGCCGCCGCGAGGAGGTGGGTGGTGTCGAGGTACGAGGGAAGCGTGGCCCAGACGAACAGGCCCCCCTCCGGGCGCGTCCAGGTCGCCTCGGGCGGCATCTCCTCCTCCAGCGCGCGCAGCAGGGCGTCGCGGCGGGAGCGGTAGATGTCGTTGAGCTTCGCCACGTAGTCGAGCCAGTCGTAGCGGCGCAGGTACTCGATCACGAAGCGCTGCGAGATGGTCGAGGAGCAGAGGTCCGCCGCCTGCTTGCCCAGGTTCATCTTGCGGAGGACGGCCGCCGGGGCCGCCACCCAGCCCACGCGGGCGCCCGGCGAGAGGATCTTCGAGAAGGTGGAGAGGTAGACGACCCAGCCCGCGCCCTGGTCCAGCTCCCAGAGGGTGGGGAGCGACTCGCCGTCGAAGCGGATCATCCCGTAGGGGTTGTCCTCCACGATCAGCAGCTCGCGCTCGTGGGCGATCTCCACCAGGCGCTCGCGCCGCTCCAGCGACATGGTCACGCCGGCGGGGTTGTGGAAGTTGGGGATCGTGTAGAGCAGTTTCGGCGGGCGGCCCTCCGCGTCCAGGCGGTCCAGGGCCTCCTCGACCAGGTCCACGCGCAGGCCGTCGTCGTCCATGGGGACGTGCTCGACCTTCGCCTCGTAGGTCGTGAAGCAGGGGACGGCACCCGGGTAGGTGGGGCCCTCGGCCAGGATCGTGTCGCCCGGGTTCACGAAGGTGCGGATCGACAGGTCGATCGCCTGCTGGCCGCCGCTGGTGATCATGATGTCGTCCACCCCGGCGCGGGCGCCGACGTGGCCCATGATCTCGACGATGCGCTCGCGCAGCTCCAGCAGGCCCTCGGTGGGCCCGTACTGGAGGGCGGCCGCCAGGTGGTCTCGGGCGACGATCTCCACGACCTCGTCGAACATCTCCCGCCCGAAGGACTCGGTGTTCGGGAAGCCGCCGGCCAGGGAGATGATGTCCGGGCGCTCGGCCAGCGACATGAGGTCGCGCATGACCGACGACACGATGCCGGCGGCGCGCGAGGCGAACCTGCTGTCGTACCGCGCGGAGTCTCCGGGTGTGAGGGCGCTCTCGTACATCCGGGGCCGCGGCGGGGGTGTCCGCTGGTGCGTCGGGTCTCCCTCGGGGGGGTGCATGACGATCACGTCCAGTGTAGGGCGCGCGGGGCGCCGGGCGAACCCGGGGGGCGGGAGGGGCTCTGGTACCATCGCGGGCCGTGCCGACCCGGTCCGCCCCGCCACCGGCCGCGCTGCCACAACCCCGTGTGCTGCGCGTGCCGAACATCCGCGATGCGGACCGTGACGACTGGCATCAGCTCCTGCGGTTCTGCGTGGTGGGGGCGTCGGGGTACCTGGTCAACCTGGCGGTCTTCTCGGCGCTGGTCTACGGCCTCGACGCGCATCACGCGCTCGCCGCCGTCGGCGCCTTCTGCGTCGCCTGGACCTCCAACTTCGTCTTCAACAAGTTCTGGACCTTCCGGCAGCACGGGCTCTCGGCGGTCCAGCAGGGGGCGCGGTACCTGGCGGTGAGCCTGGTCGCCCTCGGGCTCAACCTGGCGCTGCTCGAGGTGCTGGTCCGGGCCGGGAGCCCCGAGATCGTCGCCCAGGCCGTCGCGATCGCCGCCGTCATGCCGGTGAACTTCCTGCTCAACCGCCGCTGGTCCTTCCGGTAGGGCGTATGGGCGGCGCGCGAGGGGCCTGCGCGGCCCTGATCGCCGCCCTCGTCCTGGTGGCGGCGGCGGCGTCCGCATCCGCGGCCCCGGTCTCCGAGCCGACCCCGGCGGAGGCCACCGGCGCGGCCGCCGACCTGGTGCGCGCGGTGGCCGAGCGCGCCACCGAGATCCGGGAGTCGCTGCGGCAGCCGCAGCGCACGCGCGAGCCGACGCTGAGCGACGACGAGGTCACCGCCATCGCGGAGACCTCGGACGAGCTCCACGACTGGATCGACGGCATCGAGATCTCGCGCACGGCCGTCTCCTACGACGACGACGAGCGCGAGCACACCTACTTCGCCGTCTCCGAGGACGCCGAGGGCGACGAGACCGTCGAGGCGCAGGTGCTCGTCTCGGACGAGAGCGGCGAGATCACCGAGGTGCGCACCGGCCCGCAGGTGGCCTGGATGATGGCGCGCGGGTACGACGGCGCCTTCGGCCGGGCGATCAACCGGCCGGCGATCTGGCTGTCCCTGTGCGCGCTGTTCCTGCTGCCGCTGCTGCCGTTCCTGCGCCCGCGGAAGCTCGTCTCCTGGCGGACCCTCGACCTGCTCGTGCTGCTGTCGTTCGGGATCTCGCTCATCTGGTTCAACCGCGGCGAGGTGTTCACCTCGGTGCCGCTGACCTACCCGCCCATGGTCTACCTGGCGCTGCGGCTCGCCTGGATCGCGGTGGCGCGGGTGCGCGCCGCCCGCCCGGACGCGCCCGATCCCCCGCCCGGGCCGCGGCGGCCGGTGCTCGGCTCGTCGACCCCCACCTGGCTGCTGGTCACGCTGCTCGCGGTGACCCTCGCCCTGCGCTTCGGGCTCAACGCCTTCGACTCGAACGTGATCGACGTCGGCTACGCGGGGGTGATCGGCGCCGACCGCATCTCCCACGGCACCACCCCCTACGGGAACATGCCGAGCGACTGCGGCTCCTGCGACACCTACGGCCCGCTCAACTATCTGCTCTACGTGCCGTTCGAGCTGGCCGAGCCCTGGAACGGCACCTGGGACTCGCTGCCCGCGGCCCACGGCGCCGCGACCCTGTTCGACATCCTCTGCATCGCCGGGATGCTCGTGCTGGGCTGGCGGATCGCCGGCCTGCGGATGGGGATGGGGCTGGCGCTCGCGTGGTCGGCCTTCCCGTTCACCGGCTTCGCCCTGGCCACGAACTCGAACGACTCGCTCGTAGCCGCGACCCTCATCTGGGGGCTCGTGGTCGCGCGACATCCCGTGGGCCGCGGCCTGATGCTCGGCCTCGCCCTCGCCACCAAGTTCGCCCCGGCGATCCTCCTGCCGCTCTGGAGCCGCCGCCCGTTCCCGCGGCCGACGCCGGGACGCCAGCTCCTGCCCTTCGTGGGAGGCCTGGCGATCGGCGCCGCCCTGACCGGCTGGGTGCTGCTGCTGGACGGGGGCGACGGGGTGCGGGCGTTCTGGTCCCGTACGATCGGCTACCAGCTCGGCCGCGACTCGCCGTTCTCGATCTGGGGCCAGTACCCCGGGCTGCGACCGGTGCAGATCGGGCTGATGGTGCTGGTGGCCGTCGCGGCGCTCGCCGTGCTGCGGTGGCCCCGGCGGCTGGACATGCTCACCATGACCGCGCTCTCGGGCGCCCTGCTGATCGGGATCGAGCTCACCGTCACCCACTGGTTCTACCTCTACATCCCGTGGTTCCTGCCCTTCGCGCTCGTGGCGATGATCCCCGAGTGGCCGCCGCCGGTGCGCGCGGCGCGGCCGGAGCCCGAGGAGGCGCCGGCGCCGGAGGCCGCGCCCGTCCCGGTGGCGACGTGAGGAGCGAGAGGGCCCTCCCCGCCGCCTGCGTGGCGCTCGCCGTGATCGTGTGGGCGGTGCCGCTGCAGCTCGGCGTGTACGCGAACGCGGTCATCACCGACATCCCGGTGTACCAGCGGGCCTACGACGCGATCGCGGACGGCCAGGTGCCCTACGCGGACTTCTCCTTCGAGTACCCGCCGCTCGCCGGGGCGCTGTTCTGGCTCGCGGGGATCCTGCCCGGCCCGTACCACGTCACCTTCTCGGTGCTCATGTGCCTGGCGTTGTGCGCCACCGTGCTCGGGGTGATCGCCCTCGCGCGGGCCACCGGCCTGGACGTGCGCCGCCAGGCCATCGCGGGCGCGCTCACGGCCATCAGCCCGCTGCTGATCGGCAACCTGGTGGAGACCCGCTTCGACCTCGCCCTGGCAGCCCTCGTGGTGTGGACGCTGTGGGCCGCGGTCACGGAGCGCTGGTGGCTCATGTGGGGCCTGCTCGCCGCCGCGACCCTCATGAAGCTGGTGCCGCTCGCGCTCATCCCGGTGCTGCTCCTCTGGCAGCGCCACCACGGGCTCGGCCGGAAGGCCTTCGCGGGACTGGCGGCCTGTCTCGGCGCCGTCGTCGTGGTGATGCTGCCCTTCGTGGTCATGTCCCCCTCGGGGACCTGGGACCTGCTGCAGTACCACCTCGACCGGCCCCTGCAGCTCGAGGCGACCGGCTCGGCCTACCTGCTCGGCCTGCACGCCCTGGCCGACATCTCCGTGAGCGTCGAGAACTCGTTCGGCAGCCAGGGCCTGTCCGGCACCGGGCCCGCCGTGATCGCCGGGCTCTCCACCCTGGCCCTCGTGGTGCTGCTTGTCGCCGTGGCCTGGGCGTTCTGGCTGGGCCTGCACCGCGCCCGCTACCCGGGGGACGCGCGCCTGTTCGTCGCCGCCTCGGCCACGACGATCGTCGCCCTGCTGGTGTGCGGGAAGGTGCTGTCCCCGCAGTTCCTGGTCTGGCTGCTGCCGGTCTGCTTCGTGGTGGCCGGCCGGTACGGCGGGGCCGCCGCGGGACTCGCCGCCGCGGCCATGCTCCTGACGTTCGCCTACTTCCCGCACCACTACTGGGACCTGGTGGCCCTGGAGAGCCCCTGGATCGCGGTCCTCGTCCTGCGCGACAGCGTCCTGATCGCCCTTCTCGCCGCCTGCTGGCCGCGCCCGAGCATCGCCGGGCGGCCGCTCGGCCGGCACCTGGGCCGGGGGGTCGGCGATCCGCTGCGCGCGGAGAAGGCCGTCTCCGCGCGCTATCTCACCGACTGAGGAGATCGACTACTTCGTCGGCGTGGAAGGACACGCGCCCGTTGCGCGTCCGTTCCCTCACCAGCCCCAGTTCGGCGAGGCGCCTGAGAGCGTTCATCGCGGCCTGAGGGGTCACCTGGTGGGCGAGCGCAACGTTTCGGGCACGGAGGATGGGGGCCCCGATGAGCTCTCCCGCCACTCGCTCTGCAACGCCCGAGACTCCAGCGTCGCGGACCTTCCGGATAGCCCGTTCCTGCCAGGAGAGAAGCGCCTCGATCCTCGCATGCGTGGCGTGGGCCGAGGCCCCTACACCGGTCGCGTAGAAGTTCACCCAGTGGTCCCACCGGCCTGTCTGGCTGAGAGTCAGCAAGGCGTCCTGGTACTCCGTCCTTCGAGCCTCGAACCACGGTGAGACGACGAGGATCGGGTGCTTCAGGATGCCCCACTGCATCAGCTGGAGGACGATGAGGAGTCGTCCGATCCGGCCATTGCCGTCCGAGAAGGGATGGAGCGTCTCGAACTGGTAGTGCGCCAGCGCGGTCTGGACGACGGCCGGCATTGCCGTAGGAGGGTTGTTCACCCATCCGATCCACGTGTCGAAGCCCGATCGGAGTTGATCTCCGAAAGGAGCCGGGACGAAGCGTGCGTCCTCGATAGGAGCGTTCTTGGGTCCGATGAAGACCTGGCGATCGCGCAGCCGCCCGGCATCGCTGAAGTCCCCCGCCGTGTCCTGCACCAGGATCTTCTGGAGGACCTGGACCAAGCCACCTGTGAGGGGACGCTCGTCGACCCAGGCGAAGCCTTCTTCGGCTGCGGCCACATAGTTCAAGATCTCCCGGACCTCGGTGGAGAGGTCCGCGCGCGCCTCGACATCCGACTCGAGGACCTCCTCGAACGGAGCGAACGTCCCCTCGAGCGCGCTGGTGCTCTGCGCTTCACGACGAAGGGCCGGCCCACGCAGCAGCGATGGCTCCGGGATCTGACGAGCCGCCTGATCCAACCGCGCGAGGGCAGCCTCAGCGTGAGCGACCGTGGTCCACGTCACAGCGGAAAGGTCCACGCTCGACGGCAACGGATCTGCGAGGAAGGCGAAGTAGTCGTAGTGGGAGCCGTTCCGCCCGTCCGTGCCTGAGATGGGGATGAGCTGCCCGATGGGAGAGGCGCGCAGGGCACTGAGGTCCATATGCCAAGTCTAGCCCCCTTGAACTTGCATCGAGGCCGGGCAACCAAAGTGGACTTGGCTTCGTCAGGCGGTGGTCACGTCCCTGGGCCCCCCACTTGGCAAGTCACGCCAGAGGCCTGGCTCGCTCGTCCACCAGTAGGGCGGTCAGCCCTCCACGCTGAAGGTGGCGACGGAGGTCGCGCGTCCGGCGGCGTCCGCCTCCACCATCGCCCCCTGCACCAGCACCCCGCCGTCGGCCGGCTCGAAGCGGCCCGGCGAGTTGGTGAGGAAGCGGCGCAGGATGACGTCGGTGCGCACGCCGATCACCGAGTCGTGCGGGCCGGTCATCCCCAGGTCCGTCACGTAGGCGGTGCCGCCCTTGAGGATGCGGGCGTCGGCGGTCTGGACGTGCGTGTGGGTCCCCACCACGGCGGTCACGCGGCCGTCGAGGTGGTGGCCGAGGGCGATCTTCTCGCTGGTGGCCTCGGCGTGGATGTCCACGAGCACCACGTCCGCCCCCCGCCGGGCCTCCGCCACCAGGTCGTCGATGACCGCGAACGGGCTCTGGGCGGCCTGCAGGAACACCGAGCCCATGACGTTGACCACGCTCACGGGCCCCGCGGCCGTCTCGACGGTCACGATGCCGCGCCCGGGGGCGCGCACCGCGATGTTCGCCGGGCGCAGCACGCGGGGCTCGGCCTCGAGCACCGGGAGGATCTCGGACTTCTGCAGGGTGTGGTTGCCGCCCGTGAGGACGTCGACCCCGGCGTCGAGCAGGTCCTTCACCTGCCGCGGGGAGGTCCCCGCCCCGGCCGCGGCGTTCTCGGCGTTCACCACCACGACGTCGGGCCGGTGCTCCTCCCGCAGCTCCGGCAGCCGGGTCAGCAGGGCGCGCAGCCCCACCCCGCCGACGACGTCCCCCACCAGCATCGCGCGCATGGCGCGGGAGCCTACGGCCCCGGGACGCCCGCCGCCCGTCAGAGCAGCAGCGCGGCCTCCGTGCGCAGCAGCTCCAGGTCCACGTGGTTGCCGTCGTCGGCCGTGAACTGCGAGAGCTCCTGCTCGGCGACGCCCGAGAAGTCGTGCACCTGGCCGAGCACCGTCACGCCGGCGCGCACCATCTTCCCCACGCTCGGGCGGGCGCCGCCGTCCGCCTCCGAGATGTGGGTCATGCGCAGCACGAGGCCGCTGGCGGCGACGGCCGGGGTGATGGTCACCTCGTAACCCTCGATCTTCCCGAAGACGGTGTAGTTGGTGACGCTGGCGATGGTGCCGTCGACCGGGGCGTAGACCGTGGTGCCCGCGGGGGCGCCCACCGACAGGCCGGCCGTCTCGGCGCCGACGCGGTCGCGGCGCGGCGACTGGTGGATGCGCAGGGCGCCGGTCGACTCCATCTCGATGCCCGACGCGTCGTCGATCGGATGGAAGGCGGCGGCGGTCACGCGGTCGGGGTCGACCGGGATGTGCACCTGCACGCCCTCGGCCCGCGCGATGACCAGCTCGGGCGGCTGCGCCCCCATGCCGAGGTCCGGGGAGGCCACCGGCGAGGCGAGCGGGCCCTGCCCGTCGGTCCCCCCGCCGCCCATCACGCCGAGCACGAGCGCGAGCACGGTGACGAGCGCCACGGGGATGGCGGCGGAGACGATGGCGCGGCGGTCGCGGCGCACGGCTCGCCGCCGTGAGGCGGTGGCACGCCGCGCGGCGAGCTGCTCCCGGGTGTGGCGGGGCATGGGGGCGCAGAGTAAACCACCGGGGCGCCGGTGCGCGAGAGGCCCGGCGCGCCGCGCGGGCCCGGGGTGCGGCTCCCGGGGCCGAAGCGCCCTAAGATGGGACCCGATGAGCGGGCGCATCGCGCATCAGCCCGCCTGGGTGAAGCTGGTCGCCACGGCGGCGATCCTGGCCATCCTCTGGATCCTCGGCCAGACGCTGGGCCACGTTCTGATGGTCTTCATCGTCTCGACCGTCGTCGCGCTGCTGCTGAACCCGCTCGTGCGGATGCTGTGCCGCCTGCACATCCCCCGCGGGCTGGCGGTGCTGGCCGTGTTCACCGGCTTCATCGCCGTGGCCGCGCTCGCCGTCTACCTGGTCTTCTCGCCCGTGAGGACCCAGGTGGAGGAGATCGAGCAGAACCTGCCCGCCTACACGGACCAGGCCGAGCGGCAGGCCGACGAGCTGCAGCAGTTCTTCGACCGGCACGGCATCGACATCGACGTCAAGGCCCGCGCCGACGCCTTCCTCGCCGAGGTGCAGGAGAGGACCTCGGAGGCGACGAGCAACATCCTCGACTACACGTTCGACGTCCTCGCCATCCTGGTCACCCTCATCATCATCCTGGTGGTGACGGTCTACATGCTGCTCGACGCGCCCCGCATCCTGCGGTACTCGGAGAAGATGGGCGGCCCCCGGACCGCGGCGTTCCTGCGGCGGGTGGAGCGGACGCTCACCGAGTACGTGAAGGCGCAGCTCCTGGTGGCACTCATCATCGGGACGAGCGCCGGGATCGTGCTGTGGATCTACGGCGTCACCGGGCTCTTCCCGCTCGGGGCGACGTTCGCCGTGGCCTTCGCCGCCTGGGTCTTCGTGATGGAGTTCATCCCCTACGTGGGGCCCATCCTCGGCGCGATCCCGCCGGTCCTGCTGGCCCTGTTCACCTCGCCCCTGGCCGCCCTCTGGGTGGTGATCGCGTTCCTCGCGATCCACCAGCTCGAGGGGCACATCGTGGTCCCGAAGGTGATGGGGAGCGCCGTCGGCGTCCACCCGCTCGTCGTGATCTTCGGCCTGCTGATCGGCGAGCAGCTCGCCGGGTTCATCGGCGTCCTGCTGGCGATCCCGGTCGTCGTGATCGTGAAGGAGGCGGTGGTCTTCCTGGACGACGTCCTCGACCGGGGCGAGGTGCCCGTCGCGCCGGCCGATCCCGCGGGCACCGCCCTGGCCCCCGGCCCGCCGCCCACACCGCCCGCGCCCCCCGCCCCCGCACCCGCGGCGGCCGAGCCCCCGGTCACCCGGGAGATCCCCGCCGTGGCCGACCCCACCCTGCGGCACCCCACGTGAGCGGCCCCGCCCCGGCCGGAGCGCCCGTCCTGCGGGCGCGCGGCCTCGCGCGCGGCTTCCGCGGCGTCCGGGCCCTGGACGGCGTCGACCTCGACCTGGCGGCCGGCGAGTCCGTCGCCCTGCTCGGGCCGAACGGCGCGGGGAAGACGACCCTGCTGACGATCCTCGCCGGCGCCACCCGGCACCAGGCCGGCTCGATCGAGTGGGTCGACGGCGCCGAGCCGCGCGTCGGGTGGGTGCCCCAGCGGCCGTCGCTGTACCAGCGGCTCACGGTGCGCGAGAACCTGCGCCTCTTCGCGGGCCTGGAGCGCGCCGCCGACCCGGACGCCCTGGCGGAGGAGCTGACCGGGCGCGCCGACCTCGGCGAGTTCGCCGACCGCCCCGCGCACGCCCTCTCCACCGGCACCATGCAGCGCCTCAACCTGGCGATCGCCCTGGCCGGCAGGCCCTCCGTGCTCCTGCTGGACGAGCCCACCGCGACCCTCTCGCCGGACCAGCGCCTGCGCCTCTGGGCCTGGCTCGACGAGCTGCGCGACGGCGGCCTCGCGCTGCTGTTCTCCACCCAGTCGCTGGAGGAGGCGATGCGCCACGGCGACCGGCTGATGGTGCTCGCGGGCGGGCGGCTGCTGTTCCAGGGCACCGCCGCGGACCTCGCGGCGGCCCACGGGCTGGACCCGGTCGGCGGCGCCGAGGCGGCGGAGGTCGCCTTCATGCGCATCGTGGACGGGTCCCGGGGGGACGCCGCCGGGTGAGCCGCGCGCTGCTCCTGCTGCGGAAGGACATGCGGCTGCTGGTGCGCTCCCCGGCGCTCCTGCTGGTGCTCGTCGCCTACCCGGTGCTCGTCGCCCTGCTCGTGGCCCTGGCCCTGCAGACCGAGGACCGGAAGCCGGACGTCGCGCTCGTCAACCTCGACACCTCCGGCCGGTCGGTGCAGGTGGGCGAGCGGCGCCTGTCGATCGACGACTACGTGGACCGGCTCGCCGAGGACGTCACCGTGCGCGAGCTGGACGCCGAGGAGGCGGCCGAGGCGCTCGACGCCGGCCGGGTGGCCGCCGTCCTGACCATCCCCGAGGGATTCATCGCGGACCTCCAGTCCGGGGTGCGGCAGCCGGTGATCCAGGTGGAGGCCAGCCGGCGCTCCCCCATCGAGGCCGACGCGATCGTGAGCAGCCTGGAGGCGGCCGTCTTCCGCCTCAACCAGAGCCTGGCCGTGCAGTACGTCGACCAGGTGCTGGAGCTGGTCGCGCTCGTCACCGACGGCGGGGAGATCGGGGTCTTCGGCCGCACCGGCGACGCGCTCGGGCTGCGCGAGAGCCGCCGCCTGGTGGTGCAGGTGCAGCAGGAGCTGCGCGAGGCCGGCGAGGCCGGGGCGGCGGCGGAGCTCGACCCGCTGCTCGTGTTCATCGACGAGACCCAGCGCAACCTGGACCTCGCCAAGCCGGCGGCGAACGCCATCCGCGCGCCCATCGAGCTGCAGGTGGGCGAGGCGGCGGCGGGCCGCGAGCCGCTGTCGGCGTTCGGGTTCGCGGGCGCGCTGCTCGTGAGCATCGGGCTGGCCGGCGTGCTGCTGGCGGCCGCCGCGATGTCCGCCGAGCGGGAGGACCACGTCCTGGTGCGCCTGGGCCGGGGGCTCGTGGGCGCGCCCGCGCTCGTCGCCGAGAAGATGGCCTACACCGCCCTCGCCTGCCTCGTCGTGGGCCTCGCCCTGCTCGGCGGGGTGGCCCTGTTCACGGACCTCGCCGTGGGCCGCTGGGCGCTCTGGGTGGCGACCCTGCTGCTCGCGGGCCTCGCCTTCGGCGCGTTCGGTGTGCTCGCCGGGGCGCTCGCGCGGGACTCGCGCACCGCCCTGCTCGCCGCCCTCATGCTGGCGCTGCCCCTGCTCGCGCTCGGCCTGCTGCCGGACGCCGCCGCGGCCACGGCCGTGTCGCAGGTGGTGCCGTTCGGGCCGGCGTTCGACGCGTTCCAGGCGCTGCTGGTGGAGCCGGTGCTGGACGGCGGCACGATCGCCCGGTACCTGGGCCACCTCGCGCTGCTGGCCGCCGCCTTCGGGGCCGCGGCCACGTTCGTCGTGCGGCGCCGGGAGGTGGCGTAGCGTCGGGGGACCCGATCCCGGAGGGCTCCCGTGACCCGCTTGCTCTACAGCCTGCTGCCACTCGTGGGCGGCGCGATGATCGCCGCGCAGGCGCCCGTCAACGCCCGGCTGCGGACCGTGCTGGGCTCCCAGTTCGGCAGCGCGGCCGTGTCGTTCGGCGTCGGCCTGGTGCTGCTCCTGGGTGCCCTGGTCGTGGTGGGCCAGGCCGGCGCGCTCGGCGCCGTGGGCGCCGGCCCCTGGTGGGCCTACCTGGGCGGGCTCTTCGGCGCGGTGTTCGTCGTCTCCACGCTGGTGGCCTCGCCGCGGATCGGCGTCACGGCGACGTTCGTGGCGGCGATCGCGGGCCAGCTCCTGCTCGCCGCCCTCATCGACCGGTACGGCTGGTTCGGGGCGCGCGAGATCGTGTTCTCGTGGGAGCGGATCGCCGCCCTCGGCCTCATGGTCGTCAGCCTCGTGCTGCTGCTGCGCTCCAGTTGAGCGGCGGGCGGGCGAGGGCCTCCGCGAGCAGCGCCCGGTACTCCTCCGCGCCCACCTCGCGGGCACCGAAGCGGCGCGTGTGCGGCGAGGACATCTGGATGTCCCAGAGCACGGCCCCCATCTCCACCAGCAGGAGGGCGGCGCCCACCAGGGCGGCGTTGCCCGCGTCGGGGGCGCGGTGGAACATGCTCTCCGAGGTGTAGAGGCCGCCGAGGGCGACCCCGAAGAGCCCGCCGGCGAGCTCCCCGTCGCGCCAGGCCTCCACGCTGTGGGCGTGCCCCGCGCGGTGCAGCCGGCCGTAGGCCCGGGCCAGCCGGGGCGTGAGCCACATCCCGTCGCGGTCCTCCGCGCAGGCCGCCACCACCGCGTCGAACGCGGCGTCGACCCGGATGTCGTAGCCCTCCCGGCGCACGCCCCGCGCCACGGAGCGCGGCACGCGCAGCGCGCCCACCGGGAGCACCGCCCGCGGGTCGGCCTCGTAGAACCCGACCGGGCCGGTGGCGCCCTCCTCGTCCATGGGGAACCAGCCGCGGAGGTAGCCGGCGAGGAGCGCCCCCGGCTCCAGGCTGGGGTGGTCCGCGGTGGAGTGCATCGACGGCCAACGCTACCCGTGGTTACCTCGCGGGGACATCCCCGTCCCCGGGGCTGTCGATTCCGGGCGTCCCCCGCGTCTATCGGGTGAGGGGCCGCGCGGGCGGCCCGCCGACGGGAGGACGACGACATGCGCTACCTGCTGCTGATCTACGCGGACGAGACGACGTGGACCGACGCGACGCCGGAGGAGATCGAGGCGATGATGGTCGCCCACGGCGCGTTCAGCGAGGCCACCGGGGCCGAGGGCATCCTGCGCGGCGGCGAGGCCCTGCAGCCGACGACCACCGCCACCACCGTCCGCGTGCGGGACGGCGAGGCGATGCTCACCGACGGCCCGTTCGCCGAGGCGCGCGAGCAGCTCGGGGGCTTCTACATCGTGGAGTGCGACACCCTCGACGAGGCGATCGGCGCGGCGCGGCGGGTGCCGGAGGCGCTGCACGGGGCGGTCGAGGTGCGCCCGATCATGGAGTTCGACGGCTGACCGGGGACGCCCGGGCGGCGCTCGCCCGCGTGGCCCGCGAGGGCCGCGGGCGGGCCGTCGCGATCCTGGCGCGCCGCCTGGGCGACATCGACCGGGCGGAGGACGCGCTGCAGGACGCGCTCGCGGCGGCCGCGGAGCGCTGGCCCGCGGACGGCGTCCCGGCGAACCCCGAGGCCTGGATCCTCACGACCGCCCGCAACCGGGCGATCGACCGGATCCGGCGCGAGCGCACCCGGGACGCGTCGGAGCGGGCACGGGCCCGCATCGCACCGGAGGTGGAGGAGGCATTGGACGACGTCGGCGGCGACACGCCGATCCCGGACGAGCGGCTCGGGCTGATCTTCGCCTGCTGTCACCCGGCCCTCGCCCCCGAGGCGCGGGTGCCCCTCACCCTGCGCCTGGTGGCGGGGATGGAGCAGGCCGAGGTCGCCCGCGCGCTGCTGCTGCCGGAGCCGGCCGTGGCGCAGCGGCTCGTGCGCGCGAAGCGGAAGATCCGGGACGCGGGCATCCCCATCGCGGAGCCGCCCGCCGCCGAGCTGCCGGAGCGCCTCGACGTGGTGATGGCCGTGATCTACCTCGTCTTCACCGAGGGGCACGTCGCGACCGCCGGCGAGGGCCTCACCCGCGACGACCTGGCCGCCGAGGCGATCCGCCTGGGGGAGGCCCTGCACGGGCTCATGCCCGACGAGTCCGAGCCCGCCGCGCTGCTCGCCCTGATGCTCCTGACCCACGCCCGCCGGGCGGCGCGGACCGCCGCCGACGGGTCGCTGGTGCTGCTGGCCGACCAGGACCGGGGCCTGTGGGACGCCGCGGCGATCACCCGGGGGCGATCGTTGACCGAGCGCGCGCTGCGGATGCGGCGGCCTCCCGGGCGCCTCGCGCTGGAGGCCGCGATCGCCGCGGTCCACGCCGACGCGCCGCGGGCCGAGGACACCGACTGGGCCCAGATCGTCCTGCTCTACGACGCCCTCATGGCGGCGCGCCCGACGGCCGTGGTGGCCCTCAACCGGGCCGTGGCGGTGGGCGAGCGCGACGGCCCGGAGGCCGCCCTGCCGCTGGTCGAGGCGCTCGTGGAGCCCCTCGCCCGGTACGCCCCGCTGCACGCCGCGCGGGCCGAGACGCTGCGGCGCCTGGGCCGCGACGAGGAGGCCCGCGCGGCGTTCGCCCGGGCCGCGTCGCTCACCTCCAACCCGGCCGAGCGCGCCCACCTCGAGGGCCGTACTACGGGACCCAGGTGTCCCCGGGCGGGGTGATGACGAGCTCGTGGGTCCAGCCGCGGGGCGACTGGCCGGCGAGGTAGGCGACCGCGGCCGCGACGTCCGCGGTCGTCAGCGAGTCCTGGGGAGACCGCCCCTCCATGGGGTTCCGGTCCGTCTGGATGATCCCGTCCGCCACGAGCAGGGCGACGTGGACGCCCTGGGGCCGCAGCTCCTGGGCGAGCGCGTGGGTGAGCGCCCGGGCGGCGAACTGGGCGGCCGCCCAGGAGCCCCGGCCCGGCATCGCCCGGCGGGCCGACCCGCCGGACACCTGGATCAGGGTCCCCGAGCCCTGCTCCGCCATCGCGGCGCCCGCGCCGCGCAGGATCGCCCAGGCCGCCGGCAGGAACCCGGCCATCCAGGAGTCCAGCCGGTCCGGCGGGGCGTCCACCACCGGGCCGCCGCCGAACGCGTGGTCGCGCGGCACCGAGGTCGTCGCGTTGACCACCAGGTCGAGGCCGCCGAGCTCGCGCGCCCGCGCCAGCGCCTCGGCCACCACCGCGTGGTCGCCGGCGTCCCCCTGCACGGTCGCCACGCCGGGGAACTCCTCGCGCACCGCGCCGAGCGTCTCCTCGCCGCGCGACACCGCGACCGCGCGCCAGCCGGCGGCGAGCCGGTCGGCCAGGACGGCCCTGCCGACGTTGCGGGCGCCGAAGACCACGAGGACAGGTGGGCCGCTCACGGGGGCAGTCTGGCACCGGGGCCGCCGCGGGGCGGGGAGTAGACTCCCGCGGGTGATCGAGGGGACCCAGACCCGGGTGGGGGCGACCTTCCCGCAGGTGCGGATGCGCCGGCTGCGCAGCGGCGCCACGATGCGCCGCATGGTGCGCGAGACGCGCCTGTCGCCGGACCAGCTCGTGCTGCCCCTGTTCGCGATCGCGGGCCGCGACGCGCGGGTGCCGATCGACGCGCTCCCCGGCCAGGCCCGCCTGTCGCCCGACCTGCTGGCCGCCACGGCCCGCCGCGCCTTCGAGGCCGGCGTCCCGGCGGTGCTGCTGTTCGGGGTCACCGACGAGAAGGACGCGGCCGCGTCCTCGGCGTACGCGCCCGGCGGCGTGGTCCAGACCGCCGTCGCCGCCGTGAAGGACGCGGTGCCGGACATGGTCGTCATCACCGACGTCTGCCTCTGCGCCTACACCGACCACGGCCACTGCGGGGTGCTGGTGGACGGCGCGGTGCACAACGACCTCTCGCTGGAGGTCCTCGCCCGCACCGCCGTGTCGCACGCGGACGCCGGGGCGGACGTGGTGGCGCCGAGCGACATGATGGACGGGCGCGTGGGGGCCATCCGCGCCGCGCTCGACGCCGAGGGCCACGAGGACGCCTCCATCCTGGCCTACTCGGCGAAGTACGCCTCGGCCTTCTACGGGCCGTTCCGCGAGGCGGCCGGCTCGGCGCCCGGGCACGGCGACCGCCGCGGGTACCAGATGGACCCGGCCAACGGGCGCGAGGCCATCCGCGAGACGCTGCTCGACGCGGCCGAGGGCGCGGACATGGTGATGGTGAAGCCGGCGGCCGGCTACCTGGACGTCATCGCCGGCGTCCGCGCCGCCACGGACCTGCCGCTCGCGGCGTACCACGTGAGCGGGGAGTACTCGATGATCAAGGCCGCCGCCGAGCGCGGCTGGCTGGACGAGCGGACCGCGGCGATGGAGGTGCTGACGGGGATCGCGCGCGCGGGCGCCGACCTCGTGATCACCTACTACGCCGAGGACGCCGCGCGCTGGATCGGGGGAGGGGCATGACGACGACCGCGTCGACGCGGGTGCACCACAAGCCGGACGAGGCCGACCGCGAGCTGCTCAACCAGCTCCAGGCGGGCCTGGCCTTCGTGCGCGAGCCGTTCCGGGAGATCGGCGAGCGCATCGGCATGGACGAGGAGGAGGTGCTCCGGCGCCTGCGGCGGCTGAAGGACGCCGAGATCGTCCGCCAGCTCTCCGCGATCTTCGACACGCGCGCGCTCGGGTACGAGAGCACCCTGGTCGCGGCCCGCTACCCCGACGACCGGCTCTTCGAGGCCGCGGACATCGTCGGCGGGCACCCCGGCGTGAGCCACAACTACCGGCGCACCCACGCCTTCAACCTCTGGTACACGCTGGCCGTCGAGCCGGAGTCGGAGCTCGGCCTGCAGGGCACGATGGACCGCCTGCACGAGGCCAGCGGCGCCGAGTCCACGCGCATGCTGCCCACGATCAAGCTCTACAAGATCAACGTGCAGCTCGACATGACCGGCGAGCGCGCGAACGACGAGAAGGAGGCCGCGCCCCGGCCGGCCCCCGTCCGCGGCGACGGGGTCCTCCCCACCGAGGCCGACAAGCGCATGATCGAGGTGCTGCAGCGCGACCTGCCGATCGAGTCGCGCCCCTTCGACACCTGGGCGGCCGAGGCCGGGGTGACGCCGCAGGCGCTCCTCGACCAGTGCACGGTCTTCGTCGAGCGCACCTACATGCGGCGCTTCGCCGCGGTGCTCAACCACCGCAAGGCCGGGTTCGGCGCAAACGGCATGGCCGTCTGGAAGGTCCCGGTGGAGGAGCTCGAGGAGATCGGCCCGCGCATGGCCGCCTTCAAGGCCGTGTCCCACTGCTACCGCCGGCCGACCTACGAGGACTGGCCGTACTCCATCTTCACGATGGTCCACGCGCGCTCGAAGGACGCCTGCGAGGAGGCCATCGAGGCCATCGCCGAGGACACCGGGATCACGGACCCCTCGCGCCGGGCGGTCCTCTACTCGACCTACGAGT
>JBFWPT010000060.1:0-20537 GCA_050249835.1 Thermoleophilia bacterium
CCGCCAGGTCGTCCGCCCCAACGACGATCTCGTCGGCCCCCAGGTCGCGCAGCTCCTCGGCCTGCTCGGCGCGCCGCACCACGTTGATCGTCCGCAGCCCGCGCGCCCGGGCGAGCTGCAGCACGATGCGGCCGAGCGTGGAGCCGGCGGCGCTCTGCAGGAGCCAGTCGCCCGGGGCGAGCGCGAGCTCCTCGTGGAGCAGCACCCAGGCGGTGAGGGGGTTCACGACGAGCTGGGCAGCGTGCTCGTCGGGCACCGCGTCCGGCACCGGCACGAGCATCGCCACGGGGGCGACCATCCGGTCCGCCCACGTCCCCGGCGCGGTGGTGAGCGGCACCACCCTCGTCCCCGCCGGCGGCCCCACGCCGTCCGGATCGGGGCGCTCGACGACGCCGACCCCCTCCAGCCCCGGGGTCGCCGGCAGGTCGGGGAGCGTGCCGTACCGCCCGCGCACCAGCGACAGGTCCGACGGGTTCACGGGTCGCGCGGTCATGCGCAGCAGCGCCTCCCCGGGCCCGGGCCGCGGCGCCGGCACCCGCGCCACGGCGAGCACCTCGGAGGGCTCGCCGAACTCCTCGAATCGCACGGCGCGGCTGGTCGCGGCGGGGGCGGGCACGGGCTCCTCCTGGGTCCGGGGCGGGGTCCCCGGGTTCTACCCGCTCGCGCCCCGATCGCGCGCGGCGGCCCCCCGGCGGCGGTCACGTCCCGGTTGGAACGCAGGCCATGACCCAAGTGGAACTCATCGCCGAAACGCCTGCATCGGCCGGGAAGTCGACGGCCGCCGGAAGGGCCTGTGCCACTCCCGGTGATGCCATGTTCCACTTGGGTCATGGGCCGGGGTCCGGGTGGCGCATGGACACCCCCGGGGCTGGCGTGACCGAACACATGTTCGCTACAATCCCCACGGGGACGCGACGGAGGAGGCGGACGTGATCGGGATGGGGGAGAGGCCGCGGCGGGGACGGGCGCACGGGCGCTGGACGGCGGCGGACATGGCGGACGTGGTGGAGACGGTGCTGCGCTCGCGGGACGACCGGGCGTGGAGCGCCGAGGACGTGCGGGACCGTCTGGCGTTCGGGCGCCCGGCGGGCGGGCCGGCGTTGTCGTCGGTGCGCGAGGCGCTGCGGCTGCTGGCCGACGAGGGCCGCGCGGAGCGGGTCGAGGTCTGGGGCCTGCGCGGCTGGGGCAACACGTCCCACGCCTGGCGGGCGGCGGAGGGCGCCGGCCAGATGCGGCTGACGGTGGCGGCGTAGCGCCGGGGGGCTCCACTAGGGTCGGGGCGGACCCGTCGATCCCGGAGCCGGAGGCGCCACCGATGACCACAGGGCTGATCCACACCATGATCCGCGTGCTCGACGAGCGGCGGTCCCTGGAGTTCTACGGGGCCCTCGGCTTCACCGAGAAGGGCCGCCAGCGCGTCGGCGGGGACACCGCGACCGTGATCTTCCTGGCCCTGCCCGGCGACGGCGCCCGCCTCGAGCTCACGGTCAACGACGGCCGCACCGAGCCGTACGAGCTGGGGGAGGGCTACGGCCACATCGCGCTCGTCCTGGGCGGGGACATGGACGCCGACCTGGCCCGCCTCGCGGCCAACGGCATCGCCCCGGAGAAGGAGCCCTACGCGCCCTACCCGGGCGGCCCGCGCATCTGCTTCCTCCGCGACCCCGACGGCTATCGCATCGAGCTGCTGGAGCGGAACCCGGAGGCCGATCTCTAGGCCCCCGGGGGCCGCATCCCGAGGGCGAGCAGGTGGGGGACGGGGGAGGTCTCGATCACGGTGACCGTGGCGTTGCCCACGGGGGTCATCGACTCGGGATCGAGGTGGCAGAGCGCGTCGCAGCAGGCGCGGATCGCCCCGCCGTGGGTCACCACCAGCACCCGCCGGTGCCCCGAGGCGGCCAGGGCGCGCGCCGCCTCCGTCACCCGCTCGCAGGTCGCCGCCCACGACTCGCCGCCGGGCGGCGTGGCCTTGCCGACCCGCCATCGCAGGAGCGCCGCGTGCTCCTCGGCGGTCAGCTCGCCGGGCAGCCGGGCGGTCCACTCCCCGAGATCCGCCTCGCGCCAGCGCGGGTCCGGGGGCAGGGGGTCGAGCGGGAGGCCCAGCAGCTCCAGCGTCTCGGAGGCCCGCCGCAGGCCCGACGACAGGGCGGCGTCCGGGCGCAGCGCGGCGACCAGGGGTCCGAGGGCCCGCGCCTGCTCGCGCCCGGCGTGCACCAGGGCCGGGTCGGAGGTCCCCTGCAGCCGCCCGACCGCGTTCCATTCGGACAGCCCGTGGCGCACCAGGATCAACCGCACCTCCGGGACCATACGACGCGGGGTGCGCCTGTAGGCTCGGCGGCGTGATCGACGTCTGCGTCACGGGCGCCGCCGGCCGCATGGGCCAGGCCGTGGTCGGCGCCGTGTCCCGCGAGGAGGACATGCGCGTCGCCATGTCCGTCGACCCGGCCCTCGCCGGGCGGGACGGCGCGTACCCCGACCTCGCCGCGGCCCTCGCCGCGGGCGCGCCCGACGTCATGGTCGACTTCACGATCCCGGACACGGTGTTCGCCAACGTCATGGCGGCGCTGGCCGCCGGCGTCCACGCCGTCGTCGGCACCACCGGCCTGTCCGGCGACCAGATGGACGAGATCCGCGCCGCGGCCGAGGCCGGCCCCGCCAACGCGCTCATCGCCCCCAACTTCGCCGTGGGCGCGGTGCTCATGATGCGCTTCGCCGCCGAGGCCTCCCGCCACATGCCGAAGGCCGAGATCATCGAGCTGCACCACGACCGCAAGCTCGACGCCCCCTCCGGCACGGCCCTGCGCACGGCGTCCCTCATGGAGGGCGACCCGGTCGTCCACTCGGTGCGCCTCCCCGGCCTGGTCGCCCACCAGGAGGTCATCCTGGGCGGGCACGACGAGACGCTCACCATCCGCCACGACTCCCTCTCGCGGGAGAGCTTCATGCCCGGGGTCGTCCTCGCGGTGCGGGCCGTGGCGGAGCGGCCAGGGCTCACGCTGGGGCTCGAGCCGGTCCTCTTCGGGGGCTGACGCCGGGGCGAGCGGGCGGCGGGGAACCTCCGCCGCGTGGCCAGGGGCGACACGGTTAGGATCGGCTGATGCCGAAGCGGATCCGGAAGCTGCTCGTCGCCAACCGCAGCGAGATCGCGATCCGGGTGTTCCGGGCCGCGACCGAGCTGGGCCTGCGGACCGTCGCGATCTACTCGCTGGAGGACCGCTTCGCGCTCCACCGGTTCAAGGCCGACGAGGCCTACCAGGTGGGCCGCGGCGCCGAGCCCGTGGGCGCCTACCTCGGCATCGAGGAGATCATCCGGGTGGCGCGCGACTGCGGGGCGGACGCCATCCACCCCGGCTACGGCTTCCTGGCCGAGAACCCCGAGCTGGCCGAGGCCTGTGTCCGGGAGGGGATCACCTGGGTCGGTCCGCCGCGCGGCGTCATGGACCGCCTCGGCAACAAGGTCGAGGCCCGCGCCCTGGCCGAGCGCGCCGGCGTCCCCGTCATGCCGGCGACGACCGCCCTGCCGGAGGACCCCGCCGAGGTGCGCCGCCTGGCCGGGGAGGTCGGGTTCCCGCTGATGGTGAAGGCGAGCTGGGGCGGTGGCGGGCGCGGCATGCGCATGGTCTTCGATCCAGAGGCCCTGCAGGAGGCCGTCGACACGGGACGCCGCGAGGCCCGGGCGGCGTTCGGCAACGGCGAGGTGTTCCTGGAGCGCCTCGTGCAGCGCGCCTGGCACATCGAGGTGCAGATCCTCGCCGACGCCCACGGCGGGGTCGTCCACCTCTTCGACCGCGACTGCACGGTGCAGCGCCGCCACCAGAAGGTGGTCGAGATCGCCCCGTCGCCCCGCCTCGACCCGGGCCTGCGGGACGCGATCTGCGACGCGGCGGTGCGCCTCATGCGCGAGGCCCGCTACCTCTGCGCCGGCACCGTCGAGTTCCTCGTCGACGCCGAGAGCGGCGAGTTCTTCTTCATCGAGGTGAACCCGCGCGTCCAGGTGGAGCACACCGTCACGGAGGTCGTGACGGGCATCGACATCGTGAAGGCCCAGATCCGGCTCGCCCAGGGCGCCCGCATCGGGACGCCCGAGAGCGGCGTGCCCGCCCAGGAGGACGTGCGGGTCAACGGGTCGGCGATGCAGTGCCGCATCACCACCGAGGACCCGGAGAACCACTTCATCCCGGACTACGGCCGCATCAGCGCCTACCGGGAGGCGACCGGCTTCGGCATCCGCCTCGACGGCGGCACGGCCTACTCGTCGGCCGTCATCACCCCCTTCTACGACTCGCTGCTGGAGAAGGTCACCGCCTGGGCGCCGACCCACGAGGAATCGGTGCGGCGGATGGATCGCGCCCTGCGCGAGTTCCGCATCCGCGGCGTGTCCACCAACCTGCCGTTCCTCGAGGCCCTCATCGCGCACCCGGGGTTCCGCTCGGGCGAGTACACGACCCGGTTCATCGACGAGACCCCGGAGCTCTTCCGCTTCCGGCCCCGCCGCGACCGCGCCACCCGGCTGTTGCACTTCGTCGGCGAGGTCCTCGTCAACGGCAACCCGGAGGCCGCCGGCACGCCGCGGCCCGAGCACCTGCCGGAGCCGCAGATCCCGTCCGTCTCCGCGCGGGCGTCGGAGCCGCCGGGCACGAAGGACCTCCTCGACGAGCTCGGCCCGGAGCGGTTCGCGCGCTGGATGCGCGACGAGCGGCGCCTGCTGGTCACCGACACCACGTTCCGCGACGCCCACCAGTCGCTGCTCGCCACGCGCTTCCGCACCCACGACCTGCTCGGACCGGCGCCGTACTACGCGCGGCACCTGTCCGGGCTGTTCTCGCTGGAGGCCTGGGGCGGGGCCACCTTCGACGTCGCGATGCGGTTCCTGAAGGAGGACCCCTGGGACCGCCTGGCCCGGCTCCGCGCCGCGGTCCCCAACGTGCTCATCCAGATGCTGCTCCGCGCGTCGAACGCGGTCGGCTACACCAACTACCCGGACAACGTCGTCCGCTACTTCGTGCAGCAGGCCGCCGAGGGCGGGGTCGACCTCTTCCGGGTGTTCGACTCGCTCAACTGGGTGCCGAACATGCGCGTCGCGATGGACGCCGTGCTGGAGAGCGGGCGGCTGCTGGAGGGGGCCATCTGCTACACCGGCGACCTCACCGACCCGGCCCGCACCAAGTACGACCTCGCCTACTACACGTCCATGGCGAAGGAGCTGGAGGCCGCGGGCGCCCACATCCTGGGCATCAAGGACATGGCCGGCCTCTGCAAGCCGGAGGCCGCGACCCTGCTGGTCTCGGCGCTGCGGGCCGAGGTGGGCATCCCGATCCATTTCCACACCCACGACACGAGCGGCATCTCGGCCGCGTCGGTGCTCGCCGCGGCCGCCGCGGGCGTGGACGCCGTCGACGCCGCCATGGACCCGATGAGCGGCCTCACCAGCCAGCCCAACCTCGGGTCCATCGTGGAGGCCCTGCGCGGGAGCGACCGGGACACCGGGCTGGAGCGGGAGCCGCTCGCCCGGGTCGCCGGCTACTGGGAGTCCGTGCGGGCCGCCTACGCCGGCTTCGAGTCGGACATGCGCGCCGGCGCCGCCGAGGTCTACGAGCACGAGATGCCGGGCGGCCAGTACACGAACCTGCGCCAGCAGGCGCGCGCCCTCGGCATCGAGTCGCGCTGGCGCGAGGTCGCGGGCACCTACGCCGCCGTCAACCGGATGTTCGGCGACATCGTGAAGGTCACGCCGACGTCGAAGGTGGTCGGCGATCTCGCCGTCTACATGGTCACCAACGACCTCACGCCGGAAGACGTCCTCGACCCGGACCACGAGATCGCGTTCCCCGACTCGGTGGTCGAGTTCTTCCACGGCGACCTCGGCCAGCCGCACGGCGGGTTCCCCGAGGCCCTGCAGCGCAAGGTGCTGAAGGGAGCCGACCCGCTGACGGTGCGGCCGGGCGAGGTGCTGGAGCCGGTCGACCTGGACGAGGCCCGCGCCGAGGCCGAGAAGGCCGTGCGCCGCCGCATCTCGGACCGCGAGCTCGCCGGCTACCTCATGTACCCGAAGGTCTTCACCGAGTTCGCGGAGCACCAGCGCCTGCACGGCGACGTGTCGGTGCTGCCGACGCCGGTCTTCCTGTGGGGGCTGCGGCGCGACGACGAGCTGTTCGTGGACATCGAGCGGGGCAAGACCCTCGTCATCCGCTTCCTGGCCGTCGGCGAGCCCGACGAGGAGGGCCGGCGGACGATCTTCTTCGAGCTCAACGGCCAGCCCCGCGAGGTGAAGGTCACGGACAGGGCCCTCGCGCCGGCGGGGCACGGGCGGCGGATGGCCGACGAGTCCGACCCGGGCCACGTGGCCGCGCCGATGCCCGGACTGGTGGTCGGCGTGCTGGCCCACGAGGGCGATACGGTGGAGCGCGGTGACCGGCTCTTCTCGATCGAGGCGATGAAGATGGAGACCGGCGTGTTCGCCGAGCGGGACGGGGTCGTGGTCGAGGTGCTGGCCGCGGCCGGGACGCAGGTCGAGACGAAGCAGCTCCTGATGGTCGTCGGGGACGCGCCGGACCCGGACTGATGGGCCCCCGGCTGGTCAGCCTCGCCGCGATCCTCGCGCGCAAGCAGGGCCCGGTCGTGGCGGCCGCGCTGATGCGCGCCGGGCGCGAGTGGCTCGCCGACCCCGCCAACGAGGGAACCAAGCAGGCGCTCCTGGCGCAGCTCCGCTCGGCGTCGGAGGCGGCCGGCGGCGCGACGGCGGCCCTCTCGTCCCGCATCGCCCGCGAGGTGGAGAAGCGCAAGGTCTCGCCCGCCGCGTGGGAGCGCGACCTGATGACCCTCCGCTACGAGATCGCCGACATGGCCCCCGGCCCGGTCCGTCAGGCCGCCCTCGGCGCCTACACGGCCCAGGCGCGCGCCGGGGTCCACCTGATCGGCACGGCCAAGGACCGAGAGAAGGCCCGCACCGAGGTGCTCGGCGCCCTGGCGGCCGAGGAGCGGATGCTGCGCCGCGAGCGCCTCTCGGCCGAGGAGCGGGAGACCGCCATGGCCGCGGTCGCCGAGGGGCGCCGGGCCGTGCTGGCGACGGTGTGAGCGGGTACGACGCGATCGTCTGCGGCGGCTCCTTCGGGGGCCTGGCCGCGGCCGGGCAGATCGGCGGGCGGGTGCTCGTCATCGACCGCCTGGAGATCGGGGACGGCGAGACGTCGGCGTCGGCCATCCCGGTCGCGTGCCTCGAGCGGCTCGACCTGATGCGGCACGTCCAGCAGGTGCACGAGGACCTGGTGCTGCACGTGGGCGACCGGGTCCACGTCATGCGGCTCTTCGACTTCGCCACCTTCGACTACCGGTCGCTCTGCGAGGACATGTTCGCCCGCAGCGGCGCGGAGTTCCTGCGGGCGCGGATCACGTCCTCCCGCGGCGGGGTGGTGGAGACGACCGCGGGGACGTTCGAGGCGCCGATCGTGGTCGAGGCCGCCGGGTGGCGCACCTCGGCGCCGAAGGGGCCGTCGCGGGAGGCCGCGCGCGCCGGCCGGCGCTCGTTCGGGGTCGAGGCGCGCCAGCCCTTCCACGGGGAGGGGCTCCACTTCTACGTCGGCCCGTCCCACGGGCGGCGCATGTTCTCGTGGGTGTTCCCGGCGGGCGACCACGTGCGCGCCGGCCTGGCCGCCTACGACGGGCGGTCGTCCCTGTCCGGGGACCTCGACCGCTTCCTGGAGCACACCGGGCTGGGCGAGCCCGGGGTCACGCACGGGGGCTTCTTCACCTCCCGTTTCGGCGAGCCGGTGCGGGACGGGATGTTCGTCGTGGGTGACGCCGCCGGCCACTGCCTGCCCGTGTCGGGCGAGGGGATCCGGCCGGCGCTCGTCTTCGGCCAGCTCGCGGGCCGCCTGGCCGAGCGCGTCCGCACCGGCGAGCTGACCCTCGGCGAGGCGCTCGGCCGCTACCGCGCCTACGTGATGTCACGGGAGAAGGGCTACCGCGCCCTCGACCGGTTGCAGAGCGTCCTCGACCGGATGCCGGACGCGGCGTTCGCCCTCCTGGCGAAGGCCGTGCAGAGCCGGCGGCTGCACCCGTGGGCGGTGCGCCACTACTGGGAGGTCGCCGACCCCGGCCTGCTCACGCCGGGCCCCGCGCGCGAGCCGATGCCGGAGGCCGCCGGCGCCCGCCGGTAGCGCCGGCGCGCGTATCGCCATGGAGCGGGATCCCGAGCGGCTGTCGACCGTGGCCGTGTTCTACCTCTTCGCCGCCGACTGGCTCCCCCACGACGACCGCGACGACCGCGACGTCGCGGTCCCGGGGGGACGGGCCACCATGTTCCCCGCCTACGCGCACCTGGCCGGGGTGGTGCTGTGGGACCTCCACCGCCGCTGGATGGCCGACCTGGCCGTGATCCGGCCGGTGGCCGCCGAGCCGGTGCGCGTGATGGGCGGCGCGTCCTGCGTCCAGGTCTCGCTCGCGGCCGGCGGGGAGCCGGTCGGGCGGGTCGCCGGCATCGCCGCGCGGGTGCTCGAGCTCGTCCGGACGGCGGAGTCGCCCGCCGACAACGAGCTACGCCGGCTGCTGGCCCGCCTGCCGGAGCGCGACCCGATGCCGTGGGGCTCCCTGGCGTCGTGGCCGCACACCGAGGTGGCCGAGGCCGGGCTCGTGCGCCAGAGGGGACGGATGCGCCCCCGGATCGAGATCGCCGACCCGGCGGCGGTGGAGCGGGTGCGCCCGCGCTTCGAGGAGCTGCGGGCGGCGCACGTTGCGTTCACCGGCAAGCACCCCGACCTGCACCGGGCGGTCCTCCACGACGGCTGGTGCGCCGCCTCCTGGCTGCACCCCGGCCGCGGCGACGACCTGTGAGGGCTGTCGTCGCCTAGGAGGGGTCACGGATTCGGCGCGACCTGCCGATGTCTGTGGTGTCCCGCCATTTCCCGCTCGACCGCACCACGCCGCGGCCTCCCCCCGGCATCCCCGGGACGCGGTGGCCCCGCCGTCCGCCGGAGGTCCCGCACATGTGCCTGCGCCGTTCCCGCCTGCTCGTCATCGCCCTCGTCGCCGCCCTCGTCGTCAGCGCCGTGCCGCTCGCGTCGGGCGCGACCACGAAGAAGGCGCCCAAGTCGGCGGTGCCGGCCAAGCTGGCCAAGCAGCTCAAGGTCCTGCCGAAGCAGGCCAAGAAGCTGGAGGCGCAGGTCCGCGGGCTGTCCGCCCAGCTGCAGGCGCTGACCGGGCGCGTCGATTCCCTGGAGGCCCGCTTCGCGAAGGCCGTCACCGCGGGCGGCGTCGGGCCCGCGGGCCCGCAGGGCGCCCCCGGCGCCGCCGGCGCGCCCGGGCCCGCCGGCCCACAGGGCCCCGCCGGCCCGAAGGGGCACACGGGCGACACGGGCCCCGCCGGCCCGCAGGGCGCCCGCGGGCTCACCTGGCGCGGCCCCTGGCAGCCGGGGGCGGCCTACGTGGCCGACGACGCCGTGCAGCACGACGGCTCCTCCTACGTCGCCACCGGGCCGGTCGACCCGGGCCTGGTGCCGGGCGTCGCCCCGGTCTGGCAGCTCCTGGCCGCCAAGGCGGGCTCGGGCGGCGGCGGCTCCACGATCACCGGCTTCGAGGTGGAGCTGCTCGACACGACCGTCGCGGCCAACGCGGCCCAGAACGTCACGGTGTCGCACACCTGCTCCGGCGGTGGCATCGCGACGGGTGGCACGGCGTCGCTCGTCAACAGCACCGACGGCACGATCATCGGCGGCCAGGTGGGCGCCGACGTCAACGGGGTGCCGCGCACCTGGTACACGATCTTCACCTCGAACTTCACGAAGAACGTGCCGGTGAAGATCTGGGTGGTCTGCGCGCAGACCAGCTGAGCGGACGGGGGTGGGGCCGGGCACGCGTCTATACTCCGGCGCGTGCTCGGCACCATCCTGACCGCGGCGGCGACGCCGTTCGACGCCGACCTGCGGGTCGACGACGCGGCCGTCGCGGGGCTGCTGACCCACCTCGTGGAGCACGGCTCCGACGGGGTGGTGATGGCCGGGACCACCGGCGAGGCGTCCACGCTGACGGACGACGAGAAGTTCGCCCTGTACCGCCGGGCGGTGACCGAGGTCGGCGGGCGCGCAAGCGTCGTGGCCGGCACCGGTAGCAACGACACGGCCCACTCGGTCCACCTCACGCGGCTCGCCGCCGAGGTGGGCGTCGACGCGGTCCTGGTCGTGACGCCGTACTACAACCGCCCGCCGCGGGCGGGGATCATCGGCCACGTGGCCGCGATCGCCGAGGTCGGCGTGCCGGTGGTGCTCTACAACATCCCCGGGCGCACGACGCTCAACATGGAGCCGGACCTCATCGCCGAGCTCGGGGAGATCCCGGGCGTGACCGCGGTGAAGCAGGCCAACCCGGACCTCGACGAGTGCCGGGTGGTCGCCGAGACCAGCGGCCTCGCGCTCTACGCGGGCAACGACGACATGCTGCTCGACGTGGCCCGGATGGGCGGCGCGGGCGTCATCTCCGTCGCCTCGCACCTGGCCGGGGACCACATGGCCCGGGTCGTGGCGGCGGTCCGGCGGGGCGACGACGACGAGGCCGCGCGCCTCGACGCCGAGCTGGCCCCGCTCTACGAGGGCCTGTTCGTCACGACGAGCCCGATCCTGATCAAGGCGGCGCTGGAGATGACCGGGCTCATCCCCTCGGCACGGCTCCGCCTCCCCCTGGTCGAGGCGACGCCTGTGCAGCGGGACATCCTGCGCAGCGTCCTCGAGCGCCAGGGCATCCTGTCCCGGGCGTAGGCCCCGGCACCATCTGAGGAGGGTCGCATGGCGACCGGCGCCGCGGTGCGCGTCATCCCGCTCGGGGGAGCGGGTGAGATCGGAAAGAACATGTACGTGGTCGAGAGCGGGGACGGAATGGTCCTCATCGACTGCGGCATCACCTTCCCGAAGAACGACCAGATGGGCGTGGACATCGTCCTGCCCGACTTCGGCTACGTCCTGGCCCGCCGGGACCGCCTCGACGGCCTCATCCTGACCCACGGCCACGAGGACCACATCGGCGCCGTGCCCTTCCTGCTGCGGGCGATCGGCCAGGTGCCGAT
The DNA here is from genome assembly GCA_050249835.1 of Thermoleophilia bacterium. Taxonomy (GTDB): domain Bacteria; phylum Actinomycetota; class Thermoleophilia; order Miltoncostaeales; family Miltoncostaeaceae; genus Miltoncostaea. The sequence continues at coordinate 11,051 of JBFWPT010000060.1, forward strand.
CTACGGGCGCCGGTTCACACTCGCGCTCCTGCGCTCCAAGCTGGAGGAGCACCGCCTGCTGGCGGACGCCGAGCTCAACGAGGTGCCGCTCAACGAGCCGGTGGACGTCGGGCCGTTCACGGCGGAGTTCATCCCGCTCACGCACTCCACCCCGGACTGTGCGGCCGTCGCCCTCGGGACCCCGGCGGGCACGGTGGTCCACACCGGCGACTTCGGCATCGAGTACGCCCCGGTCGGCGGGCGCCGCAGCGACCTGCCGGCGCTCGGCCGCCTCGGCGAGCGCGGCGTGCAGCTCCTGCTGGCCGACTCCACCAACGCGGAGGAGGGGCCGAGCGGGTCGGCGCTGCCCACCCGCGAGGTGCGCCGCGAGCTGACCCGCATCTTCGCGACCGCGAAGGGCCGGGTGCTGGTGACGACCTTCTCGTCCCACATCCACCGGGTGCAGCAGGCGCTGGACGCCGCCTACGACGACGGCCGCGTGGTCGCGCTCGTGGGCCGCTCCCTCACCCGCAACGTCAACATGGCGACGAACCTGATGGACCCGGAGACGGGCCGGCCCTACCTGTCGCCGCCGCCCGGCACGCTCGTGCGGCTGCGGGAGCTGGAGACCCACCCGCGCGACGAGCAGGTGCTCATCTGCACCGGCTCCCAGGGCGAGCCGATGGCCGCGCTCAGCCGCATCGCCCGCGGCGAGCACAACCAGGTGACGCTGGAGCCGGGGGACACGGTCCTCTACTCGTCGAGCACGGTCCCGGGCAACGAGCTCGCCGTGAACGAGATCGTCAACCGGCTCGTCCGCGCCGAGGCCGACTTCATCACCGAGCGCCAGAACCCCCGCGTCCACGTCTCGGGCCACGGCAGCGCGAGCGACCTCCTGCTGATGCTGGAGCTGCTGCGGCCGCGCTACTTCGCCCCGATCCACGGCGAGGCCCGCCACCAGCGCGCCCACGCCGACCTGGCCCGCGCCCTGGGGTACGAGGACGACCGCATCACGATCCTCGACAACGGCGACGTGCTCGAGGTCACCTCGGACTCGGCCCTCATCGCCGATCGGGTCGAGGCCGGCCTGACCTACGTGGACCAGTCGGGCAGCGGCGACATCACCGAGAGCATCCTGCGCGACCGGCGCCACCTCTCGGACGACGGCCTCGTGGTCGTCATCGCGCGGATCGACGCCTCCGACGGGTCCGTCCTGGGCGACGCCGAGGTCATCACCCGCGGCTTCGCCCCCGGCGAGGACGAGGAGGTCATCGAGGAGACCCGCCTCGCCGTCGAGCGGTCCCTGGCCTCCAGCGCCGAGCAGCGCATCACCGAGACCGGCGTCCTGCAGCACCAGATCCACGACGCCGTGGCGAGCCTGCTGAAGAAGCGGACGCAGCAGCGCCCGATGGTGCTCCCCATCATCGTCGAGGTCTGATTGCGGACAAGCGCCTCGTGCGGCGGCTTCGCCGCTGATCGCACGGACGGCGCGGACGGCATCACCGGCTCCCGCCGGGGATGGATGCCGAAACTTCGGTCTCGACGGCCCCGCTCTCTCGGGCGGGGCCGTCGTCGTCTTTCGACGTCCTAACCCGGGTTCGGGCCCGTCACTTCGATGCCGTAGGCGGCGAAGACGGGGCCGGCGGTGGCCGGGTCGAGCGGGGTCGGCAGCTCGCTGAACATGCCCTCGAAGCCGCCGGGGGTGCAGGTCACGATCATTCGGACCTCGTCCGAGCGCACGGCGAACGTGTGCGGCACGCCGCGGGGCAGAAGGGAGGTGCCCCCGGGGCCGAGGACGTGCGTCGCGCCGTCCACGTGCACGGCGAGCAGGCCCTCCAGGACGTGGAAGCCCTCGTCCTCGCGCTCGTGGACGTGCATCGGGGGCTCCTGGCCCGGCCGGACGACGGCCTCGAACAGCGACAGGCCCTCCGTGGCGAGCAGCACGCGGACGGGGTGGACGCTCTCGATGACGGTCGTGGCGTCGGCGGGGACGACGACGGGGGCGGTGAGGGTGGCGGTCATGGCGGGCTCCTTCGGTTCGGGTATAAACTCCGTTTGGGACCTTAGGAGTCCCATTGGGAGTCTATCAACCCGGAGATGCCGAATGGCCGAGGACCTCAACCCGCTGTCGTACGTCGTGCTCGGCATGGTCGGGCGCGGGGGCGCGGGCGCCCACGACGTCGTCGACATGATGCGGCGGGGCGGCCGGCTCCACTGGGCCGCCGCCGAGAGCAAGCTGTACGCCGAGCCCAAGCGCCTGGAGCGGCTCGGATATCTGCGCTCCCGGGAGGAACCGGGGCGGACGCGGGCCCGACGCGTCTACGAGCTGACGCCGGAGGGGGAGGGGGCGCTGCGGGCCTGGCTTCGCGAGCCGACCCCGTTCCCGCGCATCCAGTCCGAGGCGGCCGTGCGCATGATGGCCGGCGACCTGGCCGACGACGGCGACCTGCTGAGCAGCCTCGTGGCGATGCGGGGCGAGATCGCCCTCCGCCGCGCCGCCCTGGCGGAGACCGAGGCGATCGTGGACGAGATCCCGCACCGCACCCGCAACCTGCGGCTGGTGCTCTCCCTGGGCGACCGGGTCCTCGACGCCCACGAGGCGTGGCTCGCCGAAGTGGAACGCGAACTCGGGGGTGAAGCGTCCGGAGACGACGACGGCCCCGCTCACTGAGCGGGGCCGTCGAGGCGAAGTCTCGGCATCCATCCCCGGCGGGAGCCGGTGATGCCGTCCGCGGGCGAGAACGCGCGTTAAGCGGCGAAGCCGCCGCGCGAGCCCGCTTGTCCGCTCACAGCTCCTTCGCGATCCTCTCCCAGCGCGAGGAGACGTCGGCCCAGTCGATGTTCGCGACGAAGGCCTCGATGTACTTCGGGCGTGCCGTCGAGAAGTCGCGGATGTACGAGTGCTCGTACACGTCCAGCGCCAGGATCGGCGTGGCGTTCCACACGGGAAACGAGTTCTGGGCGTCGCCGATGTAGACGTCGAGGCGGGCCCAGTCCCAGTCCCAGGCCACCCAGGCCCAGCCGCGGCCGGCCATGCCGCCCGCCTTGAGCTCGGTGATCATCGCGTCGTGGGAGCCGAAGTCCTTCTCGACCTGCCCGGCGAGGACGTCCGACGGCGAGCCGCCGGCGTTGCCCAGGTTCTGGAAGTAGAGCTCGTGGTTCTTGATGCCGCCGATCGCGAACGTGAGCTGCTCGCGAAGGCCGCGGTACTCGGAGTAGATCTGGTTGGCGGCCGAGCGGTCGGCGCCGGTGAGCTTCTCCTGCACCTCGTTGTACTTCTTCACGTAGGCCTCGTAGAGGCCCCAGTGGGCCTCGACCGACTCGGCCGAGATGCCGTCGAGCTTCAGGATCTTGTCCGGCTTCTCGATGGGCGAGAGCTGGTGGGGGGCGTTGGCCACGGGAAAAGCGCCTCCTGGTGTGTTCATCCGTTCCGGAACCATCCCCAGCCTAATGGAGGGGGAAGGAACACGGCCGCCCACGGCCAATCCCGATGCGGCGGGCCCCGTGCCCGTGCGTCCGCTGTTCCCCGGGAGGTGTGAGATCGGCACCCAGGTCGCCCCATCCAGTCGCCGCCGCCGCCCGGCCAGGCCGGCCGGCCGCGGTCGCGGCGGCCGCCGCGACGAGACGCAGACCCGTGAGCTGATCGGGCTCGTCCTGGTCGCCGTGGGCGTCTTCCTCGCGGCGACGCTGTTCCTGGGCTTCGGCGCCGGCCCCTTCGGCGGCTGGCTGGAGGAGGGCGTGCGCCTGCTGGTGGGGCGCGCCGTCGCCCTCGCCCCGCTCGCCCTGATCCTCGTGGGCATCGCGCTCATGCTCGACCACCCGCTCCTCGCCGCGCAGCCGCTGCGCCTGGGCGTGGCGATCGGCGGCATGGCCGTCCTCATCGCGCTCGCGGGCGGGGTGATGGGGGACGGCGCCGAGCGAATCTCCTGGTTCGACGAGGGCGTCACCCAGCGGGGCGGCCACCTCGGCGAGGCCGGGTACTGGGCGACGAGCAGCACCGTCGGGGGCTTCGGCACGGGCCTGATCGTGGTCGTGGGGATCATCGCGGCCGTCGTCCTCATCTCGGGGGCGTCGCTCGGGATGGCGCTGCGCCGCGGCGGCGAGGGCGCCGTGACCGCGTCCCGCCAGGTGGGACGCGCGACGGCGAGCGCCACCGCGGGCGCCGTCGGCGCCGTGCGCGTCGTGCGCGAGCGGATGGACGTGGCGGAGCCCGTGACGCTCATGGGCCGCCGCCGCGCCAAGCCGGTCGCCCCGCGGCCGCTGCTCGACGGCGCGGACGAGTACTCGGACATCTTCGGCGAGCCCTCGGCGCTGCCGCCGTCGCCCGCCCTGGTGGGCGAGATGGTGGAGGACGAGGCCCTCCCGCGGCCGGCGACCCCGCTGACCGCGGCCGCCGCCCTGGCGCCGTCGCCGCCGGCCCGCCCCGCCGAGCCCGCCGACCAGCTCGACCTGGCCGAGGAGGACCCGGAGCTGGAGCCGGTGTTCGCGCCGTCCCCGAAGCCCGCCGGGCGCACCGTGCGCGGCGCGCGCGGGGGCACCTACCGGCGCCCGCCGCTGTCGCTGCTGCGCAAGTCCAGCGGCCCGACCAGCCAGCCCGAGGACCTCGTGCGCCGCACGAGCCGCCTGCTGGAGGAGTCCCTCGGCCACTTCGGCATCGAGGCCTCGGTCACCGACACCGTCGGCGGCCCCCGCGTGACCCGCTACGAGCTGCAGCTGGCGCCCGGCACCAAGGTGGGGCGCATCACGGCGCTGCGGGACGACCTGGCCTACGCCCTCGCCTCCCGCGAGGAGCTGCGGATCATCGCGCCGATCCCCGGCAAGCAGGCCGTGGGCGTCGAGGTCCCGAACCCCGAGGCCTCCCTGGTCACGCTCGGCGACATCACCCGCGAGTTCCCCCCGCAGGCCGGGCCCCTGATGGCCTGGCTGGGCCTCGACCTGGGCGGCAAGCCAGTCTACATCGACCTGGCGAAGATGCCCCACCTGCTCATCGCGGGCTCCACCGGGACGGGCAAGTCGGTGTGCCTCAACGCCCTCCTGGCGTCGGTGCTGCTGCGCTCCACCCCGGACGAGCTGCGGATGATCCTGATCGACCCGAAGAAGGTCGAGCTCAACCACTACGAGAGCATCCCGCACCTGCTCACGCCGGTCGTGACCAACATGAAGGACGCGGCCGCGGTGCTCTCCAACGTGGTGCGCGAGATGGAGAGCCGCTACGAGCTGATGGGCATGAAGCGCGCCCGCAACCTGCGCGACTGGAACGAGGCCCGCGCCGCGTCCGGCGAGCCGCCGATGCCCACGATCCTCGTGGTCATCGACGAGCTGGCGGACCTCATGATGGTCTCGCCCGCCGAGGTCGAGGACTCGATCATCCGGCTCGCCCAGAAGAGCCGCGCCGTGGGCATCCACCTGGTGCTCGCCACGCAGCGCCCGTCCGCGGACGTCATCACGGGGATGATCAAGGCCAACGTCCCCTCCCGGATCGCGTTCGCCGTGTCGTCCCAGGTCGACTCGCGCGTCGTCCTCGACGCCGGCGGCGCCGAGTCGCTGCTCGGCCACGGCGACATGCTCTTCCGCCCGGTCGGCACCTCGCGGCTGCAGCGCCTCCAGGGCGCCTACGTCAGCGAGGAGGAGATCCTCGCGATCACCGACCACTGGCGCGCCCAGGGCAAGCCCGAGATGCGCCGTGAGCTGATGGAGCGGCCGGAGCCCGCCGAGGACCCGGTGGACACCGAGGCCGACGACATGATCGAGACGGCCATCGACATGGTGGTGGAGCAGGGCACCGCGTCGGTGTCGCTGCTGCAGCGCCGCCTGGGGGTGGGCTACGCCCGGGCGGGGCGCCTGGTCGACGCCATGGAGCGCATGGGCGTGGTCTCCGGCCACGAGGGCTCCAAGCCGCGCACGGTGCTGGTCGGGCCGGGCGACGTCGACCGCATCCTGGGCCGCGGGGAGCCCGCCGAGGAGGCCTCCGAGGACGAGTAGCGGGCGGGCGCCGGGTTGCGCTTCCGGCGCGGGCTGGGCTAGGGTGCCGCGGCGGACGGCAGGACGCCGTCCCCCACCGCGCCCATGTTCGAAATCGGAAACACACTCCGTGAGGCCCGCCTGCGTCGAGGCCTGGACATCCTCGACTGCGAGGCGGAGACCAAGATCCGGGCGAAGTACCTCCGGGCGATGGAGGAGGAGCAGTTCGACCTCATGCCGTCGCCCACGTACGTGCGCGGGTTCCTGCGCGCGTACGCGGACTTCCTCGACCTCGACGGGCGCCTGGTCCTCGACGAGTACGAGTCCCGGTTCGGTGAGTTCCGGGAGTTCCGCAGCTCGTCGTCCGATCCGGTGGCCCGGGTGGGAGGCGGCGGGTCCGCGAGGCCCCCGCGGCACGAGCAATCCGCTCGGCGGCGCCCCTCCGAGCCCCCACGGCGCCCGCGCCGGCGCCCGCGGCGCACCGAGGTCCAGCTGCTGTGGCTCGCGATCGGCGGCGTGATGGCCGTCGCGCTGCTCGTCTGGCTCGGCGTCGGCGGCTCCTCCGACCCGCTGCCCGTGACCCCGACGGGGCCGTCCTCCGGCCAGCAGGTCGTGACCGCCCCGGCCGTCGTGGCGGAGCCCGACACCGATGCCACCGAGCGCCCGCAGCGCGCGCGGCTCACCCCGATCGTCCTCACCGGCACCGGCGTCAACGGCTGCTGGGTGCAGGTGCGCAGCCGCACCGCGGACGGGCGGGTGGTCTACGAGGGAGTGATCACCCCGGGCACCTCCCAGACCTTCAAGGTCGCCGAGGGCATCTGGGTGCAGGCGTCCAACCCGGCCGAGATGGACGTGACGATCGGCAAGAAGGACGCGATCACCCTCGGCACCGAGGGCGGCGTCTGGACCATCACGCCCGACGGGGTCGAGGACGCCTGACCGCCCCGCCGCCCCCGTGCGGGCGGCGATCCTCGTCACGGGCGACGAGATCCTGCGCGGGCGCACGGAGGAACGCAACGCCCGGCACCTGGCGCGCGACCTCGAGGCGCGCGGCGTCGAGGTCGTGCGGTGGGAGATGGCGGGCGACGACCGGGAGGGCCTGGTCGCGGCGCTGCGCCGGCTGCTGGCCTCGGGCGCGGACCTCGTCCTCACCTCCGGCGGGCTCGGCCCGACCCACGACGACGTGACGATGGCGGCCGTCGCCGAGGCGACCGGCCGCGACCTGGCGCTCGACGCCGGCGCGCTGGAGATGGTGCGGGCCCACTCGACGGCACTCGTGACCGACGACGAGGTCCGCCGGCTCGTGCAGGAGAAGCAGGCGACCCTCCCCGCCGGCGCGACGGTCCTCCCACCGCCGGGCACGGCGCCCGGGTGCGCCCTCGTCCACGAGGGCGTCGTGGTCGTGGTGCTCCCCGGGCCCCCGTGGGAGCTGGAGCGGATGTGGGCCGACTCGGTGGGCATCGAGCCCGTCGCGGGCCTGCTGGCCCGGGCGGGCGGGGCCCACGAGCGCGTCCTGCGGCTCTACGGGGTGCCGGAGTCGCAGCTCGTCGCGATGGTCCGCGACGTGGAGCCGGAGGCGTGGGCCCGCCTGCGCGTGGGCATCTGCGCCCGGGACGCGGAGCTGGAGGTCACGATGCGCGCGGCGCCGGGGGAGGCGGCGGCCGCCGACGCGCTGGAGGGCCTCATCGCCGAGGGGGCCGGCGAGCGCCTGTTCAGCCGCGACGGCACGACGGTGGACGAGATCGTGGCCCGGCGGCTGATCGCGGCCGGACAGACCGTCGCCGTCGCCGAGTCGTGCACGGGCGGCCTGCTCGGCGGGCGGCTCACGGCGCGGGCGGGCTCGTCGGCCTACGTGCTCGGCGGCGTGATCGCCTATGCGAACGAGGTCAAGGAGGGGCTCCTTGGGGTCGACCGGGCGATCCTGGAGACGCACGGAGCCGTCTCCGCCGAGTGCGCCGAGGCCATGGCCGCGGGGGCCCGGGAGCGGCTCGGGGCCGACTGGGCCCTGTCCGTGACCGGCGTCGCCGGACCCGGCGGCGGCACCGAGGAGAAGCCCGTCGGGCTGGTCTACGTCGGCATCGCGGGTCCGGACGGCACCACCGCCCACGTCGAGCTGCGGCGGGGCGGCACGCGCGACGCGATCCGCTCCCGCTCGGTGGTCGCCGCCCTGCACCTGCTGCGCCGCGCGCTGCCGGAGGCGCACCCCGCCTGAACGCCCGCGGGCGCCGTTCCGGCACACCCCCGGCACAGGTCGGTGGGAACAGGTGTTCGCATTCCGACCGGACCCCGCTCTATGATCGTCCGCAGTCGCCGGGAGCACGTCCCCCGGCAGGTCATGGACACAGTCGAGGGGGGTCCCCCGTGGAGAAGCACGAGGCGCTGGGCTCGGCCGTCGCGCAGATCGAGCGGCAGTTCGGCAAGGGCGCGATCATGAAGATGGGGGACACGGCGCTGACCGAGGTGTCCGCCGTCCCGACCGGCTCGCTCGCGCTCGACATCGCCCTCGGCATCGGCGGCATCCCCCGCGGGCGCATCGTGGAGGTCTACGGGCCGGAGAGCTCCGGTAAGACGACCCTCCTGTACCACCTCATCGCCCAGGCCCAGAAGCGCGGGGGCCTCTGCGCGTTCATCGACGCCGAGCACGCGATGGACCCGACCTACGCCAAGCGCATCGGCGTGGACGTCGACGAGCTCCTGCTGTCCCAGCCGGACCACGGGGAGCAGGCCCTCGAGATCGCCGACCTGCTCGTCCGTTCGGCGGCGCTCGACGTCGTTGCGATCGACTCGGTGGCGGCGCTCGTGCCGAAGGCCGAGATCGAGGGCGAGATGGGGGACACCCACGTCGGCCTCCAGGCCCGCCTCATGTCGCAGGCGCTGCGGAAGCTCGCGGGCAACCTGAACCGCGCCGGCACCATCTGCATCTTCACCAACCAGCTCCGGGAGAAGATCGGGGTCATGTTCGGATCCCCCGAGACCACCCCCGGCGGCCGCGCGCTCAAGTTCTACGCGTCGGTCCGGCTCGACATCCGCCGCATCGAGACCCTCAAGGAGGGCACCGAGGCGGTCGGCAACCGGGCCCGGGTGAAGATCGTGAAGAACAAGGTGGCCCCGCCCTTCCGCCAGGCGGAGTTCGACATCATCTACGGCGAGGGGATCTCCCACGAGGGCAACCTCCTCGACCTGGGCGTCGAGCGCGGGATGGTCCAGAAGAGCGGCGCCTACTTCTCGTTCGGCGACGAGCGGCTCGGCCAGGGACGCAACGCCGCCCGGGCCTTCCTCCGCGAGCACCCGGACGTGGCCGCCCAGCTCGAGGCGCGCATCCGCGAGGACGCGGGCGTCCCGGGCCACCCGATGCCGGACTTCGACCCGGTGACCGGCGAGGTCATCGAGCCGGCCGCGGCCGCCGAGGAGAAGCCCGCCCCGAAGCTCGCCGCCGCCAAGGGCTGACCCCGCTGCGGCACCCCGCCCGCCACGCGGCGGGCGGGGTGCTTGCAGAGTGCTAGCATCGCCGCCATGCGGACCCTCTACACGCGGAACGTGCCGGACG
>JBFWPT010000061.1:0-19195 GCA_050249835.1 Thermoleophilia bacterium
GACGGGGGCCGGCGCGATCACCTCGTGGCAGACGTGGTTGCGCTGCACCGTCTCCACCACGGGGTAGCAGCGCACCGCACCCGACGGGGAGCGCGCCACCATCGCCGCCAGCTCGCGCTCGAAATCGACCATCCCCTCCACCAGCACACCGTCCCCCTTGTCGAGCCGGGCGAACGCCTCCTCCGCAGCGGCCAGGTCGCCGCAGGTGGCGTTGCCGTACCCGTCATACCCCAGCGTGCGGGACTTGAGCATCAGCGGCCAGCCCAGGGCGTCCCCGGCGGCCGGCAGGTCGGCCGTCGTCGCGGCGACGACGAAGGGCGCGGTCGGCAGCCCGGCGGACCGCAGCAGCTCCTTCTGGAGGGCCTTGTCCTGCACCTTGGCGAGCACGCCCGGGTCGGGGCGCACGGGGGTCCCGGCGTCGGCCACCGACGCGAGCGCGGCGGCGTCCACGAACTCGTTCTCGAGGGTCACGACGCCCGACGCCGCGCCCAGGGCGCGGACCGCGTCGGGATCGTGCCAGTCGCCCTCCACCACGCCCGCGGCCATCGGCACGGCGGGCTCCGCCGGCAGGCCCAGCACCCCGACGCGCACGCCGAGCGGCCACGCGGCGAGACAGGTCATGCGGGCGAGCTGGCCGGCGCCGGCGATGCCGACGTCGAAGGGCGGGGCGGGCACGCGGCGCACGGTACACGCGGGCCGCGACGCCTCGCAATTCCCGAACACGACCCTCACGGGGCGCTCACGGCGGGCCGCCGGGCCGTCGATAGGGTCACGGATGCCGATGCTCGCCCTCGCCGCGCCCCCGCCCGTCGCGCCGGCACCGCCCGCGCGGGTGCTGACCTTCGCCGACGAGTTCCGCTTCTCCACCAGCCGCCGCGCGGTGCCCGCCGGGGTGCTGCGCCTGCAGCTCAAGAACATCGGCGAGGACGAGCACGACCTGCGGCTGCTCGGCCCGCGCGGCACGGCCCGCGCCGAGACCGGCGTCGTCGAGCCCGGCGAGCTCGGGGGCTTCCGCGTCCGCCTCTCCCGCGGCCGCTACACCTTCTACTGCACGGTCGCCGACCACGCCGAGCGCGGCATGGCCGGCACGCTGCTCGTGACGAAGAAGCGCCGGGGGGCGCGGTAGTGGCGCTCCGGGCGGCCGACCGCGCGCGGGCCGAGCGGCTCACCTGGCGCGCCGGCTTCGGCCCCGTCCCGGGCGAGATCGACGACCTGGCCCGCCGCGGCACCGAGGGTGCGGTCGACCGCCTGCTGCGTCCCAAGGGGCGCTCCCTGCAGGGGCCGGCGGCCCGCGTCGACGGCGCGCCCCTCGACCCGGTGAACGCCTACGGGCACGACGTCCTGTGGTGGCTCGACCGGGCGGTGCGCACCCGGCACCCGCTCGTGGAGCGGATGGCGTTCAACTGGCACGACCACTTCGCCACCTCCAATGACGGGGTGGGGGACACGCGCCTGATGCTCGCCCAGTACTGGACGCTGCGGCGCGGGGCCCTCGGCCGCTTCCGCGACCTGGCCCGGGCGATCACCCGCGACCGCGCGATGCAGATGTTCCTGTCGCTGGCGAACTCCGAGAAGGGTTCGCCGAACGAGAACTTCGCCCGCGAGCTGTTCGAGCTCTTCACGCTGGGCGTCAACAACGGCTACACGGAGAAGGACGTCCGCGAGGCCGCCCGCGCGCTCACCGGGTTCACCTTCGACTGGAACACGAAGCGGTTCGGCTACGACCCGGACAAGCACGACGGCGGGGTGAAGCGGATACTCGGCCGCGTCGGCCGCTTCGAGCCGCTCGACGTGGTGGACATCGCGATCGAGCACCGCGCCCACCCGCAGTTCATCTGCGAGAGGCTCTGGGGGTACTTCAGCCCGCGCCCGTGCCCGCCGGGCCTGCTGCGCTCGCTGGCGCGCACCTACCGCCGCAGCGGCACCGACGTGCGCCCCGTACTGCGCGAGATCCTCACGAGCAAGCTCTTCTACGCGGGCCTGGCCGAGCCGGACATGGTGAAGTCGCCGTTCGTCTACACGGCCGGGATGCTCCGCATGACCCGGGGCCGCGTGGACGACGAGGGCTGGGTCTGGCGCCTCGACCAGATGGGCCAGGTGCCGTTCCACCCGCCCAACGTGAGCGGCTGGGAGGGCGGCACGGCGTGGTTGTCGACGTCGTCGATCCGGGCGCGTTTCGACGCCGCCACCGCGGTACTCCACAAGACGATCGAGGACGGGTCGATCTCGAAGCACCAGACCCCGGCCCAGGCCGTGCGCAGCGCGCTGGCGGCCACGGGCTCCCCGCGCATCGGCCCGCGCACTCGCAAGGCGCTGCAGGCCTACGCGGTCCGCTCCGTCGCCGGCCGCACCGACGAGTGGGAGGTGGAGCACTACTTCCCCGAGCGCCAGCGCGTGCTGCGCCACCTGCTGCTCGCCGGCCCCGACGCCCAGGTCTGCTGAGGACGCGATGCCCCTGAGCCCCCGCCACGGCTGCCGCGACCACCACGCCACGCGCCGCGCCTTCCTGGGCCGCGCGACCGAGGTCGTCCCGGTCCCCGCCGACGCCCTCGACGGCCTCGCCGCCTTCGAGAAGGGCGGCGGCATGACGCGCAAGGACCTGCTGGAGCGCGGCGTCGGCCTCTGGGTGGGCGCGACGGCCGTGGCCGGCCTGTCCACCCGGTCGCTGCTGGAGGCCGCCTCGGCCCAGGCCCAGGCCGCCCCGGACGCGACGATCCTCGTCTCGCTCTACCTGGACGGCGGCAACGACGGGCTCAACACCCTCGTCCCGCTGGCCGACCCGCTGTACCGCCAGTACCGCGGCCGCCTGGGCATCGCCCCCGAGGCGACGCTGCCGGTGACCGGGTCCCCCGAGTTCGGCTGGCACCCGTCCCTCGGCGGCCTGAAGGCGCTCTACGACGCGGGCAAGGTCGCCGTGCTGCCGTCGGTCGACTTCGCGAACGCCGACCAGAGCCACTTCAACTCGGTCGCCTACTGGCGCCGGGGCATCGTGGGGCCGAGCTTCGAGATTACGGGCTGGCTCGGCCGCACCCTCGACGCGGTCGGCGTGGCGGACAACCCGCTCCAGGGCATCTCGGTGTCCTGGTCGCCGGACCCGCTGCTCACCAGCCGCCGCGCCGCGACGGCCACCGTCTACGACCCGGGCGGCTTCGACTTCTGGATCGAGGGCGTCTGGGGCGGCGACGGCTTCGTGCAGGCCTACCGCGAGGCGTCCGCCGGGCGCACCTCCTCGCCCGCCCTCGCCGCCGCCCGCCGCACCTACGAGAACACGTTCAGGGTGCGCGAGCAGCTCCGGCCCCTGAAGGTGGACGAGGCGAACCCGCTGCCGCCGACGCCAATGCCGTACCCCGACACCAACCTGGGCACCGGCCTGGCGAACCTGGCACGGATGCTCGCCGCCGGCTTCGGCACCCGGGTCGCCGCCCTCTCGATCGGCGGCTTCGACACCCACGACGACCAGCCCGAGGACCACGCCGAGCTGCTCACCGACCTCGGGAACTCCCTCCAGGCCTGGCAGGCCGATCTCTCCGCGCGCGGCCTCGCCCACCGGGTCCTGACCCTCGTGTGGAGCGAGTTCGGCCGCCGCCCCGCCGACAACGAGAGCAACGGCACCGACCACGGCGCCGGCGGCCTCGTGATGGTGGTCGGCGACCGGGCGAACGGCGGCATCCGCAGCGAGTTCCCCGGGCTCGCCCGGCTCGACGAGGACGACAACCTGCTCGTCACCACCGAGTTCCGGACGGTCTACGCGAGCCTCCTGGAGCAGTGGCTCGGGGTGGAGGCAGGGCGCATCCTGCCGAAGATCGACCCCGCCCGGCTCGCCCTGGTGAGGTAGCCCGAGAGGGGTGCTGGGAGCCGCCCGGGGGCTGCTATGGTCCCCGTCCGCGGGCCGTTAGCTCAGTTGGGAGAGCACCAGCTCGACAAGCTGGGGGTCACTGGTTCGAGCCCAGTACGGCCCATGCGGAGAGCCCGCTCATCGAGCGGGCTCTTGTCGTCGACAGGTGCCGGTCGTCGACCCACCACCGTCCTCATCTCGGCACGGGTTCGCCCTCACCCGTGTTCGCCCGGTGTCCGACTCGGCGGATACCATCGGACGATCCGTCGGGAGGCCGTCATGAACGAAGCCCACTTCTCCGAGATCGAGAAGACCCTGCTCTACATCTCCGACGCGCGCGAGCGTGCGGAGCGGGCGATGAAGGCGCTGGAGAAGGACGGAGCGGAGGCCCATCTGATCGAAGCCCTCCGGACGGCCGACGCGGAGCTGGCCGCGCTCCACAAGCGCCTGCTCCAGCAGACGTACTTCGCCGTCCCCAAGGAGCAGTTGAGCCTCTGAGCGCAGCTGGCCCGGGGTGAGCCTCACGGGGGAGGAGATCCGCCGCAACCTCCAAGTGTTCGCGGCGAGGTGGAGCGTCTACGACCGGTCCGAGAGGGCCGAGGCGCAGACGTTCCTGAACGAGTTGTTCGCCTGCTACGGCACCGACCGGCAGGAGGTCGCCACCTTCGAGGAGCCGCAGGCGGGCCGGTTCCTCGATCTGCTCTGGCCCAGGGTGGCGATCATCGAGATGAAGGCGCCCTCCGAGGCGAGGCGCCTGGACAGGCACCGGCCGCAGGCCCTCGACTACTGGCGCAACGCCGCGGACCCCGAACGCAACGTCCCGGCCCCACGGTTCGTCGTCATCTGCGCGTTCCGCCGTCTGGAGGTGTGGGAGCCCGGCGCGTATCCGAACGCGCCGCGGGTGGTCCTCGATCTCGTCGAGCTGCCCGACCACTACGACGCGCTGCTGTTCCTCGCCGGGAACGAGCCGGTGTTCATGGGCGGCGAGGTGGAACTCACCCGTGACGCGGTGGGCTGGATCACCACCCTCTTCGGCGCGTTGAAGGAGCGACGGGCCGCCGGGCCGGACGTGCTCCGGGACTTCGTGCTCCAGTGCGTCTGGTGCCTGTTCGCGGAGGACCTCGGGCTCCTCCCCGAGCACATCTTCACCCGTCTGCTGGACGGCCTCGTCGCGGCGCCGAACCGGTCGAGCGCCGACGAGCTGGGCGGACTGTTCCGGGTGCTCAACGACCCCGCGCCCACCCGCCCGCAGCACGGCCAGTACGCGCGTGTCCCCTACGCCAACGGCGGCCTCTTCGCGGAGCCCGCCGCCGTCCACCTCGACGCCGACGAGCTCAACCTGCTCCGCGCGGCTGCGGGCTACGACTGGACGAAGGTGCAGCCGCAGATATTCGGCTCGTTGCTGGAGGGCGGCCTCGGTCACGACAAGCAGTGGCTGCTCGGGGCCCACTACACCGCCGAGGCCGACATCCAGAAGGTCGTCCAGCCCACCATCGTGCGGCCGTGGACGGAGCGGATCGAGAACCTGAGCACCCACGCCCAGGCGAAGCGTGCCCAGGCCGACCTCATGAACTTCGTCGTCCTCGATCCTGCCTGCGGTTCCGGGAACTTCCTGTACGTCGCCTACCGCGAACTCCGCCGGCTGGAGGCGCGTCTGCGGCAGCGCGAGAGCGAGCTGCGGCGCCGGGGCGGACTGTCCGATCAGGGCTCGCTCGCGGCGTTCTTCCCCGTGTCCAACCTGAAGGGCCTCGACATCGACGGCTTTGCCGTCGGCCTCGCCCGTGTCGTCATCTGGATGGGCCACAAGCTCGCCGTCGAGGAACTGGGCCTCTCCGAGACGACGCTTCCCCTCGCCGACCTCTCCGGCATCCGGCCGGGGGATGCCCTCTCGATGCCGTGGCCGCGGGCGGACGTCATCATCGGAAACCCCCCGTTCCACGGCGACCGCCGGCTCCGAGGCATCCTCGGCGACGACTACATCGAGTGGCTGAAGCAGGCCTTCGGAGTCGGAGTCAAGGACTACTGCGTCTACTGGTTCCGGAAGGCGCACGACCACCTTGCGGACGGAGGTCGTGCCGGACTCGTCGGCACCAACTCCATCTCACAGAACCGTGCGCGCTCGGCGAGCCTCGACTACATCGTTGGGAACGGGGGTGTGGTCACGGAGGCGGTGTCCACGCAAGACTGGTCCGGCGAGGCGGCGGTTGATGTTTCGATCGTGAACTGGATCAAGAATCCCGCTACGCCTCCTTCGGTCGTCGTCCTGGACGGCATGGAGGTTTCAGGAGTCACGACGGCCCTTCGCCCGGCATCCGCTGTGGCTATCGAGGGCGCGCACGCGCTGGCTGGCAACGCGCTTCGCGCATTCCAGGGGCCGATCCCTCGCGGAGCGGGATTCGTGATTGACGTCCACACCGCGAGCGCGCTGCTGGCGGACGGGGGTGCTCCCTACGCAGACGTCGTCCGGCAGTACATCGTGGGAGCCGACATCACCGACGACGTCCGACAGCAGCCGTCGCGTTTCATCGTCGACTTCAACGAGATGTCGCTTGAACAGGCCATGAACTATCCGAGTGCCCTCGCCCTGGTCCGGCGCGACGTCTTGCCTCAGCGCGTGGATGACACAGGCGTCCTGCTACCGGAGTTCGCCGGGAACTGGTGGAGGCTTTGGCGACCGCGCCCGGCACTCCGCGCGGCCATCGCCGGGATGCGTCGTTACGTCGTGGGCACGGCAACCGGCAAGAGAATTCTCTTTGCGTGGGTCGACATGCGCACACTCAGTAGCAATGCGTCGAACGCATTCGCATTCGAGGATGACTACGCGATGGGCATTCTGAGCTCTCGTCTTCATGGGGAGTGGGCTCGGGCGCAATCCTCGACCCTTGAGGACCGCATCCGGTACACCCCGACCTCGGCCTTCGAGACCTTCCCGTGGCCTCCGGCACCGACCGACGCCCAGCGGCAGGCCGTGTCCGACGCGGCGGTGGAACTCCTCCGGCGGCGTCGCGAGATCTGCGTTGCCCAGCACATCGGGCTCACCACCCTCTACAACCAGGTGGACGAGGGCGCGTGGACGGATCTCAGGAGACTCCACGTGCGGCTCGACGAGGCCGTGGCCGCCGCCTACGGGTGGCCCGCCTCGGTCGCGCACGACGCCGAGGACGCTAACCGGCGGTTGCTGGAGCTGAACCATCAGATCGCGAGCGGCGCCGTGGAGTACGACCCCTTCACGTAGGTCCCGCAGGTTCAGGCCCGGTGATCCCCAGCTCGACAAGCTGGGGGTCACTGGTTCGAGCCCAGTACGGCCCATGGGGGAGCCCGCGCATCGAGCGCGCTCTCGTCGTCGAAGGGTGATGGCAGTCGTGCCGCCCCGGACCTCGTCTCGGCACGGGCCCCGAGGTGATCGCCGGCACCTCCGGGTGCTCGCGGCGAGGTGGAGTGTCCGCCCCGTTCGGGACACCCGGGTGATTCGGTCTGCTCATGCCGTTGCGTATGGTCCGCCTTACCCCTGAGCAACGGAAAGAGTCCTTCATGAGAGTGTCGGTGAGAGCTCTGGCTGCGGCCTGCGTCACGGCGGTGTTCGTCGTCGGAGCCGTCGCATGCGGCGGCGACGATGACGGCACCGCGGGCGGCACCGCCGCGGAGACGAGTGGTTCCCTGACGGTCTACTCGGGCCGCGACGAGGAGCTGGTCGCGCCGTTGTTCGAGCAGTTCACGAGCGAGACGGGCATCGGGGTCGAGGTCCGCTACGGCGACACCGCAGAGATGGCTGCGACGATCGTCGAAGAGGGTGACGCGTCCCCGGCCGACGTCTTCTTCGGTCAGGACGGCGGTGCCCTCGGCGCACTCCAGAAGGAGCAGCGGCTCGCGGAGCTCTCCGACTCGTCCCTCGACATGGTGCTCCCGGCGTTCCGTTCCCCCGAGGGGTACTGGATCGGCACCTCCGGTCGCGTGCGGGTCCTCGGGTACGACACGCGTGTCCTTGAGGAGTCCGACCTGCCGGCCTCGGTCTTCGACCTGACCGGCCCGGAGTGGAGCGGCAAGGTCGGGTGGGCGCCCACCAATGCGTCCTTCCAGGCGTTCGTCACGGCGATGCGGGTGGAGGTGGGCGACGATCGCACCCTCCAGTGGCTCCAGGACATGAAGGACAACGGGACGGTCGCCTTCGAGGGGAACAGCCCGCTGCGTGATGCGATCGCCAACGGCGAGATCGAGGCGGGGCTGCTCAACCACTACTACATGGAGCAGGCGAGAGCCGAGCTGGCGGACCCGGAGACCTACCCCGTCGGCACCCACGTCTTCCCCGACGGAGATGTGGGCTCGCTGATCAACGTCGCCGGCGCCGGCGTGGTGAGCTCGACAGACGACGCCGCGGCCGCCGAGCGCCTCGTGGCCTTCCTGGTCTCACCCGCGTCCCAGGAGTTCTTCGTCGAGGAGACGAAGGAGTATCCGGTGACGCCCGGGGTCGCCGGCCCGGAGGGGCTGCCCAGCCTCGAGAGCATCGAGCAGCCCGACGTCGACCTCAACGACCTCGAGGACCTCCGGGGCACGCTGGCCCTGATCCAGCGCGCAGGCCTGGTGTGACCGTGGCGTCGGCGGCGCGGTGATCCCCGCCGCACGCGGAGATGGCGCGTCCGCCGGGCGCGCCATTCTCCGCCGCCGCGCTCGTGGCGGCTTCATCCCCGTGGCCGTGGCCGCCGCCGCCGTCGGCGCGGCGGTCGCGCTCCCGGCCGTCTACCTGTTCATCGTCGTCGCCGGCGACTGGGGGGTGGCGATGGAGGCCGTGCTCCAGGACCGGACCCTCCACCTGCTGGGCCGCACGTTGCTGCTCGGCGGGGCGGTGGCCCTGGGGGCGACGGCCATCGCGCTCCCCCTGGCCTGGCTCACCGTGCGCACCGACCTGCCGGCACGGCGGGTGTGGGCGGTGCTCGTGTTGCTGCCGTTCGTCGTGCCGAGCTACATCGGTGCCTACCTGCTCGTCTCGGCCTTCGGACCCCGGGGCGTGCTCGCGCGCGAGGTGGCGGCTCCACTCGGGCTCGAGATTCCGAGCATCTATGGCTTCTGGGGGGCGGTCGCGGTGCTGACGGCGTTCACGTACCCGTTGGTGCTCCTGCCGTTGCGGGCGGCGATGAGGCGGATGGACCCGTCGCTCGAGGAGGCGGCGCGCGGGATGGGGGCCTCGCCCCTGCGGATCGCGCGCTCCGTCGTGTTCCCGCAGCTGGTGCCCGCCGCCGCGGCCGGCGCCCTCCTGGCGGGCCTCTATGCGATGAGCGACTTCGGCGCGGTGGCGATCCTGCGGTACGACTCGTTCACCCGGGTCATCTACGCGAACTACCGTCTGAGCTTCGAGAGGGCCGGGGCGGCCGCGCTCGGGGTGATGCTGATCCTCGTGATGGTCGTCCTGATCACCCTGGAGGCGCGCCTGCGCCGCCGCGGCGCCTATCACCGCGGAGGGCCGGGGGTCGGGCGCAGCGCTCGCCCCGTGCGCCTCGGGCGGTGGAAGGCCCCCGCGCTCGCGTTCGTCGGGATGGTGGTGATGGTGACCCTGGTCGTGCCCACTGCGGTGCTCGTCTGGTGGGCGTCACGGTCCACCGGCCTCGATGTCGACTGGGCCGCCCTCGGCGTCGCCGGGCGGAACTCGCTGGTCACCGCCGGGCTGACCGCCGCGATCGCCGTGGTCGCCGCCCTGCCCGTCGCTCGGCTCGGGGCGCGTCACCCCGGCCGCTCCAGCCGCCTGATCGACGCGGCTCACCATGCCGGCTACGCCCTGCCCCACCTGGTGGTGGCGCTCGCGCTGGTGTTCATGGGCATCCGCCTCGCCCCGTGGGCGTACCAGAGTCTCGGGCTGGCCGTCTTCGGGCTCGTGGTCATCTACATCCCACTCGCGATCGGTGCCCTGCGCGCGAGCCTTCTCCAGGTGCCTCCGTCCCTCGAGGAGGCCGCGCGTGGGATGGGGCGCGGCCCGCTCGCCGTGGCGATGACCGTCGTGGCCCCGCTCGTGCGGCCGGGGGTGCTGGCCGCCGCCACCCTCGTCTACATCGGGGCGATCAAGGAACTGCCCGCCATGCTCCTGCTGCGGCCGACGGGCTATGACACCCTCGCGACCGTGATCTGGAGCGAGACCAACCGTTCGGTCTTCGAGGTCGCAGCAGTGCCGTCATTGGTGCTGCTCGCCGTCTCGGCGCCGGTGCTCGCCGTCCTGGTGGGTCGCGAGAGGTGACCGGCATGAGCCTCGAGAGGAATCGAACGCGGGACGTGACCGCGGAGCCGGCCGTCTCCTGCAGCGGTGTACGCAGGCATTTCGGCCGGGTGGTCGCTCTCGACGGCGCCGACCTGATGGTGGCTCCGGGGACGCTGACGGCGTTGATCGGACCCAGCGGCTGCGGGAAGACGACCCTGCTGCGCGCGATCGCCGGCTTCGAGGTGCCGGACGGGGGGGAGATCGACGTCAACGGCGTTCGTGTGTCGGGCTCCGGGCGCTTCGTGCCACCTCGCGCACGTGGCATCGGAATGGTGTTCCAGGACTACGCCCTCTTCCCGCACATGGACGTCGCCGCGAACGTCGGCTACGCCCTCGGGCGGCGGCCCGAGCAGCATCGCGTGGAGCAGATGCTGGAGGTCGTCGGCCTCCAAGGCCTCGGTAGGCGACGCCTGGACCAGCTCTCAGGCGGACAGCAGCAACGGGTCGCACTGGCCCGTGCCCTCGTCGCGCGACCGGGGGTCGTGCTCCTGGACGAGCCGTTCTCGAACCTCGACGCCATCCTGCGTCAGCGCGTGCGGGGCGAGGTCCGCGAGATCCTGAAGGAGGCCGGCGTGAGCGCGCTGCTGGTGACCCATGACCAGGAGGAGGCGCTCAGCGTCGCGGATCGTCTTGCGGTGATGCGCGACGGCCGGGTCCTCCAGGAGGGCGAGCCCGACCACGTGTACCACCACCCTGCGAGCAGGTGGGTCGCCGGGTTCCTGGGGGCCGTCGAGCACATACGCGGCTCCGCCCACGCCGGCGTCGTGACCACCGGACTCGGGTCCGTGGAGCTCGTCGACGCGCCCACGGGGCCGGTCGATGTGCTCGTGAGGCCGGAGGACATCGGTCTCGGCGCTCTCGACACGGTCGCGCCGCCCGGTGCGGCGACGGGGACGATCGTGCGCCGGGAGTTCTTCGGGCACGCGCAACTGGTGACCGTCGACGTCCCCGGCGAGGGTCGTGTCCGGCACCGCGGCGCCGGACACGTCAGATGGCAGGAGGGCGATCGCGTCGCCGTCTGGTTGGCGGGCCCCGTGACCGTCCTCCCCTCGGAGGGCGTCCCGGCCCCGTCGCCATCCCCGGATCACGCCTAGGCACTCGCCCGGGATGAGTGGGGGGTGCCCGCGCGTACTAGGGGCATGAGACCGGCCACCCGGGACCACGACGGCGATGCCGCGTGCTGAGGCCCCGGCCGTCCCGCGCGCCCGCGGGCCGGTGAGCCGCGCGCCCGCGCCGTCAGGCGATGGGGAGGCCGCCCTGGTGCGCGGCGCGAAGGCCGGCTCGCGGGATGCCGCGGAGGCCCTCTTCGCCCGCCACTGGGACCGGGCGTGGCGCACGGCGCTCGCGGTCACCGGCCGGCGGGAGGCCGCCGACGACGTGGCCCAGACGGCCTTCGAGCGGGCCTTCGGGGCGCTCGCGTCCTTCGACGCCGACCGTCCGTTCGGTCCCTGGCTGCATCGCATCGTCGTGAACGCCGCCCTCGACGTCGTGCGCCGTGAGCGGCGGCTGGTGCTGGTGCCCGACCCGCCCGAGGAACCGGCGGCCGGACCGTCCCCGGAGGCCGACGACCGGCGGGCCCTGGCGGCGCTGGCACGGCTCGGCCCGGACCGGCGGGTCGCCGTGGCCCTGCGGTACATCCTCGACTACCGGCCGCACGAGATCGCGGAGATGCTCGGCGTGCCGGTCGGGACGGTGAACTCCCGTCTCACCCGTGGCGTGGCCGAGCTGCGCGAGTCCCTGGAGGGATCCGATGCCTGACCCCGGCGACCGCGTCCGCGACGCCCTCGGCGGCCTTCGCGGCCCCGACCGCGCGAGCACCGAGCGGGCCCGTCGCGCCGCGCTCGCGGCCCTCGGCGCCTCGCGGCGCCCCCCGCGGCGCGGCCGGTGGGCCCTGGCGGCCGCCGGGGCGGCCGCGGCCGTGGTGGTGGTCGCGGGCGCCGCGGCGCTGGCCGCGACGGACCGGCTCGGGGTCCGCATCGGCCGGGAGGACCCGGCTCCGCCGGCCGCCCCCGTGCCGCCCACGGCAACGGCCGCCGGCCGCGTGGTGCTCCCCCCGGAGGCGCGCGGCCTTGCCGTCGTCGCCGGCGGGCGCATGTGGCTGGGCACCGCCGCCGGGGTCGGCGTGCAGGGCCTGCCGGTGGAGTCGGCCGAGCTCTCGCCCAACGCCCGCTTCGTGGCGGTCGGCCTCGGCGACTCGCTCGTGGCGCTCGCCCCCGACGGCCGGCGGGCGTGGTCGCACCCGGCCGGTGGCCGCGTCGTCGCTGCCGCCTGGGCGCCGAACCCGATCGCCATCGCCTACCTCGTCCGGCGCGGGGTCCGCAACGAGCTCCGCGTGATCGAGGGCGACGGGGACGGCGACCGCCTCGTCGACCCCGACGTCGCGCCCGTCCGCCCCTCCTGGCGGGCGGACACCGGCGCGCTGGCCTACGCCGACGCCGGAGGGGACCGCGTGGTCGTCGCCTCCTACCCGTCCCTCCGGCGCAGGGCGCCCCTGCCGGCCCCCGACGGCGTCGGCGCCCTCGCCTTCGCCCCGTCCGGCGGCGGCCTCGCGGCGACGGGCGCCACGACGCGCGGCGCCGTCGCCACCGGCACCGCCGAGAGGCTGACCTGGGTGCCGTTCGCCCCCGGAACGCTGCTCTCCGGGGTGGCGTGGGACGGCGACGGCCGGGTCGTCGTGGCCGGCACGGACGAGCGGCGCGGCGTCGGCCGGCTCTGGACCGTCGTGGCGGGGCCGCGCGGGCCGGGCAAGCCCCTGGGGACGGCCCACGGCGACCCCGTCGCGGCGCTCGCGCGGTTCGGGACGGGGACCTTCGCGGTCGCCCTGCGCGAGGGGGACGGGTTCACGGTGTGGGAGGTCGCGGCCCCGCCCACGGGCGCGGACGAGGCGCTCGCGCCGCGCCGGCCGATCGTCCGGATCCCCGGCGCCGGGCCGGGCGCGGCGCTCACGGCGCGATGAGGCGCGCCGCCCTCGCCGGAGCGCTCGCGCTCCTCGTCCCGGCGGCGCCGGCGGCGGCGAAGGTGGGCCCCCTCCCCGTCGCGGCGGTCCCCGGCGCGATCTGGGCCACCGACCCGTCCGACGCCGTCGTGCGCTTCGACCCCGGCAACGGCCACGTCACGGGGACGTCCGAGGGCATCGCGGCGGCGTGGTCGCTCGACGCCGCGGACGGCGGCCTCTGGGCGCTGGAGCAGGGCGGCCGCGTGGTCCGTGCCGGGCCCGACGGCGTCGCCGAGACGGCCGGTCGCGTGGCGGGCATCCCGCACGATCTGGCCGTGGGGCGGACGTCGGTCTGGGTGCTCACCTACCGGGGCGCGCGCGGCGGCCGCGCGGTGCTGGCGCGGCTCGACCGGCGCTCGCTGCGGCTGCGCGGCCTCTTCCACCTGGGCCGGCGCGCCGCGCACCTCGCCGCGGCAGGGTCGCGGGTGTGGCTGGCGTTCGACGCCGTCGGGCCGGGCCGGAGGGGCGCGCTGGTGGTGCTCGACGAGTCCTCGGGCAGCGTCAGGGCCCGGCTGCGGCTGCGCGGCGGGGTGCGCGACGTGGCCGCCGACGCCGCCGGCGGGTGGGTCGTGGTCGAGCGCGGCCCGCGCCCCCGGATCATCTCGGTCGGCGCGGCGGACGCCCGGCTGCGCTGGCGCGTGACGGCGCCGGCGATGACGGGGCACCTGGCCCCCGCGGGCGACGTCCTGTGGGTGGGCACGCTCTGCGGCGGGCCCGACTGCCGCATCGACCAGGCGTCGGTGCGGGCCCTCGACGCCGGCAGCGGTCGATCGGTCGCGGGGCCGTACCGCACCTGGCGCCCCTGCGGGGGCGGCACGGGCGGGGGCCCGACGCTCTTCCCCGCGGGCCTCACGGCCACGCCCGCGGGCGCCTTCGCGACCCTGGGGGACGGGGGACCGGACCTGCGGGTCGCCCACATCGGCACGGAGGGGGTGCGCTGGTGCGCAAAGGTCTGAGCGCGGCGGTCCTGGCGGCGGTGGTCCTCCTGGCGGGCGCCGGCGCGGCCGCGGGCAAGGGCATCCAGTTCCGGATCACCACCGATCCCCCGCAGGCCGTGACGGGCACGCCGGTGCGGATCGCGGTCGCCGGCCGCTTCGAGGAGGGCTTCGTCGGGCCGTGCCTGCGGACGCGCGTCGTCGTGGTCGCCCCGGGGGTCTCCGTACGACGGGCGCTGCACTCCCTGGAGGGCGGGAAGACGTCGCAGCGCATCGGCGAGTGGGACGCCTTCCGGCTGCGGACGCTGCGATCCACGGCCCGCCTGCGCTGGTCCGGCACCCTCCGGCCCAACCGGCCGGGGACCTGGAGGCTCGTGATCCCGAACTTCTGCGCCCTCGGCTACGTCCTTCCGCGCGGCGCCTTCACGCATCGCCTCGTCGTGCGCTGACCTCTTGCCGTCTGATACCTGATCAGGCATCACGGGGCCGCGACGCGCCCGCGCTGCCAGGATCGGGGGGTGACCTCGCCCGAGCGCATCCTCTGGACCGTGGGGTACGAGCGGTTCCCGGAGCCCGCCGGGCTCGTCGAGGTGCTGGAGGGGGCGGGCATCGAGTGGGTCTGCGACGTGCGGGCGGTGCCGCGGTCGCGGCGCAAGGGGTTCTCCCGGCGGCCGCTCGCGGACGCGCTCGCCGACGCGGGCATCGTCTACGAGCACCGCGAGGAGCTCGGCAACCCTGCGCCGCTGCGCGAGCTGTTCCACCAGGGACGGCTGATCGAGGGGCGGGAGGCGTTCCGGGAGCACCTGCGCGACGGCCGCGAGTGGGCGCTCGACACCCTCGTCGACCGCGTCGACGACCGGCCGACGGCGATGCTCTGCCTGGAGGACGACCCGGCCCTCTGTCACCGGGGCGTGATCATCGAGGAGCTCACCCGGCGCCACCCCGGCGTGCGGGTCCTCACGCTGTGAGACGGGGGTGACCCCCGCGCGGGGGCCGGGGTACGCTCGCCCGGCTCCGCGCACGGTCACCGACCGGGTGGGCCGACGGACCGATGGACCGGCTGGTCTCCATCATCACCGCCCTGCACGCGCCGTCGAGCGCCCACCTCCCCGCGACGCGGGACAGCGTCGCGCGGCTGCGGATCCCCGAGGGGTGGACGGTGGAGTGGCTCGTCCAGGAGGACGGCCCCGACCCGCTGCTGGCCGACGGCCTCGCCGGCCTCCCGGGGGTGCGCTACGAGAGCAACGGCGCCGCCCTCGGCACGGCGACCACGCGCAACCTCGCCCTGCGGCGCGCCCGCGGGGCGATCGTCCAGCTGCTCGACCACGACGACGTCCTGCTGCCGGACGCGCTGGTCCTCGTCGTGCCCGCGTTCGCGGACCCCGCGGTGGGGTGGGCGACGGGGCGGGCCGACGACCTCCTGGCGGGAGGGGAGCGCCGCCCGTTCCCTCCCGACCTGCCGGCGGGGCGGGTCCCGGCCGGGACGCTCGGTACCCACCTCGCCGAGCGCGGCCGCTTCCCGGTCCACTGCGCCGGCCTGATGCTGCGCACGGACGCCCTCCGGGCCGCCGGTGGCTGGGTCGCGACGCCGCGCTCCGAGGACGTGGCGATGGTCGCCGCCGTCGCGGAGGAATGGGACGGCGTCATCGTCCCGGAGGTGACCTGGCTCTACCGCCGCTGGCCGGGCCAGGCGCGCCGCGACCCGGAGTGGCTGCGCCGCGAGGAGCAGGGCGCCGCCATCGTCGCCCAGCGGCTCGCGGCGATGCGCGCCGTCTCGGCGGTCAGGCCGCCGCCCGTGCCGCCGCCACCCCCGGCGCCAGCGCCCGCCGCCCGCCACCACGATGAGCGTCGCGATCACGACGGCTCCGGCCGCGCCCGCGATGGCGGCGTGCGTGGATACGCCGTCGACGAGGACGCCCGCCAGGGCCGCGCCCCCCGCCATGCCCGCCGTGATGCCGGTGCTCACCCAGGTGTAGCTCTCGGTGAGGGTGCCCGGCGGCGCGACGTCGGCGACCATCCCGTAGAGGGTCGCGAACGCCGGTGCGATGCAGGTGCCCGCGAGGAACAGCGCCGGCCCCAGGAACCACGGGCCGGGGGCCGCCGCGGCGAGCGCGTCGGCGCACGCGGTCGCGGCGAGCATCAGGACGAGGCGGCGATGGGGGTCCGCGGGGGCGCGGGAGCGCGCCGTCAGCAGCCCGCCCACCAGGCTCCCCGCCGCCCAGGTGGCGAGCAGCACGCCCACCAGGCCCGGGTGGCCGTGCTCGTCGGCGTGGGCCGTCGTGGCGACCTCGATCGCCCCGAACGAGGCCCCCATCGCCAGGGCCGCCCCCACGAGACAGACCAGGGCGCCGCTGCCGAGCGCGCCGCCGAGGGAGCCGCCGCGGCCCGAGGGCCGCATGCGCGCCGACGAGGGGGTGGCCGTGAACGCCAGGGTCCCGGCGACCAGGCAGACGGCGCAGACCACGAGGCCGGTGGCCGGCGAGGTGAGGGACGCGAACGCGCCGACGATCAGGAGCGGCCCGGCGATGAACGTCAGCTCGACGCCCACGGCCTCGATCGCCAGGACGGCGTGGCGGCGGTCGGACGGCACGATGTCCGGCCAGAGCGCCCGCGTCGCCCCGCTCACCGGCGGGTGGGCGACGCCCGCGAGCGCGCCCAGTCCCACGATCGCGGCGACGGGCGCGGAGCCCGGGAGCAGCGCGACCGCCAGCAGGGCGCCGGCCGACACGACGGCGCAGGGGACCAGGACGGCCCGTTGCCCCCGGCGGTCGGTGAGGCGGGCGAGGAACGGGCCGACGGCCGCGATGCCGAAGGCGAACGCCCCGGCCGCGACGCCGCCCTGCGCCCAGGATCCCCCGGCCGCGCGGACCTGGAGGATGAGCAGCAGGCCGATCGATGTGAACGGGAGCCGCGCGAGCAGCGACGACCCGAGGGTCCGCGCCACCTCCGGGATCGCCAGCAACGCCCGGAGCGGTGCGGCCTCGGTGGACATCCGGCCAGGGTGTCACACGGGTCGCCGGCCGCGCCGTGGTCTACGATCGGACGATGACGGGAGGCACGGCCCCCCGGGGCGGCCACATCGAGCACATGACGCCGGGTGACCTGGCGGTGCTCCTGCGCCTCGCCGGGGTGCCCGACGCCCACCACGCCGCCGCGCTGATCCGCGATCCCGGCATCGTCGACCGCGCGCTCGCCTCGCCCGAGGCGGCGGACCTGCTGCTGCACCACGGCGCCGACGACCCGGAGCGGGAGCCGCTCGTGCGCGCCTCGCCCTTCCTCACCTTCGCGGTCGCCGTCGAGCGGCTGCGCGAGGAGTTGCGGGGGGCGACCTACGTGCAGGAGTGGGTGGGGCCCCGGCAGCGCATCCCGCTGCTCGGCGCCGACGACCTGCGCGAGCTGCTCGAGGACGGGCAGCGGCGGGTGTTCCTCGCCACCCTTCTCTCCTCCTACACCCGGGTCGCGAGCGGGACGGTGTGGAGCGCCACGCGGCGCGGCCCGCGGCGCCGGCGCTTCTCCGAGCTCGACCCGGTCGGGCTGGCGGCCACCCTCGACGCGCTCCCCGAGGACCGGCACCCCGCCGTCCACCGCCGGCTCGGCGACCTGTCGCTGTTCCTCGCCGGGGTGTTCCCCGACCACACCTCCTCACGGGCCTTCCGGCCGATCGACCTGCAGCGCCTCGGACGGGCCGCCGCCGTCGCGGGGCCGTCGGGGGAGGTGCTGGGCGAGGCGCTGGAGACGCGGGGCGGCGTGGGCCTGCTGGACGGGCTCGGGGCCCGCTGGTACCGGCTCGCCGCGCGGGCGCAGGCGCCGTCGGCGCGGATGCTCGACGCGATGGCCGACCGGTTCACGGAGGCGCGGCGGGCGCTCAACGTCCTCGCCGACCGCCACCTGTTCGGGGTCGTCCGGGACTGGTTCCCGGCGCCGCCCTCCTAGCCCAGCCCGCGCTCCTTGGTGCGCGTCACGGCGTAGGTGCCGCCGGCGTTCACCGCGATCGCCGCCAGGATGTCCCCGTACTCGGCCCAGCAGCGCTCGACGTGGCGGCCGGGGTACCCCCAGGTGCGGGAGTAACCGGTCGAGGTGCTCACCCGCAGGTGGTGCCGGCGCCCGCCCCGGGAGCCCGGGTCGCGCCAGACCTGCACCTCGAACGCCACCGTGTCGCCGTGCATGCCCGCCACGCCGGCCGTCTCGGCCTCCAGCACGGCGGTGCGCGGGACGCGGGCGAACGGGGACCTCGCGCGGGGCTCCGCGCCACGGATCAGGTCGACGACCTCGGTGGCCCTCATCAGCACCGTCCCTTGCTGGCACGGCCTCGTGAGGCACACCGGGATCCGCGCGATCCCGTCCGGCGTCAGGAGACCGGCACCACCGTAGACGCACCGGGGGCCCCGCCGACAGCCCGGCGGTCGCGCCGCACCCGGCGGCGCGCCAGGGCCGCCCCGCCGAGGCCGAGGGCCATCACCAGCGCCCCCGCCACGGCGTCCAGCACGAAGTGGTTCGCGGTGGCGACGATCGTGAGGACGACGACGGCGGGGTAGACGAGGGCCAGCGCCCGCACCCAGGCCCGCCGGGCGAGCAGGGCGACCCCCACGCCGACCAGCAGCGCGTAGCCGGCGTGCATCGACGGGACCGCCGCGTAGGGGTTGAAGAAGCCCGACAGGACGCCGCCGTGCAGGTCGACCCCGCTCACGGTGCGCAGGGTGTCGTCCAGGCCGTCGAGCCCCGCGAGCCGCGGCGGCGCCACCGGCAGGGCGAC
This sequence comes from Thermoleophilia bacterium, assembly GCA_050249835.1. Taxonomy (GTDB): domain Bacteria; phylum Actinomycetota; class Thermoleophilia; order Miltoncostaeales; family Miltoncostaeaceae; genus Miltoncostaea. Next base: position 18,760 of record JBFWPT010000061.1, read on the forward strand.
GAACACCGCCAGGGCGATCGCGTTGGCGGCCAGGAAGCCGTCGCGCAGCACCCGGTAGGCCGGCCGGCGGCGGCGCCACACCCACACGAAGAACGCGGCCGTCACGGGCAGGTGGGCGAACAGGTAGAACTGGTTGAGGACGTGCAGGAGGCCCTCGTGCCCGGCCGCCCAGCCCTGCACCGCCGGCTCCCAGAAGATCCCGAGCGCGCGCTCGGCGTCCACGATCGCCGCCGTGTTGTCCAGGGCGGTCGCCGCGTCGCCGATCACCACGGCGCGAGAGGCCTGGTAGGCCAGCAGGGCCAGGGCGAAGATCCCGAGCTCCCTCCAGGGGCCGGGGGTGGTGATGGGTCGGACGCGGTGCATCGGGGGGTCTCCTCTCGTGTCGGGGACGACGCTACGACCGCCGCGCCCGGAGCGATTCGGTGGGTCCCCTAGT
>JBFWPT010000062.1:0-16410 GCA_050249835.1 Thermoleophilia bacterium
TCATCGCCCTGCGCGCCCGCGAGGCGCTGCTCGACCGCGCCCGCGCCCTGGTGGCGACCGGCCTCCGGGCGGCCGAGGACCTGGTCGCCGCCCACCCGGGGGCGCTCGAGTGGATCCCGCCGCGGGCGGGGACCGTCGCCTTCCCGCGGGTGGTGGACGGCGACGGCGACGGCCTGTCGGAGCGGCTGCTCCGCAACCACGGCCTCCTGGTCGTGCCGGGGAGCCTGTTCGGCGCCTTCCCGGGCCACGTCCGCATCGGCCTCGGGCGCCGCGACGCCCCCGAGGGCCTGGCCGAGCTGGGGCGGGCCGTGAGACCGGGCCGGGAGCGCTAGCGTGCGCCCTGCGCCTCCACCTCCGACCACGGAGAACCCTGGATGTACCTGGGCATCATGCTGTCCTCGTTTGTCGTCTCGGTCGTCTGTGCGGCTCTCTGCTGGCTGCTCGCGGAGAGGAAGGGGCGACACGGGGCGGTCTGGGCCGTCCTCGGTTTCGTCGCGTGGTTCATCCCGCTCATCGTGCTGGCCATCCTGAAGCCGGCCGAGCCGCAGGGCCCGCCGGCGCCCACGTCCTCCTCGGAGTTCTAGGGGCGGGTGCAGGTCCGGGCGCGGGCCGCCGATGACAGGGGGAGAGCATGTCGTCGATCAGCCCCGCCGAGATGAGCGCCCTCACCGCGATGGCGGCCTCCCTGCAGCAGCAGCGGGCCGTGGTGCTCCCGCTGCTGCAGGGGCTCCCGGCGGCCCCGCCCGCGCCGGCGCCCGGCCAGGGCGCCCGCGTGGACGTCCGGGCCTGAGCGGCGCGCACCCGGCTCAGCCCCCCGGGCGCCGGGCGCCGATCGCCACGTCGTCGATCCAGATGTCGTAGGGCGTCTCGGCGACCTCCCAGCCGCCGTAGAAGACCGCGAAGAAGAGCTGGTTGATGCGCAGGTCCGCGTGGCCGGCGGTGCGGTACTGGACGTCGCGCAGGTCCAGCGCAAGGCGGCCGTTCAGCCACGCCTGGTGGATGCCGTCGTCCTTCCCCGGCGTGTTCATCCGGTAGTAGAGCTCCACGAGGTTCCAGCTGTTCTCGTCGAAGGCGGCGTAGGGGTCCTCGTCGCCCGCGCCCCAGGTCCAGCGGGGGCTGATGCCGATGTAGCGCCCGTCGGTGCTCTCGATGATGTTGCCGTCGGCGTGCTTGACGTACATGTACGAGATGGCGCCGCCGCCGGTGCCCTCCACGCGCTGCTTCCACATGATCCGGCCGCTGAAGCTCGACTCGTCGTAGGTGCCGCCGGCCGACGTGGAGCCGGCGGCCTGCCCGGCGCTGATGCCCGCCAGGCCCGGCAGCTTGCCGCCCTTCTGGAAGTCGAAGCCGGAGGGGAAGAGGACGCGGTAGCGCAGGTAGCCCTCCTCCGTCCCGGCGCCGAGGCCGAGGTCGGTGAACTGGCTGCGCACGTCGGTGCCCCACCGGCCGTCGTCGCGGGGCGTGCCCCCGACCCGGATCCGCAGCGCGAGCCCGTTGCCGCGCACCGGGGGCGCGGCGACCGTGGCGCGGTCGAGGTGGGCCGCGGCCGCGTGCATCTCGCTCAGGTCGCCCGTCTCGAAGTCGGCCGTCCAGGGGAAGGCGCTGCCGGGCAGGGGCGGGGGGACCGCCGCGCCGCCCACGCTGCTGCCGACGCGCGGCCCCCACGAGCGGCGGGCCCAGGAGCGCAGCCGGATGACCGTGCGGGCGCTGGCCCGCTCCGGCCGGCCGACGCCGATGATGACGTGCCGGGCCCCGGCCGGGCCGACCGCGACGGCGCCGATCCGCGCCACGACGTGGCCGTCGACGCGCAGGGTGGCGCGCACGGCGTCCCCCTGCCAGGTGGTGCGCAGGATCACGCGGTGCCAGGCACCGCTCCGGGGCGCACCGCGACCGACCCCGAGGCGCAGGCGCCGCCCGTCCGGGTCGGTCGCCCAGACGGCCCAGCGCAGCCCGCCCCGCGACGTGCGCGCGAGGCCGCCCTGGACGGCCGCGCCTCCGCCGCCGATCGTGACGAACGCGCGCGTGTCGCCACGGCGCACGCCGACGCGCTTGACCTCGAGCACGGCCTTGCCGAGCACGTGGCGCCGGGGGGCGACCGGCCGGGCGATCACCGCCAGGCCGGTGCGGCGCGGGCCCGTGGTGAGACGGAGCCCGCGGCCGAAGACGCGCTTCCGGGGGACGGTGAGCTTGGACCCCTGCTCGCGCACGACCGGGGTCCAGCCGCGCAGGGCCGGATCGGCCTCGGCGGACGGCCCGGCCGCGACGGCGGGGGCGTCGGTGGTGGCGGACCCGGCGGCCACGGCGGCCACGGCGAGCGCGCACAGGGGGAGCGGTCGCGTGCGACCGCGCAGCATCGAATGCAGGATGGACCTCCCGGCGAGACGACGGGGGCCGGCGCGTCGCCGCGCCGCCGTCGTGGGCACCTCGCCCTCGGTTTCGGCGCCTACCGTACCGGACGCTTCCGCGGAATCCGCAAGTCCGGTCCCGGATGGCGAGACCAGCCGGGGGCGGACCCGTCAGCCGGTCCGGGCCACCTCCGGGGCGGCGACCGGGGCCTGGCGGGCCTCCTCGGCCCTCCGGACGCGCAGCGCGTAGAACACCATCCCGCCGGTCACGAGCACGTTCACCAGGTTGGCGAGGATGAGCGGCACGTCCTCCTCGACCACCCCGTACGCCAGCCAGATGCAGAACCCGATCCAGAGCACGACCGCGTAGGCGATCGACACCCCGCGGGCCGAGCCCTCGCGCCGCATCCGCCGCACCTGGAGCAGAGGCGCCAGGGCCATCAGCACCCCGTAGACGCTCACCGTCGCCGCCAGTGCGTTCATCCGTTCCCTCCTCGTCTCGTCATCACCACCGCCGGGCCCGCCGCAGCGGGCGGGGGTCAATGCGGGACGTCGCTGCGCTCGCGGTCCATGCCGTAGAGGAACGGCGGCAGGCCGGGGTCGCGGGGGAGGGGTCGTGCCGGGGGCATCGCGATCAGGCTAGCAGCGGTCCTCACGGCCGCAGCACGACCGGCGTCTGCACCAGGCAGTCGAGCGATCCGTCCTTCGCCGAGGTGGACCAGGCCTCCAGCATGGCGGGCAGGCGCGGGTCGGTGCCCACCGGGACGGCGAGCGCGAACGGGATGCTGCCGCCCCACCGCCCGGGGGTGATGTAGCCCGAGAAATCCGGCCGGAAGCGGCCCGGCGTGGCGGTGAGGGCGCGCTGCCCGATCGTGGCCTCGCCGGCGCCCGCGGCCCGGACCGAGAGCACGAGGCCGTGCTCGAACAGCGGCTGCAGCTCCAGGCCGCGGGCGCGCACGACGCCCCGGGCGGTCCAGCGCGTGAGGCGCAGGCAGCCGTCGGAGAGGATGCGCGCCTGCCGCGACACCGTCGTCCGCCACAAGCGGATGACGAGCTGGGTGCGCGAGCCGGCGACGGCGTACGAGACGAACTTCCAGCGGCCCTGCGGCCCGTCCAGGAGCACCAGGACGGACCCCGGCCGGCGCGCGAGGCGCGCGGAGCGGGCGCCGGCGGTCGTCGTGCCGGGGCGGGCGGTGATGCCGCGCGCGTTGACGCGGACGATGGCGCGGCCGTCGCCGGGGGACGGGTCGATCGCGTCCGTCTGGCGCTCGAGGCCGGTCAGCGTCCCCCCCGTGAACGACACGACGACCTGGTCGTAGGCCGGCCGCGCGGCGATGGTGGTGCCGGTCGCCGTGAGCGCGGCCGAGGCCTGGGCGGGGAGGGCCGCCGCGGCGGCGGCGATCACCCCGGCGAGGGCGGCCCGGGCACGGCGGGAGGACCGGTGCATGCGCGCGAGGCTCCTACCGCGGATGCGCCCTGTCAATGGCGGTTTGCCCGGGTCGCCCCGCGTCGGTATCCTCCCGCGCATGCTCGTGGACGTCGCGCACACCTCTCTGTCGTCGCGCGACCTCCTGCGGCTTCGTGGGCTCCTCCCCCGGTAGGGGGAGCTTGCCGACACCCACGCCCGGATGCGCCGGGCCCCGCAGCCTACGAAGCCCATTCGTGAGGAGGATCCTCCCGTGACCGCCGACAGCGAGCAGACCGCGACACCCAACGACCCCGACAAGCGGGTCCTGATATTCGACACCACCCTCCGCGACGGTGAGCAGGCCCCCGGCATCACGCTCAACACCCGCGAGAAGGTGGAGATCGGCCAGCAGCTCGCGCGGCTCGGCGTGGACATCATCGAGGGCGGCTTCCCGATCGCCTCGCCGGGCGACTTCGAGGCCACGCGCGCCGTGGCGCAGGAGGTATCGGGCGTGGTCGTCGCCGGGCTCGCCCGGGCCAACGAGAAGGACGTCACCGTGGCCGGCGAGGCGGTGCGCGACGCCGAGCGCCCGCGCATCCACACCTTCATCGCCACGAGCGACATCCACCTCCAGTACAAGCTGAAGATGACCCGCGAGCAGGTGCTCGCGGCGGCCACCGATGCCGTGCGCCTGGCGCGGTCGATCGTGGACGACGTCGAGTTCTCCTGCGAGGACGCCACCCGCTCCGACGTGGCCTTCGTGGCCGAGGTGGTGGGGTCGGCGATCGCCGAGGGCGCGACGACCATCAACATCCCGGACACGGTCGGCTACACGATGCCCACCGAGTTCCAGGGCTTCCTGCTCGAGCTCTACGAGCGCTGCCCCACACTCCGGGACGTCACCCTGTCGGTCCACTGCCACAACGACCTGGGCCTGGCGGTGGCGAACTCGCTGTCCGGCGTGCAGGTGGGCGCGCGGCAGGTGGAGGGCTGCGTCAACGGCATCGGCGAGCGCGCGGGCAACGCCTCGGTCGAGGAGCTGGCGATGATCCTGCGCACGCGCGCCGACTCGCTCGGCGGCCTGTGGTGCGGGGTCAACACGCCCGAGATCATCCGCACGAGCAAGATGGTCAGCCGCATGACCGGCTACGTCGTGCAGCCCAACAAGGCGATCGTCGGCCGCAACGCGTTCGCGCACGAGGCGGGCATCCACCAGCACGGCGTGCTGAGCAACCCGCTGACCTACGAGATCATGGACTACGCCTCCGTGGGCCTGGCCCAGAGCGAGATCGTGCTGGGCAAGCACTCGGGCCGCCACGCGCTGCGGAACGCCCTGATCGAGATGGGCTACGAGCTGGACCGCGAGGAGCTCGACCAGGCCTTCGCACGCTTCAAGGACCTGGCCGACCGGAAGGGCCGCATCTCCGCGGCCGACCTGGAGGCGATCGTCGGCGACGAGATGCGCGTCGAGGGCGCGGACGCCGGGTTCACGCTCGCGGAGCTCCACTTCGCCGGGTCCACGAACGACACCCCGCACGCGCGGGTGGTCATCGTGGACGCCGACGGCGCCCGCCGCGAGGCGGAGGCCGACGGCGACGGGCCGGTGGACGCGCTCATGAAGGCCATCGACGCGGCGGCCGGGACATCCGGCGTGCTCCTGGAGTACAACGTGTCGGCGGTGACGAGCGGGAAGGACGCGCTGGGCGAGGCGCGGGTGGTGTGCGAGATCGGGGGGCGGCGGTTCGCCGGCCAGTCCGTCTCCACTGACGTCCTGGAGGCGAGCGCCATCGCCTACGTACGAGCGGTCAACGCGAGCCGGCATGCCGAGCACGGCGAGCGGGTGACGGCGGGAGGAGTGTGATGGCGGGCAAGACCCTGTTCCAGAAGGTGTGGGACGACCACCTGGTCCGGGCGGCGGACGCCTCGGGCCCGGCGATCCTGTTCGTGGACCTCCACCTGGTCCACGAGGTCACCTCCCCGCAGGCGTTCGACGGGCTGCGGCTCGCGGGCCGGAAGGTCCGCCGCCCGGACCGCACGCTGGCGACGGTGGACCACAACGTCCCCACCATCGGGCGCGAGGCCGGCATCGCCGACCCGCTCTCGAAGGCCCAGATCGAGGCGCTGGAGCGCAACGCCGAGGAGTTCGGCATCCCGCTCTTCTCGATCCGCTCCCGCCGCCAGGGGATCGTCCACATCATCGGGCCGGAGCTCGGGGTCACCCAGCCGGGCATGACGATCGTGTGCGGTGACTCGCACACGTCCACGCACGGCGCGTTCGGCGCCCTGGCGTTCGGCATCGGCACCAGCGAGGTGGAGCACGTGCTCGCCACGCAGACCCTCACCCAGTCGCCGCCGCGGACGATGCGCATCAACATCGAGGGCGACGTCGGCGTGGGCGTCGGCGCGAAGGACCTCATCCTCGGCACGATCGGCCAGATCGGGGTCGCGGGCGCGCAGGGCCACGTCATCGAGTACGCCGGGTCGGCGATCCGGGCGCTCTCGATGGAGGGCCGCATGACCGTCTGCAACATGTCGATCGAGGGGGGCGGCCGGGCGGGCATGATCGCCCCGGACGAGACGACCTTCGCGTGGCTGGAGGGCCGCCCGGCGGCGCCGAAGGACTTCGCGGCGGCCGTCGAGCGCTGGCGCGACCTGCCGAGCGACTGGGACGCGCGCTTCGACACCGAGGTGCACGTGGACGCCGCCGCGCTGGCGCCGCAGGTGACGTGGGGGACGACGCCGGGCATGGTCGCGCCGGTCACGGGCCGCGTGCCCACCCCCGAGCAGTACGACGACCCGGCCGACAAGGAGGGCGTCCGCCGCGCCCTGGAGTACATGGGGCTCCGCGGCGGCGAGGCGATCGAGGACATCGCCGTCGACACGGTCTTCATCGGCTCGTGCACCAACGGGCGCCTGCCCGACCTGCGCGCCGCCGCCGAGGTGGTGCGCGGCCGCAAGGTGGCCGACTCGGTGCGGGCGATGGTGGTCCCGGGCTCGATGCAGGTGAAGGCCGAGGCCGAGGCCGAGGGCCTCCACGAGGTCTTCCAGGCGGCGGGCTTCGAGTGGCGGGACGCGGGCTGCTCGATGTGCCTCGCCATGAACGACGACGTCCTCCAGCCGGGCGAGCGGAGCGCGTCGACCAGCAATCGCAACTTCGAGGGGCGGCAGGGCAAGGGCGGCCGCACCCACCTGGTGTCCCCGCCGATGGCCGCCGCCGCGGCGATCGCGGGCCACCTGGTGGACGTGCGCTCGTTCGACCCCGAGGCCGTCGAGGCGGTGGCCTGATGCAGGCGTTCACGAGCGTCGAGGGCGTCGTCACGCCGCTGGACCGGGCGGACGTCGACACGGACCAGATCATCCCGAAGCAGTTCCTGAAGCGCATCGAGCGCACCGGGTTCGGCGAGTTCCTGTTCTGGGACTGGCGCGGCGAGGAGGGCTTCCCCCTCGACCACCCGGCCTACGCGGGGTCGCCCATCCTGGTGGCCGGCCGCAACTTCGGCTGCGGCTCGTCCCGCGAGCACGCCCCCTGGGCCCTCGAGGACCACGGCTTCCGGGCGGTCATCGCGCCCAGCTTCGCGGACATCTTCCGCACCAACTGCACCAAGATCGGCCTCCTCCCGGTGCAGCTCACCGAGGAGCAGGTGCGCCACCTGATGGAGCAGGCGGAGGGCGAGCCGGGCTCGACGGCGACGGTGGACCTGCGGCGCGAGGTCGTCGTCGCCGCCGACGGCAGCGAGTTCCCGTTCACGATCGACCCGGTCATCCGGGAGCGCCTCCTCAACGGGTGGGACGACATCGCCCTCACCCTCGCCCACGAGGATTCGATCGCGGCGTACGAGGCGGACAAGGAGCGGGAAGGGCCGGTCACCACGCCCTTCGCCTGATCCCCGGACGGGAGCCGGATCCCCGATGCCCACCTGCACCCACCTCAACCTGCGCCGCGACGTCGAGGACCAGGCGGCGCGTCACGGGATGGAGGGGGTGGAGGGCCGCTTCGCGACCGGCGACCTCGGCCTCACCGCCGCGGGGATGAGCCTCCAGACGTTGTCGCCGGGTGTCCGCCAGCCCTTCGGCCACCGCCACGCCTCGCAGGAGGAGCTGTACGTGGTGGTCGAGGGGTCCGGCCGGATCAAGCTGGACGACGACATCGTCGATCTCGCCCCGCTCGACGCCGTCCGGGTCCCCGCCCCGGTGTGGCGGTGCCTGGAGGCCGGGCCCGAGGGGCTCACCTTCCTGGCCTTCGGCGCGCCGCCCATGACGGACCTGCAGGCCGAGACGGAGATCGCCATGGGGTGGTGGACCGGCTGACGGAGGGGGCGGCGACCGGTCCGGCGGCCCGTCGTCGAGCCAGCGGCCGTCGCGGAACCAGCGGCGCATCGTCCTCACCGACGGCAGCACCCCATCCCCCGGATTGGAGGTCCGGCGCAGGGCGGCGATCACCTCGGCGGGCTTCTCCCCCCGGGCGAACCGGGCCTCCGCCTCCCTGCGGATCGCCGGCCACGCGTACGACCCGGGCCGCTCCCGCCGGGCCGGCGGCCCCGTCAACCGGCGTTGGTGGACCTCGAGGGCGTGGGAGCGGCGGCGGGTGAACGAGTTGGTGGACCGCCAGACGTGCATCAGGCTGACCACCAGGTCCCTGCCGGCCCGGGAGGTCTGGAACTCGGGGGACCGGTGCGCTTCGCACAGCCACACCCGGACCCCGCAGGGAAGGTGCAGCTCGGCCCGCTTTCCGCGTCCCTTGCCGACGCAGATGGCGCAGGCGGGGATGGAGCCGAGGTTCTCGCCTTTGTAGAAGCTGCGGGCCATGACCGACACCGTGCCGCGGGGGCCGGTGGCGTCTCCAGACCGGGGTGTGCCGTGCCCGTGCCGGTCGTGTGCCGTGTCATGTCGCATTAGGCCCTGGCGTCGGGGGCCAAGTGGACCTGGGAGGAGCGCACCGGACCCGCGGCGGGGCCGGCGAGGGCGCGACCCCGGCGGGCGGGGATGTCCCGGTCGGACCTGGTCTCCGGGGCAAAGTGGACCTGGAGGGCCGGAGCGGACCCCCGGACGAGCCCCGTGCCCGCTCCGGCCCCGACCGACGCAGCCACCCCCTTCCCGGTAGCCTCCTTCGCCGTCATCAGTCAGAGGGGGAACGCGTGCCCGAGGTGTCCGTTGCGCTGCTGCCGGGGGATGGGATCGGCCCCGAGGTGATCGCCGAGGCGGTCCGGATCGTCGATGCGGTCGCCCCGGATCACGGTCTCACCGTCGCCTGGCATGAGCACCTGGTGGGCGGCGCCTCGATCGACGCGCACGGGACGGCCCTCACGGATGACGTCCTCGACGCGTGCGCCGGCTCCACCGCGGTCATGCTCGGCGCGGTCGGCGGCCCGAAGTGGGACACCACGGATCCTGACAAGCCCCGCCCCGAGCAGGGCCTGCTCGGCCTGCGCAGCGGCCTCGGCCTCTACGCCAATCTGCGCCCGGTGCGCCCGTGGCCGGCGCTGTACGAGGCGAGCCCGCTCCGCCGCGAGCGGATCGAGGGGACCGACCTGCTCGTCGTGCGCGAGCTGACGGGCGGGCTCTACTTCGGCGAGCGCGGCCGCGAGCCGGAGCGCGCCTTCGACACCTGCGTCTACACCACGGAGGAGGTCTCCCGCCTCGCGGAGTGGGGCTTCCGCGCCGCGAAGGGCCGTCGGGGCAAGGTGACCTCCGTGGACAAGGCCAACGTGCTGGAGACGTCGCGGCTCTGGCGCGAAGTCGTCACCGGCCTCGCCGCGTCCCACCCGGACGTCGAGCTGGAGCATATGCTCGTGGACAACGCCGCGATGCAGCTCGTCAGCCGCCCCGCCGACTTCGACGTCATCGTCACCGAGAACCTGTTCGGCGACGTCCTCTCCGACGAGGCGGCCATGATCACCGGCTCCATCGGGATGCTCCCGTCCGCCTCGCTCGGCCCGGGGACGCTGGGGATGTACGAGCCGGTCCACGGCTCCGCCCCGGACATCGCCGGCCGCGGGGTCGCCAACCCGATCGCCACGGTCCTCTCCGCCGCGATGATGCTCCGTTACTCGCTCGGCAGCCCCGAGGCGGCCGACCGGCTCGACGGGGCCGTCGACGCGGTGCTCGCCGCCGGCCACCGCACGCCCGACCTGGGCGGCGACCTCGGCACCCGGGCGGTCGGCGATCTGATCCTGGCCGCCCTGGACGACTGAGCGATGCCGGAGGTCCCGGGCTGGGAGGGGCGCTTCTTCGAGGACTTCGCCGTCGGCGACGTCTACGTCCACCGCCTCGGCCGGACCGTGCTCCCGGTCGACAACTCTTGGTTCACGCTCCTCACGCAGAACACGGCGCCGATCCACTTCGACGCCCACTACGCCGCCGGCACCGAGTTCGGCCGCCCGCTCGTCGACTCCACCTTCACCCTCGCCCTCGTCACCGGGCAGAGCGTCTCCGACGTCTCCCAGAACGTCTTCGCCAACCTCGGCTGGGACGAGGTGCGCCTGCCGGCGCCGGTGTACGAGGGCGACACGATCTACTCGGAGAGCGAGGTCACGGCTCTCCGCGAGTCGCGCTCCCGCCCCGAGGTGGGCATCGTCACCGTGCGCACGACGGGCCACAACCAGGACGGCGTCGTCGTCATCACCTTCACACGCACGCTCATGGTCTTCCGCCGCGGGCACGGCCCGGCCTCCGCCCGGCCGCGCCCGCGGGCCTGACCGCCCCTCAGGCGTCCAGGAAGAACTCCATCCCGTACCGGGGCGCCGCCTCGGCGTAGCGGGCGCCCACCTCCTCCATGTTGTCCGGGCACTCCGCGGTGATGTCGTGGGCCCGCTCGAGGGTCTCCTCGAAGAACCGCTCGATGCCGGCGGGCGTGAAGGTCAGGATCATCCGCGTCGGGGCGTCCGAGAAGTTCCGGAAGCAGTGGAGCGCGCCGCGCGGGATGTTCACGAAGTCGCCCGGCCCCGCCACGACGCGCTCGTCGCCCAGGCGGAACGTCGGCGCCCCGTCGAGGACGAAGAACGTCTCGTCCTCGTTGCGATGGATGTGGGGCGGGGGACCGCCGTTCGGCGGCACGGTCGCCAGCATCGCGAAGTAGGCCCCGCCCGACTCCTCGCCGGTCACGAGCCACGTGTAGAGGTCACCGGGGCCCCAGTAGGAGACCCCCTTGCCGTGCGCGCGGTGGAACAGCCCCGTGGGCACCGGGCTCGTCGTCATGGTCGCGCGTCCTCCCTGGTTCGGTGGGTCCGCGTCATGCGGGAGGTCACATCCGGCCGCGTCCGGCCGGCGCGACCCTCCCAGCGTCGTGGCGGCCCTGTCAACGCGCGTCGAACTGCGGCTGGACCGGCCCGGTATCCTGATCCGACTCCGCCCGGCGGGGGCAGGTGCCCCGCCGTCCGTCGCAAAGGACCTCACATGCAGGAAGCCGAGAAGATCTGGATGAACGGCGAGCTGGTCGACTGGCCGGACGCGAAGGTGCACGTCCTGTCCCACGGCCTGCACTACGGCACCACGGTCTTCGAGGGCATCCGGTCCTACGACGCCGAGGGCGGCACCGCGGTCTTCCGCCTGGACGACCACCTCGCCCGCCTCGAGCGGTCCGCGGCGATGTACCACATGCCCATGCCGTACTCCCGCGACGAGATGCGGACGGCCGTCCACCAGGTCATCTCGTCCAACGGGCTCGGCGGCTGCTACATCCGCCCGATCGTCCTGCGCGGCTACGGCACCATGGGCCTGTTCCCGCTGGAGGCCCCGGTCGACGTCGCCGTGGCCGCCTGGGAGTGGGGCGCCTACCTCGGCGAGGACGGCCTGCGGCGCGGCATCCGCGCGAAGGTCTCGAGCTGGCGGCGCATCGGCTCCAGCACCATCCCCGCCACGGCCAAGGCCGGCGGCCAGTACCTCAACTCCATCCTCGCCAAGATCGAGACCCACAAGGCCGGTTACCAGGAGGCCATCCTCCTCAACGAGGCCGGCTACGTGGCGGACGGCTCGGGCGAGAACCTGTTCCTCGTGCGCGACGGCGCGCTCATCACCCCGCCGGTGCACGCCTCCATCCTCGAGGGCATCACGCGCGCCAGCATCATGGAGCTGGCCGAGGAGGAGGGGATCCCCGTCGTGGAGCGCGAGGTGGCGCGCGGCGAGCTCTACACCGCCGACGAGGTCTTCATCACCGGCACCGCCGCCGAGGTGTGCCCGGTCAACGAGGTCGACGACCACGCGCTGGGCGAGCCCGGCCCGGTCACCCGCCGCCTGCAGGACCGGTTCTTCGCCGCCACCGAGGGCCGCGACCCGAAGTCCGCCGGCTGGCTCGACTACGTGGGCACGCCCGCCCCGACGGTCTGACCATGCCCGAGCGCGTCGTCATCTACGACACCACGCTGCGCGACGGCATGCAGCGCGAGGGGCTCTCCCTGTCGGTCGGGGAGCAGCTCCAGGTCGCGCTGCGCCTCGCCGAGTTCGGCGTCGAGTACCTGGAGGCCGGCTTCCCCGCCAGCAACCCGAAGTACGGGGAGCTGTTCGGGCTCCTGGAGCGCGAGGACCTGGGCGCCACCCGCCTCGCCGCCTTCGGGATGACGCGGCGCCGGGGCACCGAGGCCGCCCAGGACCCGGCGATGCGCGGGCTGGCGGAGAGCTTCGCCCCGGTCATCACGATCGTCGGCAAGACCTGGGACCTGCACATCGAGAAGGTCACCCGCGTCTCCCGTGAGGAGAACCTGCGGATGATCGAGGAGTCGGTCGCCTTCCTCGTGGCGCAGGGCAAGGAGGTCGTGTACGACGCCGAGCACTTCTTCCACGCCTACGAGGCCCACCCCGCCTACGCGCTCGACTGCCTGCGGGCGGCCGAGGCCGGCGGCGCCGCGTGGCTCGTCCCCTGCGAGACGAACGGCGCCATGCTCCCGACGCAGGTGGCCGCGGTGATGGCCGAGGTGCGGGAGGCCCTGCCGGGCGTGGCGCTCGGCATCCACACGCACAACGACACCGAGTGCGCGGTCGCCAACAGCCTCGTCGCCGTGGACGCCGGCGCCCGGATGGTGCAGGGCACCGTCAACGGCTACGGAGAGCGCTGCGGCAACGCCAACCTCATCTCCATCATCCCGTCGCTCGCCCTGAAGATGGGCTACGAGGTCCTGGAGCCCGAGCGCCTCGGCGAGCTCACGGCCCTCTCCAACTTCGTGGCCGAGACCGCCAACCTCCAGCCGGACTCCTGGGCGCCCTACGTCGGGCTCAACGCCTTCGCCCACAAGGGCGGCATGCACCAGCAGGGCATGAACGCGGACGCCCGCTCCTACGAGCACATCGACCCGTCCGCCGTGGGCAACGACCGGCGCGTGCTCGTGTCGGAGCTGTCGGGCCGCGGGACGATCATCGCGAAGGCCCGTGAGCTCGGCGTGGACGTGGAGGAGGACCCGGAGCGGATCCCCGGGATCCTCGCGCGCATCAAGGACCTGGAGCACCAGGGGTACCACTTCGAGGTTGCCGACGGCTCCTTCGAGCTGATGATCGAGCGCGAGATGGGGACCTACGAGCCGCTGTTCGTGCTCGAGAGCTTCCGCGTCATCACGGAGAAGCGCGCCGACGGCCGGGTGGAGACCGAGGCGACCGTCAAGGTGGCCCACGACGGCGAGCGCCTGGTGGCGACGGCCGAGGGCAATGGCCCGGTCAACGCACTCGACGCCGCCATCCGCACCGCCCTCGAGGGGCGCGTGCCGGAGATGCGGGACATCCACCTCGTCAACTTCAAGGTGCGCATCCTCGACGAGACGAAGGGCACCGGCGCGGTCACGCGCGTGCTGCTCGACTCGAGCGACGGCCACGAGACCTGGGGCGCGATCGGCGTGAGCGAGAACGTGATCGAGGCGTCCTGGGAGGCGCTGCTCGACAGCCTGGAGCACGGGGTGCGCCGCCTGGCGCGGTCCCGGGCCGGGGCCGCGGGGTGAGCGCCGCGCCCGAGCGCATACCGCTCGCCAAGCCGGTCATCGGCGACAGGGAACGCGAGCTGGTCGACGAGGTGCTGCGGTCCGGATGGCTGTCCCTCGGCCCGATGGTGCCGCGGTTCGAGCGCATGTGGGCGGAGCGCATCGGCGTCCGCCACGCCGTCGCGGTCTCCAGCGGCACGGCCGGCCTGCACCTCTGCCTGCACGCGATGGGGATCGGCCCGGGCGACGAGGTCATCACGTCCTCGTTCTCGTTCGTCGCCTCCGCCAACGCGGTCGTCTTCACGGGCGCGACGCCGGTGTTCGCCGAGGTCGACCCGCTCACGTTCAACATGGACCCGGCCGCCGTCGAGGCTGCGATCACGCCGCGCACCAAGGCGATCATGATCGTGGACATCTTCGGCTACCCCGCCGAGGTGCCGGCCATCGTGGACATCGCCCGCCGCCACGGCCTCGGCCTGGTGGAGGACGCCTGCCAGTCGATCGACGGCGAGCACGACGGCCGCAAGCTCGGCACCTTCGGCCACCCGGCCGTCTACGGCTTCTACGCCAACAAGCAGCTCACGACCGCCGAGGGCGGGGTCGTCCTGACCGACGACGACGAGCTGGCCCGGGTGCTCGGCTCCCTGCGCAACCAGGGCCGCTCCGACGACGGCGCCTGGCTCGTCCACTCGCGCCTCGGCTTCAACTACCGGCTCTCCGACGTCCACAGCGCCATCGGCGTCGCCCAGCTCGAGCGGCTCGACGACATGCTCGCCGGCCGGGCCCGCGTGGCCGGGTGGTATCAGGAGCGCATGGCCGGCATCGACGGCGTCACCCCCATGTACGAGGGCCCCCAGAAGCGGTCGTGGTTCGTCTACGCGCCGCGGCTCGACCCGGACCTGGCGCGCGACGAGGTCATCGGCGAGCTCGACGCCCTCGGCATCTCCGCCAAGCCCTACCTGCCCTGCATCCACCTCCAGCCGTACTACCAGGACGACCACGGCCACCGGCCGGGCGAGTTCCCGGTGACGGAGGCCATCTCGTCCTCGACGATCGCGCTGCCGTTCTTCCCGGAGATGACCGAGGAGCAGGTGGACCGCGTCTGCGGGGCGCTCGACGAGGTCATCCGCGGGCTGCGCGCCGCCGCGGGCGCGGCCGCGGGGGGCCGGGCGGGGGCATGACCGGGGGAGGGCGCCTGTGGGGCGGCCGCTTCGCGGGGGGCCCGGCCGAGGCGTTCGACCGCCTCAACGCGTCCCTCGCGGTGGACCGCCGGCTGTGGCCGCAGGACGTGCGCGCCTCGCGCGCCCACGCCCGCATGCTCGGCGCGCAGGGGATCATCCCGGCCGCGGACGCCGCCGCGATCGACGCCGGGCTCGCGCAGATCGCCGAGGAGCTGGAGGCGGGCACCTTCGCCTTCGCGCCCGGCGACGAGGACATCCACACGGCCGTCGAGCGGCGGCTCACCGAGATCGCCGGTGACGCCGGCCGCCGGCTCCACACGGCGCGGAGCCGCAACGACCAGGTCATCACGGACACGCTGCTGCACCTGCGCGAGGCCGCCCTCGGCCAGGTGGAGGGCCTGCGGGCGCTGGCCGGGGTGCTCCTGGAGCAGGCCGGGGCCCACCTGGACACCCTCCTGCCCGGCTACACCCACTCCCAGCGGGCCCAGCCGGTGCGGCTCGCGCACCACCTGCTCGCCTACGTCTGGATGCTCGACCGGGATCGGGTGCGCCTGGGCCACGCCGTCGACGCGACGCTCGTGAGCCCGCTCGGCTCCGGCGCCCTGTCCGGGGTCGGGTTCCCCATCGACCGGGAGGCCACCGCGGCCGAGCTCGGCTTCACCGGGGGCCCGTCGCCCAACAGCCTCGACGCCGTCGGCAGCCGCGACGCCCTGGTCGACTACCTGCACTTCGCCGCCCAGCTCGGCGTGCACCTCTCGCGCCTCGGCGCGGAGATCGTCGCCTGGGCGAGCGAGGAGACCGGCTTCGTGGAGCTCGACGACGCCTTCACCTCCGGCTCCTCGATGCTCCCGCAGAAGAAGAACCCCGACGCCGCCGAGCTCGCCCGGGCCAAGGCGCCCCGGCTGACCGCGGACCTCGCGGGGCTGCTCGGCGTCCTGTCCGGCCTGCCGCTCGCGTACAACAAGGACCTCCAGGAGGACAAGGAGTACCTGTTCGACGCGATCGACACGGTCGACCTGCTGCTGCCGGCGATGTCCGGGATGGTCGCCGGGGCGAGCTTCCGCACCGACCGGATGGGGGCCGCCGTGACCGGCGGGTTCCTGGCCGCGACCGACCTGGCCGACCACCTCGTCACCCTCGGCTGGCCTTTCCGGCGGGCCCACGAGGCGGTCGGGAAGCTCGTCCGCGCCTGCCTGGACGAGGGCGCCGGCCTGGAGGACGCGAGCCCGGCCGCCATCAGGGCCGCCGGCCTCGAGGGCATCGACCTGCCCCCGCTCACGGCCGAGGCGTCGACCGAGGCCAAGCGGGCGCCCGGCGGGACCGCCCGCGCGGCCGTCGCCGCCCAATTGGACCTCGCGCGCGCCCGGGTGGCCGCGTGGTGACCCTGGCCCCGCCCGCCCCCGGCACGGTGCTCGGCGCCGGGTTCTTCGCCCGGCCTGTCGCCGAGGTCGCCCCGGACCTCGTGGGCTGCACCCTGCTGGTGGACGGCGTGGGCGGCACGATCGTGGAGACCGAGCGGTACCAGGAAGACGACCCCGCGTCCCACTCCTTCCGCGGCCCGCGCGGGCGCGCGCGCGTGA
>JBFWPT010000062.1:16510-19057 GCA_050249835.1 Thermoleophilia bacterium
CCGGACCTCGTGGGCTGCACCCTGCTGGTGGACGGCGTGGGCGGCACGATCGTGGAGACCGAGCGGTACCAGGAAGACGACCCCGCGTCCCACTCCTTCCGCGGCCCGCGCGGGCGCGCGCGCGTGATGTTCGGACCCCCGGGGGTGCTCTACGTGTACCGCTCCTACGGCCTCCACTGGTGCGCCAACCTGGTCTGCGAGCCCGAGGGCTCCGGCGCCGCGGTGCTCCTGCGCGCCGTGGCGCCCGAGCACGGCGTGGAGCGCATGCGGGAGCGGCGCGGGGCGGTGGCCGACCGGCTCCTGTGCGCCGGCCCGGGGCGCCTGACCGAGGCGCTCGGCATCGACGGCCCGATGGACGGCGCGCCGGCCACCGGGCCCGGGGCCGTCGCCGAGGTGCGCGCCCGCACCGGGCCGGCCGAGGTGGTCGCCGGCCCGCGCATCGGCATCTCGAAGGCGGTCGAGCGGCCCTGGCGCTTCTGCCTGGCCGGATCGCCCCACCTGTCGCGGCCCCTGCCGCGCGCGGCATGACCGACCTCGCCGCCCGCGCGGTCGACTGCCTCCCCCCGGGGGAGCTCGCCCGCAAGCTCGCGCTCGGCCGCCCCCTGCGGGTGAAGTTCGGGGTCGACCCGACGGCGCCGGACATCCACCTGGGCCACGCCGTCGCGCTCGGCAAGCTGCGCGAGTTCCAGGACGCCGGCCATCTGGCCGTCCTCATCATCGGCGACTGGACCGCCCGGGTGGGCGACCCGTCCGGGCGCACCAGCACCCGCCCGATGCTGAGCGCGGAGCAGATCGAGGAGAACGCGGTCTCCTACCGCGAGCAGGCCTTCCGGATCATCGACCCGGAGCGCACCGAGATCCGCGCCAACGGCGAGTGGTTCGGGGGCATGGGCCTGCAGGAGGTCTTCCGGCTCGCCGGGTCGGCGACGGTCAACCAGCTCCTGCGGCGCAACGACTTCGCCCAGCGGATGGCCGACGACCGGCCGGTCTCCGTGCTCGAGCTGCTCTACCCGCTCATGCAGGCGTACGACTCGGTGATGGTCCGGTCCGACGTCGAGCTCGGCGGCACCGACCAGCTCTTCAACCTGATGCTCGGCCGCGAGATCCAGGTCCACTACGGCCAGGACCCGCAGGTCGTGATGACGATGCCGATCCTGCCCGGCGTCGACGGCGTCCAGAAGATGAGCAAGTCGCTCGCCAACCACGTCGGGGTCAACGACCCGCCGGAGGAGCAGTTCGGGCGCACGATGAGCATCCCGGACGCGGCGCTCGACGAGTGGTACCGGCTCCTGGCCCCCGGCGCGCCCCGCGGCGCGACCCCGGTGGAGGACAAGCGCCTCCTGGGGGCCCTGATCGCGGACCGCTTCCACGGCCCGGGCGCCGGCGCCGCGGCGGAGGAGCACTTCAACCGGGTCGTCCGCGACCGCGGGGTGCCGGACGAGGTCGAGGAGGTCACCGTGCCCGCCGGCCCCGTGCACCTGCCGGCGCTCCTGGTGGACGGGCTCGGCATCGCCTCGCGCAGCGAGGCGCGCCGCCTCATCGCCGGGGGAGGGGTGCAGCTCGACGGCTCGCCGGTGACCGCGCTCGACCTCGACGCGGCCGATCTGGACGGGCGCGTCCTCCGCGCGGGCAAGCGCCGTTTCCGCAAGGTGCGGGTTCTTCGCTGATCCTTCACGGTCCGGCCCGCCCGCGGGCTTGACCGCCCCCGCGCCATCGCTATACTCCCGCGGACCGGTTGGGGGGCACCCGCCCCGCAGACTGGACAAAGGAAGCGATTGCTCCTCCACCTCTTCGACCTCCCGCTGACGGAGACGCCCACGTAACGAGGCGCGCGATGCGCCCGCGTTGGGAGCCTCCTGAACGCTCAGGAGGCCGCGAAGGTGGAAATCGCTCCGAGATGATCCGACGGCCGCGCGTGCGGGCGTCACGATCCTTGAAAACTGAACAGCATGCATCGGTCCCTGGGGCGCGAGCCTCATCGGGACGCGATGGCCAGGTTTAGTACGAACCCCGTCGACCCGGCGGTCCGGCGCGAGCCGCACCGATCGGGAAGGCACACACAGCTCGGATCGTCTCCACCCCTCGGGGCGGAGGCCATCTCCGAACTTCCGGGATCGACCCGCCGGCTCCGGCCGCGCGGACTCGAGACCAGATCTTCTTCATGGAGAGTTTGATCCTGGCTCAGGACGAACGCTGGCGGCGTGCTTAACACATGCAAGTCGAACGAGAAAGTCTCTTCGGAGACGAGTACAGTGGCGAACGGGTGAGTAACACGTGGGCAACCTGCCCCAAGGAGCGGGACAACCCGGGGAAACTCGGGCTAATACCGCATGATTCGCCGGCACATAAGTGCTCGGTGGCAAATGGTAGCTTCGGCCTCCGCCTTGGGATGGGCCCGCGGCGCATTAGCTTGTTGGTGAGGTAACGGCTCACCAAGGCGACGATGCGTAGCTGGTCTGAGAGGACGATCAGCCACACTGGGACTGAGACACGGCCCAGACTCCTACGGGAGGCAGCAGTGGGGAATCTTGCGCAATGGGCGGAAGC
>JBFWPT010000063.1:0-18605 GCA_050249835.1 Thermoleophilia bacterium
GGGCCCACTCGGACCAGTCCCCGCCGAGCAGCGGCGGCACCACGGCCACGAGCAGGGCTGCAACGAGGACCGCCGGGCTGTAGCGGTCGCTGAAGCGATCGACGAAGCGCTGCGCGCGCGACTTCTGGGCCTGGGCCTCCTCCACCAGGTGCACGATCCGAGAGAGGCTGTTGTCGGCGAAGGCGCGGGTGGCCTCCACCTCGATCGCGCTCGGGCCGTTGACTGTGCCGGCGAAGACCTCGGCGCCGGGGCCCTTGTCGACCGGGACCGCCTCGCCGGTCACGGGCGCCTCGTTCAGCGTCGTCCGCCCCGAGCGGATCATCCCGTCGGTCGGAAGCGACTCGCCGGGGCGGACCACGAAGACATCGCCCGGTCGCAGGTCCTCGGCCGGGATCTCCTCCTCGCGGCCGTCGCGCAGGACGCGGGCCTGCTTTGGGGCGAGTTCCAGCAGCTCGCGGATCGCCGAGCGGGTGCGGGCGAAGGTCAGCTCCTCGACCGCTTCGGCGCTTGCGTAGAGCACCACCAGGGCGGCGGCCTCCTCGAAGAGGCCGAAGGCCATCGCCCCGGCGGCGGCGGCGAGCATGAGCGCCTCGATCCCGACCTCGCGCTCCTCGATGAACTCCTCGACCCCCTCGCGCGCGAAGAAGTAGCCACCGATGGCGATCGCGGCGATGAAGAGCAGCAGGGCGAGGACTTCGGCGTCGGTCTGCCACTCGACGATCACGCCGGCGATCGTCAGCGCCGCGGCGATCGCGGCGTTGCGAAGCGGCGGGAACCGGTAGATCGCCTCGCGCCAGCCCATCGGGCCGGCCGGGGTCTCCTCGTCCTCCTCGCTCACGCCGCCCTCCGGCGACGGCCGTAGCGCGAGCACGCCTCGATGGCCCCTCCCGCCTGCGCCACCAGCCGGTCGGCGAGCGCGAGCAGCTCGTCGACTCCCTCGACGAGGCGGTAATGGACCTCGCGACCACGGCGCTCGGAGGTGACCAGACCGCACTTCCGCAGGCAGGCCAGGTGGGCGGAGGCGTTCGGTTGCGAGAGTCGGGCATCACGGGCCAGGTCGGTGGCACGCCGCTCGCCGGCGCGGAGCGCCTCGATGATCGCGAGCCGGGACTGATCGGAGAATCCGTGGAAGAGGACCGAACGCGCGGTCAACGGGTTGATTGGCACGCCTAAAGGATAAACGATCGCTTATGTTTATGCGTGAGCGATCACTCGGGGCCCAGCCCAAGCCCAGAAGGAGTCCCTACATGCGTGACGGACCGTCACCGCGCTCGAGTGGACGAAGAGCAAGGGCACGATGCTCGTCGAGATCGACCGCCACGGCGTCATGGTCGACGCGTGCTCTCGCTGCCGCGGCGTCCGGCTCGATCGCGGCGAGCTCGCCAAGCTGATCGACCTCGAGGCGGGCGGCTCGGACGACTTGGCCGCCGAGATCCGCGGCGACTCGCGCGAGCGGGACAACGACTACGACAGCGGCGGGAAGCACCGCTCGGCTCATGGCTCGACCAGGAGACGCAAGCGCGGCGGCTTCCTCGGCGAGATGTTCGACCTCGGGTAGACGCTTGGAGGGCGCCACTGCCTCAGCGGGGGCCACCGCCCCGAAACTCTTGGTCGTGGCCAAGGTGGTGCGGGCCGTACCCGTCCCACGCGCCGAGCCGACGCCGGCCGTCGCCGGATGAGGGCGCACCCGGTTCGGACTGCGATGCACGGAGGCAGCGATGAGCGCGACGATCCCGCGCGAGAGGACGCTGGACAGCACGGTCGCGCTGCTGCGCGACGCTTAAGAGTTCATCCCCGGCGCTGCCGCCGCTACGGCAGCGACATCTTCGAGACGCGGCTGATGCTCCACCGGGCGATCTGCATGAGCGGCGCTGAGGCGGCGCGCGTGTTCTACGACAATGAGCGCCTCACTCGCCGCGAGGCGATGCCGCCGACGGCGCTGACCCTGCTGCAGCGGGTCGTCCACCTCGTAGAGGAGGCGCAGAGCCAGAAGTCCAGGGCGCAGCGGTTCAGCGACCGCTTCGTCACCCGCTACAGCCCCGCGGTCCTTCGCGCGGCGGTGCTCGTGGCGGTCGTGGGCGGCCTCCGGTGACTGGACCGAGTGAGCGCTGCGCGGCGTCACCGTGCTGGTTGCGGGCCTGAGCAAGAACTTTCGTTGGCAGGTCGGGCCCCGTAGGCAGACACGGCGTGTCCGACAGACCCACGACGAGGAAAACGACGATGACCTGCCCGAAATGCGGGGCCCGGCACCGAGGCGCGAGGACAGCGAGAAGTCCTCGGCATCGCGCCGCTCGCGTCGGCCGAGCCGGCGTCACGATCATGCTGGCCCGTCGCCAACCGGAAGGCTGCAATCGCACGCGGGCCCAGCGCCCACGCCTTGAGGAGTCCGGTAGTCCAGAGAGCGAGGGAAATGCGCCGGACCCAGAAAGGGGTTAGGGCACAGTTGCATCAAGTATGATGCCTAGCGATCATGTTGACGTTGCGCGCTGCGAAGGGTCCCGACTACTACGAGCGGCCGGAGTTCGCCGCCGATGACTACTACGCCGAGCGGGGCCAGGTCCGCGGTACGTGGGCCGGGCGTGGAGCGCAGGCGCTCGGGTTGTCGGGAGACCCGGACGAGGGCGAGCTCGGAGTGCTCCTGGACGGCCGCGATCCGGCGAGCGGTGAGGTGCTCGCCGGCACCGCTCGGCGCGCCGGCGGGAACGTCGCTTTCGACCTCACCTTCGCCGCGCCCAAGAGCGTCAGCGTGCTGGCGGCGGTCGGAGACGGGGACGTCCGAGGCGCGGTGCTCGAGGCGCATGCGCGGGGGGTAGAGGCGGCGCTCGACTACCTGGAGCGCGATGCCTGCTTCGTCCGCCGCGGCCGCAACGGGGTGACCGTCCTTCCCGCTAAGGGCTTCGTCGGAGCGGTCTACGTCCACGAGATGGCCCGCTCCGGCGATCCCCACCTTCACGCCCATCTCGTGATCGCCAACCGGGTCCGCGGGCCGGACGGGCGCTGGTCGGCGCCCGATATGCGCCCCGTCTACGCCCACGCCAAAACCGCCGGCACGATCGCCGACGCGGTGATGCGCGCAGAGCTCTCGCGCTCGCTCGGGGTCGAGTGGGGCCCCGTCACCAGCGGCATCGCGGAACTCGCCGCCATACCGGCGGCGGTGCGTGAGCACTTCTCGGCCCGCCACGCCGAGATCATGGAGGAGGCGACCGCCCGTGGCCTGACCTCGATGGCGGGCCTCGCCGCCATCCAGCGCGAGACCCGCGACCGAAAGCGCGTCGTCGAGCGACGCGACGCGGTCGCCGGCTGGCGCGCCCGCGCCGCCGAGCACGGCTTCGGTGCGGCCGACCTCAGTCGTGCCCTCGGACGGGCGCGCCCCATCGGCGGGGCGGACTACACGACGCGTCTTCGTGAACACGCCACGCACATGCTTGGCCCCGAGGGCCTCACCCGTCAGAGCTCCACCTTCACCCGCCGCGAGGTGATCCAGGCGCTCGCTGACGCGCACTCCGAGGGCGCTCTGACCGGCCAACTGGAGCGCCTCGCCGACCAGTTCCTCGCCCGGGTCTGCGTCGCGCTCACCCACGGGGACCGGGACGCCCGCCACCGTGAGCCGCTCTTCACGACGCCGGACATGCTGGCCGCCGAGGTGCGACTGCTCGACGCGGCGACCGGCCGCGACCCCAATGGCCCGATCACCGCCGACCCGCAGGCGCTCGACGCGGCCATCGCATCGCGCCCCACCGTCGGTGCCGACCAGGCCGGCGCTGTGCGTCACCTCGCCTCGGGCGAGGAGCGTGTCCGGGTGATGGAGGCCCGTGCGGGCACCGGCAAGACCTTCACCCTCGCCGCGGTGCGTGAGGCATTCGAGCGCTCAGGTGTCGCCGTGATCGGCGTCGCCTGGCAGGGCCATGCCGCCGATCTGCTGCAGCGCGAGGCGGGCATCGCCTCCCAGACCGCCGCGCTTCTCCTGCGCCGGATCGAGAGGGGAGAGGACGGCGCCATCCCGCACCGCTCGGTGGTCGTGGTGGACGAGGCCTCGGTGATGCCGACGCGCTCGCTCGAGCGACTTGTCCACGCCGCCGCCTGGGCCTCGGCGCGCGTCGTCCTCGTCGGCGACCGCGCCCAGCTTCCCTCGATCGACGCCGGCGGCGGATTCGCCGCCCTCGCCGACCGCCTCGGCGCGGTCGAGCTGACCGAGAACCGCCGGCAGGCCACTGAGTTGCAGCGGCGCATCGCCGGGTACCTCGCGGAGGGCCGCGCCGCCGACGCGGTCGCCCTGCTCTCTGCGACTGGGCGCCTCCAGAGCTTCGACGACGCCCGCGACGCACGCGTCGCGCTCATGACCGCATGGGCGCAGGCAGAGATGGAATCGCCTGGGCGCAACCTGATGCTCGCCCACGACCGCCACGACGTCGCCGAGCTGAACCGACTCGCCCGCGAGTGGCGTGAGCGGTGGGGCTTGATCTCTGACCGACGGATCACCGTCTCCGGAACCGAGTGGGCGATCGGAGATCGGTTGGTGTGCCGACGAAACGACTACGCCCTCGGCGTGCGCAACGGCACCCGGGGGACGGTCGTCGACCTCGGCCACCACGCCGAGCACCTCGACCTGTTCACCGATCACGGCGAGATCGTCCGCGTCCCCGCCGACTACCTCCGCCACGCCCGTCACGGCTACGCACTCACGGGCCACGTGTCCCAGGGGGAGTCGGTCGATCACACCTTCGTCCTCGCGAGCCCCGAGCGTGGTGGGGCCGAGTGGGCGTACGTCGCCGGCTCACGTCAACGCCACGACCTCCAGATGTTCGTCACCCACCACGAGGCCGAGGACGTCGAGGAAGTCCTCGCCCGGGCGTGGTCGCGCTCGCAGGCCAAGTCGCTTGCGCTCGACCTGGTCGATCCCGCGGATCGGGAGTGGGCGATGGAGGCGGAGCGCAGCAACCGCGACGGCGCCGCCCCTGAGCTGCTGATCGCTCGTGTTGAGGAGGTGCGGGTGGCCCGCGACTCCGCGCGACAAGAGGCGGCGTCGGTGTCCAGCCTTCGTGTCGCTGAACTGCGGGCGGCTGTGGTCCGGGCCCGCGAGGGGGCGAAGGACGCCGAAGCCCGAGCGGCGCGTCTTGCGGATCGGCTCGACCGCATCCCGCCGTGGCGTCGCGGCGAGCGGGCGCTGGTGCGCGCAGACGTGAAGCGGGCGCGCCGCGACCTCGAGCGCCACCGGCACGACGCTCGGGTGGCTGAGGGCGAGCTGGCAAGCCGTGAGCCGGCGCCCCATCGTGTCGCGGGACGCGAGGGTGCGAAGCGCCGTGCCGCCGAGCTCAGTGCGGAGCTGACGTCGCTCGAGGCCCGGCTCGACGTCTGGGCCCGGTCGGCCGAGCGCGAGGGCCGGCCAGGACTTCGGATGGGCCATCACCGATCGCCCGAGGCCCGTGACCTCGGCCGGGGACGATGAGCGCAGCGGCCACGGGACCCGTCTCGGGCCGTGGCTAGGCTCGTCCGTCGATGAGCGCGCAGACGCCAGAGCGCCGGCGCCAGTGGCGCGACTACCGATCCGCGGCGGGGCGTCGGCCGGTCAAGGAGTTCCTCGACGGTCTGCCCGATGAGGATGCGGCCTCCATCGCCGCCGCGATGAAGGACGTGCTCGTCAACGGCCTCGGTACCGCACGTCACCTCCGCGGGGACATCTACGAGGTGCGGGCCGACGCCGACCGGGTGATCTACCGGATCCTGTTCGCGACCGAGGGGCGCTACTCCCAGGTCTTCCTCGCACTGGAGGGCTTCAAGAAGAAGACCCAGAAGACCCCGCCCGAGGTGATCCGCCTCGCCGAGCGACGCCTCGCAAGCTGGCGAGAGCGCGGTCGGAGCTGACGATCGCCCCAGGGGGTGGCCGAACGGGCGACGAGGGCCTACACTCACGGTGGTATCTCTCCGATGAGATAAGACCGTCGCGCCAAGGAGGCACCGATGGCCCGCAGTCAGGACTTCCTCGATGAGATCGTCGCCGAGCGCGCCGAGGCGAATCCCGGCTTCCCCCAGATGGTCGAGGCGGCCTACGAGCGACGCCTGCTGCTGCGCGCGCTCGCCGCGCGGCGCGAGGAACTCGGGCTCTCCCAGACCCAGGTGGCCGCGCGAATGGGCACCTCTCAGTCCTCCGTTGCGCGTCTCGAGAGCGGGGAGGCCGATGCACGCCTCTCGACGATCGAGCGCTTCTCCGCCGCCCTCGGCGTCCATCTGCACTGGAGCCTCCACGAGCCGACGACGAGCTCCCGACCCTGAGCACTTTGCGTCAACTGGTGATGAGCGCATACTTCATGTGTGAGCGCAGGCCGACGTGAACCCACCACCACCGAAGCCGGTCCTGACGATCGACGAGGTCGCCGAGTGGCTCGGCATGCACCGCAACTCGGTTCACCGCGCCGCCCGGCAGGGGCGCCTGCCCGCCCGGCGGGTGGGCAAGGAGTGGCGCTTTCTCGCCGACGCCGTCGCTGCCCGCTGGACCCCCGGGCGCCGGCTGCGTGGCCCGGCCGAGGCGACGCTTGCGGGGCCGGCGTTCCCCGAGTCCCCGGTCGAGCTCTCGGCTCTGGAAGCCGCCGAGTTCCTGCGGGTCGAGCCGAACACGATCTACCACGAGGCCGCCGCGGAGCGGCTGCCGGCGTGGAAGGAGGGTCAGGAGTGGCGGACCTCCACCTCGGCCCTCCGCGAGTACCTCTCCGCCGACCCGGACCCGGCGGGGCGCTACGTGCGAAACGGGAGTCAGAGGGAAGGGTAGGTGCCCGGTGGTGAGCCGCCGCCGCCCGCGCCCTGCCGCCTCCGCCGACCACTACCGGGTGAAGGCGGTCGAGCAGACCCTCGCGATCCTCGACCTGCTCGCCACGTCCCCAGACCTCGCTCTGCCGGAGATCGCCGAGCACGTCGGCCTCGCCACCCCGAACGCCCACAAGCTGATGCTCCACCTCCAGGAGGCGGGCCTGGTGGAGACGGGCCTTATCGACAAGCGCTACCGCCTCGGGGCCCGCCGCCTCGCCGAGCTGACCGGCAGGGCCCTCAGCAGCCGCAACCCCTGGGAGGCGTTCCGGGCGAGCGTCGAGGGCCTCCGTGAGCGCACCGGCATGCCCGGGCTCTTCGCCAAGCTCGTCGGATCGCGGGTGGTCTATGTGGAGCAGGTCCGTGGACCCGACCACGCCGCCGGCCGCGCCTTCCCCGCCCACGCCACCGCCCTCGGCAAGGCCCTCCTCGCCGAGGCCTCCGTGTCGGTGCTCGATGAGCTGGTGCTCGATGCCTGGACGACCAGGACGATCACCGACCGCGGTGAGCTCGAGGCTGATCTCGCCCTCACCCGGGAGCGCGGCTGGGCCCTCGAGGACGGTGAGCTCGACCTGGCCCGCCGCTCGATCGGGGCGGTGGTGCGCGACCACCGCGGCGTCGCGGTCGCGGCGGTCGGGATCGGTCACCTCACGCGAAAGCTGCCCGAGGCGCGCCTCCCCGAGTTGGCCGCCGCCGTCGTCGAGCAGGCGGCCGTGATCACCGACGCCCTCGGTGGGGCGCTCGGGGCTCTCGCCCCGCCGCGCCTGGAGGTGCAGGTGCTCGGGGCGCTCGAGCCCCCGGTGCCTCCAGGCCCCCGGGCGGACACGCCCGAGGGCACGCGCAGCCCGGGGCGGAGCCGGGCGAGCGACGTGTAGTGCCCGAGCGGCTGGCATCCGCGCTGGTCGGAGAGCTGTTGGCGCTCTCGGACGACGACCTGCGTCCGCTGGCCGAGCGGCTGGCGCCGTTCCTGGCGGGTGCCGAGCCGGCCGGCGCCTTCCTCACCGTCGATCAGGCGGCCGAGCGCCTCGGCGTCCACCCGAACACCGTCTACCGCATGATCGTCGCTGGACGCCTCGCGGCGACGCGAGCGGGGCGCCTCTGGCGGATCCCGGAGGGCGAGCTCGGGCGCATCGAGGCGGGCGACCCCCCCGCGGCCAGCCGGCGACGCCCGCAGGCGCCGCCGCGTCCGAGCGGGCGCTTCGCCGGACTCGTCCGCGACCTGCCATACGCTGAGCCGCCATGAGCGTCCACCGCGAGACCTTGCCGAGTGGCCGGCGCGTCTACCGGGTCCGCTGGCGCGACGGCGACCGCAACCGCTCGCGCTCGTTCGACCGCCGCGCCGACGCCGAGCAGTTCGACGCCGACGAGCGCCGACGCCAGCGCATGGGCGCCCATGCCCCCGCCGAGCCCTCGCGCGACCGCCTCGACGTCTGGCTCGAGACCTGGGTGCGGCGCGATGGAGTGGCGTGGGCCCGCTCGACCCGCCTCCACCGGGCGGCGGTGATGGACAAGTGGATCGCTCCGCTCATCGGCGGCGTCCGCCTGCGCGACCTGGGACGCGCCCGGGTGCGCGAGTGGAGGGCGGAGATGCTTGACCGGGGCGCGACCAACGCGACGGCCAACGGAGCCATGCGGGTCCTGTCGGCGGCGCTCGGGGTGGCGGTGCAGGACGGCCTCATCCCGGCGAACCCGTGCCTGGGCATCCGGCGCCTGCCCCACACGCCCGCGCCGGCCCGCCCGCTGTCGCCCGCCGAGTCCGAACGCTTGCGGGCCGCGCTTCCGACGCTGCGTGACCAGGTGCTGTGGGGGCTGATGGCCTACGCGGGCCTGCGCCCCGAGGAGGCACTCGCGCTGCGCTGGGCCGACGTGGGCGCCACGCTCCACGTGCACCGGGCGTTCACCCACGGCGAGCAGAAGGACACCAAGACCGGCCGCGCCCGGAGCGTCACGGTCATCGGGCCGCTCGCCGACGACCTCGCGGCCTGGCGTGAGCGCAGCGAGTGGTCGGAGCCGGGCGACCTGGTCTGCCCGAGCCTCGGCCGCGCCGACCGGCCGGCGGACGCGGCCCGCCAAGGCGGGTTCCTGCACCTGGGCAACTGGCGCAACCGCGCCTTCATCCCGGCCACCCGGCGCGCCGGCCTGGCCGGGGTCATCCCCTACAACGGGCGCGACACCTTCGCGAGCCTCCTCATCTACGAGGGTCGGCCGCCGATCCTGGTCGCCGCCGCCCTCGGGCACGGCGACACCCAGACGCTCTGGCGCCACTACGCGGGGGTGTTCGCTGAGGCAGAGCACGTCACCCGGATGCCGATCGACGAGGCCGTCCGACGGGCCCGCGAGAGCCTCCGGGCGGAACAGGATGTTCCCACGTTGTTCCCACGAGGGCCGTTCTCGGCGCCTTCCCCGGCCCTTGAGGAGGACTGGAAAACGTCCTCAGCAGGGGAGAAGCAAGTGCGCGCGGCAGGATTCGAACCTGCGACTTCTGGCTCCGGAGGCCAGCGCTCTATCCACTGAGCTACGCGCGCTCGGCCCCGGATCATAGGGCACGGGCGCGGGGATGCCGTCAGGCGGGCTCCGCGCCCCCGGCGGGCAGGCCCAGGTCGCCCGCGATCGGCTGGAGGGCGGCGATCACGTTGGCGATGTGGACGTCGAGGTCCAGGCCGAGCTCCTCGGCGCCGGCGGTGACGTCCTCGCGGTGGACCCCGGCGGCGAAGGAGGGCTGCTTCAACTTCTTCTTCACGGACTTCGGGGTGAGGCCCTCGAGACCGGTCGGCCGGACGAGGCCGCAGGCGTGGACGAAGCCGGAGAGCTCGTCGCAGGCGAAGAGGGTGCGCTTCAGGGGCGTGTCGCGTGGGACGCCGGTGTGGGCCGCGTGCGCGAGGACCGCCTCGATCACGACCTCCGGCCAGCCCTCCTCGCGGAGGATCGGCGCGCCGTCCTGGGGGTGCTGCTCCAGCGTCGGGTGGATCTCCCAGTCGAAGTCGTGGAGCAGGGCGGCGCAGCCCCACAGCTCCTCGTCCTCGCCGCCCTCGCGGGCGTACCACCGGACCGAGGCCTCCACCGCCAGCGCGTGGCGGAGGAGGGCCTCGCTCGTGGTGTAGCGGGTGAGCGTCGCCCAGGCGTTGTCGCGCGTGACCTCCACGGACGCGGACGATACCCGGGCGCCGGGACGCTCGGTCAGCCGGCCACCGGGAGCAGCTGGACGCGGACGTGCAGCTTGCCCGGGCGGCCCTGCTCGCCGGGGAACCTCAGCTTCACCTGGTAGCGCTTCGGCGTCGCGCTGGTGCTCGTGATGATCACCGAGCCGGCGTTGCCGCCGGCCAGGGTCGCGAAGCCCTGCAGCACGACCTTCCCCTTGGGGGCCGCGATCGTGACGGTCTGGAACCCGTCGAAGCCGCGGTTGGTGGTCGGGGCGGGGCTGATGGTGCGGTTGATGACGGTCATGCCCGCCGCGGCGGCGTCGCTCGGCGGGCCGGCGGGCATCGAGGGGCTGGTGGCGCCGGAGGCCGTGACGGCGGCCGCGGCGGCGACGGCGACGCCCGCGGCCAGGAAGGGGCCGAGGCGCGACGACGTGGTCCGGAGGGTGGGCATCGGGTCTCCTGGTGATCCGGGAGGGACGGGGCCGCATCCTCCCCCGGACGGTGGGCGCGGGGAAAGCCCCGGAGAGCGGCTCAGCCGAGCAGCTCGCGCACCAGGGCGCCCGCCAGCCAGCCCTCGTACCGCTCGGGACTCCACCCCCGGCGCACCACGAGCAGCTGCCACAGGTCCGGGTGGACGAGCGCCCACATCACGTCCGTCGCCTCGTCGCGGGCCAGCCCGGCCCGCAGCGCGCCGCGGCTACCGAGCGCCTCCGTGAGGCCGCTCAGGAGCTCGTGGAAGCCGCCGTTGATGCGGCCCCACAAGGCCGCGACCTCGTCGTCGCCGTCCGCGCCGGCGCGGATCACCTCCAGCAGCCCGCCGGCCCGCTCCTTCACCTGGCGGGACACGGCGGCCATCCCCGCCAGGGCGCGGCGCGGGTCGGGCTCCGCCAGGAGCGCCCGGAACCAGTCGCGCTCGCCCATCGGCGCCGGCCCCTCGTCGCCGCGCAGGCGCAGGTGCCACAGCTCGCGCAGCAGGCCGGCCTTCGTCCCGAACACGACGTACGGCGTCCGCTGTGCCACCCCGGCCTCACGGGCGACGCCGGCCATGGTCGTCGCCGCCCAGCCGTCCTGCAGGAAGCGGCGCTCGGCGGCCTCCAGGATCGCGCGCCGCGTCCCCTCGGCCTGCTCGCGGCGGCGCGGGGAGACGTACGCGCGGCGGGGCTTGACGGGGTCCGGGGTCATTCGGATACTGTCGCACAGTATTCGTTACACCGTAACTGCACCCGAATGAGGGGGGATCGTCATGCCCACCATGTGCGACGTCTGGGAGCGGGTCGCGCCGGGCTGGCGCGCGCACGCCGACGTGGTCGATGCCCGGGTGGCGCCCGTCACCGATCGCATGCTTGCGCGCGCGGTCCCCGCGCCGGGGGAGCACGTGCTCGACGTCGCCTGCGGGCCGGGCGGCGCCGGCATCGCGGCGGCGCCGCGGGTGGCGCCCGGCGGCACGGTGGTCCTCAGCGACATCGCCCCCGCCATGGTCGCCACGGCGGTCGAGAGGGCGGCCGCCGCCGGGCTCACCGGGGTCACGGGGCACGTGGCCGACATGGAGGACCTGGGGCTGCCGGACGCCTCGGCCGACGTCGTGCTCTGCCGTGAGGGCCTCATGTTCGCCGCCGACACCGGCCGCGCGGCCGCGGAGATCGCGCGCGTCCTGCGCCCCGGCGGCCGCGCCGCCGTCGCGGTCTGGGGGCCCCGGGACCGCAACCCCTGGCTCGGGGTGGTGCTCGACGCGGTCGAGCGAGCGGCCGGGCGGCCCATCCCCCCGCCGGGCGTGCCCGGTCCGTTCACCCTCGCCGACGGCGACCGGCTCGCCGGGCTCGTGTCCGGCGCCGGCCTCACGGCGGTCGCGGTGGAGGAGGTCCCCGTGGTCACGCGGGTCGCCCCCGGCGACGACTGGTGGGGGCGCACGGTGGCGCTCGCCGGACCGCTCGGCGGCATCCTCGCGGCGATGCCCGACGAGACCCGCGCGGCCGCGCGCGCCGACGCCCTCGCGGCCGCCGCTGCGTACGAGGACGGGGACGGGATCGCCCTCCCCGGCGTCGCCCTCGTCGCGTCGGGCGTGGCGGCATGATGGGACGGTGCGGATCGCCGTCGTCTCCGACACCCACATGCCCCGCCGCGGCCCGCTTCCGGCGGCCTGCCTGGCCCGGCTGCGGGCCGCCGACGCGATCGTCCACGCGGGCGACTGGTCGGACGCGGATGCGCTCGACCGCATCCGCGGGCTCGGTGTCCCCCTCGTCGGGGTGCGCGGCAACGTGGAGGACGCCGCCGTCCGCCGCGCGCTGCCCGAGACGGCGGTCCTCGACGCCGGCGGGCTGCGGATCGCGGTCGTCCACGACGCGGGGCCGGAGTCCGGGCGCCTGGAGCGCCTGCGCCGCCGCTTCCCCGACGCCGGCGCGGTCGTCTTCGGCCACTCCCACATCCCGCTCCTGGCCCGGGCCGGCGACGGCTTCCTGATCCTCAACCCGGGGAGCCCGACCGACCGCCGGCGGTCGCCCCGCCACACGATGGCCGAGATCACGGTCGGCGACGGCCCTCCGGAGGTCGCCTTCTTGGCCGTGGACGACCCGCCCGGCACCCTTGATGCCTCGCTGGTCCGATCCGCGTCCTAGGATCGCCGGGTGGACCTCTTCGTCACCTTCATCGGGACCGCCGCCTCGGTGCCGACGGCCTCCCGCGGGACCGCCGCCACCCTGCTGTCGCGCGGCGGGGAGCGGTGGCTCGTCGACTGCGGCGAGGGGACCCAGCGGCAGCTGCTG
This sequence comes from Thermoleophilia bacterium, assembly GCA_050249835.1. Lineage (GTDB taxonomy): Bacteria > Actinomycetota > Thermoleophilia > Miltoncostaeales > Miltoncostaeaceae > Miltoncostaea. Next base: position 12,698 of record JBFWPT010000063.1, read on the forward strand.
CGGTCGGGGCTCGGCCTCGTCGACCTCGACCTCGTGCTGATCACCCACCTGCACGGCGACCACTACCTCGGCCTGCCGGGCATGTTCAAGACGTTCGGCCTGCGCGGCCGCGAGCGGCCCCTGCTCGTCATCGGGCCGCCCGGCCTGGTGCGCCTCATGGAGACGCTCGCGCCGATCATCGGCCGGCTGCCGTTCCCGGTGGACATGGAGGAGGTCTCGGCGAAGGCGCCCGAGACGGCCTGGGAGGGGGACGGGTTCCACATCGGGGCGTTCCCGACGCGCCACTCGGTCCCCTCGGTGGGCTACGTGCTGGCCGAGCGCGACCGCCCGGGGGCCTTCGACATCGACGCCGCCCGCGCCCTCGGCGTGCCCGAGGGCCCGCAGTTCGGCGTGCTGCAGCGCGGCGGGGAGGTCACGACCCCCGAGGGGCGGGTCGTGCGCCCGGACGAGGTGATGGGGGAGCCCCGCTCCGGCCGGGTCGTGGTGCTGACCGGGGACACCGAGCCGTGCGACGCCACCCTGGACGCCTCCCGCGGCGCCCAGGTGCTCGTGCACGAGGCCACCTTCCTCGACGAGGACCGCGCCCGTGCCCGCGAGACGCGCCACTCCACCGCCCGCGAGGCCGCCGAGCTCGGCCGCGAGGCGGACGTCGGCCTGCTCGCGCTCACCCACCTGTCGAGCCGCTTCCACCCCCGCGAGGTGCGCCGCGAGGCCGAGGAGGTCTTCGACCGCGTGGTGGTGCCGCGGGACTTCGACCAGGTGGAGGTGCCGTTCCCCGAGCGGGGCGCGCCGCTACTGCACAGCGTGCGCGACCGGCGCGAGGGCGACCCTCCGCCGGGTGGCGTGGACCCCGTCGTGGAGGCGCCTCAGCCCCGGTAGTGGCCGAGGATCTCCTCGTAGTCGAGGTTGAAGCCGTCCGGCCGGCGCCCCACCGGCACCCGCACGCCCACCGTGAACGTCCCCGGGATGATCGTGGTGACCGAGCCCGAGAAGGACCCGTCGGGGGCGATCGTGAGCGACTGCCGGTCGAGGCCCGGCGTCGCGAGCTCGACGGTGAGGCCGGCGAACCCGGGGGACGTCCGGCCGGTGACGGTGATCGGCCCTGCGGCGACCGGGGCCGGCCGGATGGCCGACGCGCCGGGGGCGGGGCTCATGGCCACGACGGCTCCTGTCCGGATGGGGGCGGCGCGGAGGTCGGCGTCGTGGGGGGCCGAGGCGTTGCCGGCCGCGTCGATCAGGCGGACCCGGGCCGTGACCGCGCCGGGCTGGAGCGGGACCACGGCCGTGCCGGCCCCGCGTGTGCCGGCGACGAGCCCCGGCACGCGGTCGGCCGGGAGGCGCGTCACGACGCCGCCCTGCTCGATCTCGACCGTGCTGACGCCGGCGCCGGTCGCGCGCGCCGTGAGGCCCAGGTGCAGCTCGGCGCGGCCGTCGACGCGCCCGACGATCAGGGCGGAGGTGATCGTCGCCTCGGGCGGGGTGCGGTCGAGCCAGGTGACGGCCACCCGGGCGACGCCGCCGCGGGCCATCGGCAGGACGCGCAGGCGGAAGGCGCCGGGCACGGAGAAGGTGCGCCCGGGCCCGAAGGTCCAGCGGCCGGCGCAGGCCCGCAGGCCCTGGCAGGCGATCACGGGGTTGCGCGCGGGCACCCGCCGCGGGGCGGGGAGGGTGTCGGCGTCCGGGCGGCTGTCGTAGCGCGGCGCGACCCGGGCGATGGCGACGCCGGCGGGGACGCGGCTCGAGCCCTCGTACGTGTCGGCGTAGCGGCGGCGGGTGTCCACGATCCAGTCGTGGCTGTCGCCGCGCAGGCGCAGCACCGCCGGCGCCGGGCCGTCCATCGGCGCCAGGCGCACGCGCCCCCCGCGGGCCGGGGCGTCCCGCGGGACGCCCAGCCCGAGGGCCAGCCAGGAGTAGCCGCCGAACCGGTCGCCGCGGCTCATCAGGTCGAAGGGGTCCGCGTACCCGTGGAGCAGCCGGGGCCGCGCCACGCACCCCGCCGGGGTGAAGCGGCCGCGGCAGGCCGTGGGCGCGTCGCTGTGCAGCAGGCCCATCCCGTGACCGATCTCGTGCCCGATCACCCGTGGGTTGGCCCAGTGCGTGCCGAGGATCGACACGCCGCTGGTGCCGCCGAAGCTCGGCAGCGCCTGCCGGCTGGGCACGACCACCACGGGCAGCCCGCCCCGCGTGGTGAACCCGGTCGCGGCCGCGGCGTCCCGCGCGTCGGCGTAGTGGCGCGGGTGGAGGCTGCCGTCGCGCATCAGCATGCGCCGCGTGGCCGTGAAGGTGGGCGCGAAGGCCACCTGCAGGCGGATGCGGCCCTGGGACGTGCGCGCGAGCAGCGCCGCCGTCTGCGTGAACGCGGTCCGGAGGCGCGCGCGGGTGGGCATCCGCTGGCCGGGCAGGCGGATCGGGTAGACGTTCACGAGGAACGGCGTGCCGGCCGGGCGCAGCCCCTCGCCGGCGACGGGCATCGCGCCCGTCTGCGCCGGGGCCGGGCCGGAGAGGGCGAGCCCCGCGCCGATCGCCAGCGTCGTCGCCGCGAGGATCCGGGATGTGGAGCGCCTCACGGGGCGGGGAGCGTATCCATGGACCCGCGCTGGTCAAGCCGCGGTGTCGGAGCCACCTGGTACGGTGTCCGCGGTTGACCTTTAACCCGGTCCCGAGAGGCCGAGAAGGAGCGACGATGACCCACCGCAGCGCCCGCGCCAGCCTGCCCCTGCACCGATAGCGTGGCCGGCAAGGTCCTGGTCGATGAGGACCAGGTCCGGCGGACGGTGGCCCGTATCGCCCACGAGATCGTGGAGCGCCACGCGGACCCCGCGCGCCTGGCCCTGATCGGCATCCACACCCGCGGCGTCCCGCTGGCCAACCGGCTGGCCGGGCTCATCGAGGAGTTCGCCGGCGCCGCGCCGGCCACGGGCACCGTGGACATCGCGCTCTACCGCGACGACGTCGGCCTCGACGCCCGCCGCGGCGCCCTCCCGGTGGTGGGCGACACGATCCTCGACTTCGACGTCTCCGAGCGGGCGGTCGTCCTGGTGGACGACGTCCTGTTCACCGGGCGCACCATCCGGGCGGCCATCGACGCCGTCTTCGACTACGGCCGGCCGCCGCTCGTGCAGCTCGCCGTGCTGGTCGACCGCGGGCACCGGGAGCTGCCGATCCGGCCCGACTACGTCGGCAAGAACCTGCCGACGGCGCGCTCCGAGCGCATCAGCGTCCACCTGTCCGAGATCGACGGGCGGGACGAGGTCGTCCTCGACACCGAGGGGAGGAAGTCATGAACCGGCGCTCGCTGCTCACGATCGCCGACCTCGACCGGGCGGAGGTGGCGCGCATCCTGCGCGTCGGCAACCGCTTCGCCGAGGTGATGACGCGGGACATCAAGAAGGTCCCGACCCTGCGGGGCCGGACGATCATCAACATGTTCTTCGAGGCGTCCACGCGCACGTCCACCTCGTTCGAGCTGGCGGGCAAGCGCCTCTCCGCCGACGTGGTGAACGTCAAGGGCTCGGGGTCGAGCGTGGAGAAGGGCGAGACCCTGAAGGACACGGTCATCACCCTCAACTCGTACGCGCCGGACGTGCTCGTCATCCGCCACGCGTCGGTGGGCGCCTGCCGCATGGCCGCCCGCTACACGGACGCCGCGGTCATCAACGCCGGCGACGGCAAGCACGAGCACCCCACCCAGACCCTGCTCGACCTCTACACGATCGAGCGCGAGGTGGGGCCGCTCGACGGGCTGCACATCGCCTTCGTCGGCGACGTCGCCCACTCGCGGGTCGCCCGCTCGGGCATCCGCGGGTTCCAGACCATGGGGGCGAAGGTGTCGCTCGTCGCGCCGCCCACCCTCATCCCGCGCGACGCGGAGGCGGCCCTCGGGGTCGACGTCTCCACCGACGTGCGCGACGTGCAGGACGCCGACGTGGTCTACGTCCTGCGCATGCAGCTCGAGCGGATGGGCCCGGGCGGGTTCGTCCCCTCGCTGCGCGAGTACGCGATGACCTACGGGATCAACCACGGGCGCCTGCGCCCGGGCCAGCGCGTCATGCACGCCGGCCCGGTCAACCGCGGCGTCGAGATCTCCGGCGAGCTGTGCGACGACCCCACGACGCTCATCGAGCGCCAGGCCGCGAACGGGATGGTGGTGAGGATGGCGGTGCTGTACGACCTGCTGGCCGGTCCGGCCGGCGTGGAGGAGCCCGCCGGGGCGCCCATCGCCGCGGGGGCGGCGCACTAGTGGCGGTCCGGCTCGTCCAGAAGCCCGGTCCGGGGGCCTCGCTCGTGATCCGCGGCGCCCGGGTGCTCGACCCGGCCGCGGGCATCGACGAGGTGCGCGACCTGGTGATCCGCGACGGCGTGATCGGCGGCGACCCCGACGGCCTGGAGGTCGTGGACGGCACCGGGATGGTGGCCGCCCCCGGCTTCGTGGACCCGCACGTCCACCTGCGCACCCCGGGCCGCGAGGACCTGGAGGACATCGCCACCGGCACCGCGGCGGCCGCCGCGGGCGGGTTCGTCACCATCGTGGCCATGCCCAACACGGTCCCGGTGGTCGACAACGCCGCCGTCCTGGGCACCCTGCTGGAGCGCGGCGAGCAGGAGGCCGCGATCCGGGTGGGCTTCCTCGCGGCGATCACGGTGGGGCAGAAGGGTCAGGAGCTGACCGAGCAGGCCGAGATGGCCGCCCTCGGCGCGGCCGGGTTCAGCGACGACGGCCACCCGGTCGGCGACGCCAAGGTCATGCGACGGGCGCTGCAGTACCAGCAGATCACCGGCCTGCCGCTCGTCCTGCACGAGGAGGACTCGCGCCTGTCGGGCAAGGGCGTCATGCACGAGGGCGCCGTCGCCAGCCGCCTCGGCCTGGAGGGGATCCCCTCCATCTCCGAGAGCGTCGCGGTCGCGCGGGACGCGGCCCTCGCCGAGTACGAGGACGGGTGGATCCACATCTGCCACGTCTCGGCCGCGGAGACCGTGGAGGAGATCCGCCGCGCCAAGGCCCGGGGCATCCGCATCACGGGGGAGGTCACCCCGCACCACCTCACGCTCACCGACGAGGCCGTCCACTCGCTCGACGCCTCGCGGCACAAGATGAACCCGCCGCTGCGCGAGGAGAGCGACCGGGAGGTGCTCGTCGCCGCGCTCGCCGACGGCACGCTCGACTGCGTCGCCACCGACCACGCGCCGCACGATTCCGACGAGAAGGAGGTCCCCTTCGAGGAGGCCCCCTTCGGCATCACCGGCCTGGAGACGGCGTTCGCGGTGTGCAACACGGCCCTGGTGGAGCCGGGCCTGCTGCCCCTCGAGACGCTCGTGCGGCGCATGAGCACGGACGCCGCCGCGGTGCTCGGGCTGCCGGAGCCGACGCTGGCCGACGGCGCCGTGGCCGACGTCGCCCTCATCGACACGGCGGCGCGCGTCGTGGTGGGCCAGGATGGGTTCCACAGCAAGTCGCGCAACTCGGCGTGGCTCGGCGAGGAGCTCCTCGGGCGGGTCGCGCTCACGATCGCGGGAGGGCGGATCGCATGGCGGAGCTAGGGGTGCGCAGGAGCCCGGCGCTGCTCGGGCGCGAGGGCGTGGGGCTGATCCTGGTCGACGTGCAGGAGGCCTTCCGCCCGGTCATCGACCGGTTCGATCCCACGGTGGCGGCCTGCGGGCTGCTGGCCGAGGGCTTCGGGGTGCTCGGGCGCCCGGTGCTGGTGACCGAGCAGTACCCGAAGGGCCTCGGCCACACCGTCGAGGAGGTGTCCGGCCGGCTGCCGGAGGGCGTCGCGCCGATCGAGAAGCTGCGCTTCTCGGCCTGCGGCGTCGAGTCCTTCGACGAGGCCCTGGAGGCGTCCGGGTGCTCCACCTGGGTCGTCGCGGGCATCGAGACCCACGTCTGCGTCCACCAGACCGTGATGGACCT
>JBFWPT010000064.1:0-17596 GCA_050249835.1 Thermoleophilia bacterium
TACTCCATCTTCACGATGGTCCACGCGCGCTCGAAGGACGCCTGCGAGGAGGCCATCGAGGCCATCGCCGAGGACACCGGGATCACGGACCCCTCGCGCCGGGCGGTCCTCTACTCGACCTACGAGTTCAAGAAGATCCGGCTCGTCTACTACACGCCGGAGTACCGCGAGTGGGAGCGCCGGGCGCTGGCCGGCGAGACCCTGCCGCGATGGCGCCACTGAGCGAGGGCGCGCCCCCCGCCCCGGGCGCCCGCAGCGCGGAGCTCTTCGACCGCGCCCGGTCCGTGCTGGTCGGCGGGGTCAACTCGCCGGTCCGCGCGATGCGCTCCATCGGCCGCGACCCGCTCTTCATCGCGCGCGCCGAGGGCCCCCACGTGTGGGACGCCGACGGCGCCCGCTACGTCGACCTCCTGTCCACGTGGGGGCCGGCGATCCTGGGCCATGCGCCCGCCGCCGTGCTGGACGCGGTCGGCGCCGCGCTCCCCCTCGGGACGTCCTACGGCGCGCCCACCGAGCGCGAGGTGCTGTTCGCCGAGGCCGTCTGCGAGGCGGTCCCCTCGGTCGAGCGCCTGCGGATGACCTCCTCGGGCTCGGAGGCCGTGATGGGCGCGCTGCGCCTGGCGCGCGCCGCCACCGGGCGCGAGCCGGTCGTGAAGGTGGCCGGCGGCTACCACGGCGCGATCGACGGCCTGCTGGCCCAGGCGGGCAGCGGCCTCACCACCCTCGGGGTGCCGTCCTCGCCCGGCGTGACCGCGGCCGCGACCGCGGCCACCCGCATCGTCCCCTACAACGACCCGGGCGCGGCGGCGGCGGCGCTGGAGGGCGCGGCGGCCATGATCGTGGAGCCGGTGGCCGGGAACATGGGCGTCGTCCCCCCCGCCGACGGCTACCTGGCCGCCCTGCGCGAGGCATGCGACCGGGCCGGGGCGCTCCTGATCCTGGACGAGGTCATCACCGGGTTCCGGGTCGCGCGCGGCGGCGCGCAGGAGCGCTACGGCGTGCGCGCCGACATCACCTGCTTCGGCAAGATCATCGGCGGCGGCCTGCCGGTCGGCGCGTTCGGCGGCCGCGCCGACGTGATGCGCGAGCTCGCGCCGGAGGGCCCCTGCTACCAGGCGGGCACGCTCTCCGGGAACCCGCTGGCGACGGCCGCCGGGCTCGCCGTGCTGGGCGCCCTGGCCGCCGAGGGGACCTACGCGCGCCTGGAGGAGGGCGGCGCGCGGCTTGAGGAGGCCGTCCGCGCGAGCGGCGCACCGGTGACCGTGAACCGGGTGGGCTCCATGCTGACGCCCTTCTTCGCGGAGGGGCCGGTCGCGGACTACGCCGCCGCGACGACGTCGGACACCGAGGCCTACGCCCGCTTCGCCCGGGCCCTCCTGGAGCGCGGCGTCTACCCGCCGCCCTCGCAGTTCGAGGCCTGGTTCACCGGCCTGGCCCACGGCGACGCCGAGTTCGCCCACCTGGGCGACGCCCTCGCAGGGGCGTGGGAGGCGGCGGCCGCATGAGGAGCATCCTGGCCGAGGAGCCCGGCCTCGCCGCCGAGCTCATGGAGCCCGCGGCGGCGCCCCTGCTGGCGCCGCTCGTCGCGCCGCCCCTCACCGGCCACCAGGCGGCCGGGCTCGACCTCATCCTGGAGGGCTTCCTCCTGCACCACGGCACGCCGCGCCACCTGCGCCCGTCGGCGCCGGGGCGCGAGGTGCTCGCCGGGGACTACTGCTACGCCAACGGCCTCGTGCGCATCGCGTCGGCCGGCGACCTGTTCGTGGTCGAGGCCCTCGCGGACCTGATCGCGCTGGGCGCGGGCATCGTCGCGGCCGGCCCGCGCGACGCGCTCGTCCCCCTGTGGCGCGCCACGACCGCGGCCATCGCGGCCCGCGGCGGCGACGACCAGGACGCCGTGGCCGCCGCCTTCCTCGCGGCGCAGGACGACCTGCGCCGCACGGGCGAGGTGTCCGGCCTGGAGGCACTCGCCGCCGGCCTGCCCCCCACCCCCGGACTCGCGGAGGCGTTCGAGCCGTGAAGGACCTGCGCGACTGGATCCGGTACCTGGAGAAGACGAAGGACCTGTCGCGGGTGCGCGCCCGCGTCGACCCGCACCTGGAGATCACGGAGGTCGCCGACCGGGCGATGAAGTCCGGCGCGCCCGCCCTGCTGTTCGAGGACGTCGCCGGCAGCGACATGCCGGTGCTCATCAACCAGTTCGGCACCGAGGCGCGCATGTGCGCCGCCCTCGGCACGGAGTCGCTCGACGCGCTCGGCGGCCGCATCGAGGGCCTCCTCGACCTGCAGCCGCCGCAGGGCGTCGTGGCGAAGATGAAGGCGCTCGGCAAGCTGCGGGAGCTGGCCTCCTTCTCGGCGAAGATGGTGCGCGAGGCCCCCTGCCAGGAGGTCTGGCTCGACGAGCCCGACCTGGACCGCATCCCGATCCTGACCTGCTGGCCCGGCGACGGCGGCCCGTTCATCACGCTGCCCCTGGTCTTCAGCCGCGACCCGGTCACCGGCGCGCGCAACTGCGGCATGTACCGCATCCAGAAGGTCGACAAGCGCACCGCGATGATGCACTGGCAGATCCACAAGGACGGGGCCGCCCACCTGCGCGACTCGCAGGGGCGGGTGCCGGTCGCCGTGGCGATCGGGACCCACCCGGCCACGACCTACTCGGCCTCCGCGCCGCTGCCGCCGGGCATCGACGAGATGATCTTCGCCGGCTTCCTGCGCGGGAAGAGCGTCGAGATGGTGCGCTGCCGCACGGTCGACCTGGAGGTCCCCGCCGAGTCGGAGATCGTGCTCGAGGGCTACGTCGACGCGAACGACCTGCGCCCCGAGGGCCCCTTCGGGGATCACACCGGCTTCTACACGCCGGTGGACGACTACCCCACGTTCCACATCACCGGGATGTCGATGCGGAGCGACGCGATCTACTCCACGACGATCGTGGGCATGCCGCCGATGGAGGACTTCCACCTCGGCAAGGCCACCGAGCGGCTCTTCCTGCCGATCATCAAGACGACGCTGCCGGACCTCGTGGACATGAACCTCCCGCTGGAGGGCGTGTTCCACAACTGCGCGATCGTGTCCGTGCGCAAGCGGTATCCCGGCCACGCCAAGAAGCTCATGAGCGCGATCTGGGGCCTCGGCCTGCTGTCCCTGAGCCGCTGCGTGGTCGTCGTGGACCACGACGTCGACGTGCAGGACGTGTCGGCGGTCGCGTTCCAGGCCTTCTCGAACGTCGACGCCGGCCGCGACATGCTCGTGGTCGAGGGCCCGGTGGACGCGCTCGACCACGCCGCCCCCTACTTCGCGTACGGCTCCAAGGTGGGCTTCGACGCCACGCGCAAGTGGGAGGGCGAGGGCGTCGTGCGCCCCTGGCCCGACGCGATCGTGATGAGCGACGAGGTGAGGAGCCTCGTCGACCGCCGCTGGGCGGAGTACGGGATCGGGCGGACCGGCCAGAAAGGGACGTCCGGCCCGGGTCGACGTCGTTGAATCCGCCCCCTCCGTCGGGTTGAATCCCGTCCGCGTGCCGGGGTCCGGCCGCTGAACCGACGGCGCAGGAGGGCGGCTTGGCCGATAGCACTGAGGGCGAGACGGGCGCACCCGTCCGCGGAGGCCAGTACAGCGGGCCCGTCGCGTCCGAGCCGGAGCCGGTCCACGACCACTCCGACGACCCGGGCTACGTCACCCGCACCAAGTTCCTGACGGGCGTCGCGCTCGTCACCGGCGGCGTCATGACGGCCGCGATCCTCGTGCCGGTCATCGGCTTCGCCGCCGCCGACTCCCTCAAGCCGGAGGAGTGGCGGTGGGTCGACGTCGGCCCGTACTCCGACTTCCCGCCGGACGCGGTCACGTCGATCGCCGTCTCCGGCCCCTACCCCGAGTCGGACCGCCGCGCGTTCGTCCGGAACAAGGACGGCGGCATCATCGCGATCTGGAACCGGTGCGCCCACCTCGGGTGCCCGACCTCCTACTCGCCGGGCGGCGACGTCTACTCGTGCCCCTGCCACGGTGGCGCGTACGACTCGCTGGGCCTCGTCACCTCGGGCCCGCCGCCGCGGCCGCTCGACCGGTTCGACGTCAAGATCGTCACCGCCGACGGCCAGCCGGTCGCCGCGCAGGAGGACGTCTCGAAGGGCTGCCCCGTCGCGGACGCCAAGCCGGACGACCGCGTCCTGCTGGGCCGGGCCTTCTCGATCGACGCCGAGCAGAACCCGTACGACCTCCACGGTCCGGGTGAGCCGGTGAGCGGCGTCCTCGCAAACCTCTACCCCTTCTAGGACGGCAGCGTGGCGACGACCGAAATCGGACCCAAGAACCCGGCCGTCAAGGCCGGCGAGGCTGCCTTCGACTACGTCGACCAGCGGTCGGGGGCGAAGACCGGCTTCAAGTGGTTCCTCTTCCGGAACGTGCCGGCGGAGACGAGCTGGTTCCAGACGCTCGGCTTCACCGCCATGGCGCTGTTCGGCATGCAGGCCATCACCGGGATCATCCTGGCGATGTACTACAAGCCCGACTCGAACAGCGCCTACGCCAGCATCGACGGGATCACGAACGACGTGACCTGGGGCTGGCTCGTCCGCGGCATGCACAAGTGGGGCGCCTCCGCGATGATCGTGGTGGTCTTCCTCCACCTCGGCCGCGTCTTCTTCTTCGGGTCCTACAAGTACCCGCGCGAGCTGACCTGGGTGACCGGCGCCCTGCTGCTCATCCTGACGATGTTCATGGGCCTCACCGGCTACCTGCTGGTGTGGGACCAGAAGGCCTACTGGGCCACCGTCGTCGCCGTGAACATCACCGCCAGCGCCCCGGTGCTCGGCCCGTACGTCGCCGACATCCTCCGCGACGGCCCCGAATTCGGACCGGACACGTTATCCCGGTTCTACTCCATCCATATGCTCGTGATACCCGGCGCCATAGCCACCTTCATCGGGTTGCACCTGTACCTGATCACGAAGCTGGGCATCGCCGAGCCCCCGCACTCCAAGCGCCGTATGGCCGTCGAGCGGGCCGAGGAGGAGGCGCGCCGCGCGGCTGAGCGCGAGCGTCTCCCGTACGGCCGCCGCCCGGTTCCGCCGGTCCCGGCCCGACCCCAGACGCCGACGGCGGAGGACCGCTCGTGAACAAGGGCGCGCAGGAGTACTACAAGCGCGACTACGCCATCGCGAAGGCGGAGGGGAAGCCGTTCTTCCCCTACGCCGTCTACAAGGACCTGATCGTCGCGACGCTGGCGATCGGCCTGGTGATCGTCTTCGCCATCTGGCACCGCGTGGAGATGGGCGAGCCGGTCAACCCGGCGAGCACCGACTTCGTGCCGAAGCCCGAGTGGTACTTCTTCTTCCTCTTCGAGCTGCTGAAGATCTTCAAGGGCCAGAACGCCCTCATGCCGGTCATCATGGCGACGTTCATCATCCCGAACATCCTCATGGTGCTCCTGATCCTGACGCCGTTCATCGACAGGAACCCGGAGCGGCGGATCCAGAAGCGGCCGATCGCGCTGATCACCGGCGTCGCCGTGATCGTCTTCCTCGCCTACATGACCAACCTGGGTGCGGAGTCGCCGGCGTCGCTCGGCGGCGAGGGCCTGGAGCTCAGCGGCCTGGACAGCAACCCGGAGGCTCTGGCGGGATCCGAGATCTTCATCGCCAACGGCTGTACGAGTTGCCACGCCATCGGCGCGGTCGGCGCACCCGGACCGGGCCCGAACCTCACGAACATCGGCGGTCAGGGCAACGAGTTCTACATCGACGTTGTCAAGACCGGGCCAGGGGCGATGCCACCGTTCCCGACGTTCACCGACGAGCAGTACACCCAGCTCGCCACGTTCCTCAACGGTCTCGGAACAGAGTTCAAGTAGAGCCGCGGAGCGGTACGCGCTCGTCGGGCTACGGCGCGTACCGCTCGACGTCGATCCGGAGGCTCGCTCCCGACTCGGTCTCGAGATGGATGTGCGCCTGTCCTCGCTGAACCCGCAGTCGCACGAAGTTGGATCGAACACTCCGTCTCTGGCCCCGAGAGGTCGCAGCCGTGACATCGTCCGTCACGGCGAGGTTCATCCAATAGGAGCTGGCGTCGGCTGCCCCCCACGAGAGGGGTAGCGCGCCGACCGACTCCATGACCCGGGGGGACACACACGAGGTGAAGGCCCCGGCTCCCACGCGCATGACCATGCATACCCCGCCGTCACGGGCCCTCACGAGATAGATGCGTTCGCCGCTTCTGGTCCGCTCTACGAGTCGGGACGCAACAGGACGTGCGAATGAACGGCCCGCTGGCGAATTGGCAAGGGTGCTAGGGAAGCGGTCCCGCGGTAGCGCTGGGCGGGAGAAGACCGCCATGGGAACGCTGGTCGATGTGGCGGGCTGGTGCGCGGTCTCCGCGCCACATCCCGCCACGACTACCAGACCCGAGACGACCGCGATGCCAAGCGCTCGCTTAGTCGCCGTCGTCACCGGTGACGGGAAGCTACTGCCTGATGAACAGGCACTTGTAGGCGTTCAGAGCGGGGCCCGGATTCATGCACTGAACCCTGCTCGTGTTGAGGTAGTTCGGGGGGTAGCCGGGGTAGGACCACTGCACCAGTCCCGGACTGCCCGCGCCCATCCAACCGGTGTCGTACGTCCCGTCGGGCTTGTACACGCGCAGGCGAACAGGGGCACTCCCGTTCGGCGACTGCATGTAGGCGTACCGCTTGTTCGCCGTTCCCGCGTCGTTCTTGGTGACCCCCGCGGCGATGTAGTCGAACCCTGCTCCGCAACCACCGGCAGGCCAGAAGCAGGTCGTTGTCTCGGCCATCGCCGGCGCTGCTGCGCTCAGCATTCCTACAGCCAAACCAGCGGCCAACACTCCGATCCCACGCCTCGTCCAGCTTCTTGTGGCCATTCCTTTACCTCCTCCTCCAGTTGCGTTCACGACGATCATCGCCCCTAGGGGGGATGCGTCGCGACGCTGAGGTCGGAGACCTCCAAGCGATGCGCCGTCTCGGGACCGGGGTCGCGCCGCTACCATCGGGGCTGTGATGCGCGTCTTCCTCGGGGTCACGGGTGCCAGCGGAGCCCTGTACGGGGGCCGCGCCCTGCAGGCCCTGACCACCGCGGGCTGCGACGTGGGGCTCTGCGTCAGCGGCGCGGGCGCCCACGTCATCTCCCACGAGATCCTGGAGGCCGGCTCCGGCCCGCCGGACGACCCGGCCCTGGTGGTCGAGGCCTTCGTCGATCGCTTCGCCACCGGCCCGGGCTCCGTGACCGTGCTCGGGCTCAACGACCTCACCGCGCCGTTCGCGTCGGGCTCGTCGCTCGCGCCCGCCGCCCTCATCTGCCCGGCCTCGGGCTCGACGATGGCCGCCATCGCCCACGGCACCGCGCGCAACCTCATCCACCGCTGCGCGGACGTGATGCTGAAGGAGCGGCGCCGCCTGGTGCTCATGCCGCGGGAGACGCCCCTCAGCCTGGTCCACATCGAGAACTGGGCGGCGCTGACCCGGGCCGGCGCCGTGGTGATGCCGGCCATGCCCGGCTTCTACGGCCTGCCGCGGCGTATCGAGGACCTCGTCGACTTCATGGTCGCGAAGGCCCTGGATCACCTCGGCGTCCCGAACGACCTCATGCCGCGCTGGGGCGAGCACATGACCCGCGAGGCGTCGGCGTGAGCGCCACCGCGCCGGGCCGGCTCCCGGCCGCGGACGTCCGCGCCATGTTCGACCGCATCGCGCCGCGCTACGACCTGCTCAACCGCGCGATGACGGCCGGCCTCGACGGGCGCTGGCGGCGCGCCGCGGCCGCCGTCGCCGACCTGGCCGCCGGCGACAGCGCGCTCGACTGCTGCACCGGCACCGGCGACCTCGCGCTGGAACTCGCCCACCGGGTGACGCCCTCGGGTCGCGTGGTCGGCCTGGACTTCGCCGAGGAGATGCTCGTCCGGGCGCGGGAGAAGGCGGCCGCGCGCGGGCAGGACGTCGAGTTCGTGGCCGGGGACGCGCTGGCGCTGCCGTTCGGCGACGACGCGTTCGACGCCGCGACGGTCGCCTTCGGTATCCGCAACGTGAGCGACCTGGACGCCGGGCTGGCCGAGATGACCCGCGTCGTGCGGCCCGGGGGCAAGGTCGTGGTGCTCGAGATCACGACGCCCAGGCGCCTGCGCCGCTTCTACGAGGTCTGGTTCGACCGGGTGGTGCCGCGTCTCGGGCGCGTGCTGGGCCGGGACGCCGACGCCTACTCGTACCTCCCCGCGTCGGTGCGCCGCTTCCCCGAGCCGCCCGAGCTCGCGGCCCGCATGTCGGCCGCCGGGCTCACGGACATCCGCTGGCGGAACATCGCCGGCGGCATCGTCGCGCTGCACCACGGGCGGGTCCGGTGAGCTCCACCGCCTCCGTCCCGCCGCGCGTCCTGCCGATGACCCCGCTGCTGGCGCTCTGCGAGCAGCGGCTGCGCGAGGCCGTGAGCGGCTTCGCCGCGCAGGTCACGGACCCGGCCGCCGACACCCTCGCCGCCGGCGGCAAGCGGGTGCGCCCGCTGCTGGTCTTCTGCTCCGCCCCCGCCCCGTCCCTCGCCGATCCCGGCGCGCGCGAGCACCTGCTGTCGGCCGCCGCGGCCGTGGAGCTGGTCCACATGGCGACGCTGGTGCACGACGACCTGCTCGACGGCGCCACCATGCGCCGCGGCCGGCCGACCGTCGCGAGCTCCCTGGGCGCCGAGCGCGCGGTCAGCACCGGCGACTTCCTGTTCGCCCGCGCCTTCGGGGAGCTCACCCGCACCGGCTCGGCGTCGGCCGTCTCCGCGCTGGCCGAGGCGGCCCTCGACCTGTCGCAGGGGGAGATCGACCAGCAGCGGGCGGCGTTCGACCTGTCGCTGACGGAAGACGCCTACCTGTCGCGGTGCCGCCGCAAGACGGCGGCGCTCTTCTCGGTGGCCTGCCGCCTCGGCGCCGAGGTCGGCGGGGCGGGCCCCGAGGCCACCGCGCGGCTCGCCGCCTTCGGCGAGAACGTGGGGATGGCGTTCCAGATCTTCGACGACATCCTCGACCTGGCCGGCGCCCCCGCGGCGACGGGCAAGCGCCGGGGAACGGACCTCCTCGACGGGACGGTCACCCTGCCCGTCATCCTGGCGATGCAGCTCGAGCCGGAGCTGCGCCCCGCCGTGGCCTCGGCGGCGGACGGGCCCGGCCTGGAGGCGCTCTGCGACCGCCTGGCGGCCCACCCGGGCCTCGGCCTGGCGCGCGAGCGGGCGCTGGCCTTCGTGGCGGCCGCCCGGGCGGCCATCGAGGACGGCCCCGCCGACGGCGCGGGCGTGGAGGCGCTGCTCGAGATCGCCGACGGCGTGGTGGACCGCTACTCGTGAGCGCGCCCGTCACCGCCGCGGCGCTGGAGGCCCTCCTGCGCGCCTGCGACCCCCTCGCGGCCGCCCGCGCCGCCGGGGTCGGCGCCGGCGGGACGGTCACGGTGCGGGCGCCCGCCCCGCCGGACACGCTGGTCGACGGGGACGTGGAGGGCTCGATCGAGGCCCACCGGGCCGCGCACGCCGCGGGCCGCGCGAGCGAGGCCGCCGTCGCCTACGGCGCGGGCACCGACCCCGCCGGCGTCGCCGCGCGCATCGCCGCCCTCGCCGACCTCGCGCGGGAGACCGGCCTGCTGCGGGCCGTCTGCCCCGTCCCGTCGGAGGGGACCGCCGAGCGCCCGGGCTCCTGGGGCGTCGAGGACCTGACCGTCGTGGCCGTCTGCCGCCTCGCGCTGCCGCCCGAGGTGGGCGTGCGGCCCCACTGGCGGCGGCTCGGCCCCGCCGCGTGCCAGATCGCCGTGGCCTTCGGCGCCTCCGAGTGGCTCGTGCCCGAGGACTCGCCGTCCGACCTCGACCGCCTCGCCGCCGGCGTCGGCGCCGGGCTGGAGCGGGCGTGACCGCGCTGCGCGTCGGCCGCATCGCGGCCCTCAACATGTACCCGATCTACCACGGGCTGGAGCGGGCGTCCGGCCACGGCTTCGCCTTCACCGACGGCGTCCCGACCGCCCTCAACGAGGCCCTCCTCGACGGCCGCCTGGACGTCTCGGCGATGTCCAGCATCGAGTACGCCCGCAACGCGGAGCGGCTCGAGCTGGTGCCGGTCGCCTCGATCACCGCCGACGGCGCGGTGGACTCGATCCAGGTCTTCTCGCGGGTGCCCTTCGACCAGGTCCGCAGCGTGGCGGTCACCCCCCACAGCGCGACCTCGGTCGCGCTGCTGCGCGTGCTGCTCGGCCCCGGGCCGGCGCCGTTCAAGGTGCTGCGCGGCGCCCCGGCGGACGCCCTGGAGCACGTCGACGGCGTGCTGCTGATCGGCGACGAGGCCCTGGAGGGGCTGCGCACGCCCTTCGCCCCGCACCGCACCGACCTCGGCGCCGCCTGGGGCGACCTGACCGGCCACCCGATGGTGTTCGCCGTCTGGGCCGCGTCCCGCGCCGCCGCGCGCGAGCGCCCCGGGCAGCTCGCCGACCTGGCCGCCCAGCTCACCGCCGCCCGGGCGGCCTACCTCGCCGACCCCGAGGCCGTCGTCCACGCGGCCGCCCGGCGGTTCCCCTTCCCGGCCGACTTCATCCGCCCCTACCTGAGCCGCCTCCGCTACGAGTTCGGGCCGCGCGAGCGGGCCGGCCTGGAGGAGTTCCTGCGCCGCGCAAGCGCCGCGGGCGACCTGGACGCCGTCCCCCGGCTCGCGGCGTGACGGGCGCTAGGATCGGCACGTGAGCACCCTCGCCCCCTCGCGCGTCGACGAGATCCTGGCCGGCCTCGACGACGGCGCCCGCCTGAGCGACGAGGACGCCCTCGAGCTGCTCGCCTCCCGCGACCTGGTGTCCGTCGGCGCCGCCGCGGCCCGCCGCCGCGACGCGACGAGCGACCCGGGCGTCGTGACGTTCGTGATCGACCGGAACGTCAACTACACCAACTTCTGCATCACCGACTGCGACTTCTGCGCCTTCTACCGCAAGCCCATGGACCCGGAGGGCTACGTCCTCCCGAAGTCCGTGATCTTCCGGAAGATCGAGGAGACGCTCGACCTGGGCGGCACCGCGCTGCTGCTGCAGGGCGGCCACCACCCGAACCTGCGGATCGAGTGGTACGAGGACCTGTTCACCGACATCAAGTCGCGCTACCCGATCCACCTGCACGCGCTGTCGCCGTCGGAGATCCTCCACATCTCCCACGTCTCCAAGCTGACCCTGGACGAGACGATGGCGCGGCTGCGCGACGCGGGCCACGACTCGCTGCCGGGGGGCGGCGCCGAGATCCTGGTCGACCGCGTCCGCATCGCGATCGCGCCGCGCAAGATCCGCAGCGACGAGTGGCTCGACGTGATGAGCGCCGCCCACCGCGCCGGCATGTCCACCACCGCGACCATGATGTACGGCACGGTGGACACCCCGGAGGAGCGCATCGAGCACCTGCGGCGGCTGCGCGAGGTGCAGGACCGCGCGACCGGCGGCGCGGGGTTCCGGGCCTTCGTCTGCTGGAGCTACCAGGCCGGCGGCGGCAGCCGGCGGGGCGACGACCACGCCCACACCACCCCGGCCGACTACCTGATGATGCTCGCGGTCAGCCGGCTCTACCTCGACAACTTCCCGCACTTCCAGTCGTCGTGGGTCACGCAGGGCCCGCGCATCGGCCAGCTCGCCCTGGAGTTCGGCTGCGACGACATGGGCTCGATCATGATCGAGGAGAACGTCGTCCGCGCCGCCGGGACCGCCTTCCGCCTGGACACCGAGCGGATGGTGCGCGCCATCGAGGCCACCGGCCGCCGCGCCGTCCAGCGCGACACGCTCTACCGCTCCGTGAGGACCTTCTGATGGCCGACCTGACCGTGGACGAGGCCCACCGCCTCTGGGCGGCCGGCGAGCTCGCGATCGTGGACGTGCGGGAGGAGCGCGAGCACGAGGTCACGAGCATCGCGGGCGTGCCCCTCTTGCCGATGAGCGAGCTCCTGGCCCGCGTGGACGAGGTGCCCGACGAGCTGCCGCTCGCCGTCCTCTGCCGCAGCGGCAGCCGCAGCGCCCAGGTGGCCGACTACCTCACGGCCCAGGGCGACCACGGCGACGTGGCCAACATCGAGGGCGGCATCATCGCCTGGGCCGCGGCCGGCCTCCCCTACGAGGGCGAGCCGCCTCGCTGACCCTGCTGGCCGCGATCGCCGCGCTGACGGCGCTGGCCGCGGGCCTCACCGGCACCTGGTCGCCCTGCGGCCTGTCGATGGTCGACTCCCTCGCCGAGGCCCGCCCGGGGCGCGGCCTGGCGGCCCGGTGCGGCTTCGCCCTCGGCGCGCTGGCCGGTGGGGTCATCACGTTCGGCGGCCTGGCGCTCGCGGGCCTCGCGCTGCAGGGCTCGCCCGCCGCGGCGGTCGCCGCCGCCGGCGTGGCGGCCACGGCGGCGGTGCTGGAGGCGCTCGGCGTGGCCGTGGTGCCGCGCATCCGCCGGCAGGTGCCCGAGCGCTGGCGGCGCGAGATGCCGCTGCCCGCCGCGGCGGCGCTCTACGGGGGGCTCCTCGGCCTCGGCTTCACCACCTTCGTGATGACCTGGGCCGTGTGGGCGCTGGCGGCGGTCTGCCTGCTGCTCGGCGCGCCGGCGGTGGGGATCGCCGTCGGCCTGGCCTTCGGCGCGGGGCGGGCGATCCCGGTGATCGTCATGTCCGCGCGCCGGTCCGGCGCCGGCGGCGAGGCGGTGGCCCGCATCACCGCGGGGCCCGGCCCGCTGATGCGGGCGCGCAGGGCGGACGCGGCCCTGCTCGCGGCGCTCGCGCTGGCGATCGCCGTGGCGGCGGTCGCCTAGAAGTCCATGGGCTCGATGCGGTCCCGCTGGATCGCATCGATGAGGCGCTCGATGTCCGCCTCCATGTTGGCCCGCGCGAAGTTGCGGAGGGAGACGAGCAGGTCCTCGGTGCCGTCGTTCAGGGCGTCGTCGAACAGCTCGACGTCGTCCTGGCCGTACTCACCGGTGTGCCGCCACTCGCAGTTGGGGCAGCGCCGCTCGATCTTCCAGGTGTCGCCCGCGCGCTCCTCCCAGGAGACGGGGTAGACCAGCTCGGACTCGCACGAGGGGCAGACGTGGAGGTCGAGGGCGTCCTCGTCCGGCGTGAAGAGCACGTCCAGGGCGTCGTCCGGCGACTCGTCGTCGCGGACGTCGATGGTCGCGCCCACCGGCTCGGTCCCGGCGGTGGCCGGCTCCGAGAAGTAGACGATCTCGATGACCTTCCCCCCGGGGAGGGCGATCTTCTTCGTGCGGTAGCCCTTCATGGCCGATTCCGTCTCTCGTGCGCGCATCCGGCGTGCCGTCCGTGGCTGCCGCTGCTGGTTGCAGTGCGCCTTACATCGGCCCGGCCTTTGCGAACTTGAGATGCCCGGAACGGCACCTGTCACGCGCTGTCAGACGGGGCTGAGCGCGGCCTCCGCGACCCGGTCGGCCTCGTACGAGGAGCGCACCAGCGGGCCCGCCTCGACGTGCGCGAGACCGGCCTCGCGGCCGAGCTCCGCGATGGCCGGGTACTCGGCCGGCGCGTAGAAGCGCTCGACCGGCAGGTGCATCGGGGAGGGCCGCAGGTACTGCCCCACGGTGACCGGCCCGCAGCCGACGGCGGCCAGGTCGGAGAGGACGGCCCCGATCTCCCCGAGCTCCTCGCCGAGCCCGACCATGATGCCGCTCTTGGTGACCATGCCGGCGGCCGCCGAGCGGGCCAGCAGCTCCAGGGTGCGCTCGTACCGCGCGCCCGGGCGCACCCGCGCGTAGAGGCGCGGGACGGTCTCGGTGTTGTGGTTCAGGACGTCGGGCGCGGCCTCGATGATCGTCTCGAGCGCGTCCCAGTTCCCGCGCAGGTCGGGGATGAGGACCTCGACCTTGCAGTCCGGCAGGCGGTCGCGGAGCGCGCCGATGGTGCGCGCGAAGTGCGCCGCGCCGCCGTCGGCCTGGTCGTCGCGGGCGACGGCGGTGACGACGACGAAGCGGAGCCCCATCTGGGCGGCGGCCTCGGCCACGCGCTCCGGCTCGCCCGGGTCGGGCGGGCCCATCGGCCGGGCCGTGGCGACGTTGCAGAAGCGGCACCCGCGGGTGCAGTTGGCGCCGGCGATCATGAAGGTCGCGGTGCCCCGCGACCAGCACTGCCCGATGTTCGGGCAGGCCGCCTCCTCGCAGACGGTGACGAGCTCCGACGAGCGCATCAGCGCCTTGGTGGAGACGAAGCCCCCGGAGAGCGGGTTCTTGGCGATCACCCAGCGCGGCAGACGGCGCCGGTCGACGAGCTGCGCCAGCTCGGCCGCCGGGACGTCGACCAGGTCGAGGGCCTCGACGGGGCCCTCCCCGACGAGCTCGCCGTCGAGGACGACGTCCGGCACCCACCCGGCGGTGCGCGCCTCGGCGACCTGCTCGCGGGTGGGGCCGTCGGGGACAGACCACACCCGGAAGCCACGCGCGTTCGCCATGGCCCCCAACGGTAGCGGACCCGCCGCCGCCGCGACCGACCGGTACGCTGCCGCCGTGGTCCTGTCCGACCGAACCATCCGCGAGGAGCTGGCGTCCGGGCGCCTCGTGATCGACCCGTACGACGAGGCGCTGCTGCAGCCGTCGTCGGTGGACCTGCGCGTCGCGGCCGAGTTCCGGGTGTTCCACAACAACCGGCGGGCCTACATCGACGTCAAGGAGCCGAACGACGACCTCACCGAGATCGTCGCCATCCCGGACGGCGAGGCCTTCATCCTGCACCCGGGCGAGTTCGTGCTCGGCTCGACGCTGGAGCGGGTCGCCCTGCCGGATGACCTGGTCGCGCGCCTGGAGGGCAAGTCCAGCCTCGGCCGCCTCGGGCTCCTCATCCACTCGACCGCCGGCTACATCGACCCCGGGTTCGCGGGGAACATCACGCTGGAGCTGTCGAACGTCGCGCGCCTGCCGGTGTCGATCTACCCCGGCATGCCGATCGGGCAGATCTCGTTCCTCCAGATGACCACGCCGGTCGAGTCGCCGTACCGCGGCAAGTACCAGGGGCAGAAGGGGCCGACGGCCTCGGCCTACCACCGCAACTTCGGCTGACCCCCTACCGCCGCGGGGCGGGGGAGAGCCAGGCGTTCGCGATCAGCCCGCCGATGAGGGCGAACGCGACCGCCCAGCCGGCGGCGAACAGCCAATTGCGCCCCGTGCCGGGCACGAGCGGCGGCGCGTCCGGGCCCCCGAGGGCGTCGATCACGCGGGCCAGCACGATGAACGCGGCGTGGATGACGTAGCCCGCGAGGGCGGCCAGGATCGCGTGCACGGGCCGGCGCGACGACGCCCGGACCCCCGCGAGGAACCCGCCGATGCCGAAGGTGACGGCGGCGATCGCCAGGCGCAGCGGCCAGTCGCGGCCGCCCCCGGCCATGAGGCCGATGGAGGCCACCAGGCCGCCCCATGCGACGGGGATCAGGTCGATCCGCGAGGGCGGGCGGGGGACCAGGGGCGCCACCCGGGCCATGCTACCCTCCGCGAGGCAGACGCTCCCGGTCAGACCCTCGACGAGGACAGGCACAACCGTGGACTTCTCCCCCATCCAGCTCCTGATCGTCCTGGCGATCATCCTGCTCGTCTTCGGCGCCAGGAAGCTGCCCGAGATCGGCCGAAACCTCGGCTCCGGCGCCCGGGAGTTCAAGGAGGGCATCACGGGGCAGGACAAGCCCGAGGACACCATCTCGGCGAACGCCCCGCAGCGGGAGGACGAGAAGGTCGGCTGACCCCGGGCGCGATCGCGTCTGGCGGGCCGCCTGGGTCCTGCCGGTCGCGTCGGAGCCCCTGAGCGACGGCGCCGTCGAGGTCCGTGGCGGCCGCATCGTGCGCGTCGGCCCCGCGGCCGAGGTGCTCGCGGGCGCGGACGACCTCCCGGTCACGGACCTGGGCGGCGACCTGCTCATGCCCGGGCTGGTCGACGCCCACTGCCACCTGGAGTGGAGCCTGCTCGGGGGCCTGCTCCCCCCCGCGCCGTTCGCGCCGTGGCTGGGCAGGATGCTCGCGGTGCGCGAGCGCATGACGCCGGAGGCGCACCGGGCCGCCGCCCGCTTCGGGGCCCTGCAGGCCCTGCGGCACGGCACCACCACCCTCGCCGACCTCGGGCCCACCGGGACCGGGGTCGCGGCGCTCTCCGAGAGCGGGCAGCGCGGCGTGGTGCACCTGGAGGCGTTCGGGCGGGAGGCGGGGCGCGCGGCCACCGAGGCGGCGGCCGTCCTCTCCGCCCGCCTCGCCGAGCTGGACGACGCCTGCGGGCCGCGCGTGCGGGCGGGCATCGCGCCGCACGCCCCGTACACGGTCGGCCCGGCGTTCTGGCGGTCCCTGCGCCGCCGCCCGGACCTCCGCGCCCGCCCGTGGGCGACCCACGTCGCGGAGTGCCCCGCCGAGCTGGACGCCATCCGCGACGGGTCCGGGGCGCTCGGCGACCTGTTCGCCGGGGCGGGCCTCACGCCGGGGCGGTGGCCCGCGGCGGACGGCGACGAGGAGGCCGAGGGCGTGGTGCCCCGCCTCGACGTCGCCGGCGTCCTCACCCCGGGGCTGGTGGCGGCCCACTGCGTGGAGCTGCGGCCGGGGGACGCCGCCGTGCTCGCCGGCCGCGGCGTCGCCGCCGCCCACTGCCCGCGCTCCAACGCCCACCTGCGCTGCGGCCGCGCGCCCATCGAGGAGCTGCGCGCCGCGGGGGCGACCGTGGCCCTGGGCACGGACAGCCCGGCGAGCGGCGGCGACTACGACCTGCGGGCGGAGGCGCGCGCCTGCCGGGTGGCCCACGCCCACGTGCACGACGTCGGCGACGCCGACCTGCTCCGGATGATCACGACGGAGGCCGCCGCGGCCCTCGGGATGGCCGGGGAGGTGGGCGCGCTCGCGCCCGGCCTGCGCGCCGACCTGATCGCGCTGGCGCCCGCGACCCACGACGCCGCGACCGACCCGGAGACCGTGGCGCTCGACCCCGCGACGACGGTCCACATGGTCGCCGTCGGCGGGCGCGAGCTGGTCCTCGGGGGCACCCCGACGGAGCTCGACCACGAGGGGATCCTGGCCGGCGCCCGTGAGGCGCGCGGCCGGCTCTGCTAGCGTCGCACGCCGTGCTGCTCGACGAGAAGCGGACGAAGCGGACCGTCCAGGTCGTCGCGGTCCTCACATCCATCGCTTTCGCCGGCGTCATCTTCGTCGTCCTCGGGCTGATCCTGTTCGGCGGCGGCGGCGAGACCCTGGCCGACCAGCAGCTCGCCGACGCGCGGGAGCGCATCGAGCAGAACCCGAACGACCCCGACGCCTGGGAGGCGCTGGCCTCCGCCCAGGCGACGATGGAGGACTTCGACGACGCGATCGTCTCGGCCGAGAAGGCCGTCGAGCTCGCCCCGCGCGACTACCGCCGCCTCCAGACCCTGGTGGCGCTGCAGATCCGGCAGGGCCAGACCGAGCAGGCGATCACCGCGCTGCAGGCGTACACGGCCCGCGTACCGGACAACCCGGACGCGTTCGTGCAGCTCGGCCAGCTCGCCGAGCAGGCCGGCCGGACGCCGCTGGCGCGCCTCTCGTACCAGACGTTCCTGCGCCTGGCCCCCGACGACTCCACCGCGGAGGAGGTGCGCGAGCGCCTCGACGCGCTCGAGTCGGGCGGGACC
>JBFWPT010000065.1:0-17588 GCA_050249835.1 Thermoleophilia bacterium
GCCCCGGCGAGGTCGCGCCCGGACACCTTCCCGACGATCCGGGCCCGCGGCCACCGCGGGTCCTCGCGCGCCGGGCCCTGGCGCAGGGTGTGACCGCCCACGGCCGCGTCGACGGCCACCGCGGCCTTGTGGTCCACGTAGAGCAGGGGCGGGTCGGCGGCCGTCGCGGTCCCGGCGTCGGTGAGCGCGAGGGCGAGGGCGGCCGCCGCCGCGGCGCGTGGGAGGGCGCGGCGCATCGGCCGCCCATGCAAGCAGGGCTGGAGCACGCGGCCCCGGGCGTTGACGGAACGCTTACAGGGTCAGACCCACGCGCCGACGCCGCCGATGGCCGCGAGCAGCGATAGGACGAGGACGCCGAGCACGATGCCGGCCGTCGCCATCCCGCGCCCGGTGAGGCGCTCGCCGGACGAGCGGATGTCCCCCAGGGCGAGCGTCCCGTAGGCGACGGCGATCCCCGCCGTCACCACCACAACGACCCCGACGATGCCCAGGATCGCCGCGAGGGGCGCGGTGCGCGCCCGCTGGATCGTGTTCGGCTCCAGGGTCACCGGGGGGGCCGCCTGGGCCACCATCCGGATGCCGACGAGCGCGACCACCACGCCCGCCAGCGACAGCCAGAACCCGGCGACCAGCAGCAGCCCCCCGCTGCCCATCGACAGGTCGGCGCCGTCGGCGAAGTCGTCGGAGGTGCGGGCCGCGATGACCAGGAACGCGGCGACGAGCGCGAGCCCCACGCCCAGGACCAGGGAGAGGAGGTGGGCCCACAGGATCCGGAGGGCGGCCGCGGCGAGGATGAGGGCCGCGCCGATGCCGGCGATCACCCCCACGGACGGGTCCACGGTGGCGGTGCGGATCACGTCCCCGCCACCGGAGCCCTCGACGATGTCCCCCAGCGGGGAGAGGGCGACGAGGATGCCCGCGACGCCCGCCAGCGCGAGCCCGGCGCGGACGACGTCGATCGCGCGCCTGAGCGGGTCGGGGGCCATCGGGCGCCGACCCTACCGGGAGGGGAGCGGGATCGTGACGGGACGGATGCCCCCGGACCCCACCTCGAGCACGCCGACCGACGGCCGCATCGCGTCCGGCCCGAGCTGGCGGCGGAAACGGCGCACGGCGCGGTCGGCGACGCCCGCGCGCCCGGGCCGGGGCGGCCGGCCGCCCTCCAGGCTGCCCCAGGGGCAGACGGCGCCGGGGGAGTAGACGAGCACCCCGCCCACCCGCTGCTCCACCGGCTCGTGCCAGTGGCCGTGGACGATCGCGTCGACGGGGCCCATCCGCTTCACCAGCCTCCGGGCGAGCCCCGCCCGGTAGCGGATGTTCCGTCCGGCGGCGAGCCCGGCCACGATCACGGACGCGTCCTTCGCCCACACCTGGCGTCCGTGGGTGAGGCCGATCCGCGTCCCGCCCGCCGTGACCACCGCCGTCTCCGGCAGCGCGAGGCCGCCGAGCCGGTCGTGGTCGCCGCGCACGGCCACCACGGGCGCCACGGCCTCCAGGTCGTCGAGCACGGCGGGGACGCTCAGGTCGCCCGCGTGCAGGATGAGGTCGCAGCCCTCCAGGGCCTCCAGCACCCCGTCCGGGAGGGCGTCGAGGAACTCGCCGACGTGGGTGTCCGCCACCACCCCGATCCGGGTCGTGCGCGCGGCGCCCACGGCCGTCTCAGCAGCGGTAGCGGCGGGCCTCGGCGGCGCGATCGACGCCGAGGTCGACCAGCCGCCCGACGAGCTCGTCGTAGGGGACGCCGGCCGCCTCCAGCAGCCGGGCGTACACGCTCGTCGGCGTGAACCCCGGCATCGTGTTCAGCTCGCTGAGGAGCACCTCGCCGTCCTCGGTGACGAAGAAGTCCACCCGCGCGAGGCCGGCGCAGTCGACGGCCGCGAAGGCCCGCAGCGCCATCTCCCGGGCCCGGCTGGCCACCTCGGGCGGCAGGTCCGCGGGCACCTCCACGCGGGAGCGCCCCGGCTCGTACTTGGTCGCGTAGTCGTACCACTCGGCGTCGAAGGTGATCTCCCCGACGGGGGACGCGATCGGCTCCGGGCCGTCCAGCACCCCGACCTCCACCTCGCGGCCGCGGATCGCGCGCTCCACGAGGGCCTTGCCGTCGTGGACGAACGCCAGGTCCAGGGCGGCGTCGAGCGCCCCGGCGTCCGGGACCGGGCTGATGCCGACGCTCGACCCGAGGCGGGCGGGCTTGCTGAAGGCCGGGTACCCCGGGTGCTCGGCGATCCGCGCGCGCACGGCGGCGGGGTCGCGCGCCCACTCGGCAGCCGTCACGACCGCGTGCTCGGGGGTCGGGATGCCCGCCTGCCGCAGGAAGGTCTTGAAGAGGGCCTTGTCCATCGCGACGGCCGAGGCCGCGACGCCGGCGCCGACGTAGGGGATCCCCGCCGTCTCCAGGGCGCCCTGCACTGTGCCGTCCTCCCCGTGCGGGCCGTGCAGGACCGGGAAGACCACGTCGAGGGGCATGGCGTCGCCGCCGTCGAGCGGCTGCAGCCGGGCTATGCCGTCGGTGCCGGGCACGATAGCGACCGGGGTGCCCTCCACGCTCCAGGCCCCCTCGCGCGAGATGAGCACCGGGGTCACGGTGAACCGGGACGGGTCGAGGGCCGCGATCACCGCCTCCGCGGACGCCAGCGACACGTCGTGCTCGCTCGAGCGGCCGCCCATCAGCACGGCCACCGCGCGCGTCACCCGATCCCCCGCTCGTCGCTGCCCGGCGGTGGCGCCGGGACCACGGTGGTCTGACCGCCGCCCGGCGTCTCGATGCCGCCCTCGTCTCCCTCGTCACCGCCCTCGTCGCCGCCGCCCTCCTCGGGCGGCGCCCCGGACGGACCGGTGCTCACCGTGATGGTCACGGTGGATCCCCGGTCGACCGAGGTGCCCTCGGCCGGGTTCACGGCGATCACGACGCCGGCGGGCTGCTGGTCGGAGGGGGCCGTGTCGCTGGTGACGTTGAAGCCGGCGTCCTCCAGCTTCACGCGGGCGTCGGTGGCGTTGTTGCCGATGATCCCGGACGGGACCTGGATCTGGCTGACGGCGGCCGCGACCACGAGGTCCACGCTGGTGCCGGGGGCGACCGTCGCGCCCGCGCCGGGGTCCTGGGACAGGACCGTGCCGGGCGAGGCGTCGGACGTCTCCTGGTCGGTCACGTCCCCCACCGAAAGGCCGCGCGCTTCGAGCTCCGCCCGGGCGGTGTCGAAGCTGTTGCCCGTGACGTCCGGGACCTCGACGTCCTCCGGGCCGGTCGACACGACGATCGTGACGGTGCTGTTCACGTCGGCCGGCGTGTTACCGGCCGGGTCCTGGGAGATGACGATCCCGGACTCGACGTCCTCGTCGGCCCGCGTGGTCACCGAGACCTCGAAGCCCTCGGCGCGCAGCGCGCGGGTGGCGGCGTCGCGCTCGTCGCCCACCACGTTCGGCACCGTCTCCTGCCCGGGCCCGCCGCTCACGTTGAGGATCACGGTGTCGCCCTCGCGGGCCTCCTCGCCGGCGCCGGGTTCCGTGTCCACCACGAAACCCGCCTCGACGTCCGGGTCCTCCACCTGGCGCTCGTCCACGACGAGGTCGAGCCCCTCGAGGGTGGCGCGCGCCTCGGCGGCGGGCTGGCCGGCGACCGGCGGGATCGTGACCGCCTTCGCCTCGTCGCCGCCCAGCAGCACGAAGGCCGCCGCGGCCGCGGCGAGCAGGAGCACGACGATCCCGGCGATGATCGGCCACCGGCGGCGGCCGGGCGGGGGCTCCTCGGGCGGCGGGGGGCCGACGCGGGGCGGGACCGGGTCCATGACCCGCGTGCGGGCGGTGTCCCCGGCCGCGGCGGCGCCGCCCACGGCGCCCAGCACCCGGGTGGTGCCGGTGGCCGGGTCGATCTCGGCGCGCGCCTCGTCGAGGGCGCGCGAGAAGTCCTGGGCCGTCCGCCAGCGCTCGGAGGGGCGCTTGGCGAGCGCCCGCATGACGACGTCCTCGAGCACCGGCGGGATGGTCGGCTCGATCTCCCCCGGCGGGACCGGCGGGTCGCTCACCTGCTTCATCGCGATCGACACCGGCGGGCCGCCGTCGAACGGCACCCGGCCGGTGAGCATCTCGTAGAGGACGATGCCGACCGCGTAGCAGTCGCTCGCCGCCGTCACCTCGCCCCCGCGGGCCTGCTCGGGCGACAGGTACTGGGCCGTCCCGATGACCGAGCCGGGCTCGGTGACGTCGGCCTCCTCGCCGGCGCGGGCGATGCCGAAGTCCGTCACCTTGAGGTGCCCGTCCTCGGCCACGAGGACGTTCTGGGGCTTCACGTCCCGGTGGATCAGATCGCTGCGGTGGGCGGCGCCCAGGGCGGCCAGGATCTGCTGGGCGTTGTCGATCGCCTCCAGCGGCGGCAGCGGGGCGCGGCGGCGGATGACCTGCTTCAGGTCCGGCCCGGCCAGGTACTCCATGACGATGTAGTAGCTGCCGTCGGCCTCGCCGCGGTCGTAGACGGCGACGATGTTCGGGTGGTTGAGGCCGGCGGCGGCCGACGCCTCGCGGCGGAAGCGCTCCACGAACTGCGGGTCGGACGCGTAGGGCTCCGAGAGCACCTTGACCGCGACCCGGCGGTCCAGGACGCGGTCGTGGCCGAGGTAGACGCGGGCCATGCCGCCCGCGCCGAGCTGGCGGCCGAGCTCGTAGCGCCCGCCGACGAGGTCGCCCGGGGCGAAGCTCATCCGCCGTCCGCCTCGATCGCCGCGCGCATCACCTCGGCGGCGACGGGCGCCGCGGCCGAGCCACCGGAGGACGGCGTGTCCTCGATGACCACGGCGATCGCGACGACCGGGTCCTGGGACGGGGCGAACCCGATGAACCAGGCCTGGTTCTTGTTCGGGTCGTCGGTCTCGGCGGTGCCGGTCTTGCCGGCCACGGTCACGCCGGCGGCCGACAGGGCCGCGGCCGTGCCGGTGCCCTCCTCGACCACGTCCTCCATCATCGCGGTGAGCTCCAGGGCGTCGTCGGCGGGCATCGCCCGGCCGAGCTCCTGCGGCGTGGCGCGGCGGATCTCCTGCCCGCTGCGGTCCACGATCCGCGACATGAGCTGCGGCGCCATGAGCACGCCGTCGTTGGCGATCGCACCGGCGGTCATCGCCATCTCGAGCGGCGTCACGGCGAGGCGCTCCTGGCCGATGGCGATGCGCGCGGTGTCCTCGCCCTCCTCGTCGTTCGGCAGCAGCGACCCGTCGTCGGCGCGCCGGCCGGAGGCGATGACCTCGTCGTCGGGCAGGTCGATCGGGGGCCGC
This sequence comes from Thermoleophilia bacterium, assembly GCA_050249835.1. GTDB lineage: Bacteria > Actinomycetota > Thermoleophilia > Miltoncostaeales > Miltoncostaeaceae > Miltoncostaea. Next base: position 5,262 of record JBFWPT010000065.1, read on the forward strand.
TCGCCGAAGCCGAACGCGGTCATGGTGGCGCCGAGCCGCTCCGGCCCGAGCTCGTCGCCGAGCGCCGCGAAGGTGGTGTTGATGGAGAAGGTCAGGGCGTCGGTGAGCGTGTGGCGGCCGAACGTCTTGCCGCCGAAGTTCGTGATGTCGCCACCGGGGGTCTCGTAGGAACCGGTGTCGTCGAAGATCGAGTCCGCGTCGACGATCCCGTCCTCCAGGCCCGACGCGGCGGTGACCACCTTAAAGGTCGAGCCGGGCGGGTAGCGGCCGGTCGTCGCGCGGTTGACCAGCGGGCCGCCGTCCTCGGGGATCGCGGTGAAGTCCGTGACCGCCTGCTCCAGGCTGTACGTCGGCGCCGACGCCATCGCCAGGATGGCGCCCGTGCGCGGGTCGAGCGCCACCACGGCGCCGCGCTGCCCGGCGAGCTGCTGCTCCGCGATCTGCTGCACGCGGCTGTCGAGCGAGAGCTGGACGTTGGCGCCCCGCTTCTCCTTCAGGTTGAGGCGCTGGAGGATCGGCTCGGAGCCGAAGGAGCCCGACAGGTAGCGGTTGTAGGAGTTCTCCACGCCCGTCTTGCCGCGCTCGTCGGAGGTGTAGCCGACGACGTGGGCGGCCAGGCTGCCCTGGGGGTAGAGGCGCTCGAACACGCGCTGCCCGTCCACCCGGTGGGCGCGGCTGGCGGCGAGCACCAGGCCGTCCGCCGACAGGATGCGGCCGCGGTCGATGAGGCGCTCCTGCTGGAGCGTCTGGCGGTTGCCCGGCCGGTCGCGCAGGTCGTCGGCCGCGACCACCTGCCACCAGCCGAGCATCACCATCAGGAGGACGAAGCCCCCGGCGAGGACGCCGTAGAGGCGGCGGATCGACCGGTTCACGCGGGCACCTGATCACGCTCGCGCTGCAGGGCGCGCTCGGCCTCGCGGGCGTCCGCCGCGGCCCGCCGGCGGGCCCTCCGCGAGGGCGCGTTGCCCGATTCGGTGCGGTTGCTGACGATGAGCAGCAACGCGATCAGCACGAAGTTGGTGACGACGCTCGACCCGCCGTAGGAGAGGAACGGCAGCGTGACGCCCGTGAGCGGGATGAGGCGGACGACGCCGCCGATGATGAGGATCGCCTGCAGGCCGAGCGCCGCGGTCAGCCCGCCGGCGAGCAGCTTGGAGAAGCCGTCGTTGGCGCGCGTCGCGATGACGAAGCCGCGCCCGATCAGCACGACGAACGCGAGCAGCACCCCGACGCCCCCGATGTACCCGAGCTCGCTGGCGATGCCCGAGAACATGAAGTCGGTCTGCAGGGCGGGGATGACCGGGTTCCCGGCCTCGTCCACCAGGAAGCCGCGGCCGAGCCCCGGCCCCATGATCCCGCCCTCCGCCAGGGCGTAGAGCGACTGGACGAGCTGGAACCCCTGCCCCTGGTCGTCGCTGAACGGGTCGAGCCAGTTGTCCACCCGGCTCTGGATGCGCGGCACCACGGTGTAGACGGCCGCGGCGCCGATCAGGAAGATCCCGACCCCGAAGAAGGTGTACGCCGCGCGCCCCGTGGCCAGGTAGATCATCGCGAGGAAGATCCCGAGGAACAGCAGGGCGGTACCGAAGTCGTTGAGGATCACGACGAGGGCGAGACAGGCGCCGAGGAACAGCAGCACCGGCCCGAGGGCCGCCATGGGGGGCACCGGGACGCCCATGAACCGGTTGGTGGGGATCGCCAGCAGCTCCCGCTTGTCGCGCAGGTAGGCCGCCAGGAAGATCACCATCAGGATCTTCGCGACCTCGCCGAGCTGCACCGTCTGGCCGCCGCCGATCTGGATCCACAGCTTCGCGCCGTTGATGCGCGTGCCGAAGACCATCGTGATCACCAGCAGGCCCACGGCGGCGAGGCCGATCAGGTACGTGTAGCGCTCCAGCACCCGGTGGTCCGGGAGGGCGAAGACCGTGACGATGAACGCGGTCCCGCCCACGGCCATCCAGATCGACTGGTCGGCGGCCAGCTCCGGGCTGACGCGGTAGAGCGCCACCAGCCCGATCGCCACCAGCACGGCGACGGTCGGGAGCAGGTAGGCGTCGGCGCGCGGCGCCCGCAGGCGCAGGGCGACGTGCATCGCCACGAACACCAGGGCCACGCCGCCCGCGACCGGCAGGGGGCCGTAGTCGAGCTGGTCGGCGCGGGCGCTCGCCACCGATCCCAGTCCGACCAGGCCGAGCAGCAGCGCCGGGACCATGAATCCCAGCTCGCGCGCGCGAGGGCTCACGGAGCGGTCGTCGTCCCCGGGGTGGTCTCCGTGCCGGGGGTCGTCTCGGGCGTCGTGGGGGTCGGCGGGCCGGCCGGGCGGGGCGCGGCGACCGTGGGCGGCTGGGCCACGCCGTAGGTCCAGACCAGGCGGGTGGCGAGCTCGACGGCCTCGCCCTGGCCCCGGAAGGTGGAGGAGAGGGCGCCGGGCTCGGCGGCCTCGACGTCGGCGGCGCTGACGCCCGTGTCCTGCCACTGCGAGTCGAGGGAGGCCCAGGGCAGCCCGTGGGAGACCACCACGGTGCCGTCGTCCCCGGCGACCACCGTGTAGGTGCGGCTGTCGACCCAGGCGCCGACGCCGAGCGCGGCGGCGACCAGGACCACGACCCCCACCACGACCGGGATGACGCGGGAGCGGCGCCGGCCGACGGGCTCCAGCACGCGCGGGGCACGGCCGGCCGTGGTCTGGCCCGGGCGGTCGGTGCCCGCGTGGCCGTGGACGCCGCCGAGCACGCGCACCTCGGAGGCCGTGTCGCCCGGTCCCGGGGCGCCGTCGCCGTCGCCGGGGGCCTCCATGGTGTCGCCCTGCTGGCGCTCCGACGCCGGGCCGACGCGGGCGAGGACGACGGTGACGTTGTCCGTGCCGCCGGCGGCGTTCGCGGCGGCCACCAGGGCCTTGGCCGTCGCGGCGAGGCCGTCCGAGCCCTCCAGGATCTCCGCGATCGTCGCCTCGGGCACGTAGGACGAGAGGCCGTCGCTGCAGAGCAGCACGACGTCGCCGTTGCGGACCTCCGCCGAGACCCGGTCCGCCTCCACCTCGTCCTCGGCGCCGAGCGCGCGGGTGATGACGTTGCGGTGCGGGTGGCTCTCGGCCTCCTCCGCGGTGATCGAGCCCCGCCGCACCAGCTCGGCCACGACCGAGTGGTCCTCGGTGACCTGCGACAGCTCCCCGTCGCGCCAGAGGTAGGCGCGCGAGTCGCCCACGTGGACCAGGTCGAGGTGGTCGCCGCGCATCATCGCCGCGGTCAGGGTCGTGCCCATACCGCTCTTGTCCGGGTCGTCGCTCGCCATGCGGCGGATCGCCCGGTTCGCCTCGGCGACGGCCTCGCGGACGTCGTCGGCCGTGAACGGGGAGTGGAGGGCCCCGACCGCGTCGACCGCCATCTGGGCGGCCACCTCGCCGGCCTTCGCGCCGCCCATGCCGTCGGCGACGACCAGGACGCCGTCCGACACGAGCGAGCGGTCCTCGTTGTGGTGCCGCACGCGGCCCGTGTCCGACAGGTGGGCGACCTCGACCAGCGTGAGGGGCCCGTCCGGGATCGTGCCCTCCGCGGTCACCCGGCTACTCCTCGTATCGCAGGATCGTCTGGCCGATCCGGAGCTCGTCGCGCACCTTGAGCTGGGCGTCGCCCTCGACCCGGCGGTCGTTGAGGAAGGTCCCGTTCGTGGAGCCCAGATCCTCCACGAAGTGGTACGCCCCCCGGCGCATGACGCGCGCGTGCATGTGCGAGGCGAACTGGTCGCCGGCGAGCGAGACGCCGGCGGCCTCCGAGCGGCCGATGGTCATGCCGCCCTCGAGGTGGATGACCCGGCCCACCTCCAGCGCGTCGGAGCTCTCGACGATGAGCCGCGGGTCGAGGTTGTCGTGCAGCTCGATGCGGTTCGGGTCCTCGTTCCAGTCGCCCTGGGTGGGGTCCTCGGAGATGTCGGCCGGGATGGGCGCGGCGGGGACCGTGGCCGCGGGGGCGACGGAGGCGGCGGGGGCCGCGGGCGCCATGGGCGCGACCACCGCGGGGGCCGGCGCCGGGGCGGGCGCGGGCGCCGCCGCGGCCGGCGGCGGGGCGCTGCGCAGCTGGCGGCCCGCGCTGCGCACGACGGTCCATACGAAGCCGTACAGGAGGGCCAGGAAGGCCACCTCGGCGATGATCAGGCCGGTCTCGTTCACCGCAGCTCCACGTGGATCTCCGTCGTCCCCACCACGATGACGTCGCCGTCGGCGAGCGCGTGGCGCTTGACGATCTGGCCGTTCACCTCGGTGCCGTTGGTGCTCCCCATGTCCACGAGGTAGTAGTCCAGCCCGATGTGCCGGATCTCGGCGTGGGTGCGGCTGGCGTTGGGGTCCGGCACCACCACGTCGCAGTCGCGGCTGCGGCCCATGGTGGAGACGCGCTTGGTGAGCCGGGTCCGGGTGGTCCCGACGGTCAGCGTCATGGTCTCGTGCGTGAGCCCGGCCTCCCGCGCGTCCGCCGCCGAGATGACCTGGGTGCCGCTCACGCCCTCCAGGGCGCTGTTCGGCAGGGCCGGGGCGGGCTGCGCGGGCGGTGGGGCGACCGGCTCCGGCGGCAGGTCGGCGGGCCGCTCCTCGGCCGCGACGGTCGCGGCGGCGGCCGCCGGGGCGGCGGCCTCCGGCGGCGCGTCGGCCATGCGGCAGGCGATGCCGAACTCGCCGGGGCGCAGGTCGTCGTCGGTCTCCAGGGTCACGGTGGCGGGCGCGACCAGCGACAGGCCCGCGCCACGGGCGTGGGCGTCCAGGTAGGACCCGAGCTCCGCGACGAGCGATCGCTCGTACGACGCGAAGCCCTCGCGGTCGCGTGGTGACAGGTAGACCGAGAACTCGTTGGGGACGTAGACCCGCGAGACCGAGACGGTCTTGTGGCTCTCCATCTCCCGGGCGAGCTTCCGGGCCAGCTCGACGGGCTGCAGGCTGCTGCGGAACGCCCGCCGGAAGCCCCGCTCGAAAAGGCCCTCGATCTTCTGCTCGATGTCGCGCAGGAGGCTCATACGATGGGACCGCGCAGCGTAGCGGACGCTCCGGGCCGGGCGGCGCGGCGCAGTGCGCGCCAGGGGCGGAACGCCCAGGCCAGGATGATCGCGGCGGACGGCAGGACGGCGCCGACGGCGGTCATCGGGTCGGCGGCCGTGGCCACCAGCACCGCGCCCAGCCCGCCGAGCCACGCCATGCCCGCCACGGCCCGGGGGACGCCCGGCGCCGCGCGCCGCACGACCGGCACGAGCATGGCCGCGGCGACCAGCGCGACGCCCTGGACGGCCACCTCGGGGCGCGCCGCGAGCGGCTCCCAGAGGCGCTCCGCGGCGGTCGGGATGGTGGTGACGCCGGCGAGGTCGTGGACGGCCGACGGCGTGTAGGGGCCGCCGGCGAGCAGCGCGTCGGAGCCGGCCCCGATCTGCCACGCGATCGTCGCCACGACCCCCGCCGAGGCGGCCCAGAGGCGCGCGGGCCAGCGCGGCAGCAGCCCGGCGAGGGCCGGGAGCAGCGGCCCCAGGCCGATCGCGAACAGCAGCGGCCCGAGGGCCGGGGCGAGGGTGAGGCGCCCGAACGGCATCCCGCTCAGCACGACGAGGAGCGCCACGGCGCCGAGCAGGGCGCCCGCGGCGGGGGCCGTCGCCCCCACCAGCGCCGCGCCGGCGACGACGGCCGCGACCGCGGCGAGGCGCGGGCGCCAGGCGAAGGCGCCGGCCGCGAGGCCCATGGCGGCGAGGGTGACGGCGGGCGCGCCCCAGTCGATGGGCACCGCGTCGTGCAGCGTCCCCTCCGCGCGCCGGATGGCGAGGGCGGCGAGGGCGGCGCCCCCGGCCGCGCTCGCGGCCGCCGGCAGCGCGCGGGCGCCGCGGCGGCGGGCCGCCCGCACCCCGCCGCGCAGGTCGGCGAGCTCGTCCGCGAGATCGGCCGCCGAGGGGCGGGCCTCGGGGGCGGCGCGCAGGCCGGAGTCGATGATGCGGCAGAGCGCGGGCGGCAGGTCCGGCCGCGCGCGCGTCAGCGGGGGCACGGCGCCGGCGGCGGCCCGGCGGGCGGTCTCGGCGGGGGAGGGGCCGATGACCGGGTTGCGCCCGGCGAGGCCCTCGTAGGCGACGAGGCAGGCCGCGTACACGTCGGCGGCCGGGCCGGCGCCCTCCCCGCGGGCCTGCTCCGGCGCCATGTAGGCGACGGTGCCCACGACCCCGCCCGTCAGCGTGAGCCCGGTCTCCCCGGAGAGGCGGGCGACGCCGAAGTCGCTCAGGTGACCCCGGCCGGACGCGTCCACCAGGATGTTCGCCGGCTTGACGTCGCGGTGGACCACGCCGCGGGCGTGCGCGTGCGCGAGGGCCGAGAGGACGTCGTCGGTGAGGCGCAGCACGGCCCCGTCGCCCGGCCGGTCCTCCCGGCGGAAGAGCTCCTGCAGCGAGCGGCCCTCCACCAGCTCCCAGACGAGGTAGAGGCACTGCCGGTCCTCGCCCCAGTCGCGCAGCGCGACGATGCGCGGGTGCTCCAGCCGGCCCGCCGCCCGGACCTCCGCGCGGACGCGGTCGGCCAGGTCGAGCTCCACGGGCACGACCTTGACCGCCACGTCCTCCCCGGTCACGACGTCGTGCGCGCGGTGCACGACGGACGTCGCGCCGCGGCCGATCGCCGGGCCGAGGACGTAGCGCCCGAGGGCCCTCCGATCCGGTGCGATGCCTGTGGTCACTCCCCGGAATGTTCCACGACACCACCCGCCATCCTTGCCGGGCCGGGTGCGCCGGGGCATGATCCGCGGTCTCCGGACGCCCCGCGGTGCCCCGCGGCCCGTCCCCGGTGGTACCATCGCCGTCCCTGAGACGCAGGAATGCGTGGGCGAGTGGTGGAATTGGTAGACACGCTAGGTTCAGGGTCTAGTGCTCGTATGAGCTTGGGGGTTCGAGTCCCCCCTCGCCCACTTCCACCCCGCCCCCCACGAAACGGTGCGGACCGCGCCCACCACCCCCATCCTCCCGAGCTAGCCCGTGGCCGAATGGGACGATCCACGCCCTGATTTCGACGCCGCGTTCCGCGACGACCCGGAGGACGACGCCCGCGAGGCCCGCCGCCGCCGGCGCCGCGAGACCGCCCCGCCGGCGGACAGCGCGAGCACCGGCCAGGTCCGCCGCGAACCCGCCGAGGCGCCCCCCGGCGACGATCCGGCGGGCGGCACCGCCACGCGCACCCGCAGCTCGGGCGGCTCCGGCCGCCCGCGGTCGGGTTCGTCGTCGCGGCGCGGCGCCCCGCGGCGCTCCGGCGGGGGCTCCCGCGGCCGCTCGGGCGGCGGCGCCGGGGCGGGCGGGCTCGCGTTCCTCCAGGGGCCGCGCGGGCGCCTGATCCTGGGGATCGCGTTCGCGGTCATCCTGATCGTGGTGATCGCGCTGGTCGTGAAGGACTGCCAGCGCAACCAGCTCGAGGACTCGTACAACGAGTACATCAACGGCGTGGCGGGCATCGTGACCGCCTCGGCCGAGCAGGGCGCGCAGCTCCGCCAGATCATGGCCAACCCGAGGGGCGACAACCCGCCGGCGCTGCGCCAGAAGATCACGGAGCTGTCCCGCGAGGCCCAGGCGACGCTCGACGAGGCCGAGGACCTCAGCCCGCCCGGCGCCCTGTCGCAGCCGCAGCGGAGCCTGATCCTCGCCCTCGAGTACCGCGTCACCGGGCTGGAGACGCTGGCGCAGAACCTGCCGACGCTGCTCCAGTCGAGCAACACCCAGACGAAGGCGTCGGGCATCGCCGGGATCATGAAGCTGTTCCAGGCGAGCGACGTCATCTACGACACGTCGTTCGCGGGGCCGGCGCGCAGTGCCTTGGAGGCCGACGACATCACCGGCCTGGAGGTGCCCCAGCTCCAGGCGTTCCTGCCCAACGCAGCGCTCACCTCGGTGGAGGGCGCGACCACGCTGCTGCCCGACCTGCAACGGCGGACGGCGGAGGGCGGGGGCGGCGGCGACGGGGCCGAGGGCTCCGGCAACCTGCGCGGCACGGCGCTGGAGTCGACCGTCGCGATGCCGTCGGAGACGCGCCTGACCCCCGACACGACCACCGCCGTCCAGCAGACGGAGATGCTCAAGTGGGCGGTCACCGTGAAGAACAGCGGCGACTTCGACGAGACCAACGTCGTCGTGCGCGCCACGTTCTTCTACTCGTCGGCGCCGGATGACACCGACGTGCGCGAGGTCCCGATAGCGTCCATCGCCTCGGGCGAGTCGGTCACGGTGGAGATCGAGGGTCCCGGGTCCGACAAGGTCGTGTTCGGTGACCAGGGCACGCTGAAGATCGAGGTCGAGCCGGTGACCGGCGAGACGCGCATCGACAACAACAGGGTCGAGTACCCGGTCAAGATCACGATCTGATGGAGGTCGGGGTCTGGGTCGCGGTGGCCGCGGGGATCCCCGGCCTCATCGCCCTGGTGGCGTGCGGTTTCCTGTGGGTGCGGCTGCGGCGCGTGCGCGCCGCGCAGCAGGTGCTGCTGCCGGACGGCGCGACCGCGGGCCTGGTGGACCGCCAGGCGACCCTCCAGCGCGCGATGACGCGGCTGGAGGCGGGGCTGAGCGACCTGCAGAGCCTGGTGGAGCGGCAGGGCGAGGTGACGGAGGCGAACCTGCGCACCGCGCTGCGCTTCCAGGGCCTGGTGCGCTACGACGCCTACCGGGACATGGGCGGCGGGCAGTCGTGGTCCATCGCCCTTCTCGACGGCAACCGCAGCGGCGCGATCGTCACCTGCCTGCACGCCCGTGACCACGCCCGGGTGTACATGAAGGAGCTCACCGACGGCACGCCCGGCCAGCGGCTCTCCCCAGAGGAGGAGCGGGCCGTCGCCCTCGCGCTGGGCGCCCCTGCGCGGCCGGCGCGGTCGGCACCCGCGGAGGGCGCGCCCGCCCCGGAGCCGCCGGAGGCACCCGGGCTGCCGGGCATCGCCGAGCCGGAGGTCGCCGCCGGCGACGACGGGGGCACGACGGGGGAGATCCCCCAGGCCCCGGATCCCGAGGACGGGCGGACGGCGTGAGGGTCGGGTACCTCGGACCCCCCGGGACGTTCTCGGAGGAGGCGCTGCTCGCGCTGCGCGGCGGCGACGGCGCCCTGGAGGAGATCCCCTTCCCGACCGTGGTCGACTGCTTCCGGGCGGTGCGCGACGGGGAGGTGCCGGAGGCCCTCGTGCCGATCGAGAACACGATCGAGGGCTCGGTGAACCAGACCCTCGACCAGCTCGCCGCGGGCGGCGGCCTGTGCATCCGCGCCGAGGTCGTCCTGCCGGTGCGCCACCACCTCATCGCGCGCGGGCCGCTCGACCCGTCGGAGGTGGAGCGGGTGCTGTCGCACCCGCACGCCACGGCCCAGTGCCAGGGCTTCCTGCGCGCGCGGGCGCCCGGCGCGACGATCGTGGCGACGAACTCGACGGCCGACGCGGTCCGGATCGTGGGCGGCGGCGGCAACGGCGGCCCGGCGGCGGGCCCGCGGGACGCGGCGATCGGCACGCTGCGCGCCGCCGAGCTGTACGGCTGCGAGGTGCTGGAGACGGACATCGCCGACGCCCACGACAACTCCACCCGCTTCGTGATGCTCGGGCGGGACCCGGCCGAGGCCATCGGCGCGGGCCGCTTCCGCACGTCCATCATCTGCGCGCTGCAGCGGGACCGCCCGGGCGCCCTGCTGGCGATCCTCCAGGAGTTCGCGATGCGCGCCGTGAACCTCACGCGCCTGGAGAGCCGGCCCACGAAGACCGGCCTCGGCAGCTACATCTTCTTCATCGACATCGAGGGCAGCCGGGAGCGCGACCTGCCGGTCGCCTCGGCCATCCAGGCCCTGGAGGACCAGGGTGTCGCGGATGTCACATTCCTCGGGTCCTACCGCGCCGACGGGGGACCGGGCTAGACTGCCTGCGGGCTCGGGTGAGAGACGGCGCCCTTTGTTGCACGTGCCGGTCCTCACCCACGCGATCCGAGGAGCCGATGGCGCAGCAGGTCCTCGTCCTGAACGCCACCTACGAGCCCATCAACGTGTGCTCGCTCCAGCGCGCGGTGGTGCTCGTGCTGAAGAACAAGGCCGAGGTCCTGGAGCGTGCCGCGCGCAAGCTCCGGTCGGCCACGCAGCAGCACGCCTACCCGCTGGTGATCCGGCTCGTGTACTTCGTGCGCGTGCCGCGCCACGAGTCGCGGAAGATCTCCCGGCGCGCCGTGTTCGCGCGTGATGGCTACGAGTGCCAGTACTGCGGCTGCGGCACCCACCTGACCATGGACCACGTCATCCCGCGGTCCCGCGGGGGCCGCTCGTCGTGGGACAACGTGGTGACCGCCTGCGCGCCGTGCAACCTGCGCAAGGGCAACCGGCTCCCGGCCGAGATCGACATGCGGCCGCGCACCAGCCCGCGCCCACCGCGGCCCGACGTCTTCATCGCCGTCGCCGCGCCCCGCCAGCCGAACGCCTGGCTGCCCTACCTGTCGGGCGCCGCCGCGGCCTAGTCCCCGAGCGCCCGCCGTCCCGCGCGGGTGAGCCGGACGTCGATGCTGGTCTGGTCGCGGCCGCTGACCCGCACGTGGACGAGGCCGCGGTGCTCCAGGCGCTGGAGGCCCTCCTCCACGAGCTCCTGGAACTCCCTGCGCAGCTCCTTGGGCATCCCGGGGAACTGCCCGGTGCCCCACGGGTCGAAGGGCATCACGATGCGCCACATCTCGACGACCCCGTGGTCGTCCGCCTGCCCGCCGGGCCCGAACACGCGGACGAGCACCTCGTCGGCGAGGGCGTCCAGGTCGAGCGCGTCGAGCCGCGCCAGGTCGTCCCGCAGGCCGGCCTCGGCCTCGGCGCGCCGGCCGCTGCCGCCCCGGCCGAACACGGCCAGCTAGTCCCGTACCGCCGGGACCACCAGGACCGGGCAGGGCGACGACTCGAGGATGGACCGCGAGGTGCTCCCGACGAACAGCCGCTCCACCCGCGAGTGGCCGCGCGCACCGACGACCACCATGGCCGCGCCGCGCTCGGAGGCCAGGTGCGCGAGGGTCGTCGCCACCGACCGCTCGTCGGCCGTGACGACACCCTCGGCCCGGAAGCCGGCCTCCGTCGCGGCGGCGACGCCGCGCGTCGCGGTGTTCCTCGCCCCCTCGTATAGCGCCTCGTCGATGGCCGCCGCCGCCGGCAGGTCGACCGCGGCGCCGGGATAGGTCGCCGCCTCGAACGACTCGTACGCCGCCCCGGCCTCCCAGACCACCACGACGAGCGCGTTGCGCGGTCCGAGTGCCCTCCCGGCCTCGCGGATCGCGTGGTCCGCGGTCTCCGAGCCGTCGTATCCGATGATCACCAGTCCGTCTGACATGGCGCGAGGATATCCACCGGGAGGGCTCCGTGGGTCAGGGGGCCGGATCCACGTGCGTGGTCAGCTTTGCCATGTGGAACGCGATGCCGGGGTAACCGGGTGTTTCGCCCAACTCGATCACCCACGACGGGCCCTCAGGAACGGGTGCGCCGAAAGCGGCGCTCATGAAGGCGGCGAGCGAGTCTGCGTTCGTCGCGACCTTCCGGGCGTCGGTATGACCGAGGAACTCGTGGATCAGCAGCACCGCCTCCGTCGCGCGGTGCTCGTCGGCGGCGGCGAGGGTGCCGGCCGTCGCAGTGAACAACTGGTACGACAGGGCCGGTTCGTCCCCATCGAGAGCCGTGCGCCCAAGGATCTGCTGAGCGAGGACGTCGAGTCGTCGGATCGCGTTGGTGCGTTCACCTTTCGCCTGCCGCTTCTCTGCCGCAGCACGAACCGTCTTGAGAGGCCGATCAAACGCCTCGTCGGCCTTCGCCTCGATGCCGACCACCACCGGCCCCCGGTCGGTTCGGCCGACGACCAGGAGATCATGGTTCCGGCGACCGCCGGGGTAGTCATCGAACGCGGTCTGGACTTCGGCGACCGCCTTCTCGGCGACGAACCCTGCGAGGGAAGGATGGCCTGCCAGGAGATCGGTGGTCAGCATCTCACCGTCGCCTTCCACCCAGAGGCGGGCGAGTTCCATCGCGCTGCGCCCTGCTTTCCAGTGGACGGCGCTGGCGGGGGGAGCAAGCCGCTTCCAGTCCTCGAGTGTCCGTATCCGTTCCCCGGGCCCACGACGACTCACGATCGGGACGCTCATGGCAACCCCCTTCGACGTTTCTGGCTCGACGAGTTCCGAGCGATACTCTCGATCCCACGCCCTCGTAGCTCAGTGGATAGAGCACAGGTTTCCTAAACCTGGTGTCGCAGGTTCGATTCCTGCCGGGGGCATTGCGAGATCGCGCTCAGAAAGCGCTCTCTCACGCCCTTCCAGTCGATCCGCGATGGGAGCGGAGAGGCATCTGGATACGTCTCG
>JBFWPT010000066.1:0-17426 GCA_050249835.1 Thermoleophilia bacterium
ACTCGTCCACCAGGACGTGCCGGAAGCGCGTCTGCCAGCGGGTGCGCACGGCCTCGTCGCCCTCCATCAGCAGCGCCGTGACCATGAGGAGGTCGTCGAAGTCCATCGCCCCGTTGGCCCGGAGGGCATCGGCGTAGCGCCGGTACACCCGCGCCACCTGCTCGTCGGCGAACGACCCCGCGGCCTGCGCGACCTCCTCCGGCCCCTGCAGGAGGCTCTTGGCGTCCGAGACGCGGGCCTGCACGGCGCGCGGCGGGGTGCGCTTGGGGTCGATGTCCTCCTCCACCAGGCAGCGGCGGATGAGCCGGAGCTGGTCGTCGGAGTCGTAGATCGAGAAGTCGCGCGCATAGCCGGCGGAGGGCGCCTCGCGGCGCAGGATGCGGACGCACGCGGAGTGGAACGTCGACGCCCAGATCGCGCGCGCCCGCGGCCCGACGAGAGCGCCGATGCGCTCCCGCATCTCCCCCGCCGCCTTGTTGGTGAAGGTGATCGCGAGGATCGCCTCGGGCGGGACGCCCTCCTCGCCGATCAGCCGGGCGACGCGGTGGGTCAGCACCCGCGTCTTGCCGCTGCCCGCCCCGGCCAGCACGAGGAGCGGGCCATCCCCGTGGAGGACGGCCTCGCGCTGCGGAGGGTTGAGGCCGGCGAGCGGGTCGGACACCGACCGGATGCTACCCGAGCTTCCCGACATCCCCGCCGGGTAACACCTCCCTCGAGGCAGGGCGGCGCACCGTTCCGCCCGGCATAGTTGTGAGGTCAAACGCAACTCGGGAGGGATGCCGATGGGCATGGACTTCAAGGGCTGGAACCAGCAGGTCATGGAGGAGTTCCGCGCGAACGGCGGCAAGGTCGAGCAGTTCGGCGACGCCCCGCTCGTCATCCTCCACACGACGGGGGCGAAGAGCGGCGAGCAGCGGCAGAACCCGCTCATGTACCTGCCGAAGGGCGACGACACGGTGCTCTTCGCGTCGCGTGGTGGTGAGGACCTCCACCCCGACTGGTACCACAACCTCAAGGCGAACCCCGACGTGAAGCTGGAGTTCGGCGACAAGACCGTCCCGGCCACGGCCACCGAGGTGACCGGCGCGGAGCGGGACTCCCTCTACGCCGAGCAGGCCGAGCTCTACCCGCAGTTCGCCGACTACGAGAAGAAGACCGACCGCCTCATCCCGGTCGTGGTGATCACCCCCGTCTGAGCGCCCCGCGCGGCCGTCCCGCCGGGGCGGCCGCGCCCCTCAGATGCCGGCGCCCCCGTTGAGGCCGAGGATCGAGGAGATCTCCTCCTGGACGCTCGGGAGGCAGTCCTCGTCCCGGTCCCCGCGGCGCTCCGGCTCCCGGCCCGCCCGGAGGTCGGCGAGGTCCTTCTCCAGCTCGCCCACGCGGCGGACGAGGCAGGCCATGGCCTCCGCCACCGGGTCGGGCAGGCGGGTGTGCTCGATGTCCGGATGGTGCAGGTCGCGGACCCGCTGGCCGTCGACGACGACGGCGCGGCCCGGGTTGCCCACCACGGTCGAGTTCGCGGGGACGTCGCGGATGACGATGGAGCCGGCGCCCACCTTGGCGCCCTCGCCGATCTCGACCGGGCCGAGGACGCTCGCGCCCGTGCCGACGATGACGCCGTCGCGCACCGTGGGGTGCCGCTTGCCGACGTCCTTGCCGGTGCCGCCGAGGGTGACCCCCTGGTAGAGGGTGACGTCCTCGCCGATCTCGGTGGTCTCGCCGATGACGACGCCCATGCCGTGGTCGATGAAGAAGCCCGGGCCGATCGTCGCGCCCGGATGGATCTCGATGCCGGTGAGGGCGCGCGAGAGCTGCGAGACGACCCGCGCCGGGGTCCGCATGCCCCGCAGGTAGAGGGCGTGGGCGCCGCGGTGCATCCACAGGGCGTGGAGCCCCGGATAGCAGAGCAGGATCTCGGTGAGCGAGGTCGCCGCCGGATCGCGCTCGCGCGCCACCTCGATGTCGCGCCGCAGCGAACGCGCCGCGGAGGCGAGCCATCCGTGCGGCCGTCGCCGTGGCATGGCAGCTAGTATAGGAGCCCCTCGAGAGGAGGCGCCCGCTGGCCCGACGGCGACTGAAGCTGACGTTCCCGGAGCAGCTCATCCAGGAGCCGATCGTGTACACGCTCGGCAAGCGTTTCGACGTGGTCACGAACATCCGCCGCGCGGACGTCCGCGAGACCACCGGGTGGATCGTGATGGAGGTGACGGGCACCGAGCAGCGGCTCGACGAGGCCCGCCGCCACCTCGAGGGCCTCGGCGTGCGCGTCGACGACCTGGAGGCGTACCTCGAGTAGCGTCGCCGTGACCGGGGCCTCGTGCCAGCCGGGCCCCTCGCCGACCGCGCGCGCCCTCCGCCTGGAGGGCCTCCGTGCCGACGGCCCCGAGTCCCTGCGCGCGTTGCTCGCGGAGCTGGGCGACCCGCCCTGGGACGCCGAGGTGCCCGACGGCGAGCCCCTCGCCGCCTGGCTCGCCGCGGAGGGCTTCGAGCCCTACGCCCACATGACCGTGATGGCCCGGCCGATCGAGGGCCTCCCCCGCCCCCCGTACGTCACCGGGGCGAGCGTCGAGCCCTACCGGAACTCCATGGCGGAGCCGTTCACCCATGCCGAGGGGCTCGCGATGGCCGACCTCGCGGCGTTCCGCGAGATGGGCCAGCCCACCGGCTACGAGGAGGCGGAGGGCTTCGACGCCTTCTGCATCGTGCGCGACGAGCGCGACCTGCTCGGCTTCGCCCAGGCGATGGTGCCGGAGGGCTGGATCAACTGGATGGGCGTGGTGCCGGAGGCCCGGCGCCGCGGCCTGGGCCACATGCTCGTCGCCGACCTCGCCCGGCAGGTGGCCGAGGCCCGCGGCACGCACCTCGCGGCGCTCGTGGAGCTGGGCGGGCCCGGCCAGGCGTTCCTGTCGAAGCTGGGCTTCCGCCCGCGGGGGACCCCCCGCGCCCTCCTCATCCGCCGCGCCTGAGCGCGGCGGCCCCGCCGGTCAGGGGTAGAGGTTGGGCACGAAGGTCTGGTCGGACATGGGCGGCCGCACGTAGGCCTTGCCGTCCTGCCGCGGCGGCAGGCTGATGGGTTCCGGGGTGAGGTCCTCGTAGGGGACCTGGGTGAGCAGGTGGGAGATGCAGTTGAGGCGGGCGCGGCGCTTGTCGTCGGCCTCGACGACGTACCACGGCGCCTGCTTCGTGTCGGTGTGGGCGAACATCGCGTCCTTCGCCACCGAGTAGTCGACCCAGTTCTCCCGGGACTTCAGGTCCATCGGGCTGAGCTTCCAGCGCTTGGTCGGGTCGTCGAGGCGATCCTGGAAGCGGCGCTCCTGCTCGTTGTCACTCACCGAGAACCAGTACTTGACCAGGATGATCCCGGACCGGATGAGCATGCGCTCGAAGTCGGGGCAGCTCCGCAGGAACTCGCGGTACTCGTCCTCGGTGCAGAAGCCCATCACCCGCTCGACGCCGGCGCGGTTGTACCAGGAGCGGTCGAACAGCACCATCTCGCCGGCCGACGGCAGCTCCTGGACGTAGCGCTGGAAGTACCACTGGGTGCGCTCCTTCTCGGTGGGCGCCGGGAGGGCCACCACCCGGCAGACGCGCGGCGAGAGGGGCTCGGTGATGCGCTTGATGGCGCCGCCCTTCCCGGCGGCGTCGCGCCCCTCGAAGATGACGAGCACCTTCAGGCCGGCGTGCTTCACCCACTCGTGCATCTTCACGAGCTCCACGGAGAGGCGGGCGAGCTCCTCCTCGTAGTAGTCCCGGGGGAGCTTCTTCAGGCTGGGGGCAGGCTGGTCCTCGTCCTCGGGGATCGTGACCGGCCGCGCCTTCTTCCCCATCTCGCACTCCCCCCGCCGTGGAAGGGCGGCGGTGCCCTACCCCTCGTCGAACAGGGGCGTCGTCAGGTACCGCTCACCCGTGTCGCACAGGAACGTAACGATCGTCTTGCCCTCGTTCTCCGGCCGCCGGGCCAGAACCAGGGAGGCCCAGACGTTCGCGCCGGCGCTGATGCCGCAGAGGATGCCCTCGTCGCGCGCCAGCTGCCGGGAGGTCGCGAAGGCGTCCTCGGCGGTGCAGGTGACGACCTCGTCGTAGGCCTCGGTGTCGAGGACGCCGGGTACGAAGCCGGCGCCGATGCCCTGGATCTTGTGCGGGCCGGGGGCGCCGCCGGACAGGACCGGCGAGTCGGCGGGTTCGACGGCGACGGCGTGGAACCCCGGACGCCGCTCACGCAGCACCTGCGCCACACCCGTGATCGACCCGCCCGTCCCCACACCCGCCACCAGCACATCCACCTCACCACCGGTGTCCGCCCAGATCTCCTCCGCCGTCGTCCGACGATGGACCTCCGGGTTCGCCGGATTCAGGAACTGCTGCGGCACGAACGCACCCTCGGTCTGAGCGGCGATCTCCTCCGCCCGCGCGATCGCCCCCCGCATCCCCTCACCACCCGGCGTCAACACCAGCTCCGCCCCATACGCCCGCAACAGCGTCCGCCGCTCCACCGACATCGTCTCGGGCATCGTCAGGATGCACCGGTACCCCTTCGCCGCCGCCACGAACGCCAACGCGATCCCCGTGTTGCCCGAGGTGGGCTCCACGATCACGCTGCCCGGCCCCAGGCGGCCGTCCGCCTCGGCCGCCTCGATCATCGCCAGGCCGATCCGGTCCTTCACCGACCCGGCCGGGTTCATCGACTCCAGCTTGCCCAGGACCGTCGCCCCGGTCCCCTCCGCCATCCGGCCCAGCCGCACCAGCGGCGTCCGCCCGATCAGCTCGGTGATGGAGTCCGCGACGGGCACGCGCGCGAGCCTACCAGCCATCCCGGAGGCCCAGCCTGGTCAGGCGACCACGGCCGCCGCCAGCGCGGCGAGGTCGGCCTGCGGGCGGGCGCCCAGGTGGGAGATGACCTCGGCCGCGGCGAGGGCGCCGAGGGTGGCGCACTCGGCGAGCGGCCGACCCTGCGCGATGCCGTGCAGGAACCCGGCGGCGAACAGGTCGCCCGCGCCGGTGGTGTCCACGAGCTGCGGCACGGGATGGGCCGGCACGTCGACCGTCTCGTCGGCGGTGACGACCACGGAGCCGTGCTCGGAACGGGTGATGACGATGATCTCGGAGCGCCCGCGCACCGCCGCGATCGCGGCCGAGAGGTCCCGCGTCCCGGTGAGCGCGAAGATCTCCTCCTCGTTGGCGAACAGGAGGTCCACCTGGTCGTCGACGAGGCCGCGGAACTCGGTGAGGTGCCGCTCGACGCAGAACGAGTCCGAGAGGGTGAGCGACACGCGCCGGCCTGCCCCGTGGGCCGCCGCCATGGCCTTGCGGAAGGCGTCCTTGGCCCGGGGCTTGTCCCAGAGGTAGCCCTCCAGGTACGTGGTCGCGCTTGAGGCCACCAGGTCCGCGTCGACGTCCTCGGGGCCGAGCTCGACGGCCGCGCCGAGGTAGGTCGACATGGTGCGGTGGGCGTCCGGCGTCACCAGGATGAGGCTCCGCGCGGTGGGCGGCCCGTCCGCGGCGATCGGGGTGTCGAAATGGACCCCGGCCGCGCGGATGTCATGGGCGAAGACCTCGCCGAGCGTGTCGTCGCGGATCTTCCCGATGTACGTCGCCCGGCTCCCGAAGGAGGCGAGGCCCACCATGGAGTTGGCGGCGGCGCCGCCGGACACCTCGACGGCCGGGCCCATGCGGTCGTAGAGACTCGCGGACTGCGCGACCTCGATGAGGTTCATGGAGCCCTTCACGAGGCCCTCGGCCTCGAGGAAGACGTCGTCGCAGTGGGCGAGCACGTCCACGATGGCGTTGCCGATGCCGAGGACGTCGTACGTCGCCGAGCCGCTGTCCGTCATGCCTCTCCTCCGGTGGGTGGCCGCCCGGCAGCCTAGCGCCCGCGGCCGCCGTAACCCACGTGACGGTCCGGTGAAGTCCCCACGGCGCTCTCCACAGGCTGTGGAGACCCCCGCGGGGCTTACGATCCGCACGTGGACCGCAGTCCCCCGAACGCCGAGCTCCGCCGGCTCATCGAGGCCGAGGGCTACACGCTGGAGACCCTGCACGCCGCGCACGGCGTCGAGGTGGTCGCCGTCCCTCGCGACGAGGAGGGGATCTTCATCGCGAGCACGCACGACACGGAGGCGGAGGCCCTCGAATCCGTTTGGGATCAGGTGCAGTCCTTCCGTGACGACCCGCCGGACGATGACGTCGAGCCGGTCCCCTTCGACCCGGTCACCTTCGGCCGGAACCTCGGGTGGTTCGGCCGGTGGCGCGCGCGGCGGGCCCAGCGGGCCTTCATGCGGAGGTACGGGCCTCCGTACCTGCCTCGGCCGTCGCCCCCGGACGGCCCCGCGCCCGATGCGCCCTACCTCCCGGTCGATCTGCCGGTGAAGCCGCCCCGCGCGGTCGAGCTCCGGGATCTCATCGAGGAGGAGGGCTTCACCGTCGCGGCGTTCGACCGCGGCGGTGGCTGGTTCACCGCCATCGGGACCCCCCTGCCCGGCGCCCACCCCGGCGAGGACGCGCCGGTCATCGAATGCAAAGGCGCCACCCCGATCGCGGCCATCGGCGCCGTCTGGGATGGGATCCGGACCTTCCGGGGCGACCCGCCCTTCCGAGGCTAGGGCCAGAGAAGCAGAACCACTCCCGGGGTCGCGGCCCCCACTCGCGTCCGGTTCCCGGCGAGGATCCACGTCGATGCGGAACCCGGTCGCCGGCCGGCCGCCTCGAGCACATGGCGTGGTCGGCTGACCGCCCGCGAAGCCGGGGGCGGTCCGCTCAGGCGGTGACCTTCACCTGGAGGGAGGTGAGCTCGGCCGAGACCTCGGTGCCGCCGGCCGACGAGAGGTAGAGCGCCACCGCCTCCTGGATCGCCTCCACGAGCTCGCCCCAGGTGTCCCCCGAGGCGAAGCAGCCGGGAAGCTCGTCGATCTCGGCCCAGTAGGAGCCGTCCTCCCGGTGGATGCGGACGGTCAGGTCCCCGGTGCCACGTCCCGCCTCGATGGCCATCAGATCCCCGCCTCCTTCCTCACCCGTGAATCTAGGCCCTTGGAGTACGCCGCGCCCTTGTGCATCGGCAGGGTGATCGGACGATGTCCGGGCTTGGTCATCTTCACGACGTGCTTGCCTCCGCGCTCAAGGGTCCAGCCGGCGTCCTGGAGCACCTTGATCCACTCTTTCTGAGTCCGGGGCACGGGCGCAACCGTAGGCCCCATCCCTGCATTCGGGATGCGCGAGCAGGACCATGAGTCACATGCCCCTCGCGCGCGGGCGGTCACGCCCGCAGGCGGCCGAGCCGTCCTCAGATGTGGAACGTCGCCCGGGCGCCGGGGCAGATCACGCGCACTACCTGCACAGAGAGGGTTTCGGGCTTCGCGCCCGCGGCGCAGAAACGTGCACGGGACAGCATTTCGTCTCACGATTGTCCCAGCGCGCCCGACTGAGGCGACCGGGTGGCGGGCTAGCCTCCTCGCGTGGACGTCGTGGGGTGGATCGAGGACGCTGGGGCGATAGTCGGACTCGTCGGCGGTCTCGCCGGCCTCGCCGCGTTCGTGATGACCTGGCGAACGCGCCGTGACAGCCGATGGCTGCGCCGCCGAGCGATCCCGCGTGAGATCGAAGACCTCGAGCGCGATCACGCCATCGAGCGCCGGCGCCTCGAGGACGGGACGCGAGCCCGCCACAACGACATCGCCAACGAGACCGGCGCGCGTGGCATGTACTACTCGAGCTTCCGGGAGAACGCCCAGAAGGACAACCAGCGCGACGGCGCCGAGGACCTCGACCGACTGGACCGTGAACACCGGCGCAAGGTGGCGGCCCTCGAGGACGAGCTGGCACGTTTGGGCGGGGCACGCCGTGGCTGACTGCCCGTTCGGTGTGCCCTGGGGTGAGCTCAACCTTAAGCGGCTAGAGGCGTTCTTCGCGGAAGCCGACCCCGCCGTCGAGCCGCTCACCTGGGAGGCCAAGGGGACTGAGCTCCGAGGGGAGCGCGTTCGCCGGGAGGTCTGCGGCTTCGCCAACCAGCTCGGCGGGTTCCTCGTCCTCGGTGCACGCGTCGATGGCGGGCGGTGGGTGCTCGACGGTGTGACCTTCCCGGGGGGAGAGCCGCGGACGTGGCTTGAGCAGGTCTCCCGCGAGCAGCTGTCGCCGCAGCCCGAGGTGGAGGCGGTGTCGTGGTCCGTTGGCGACGGCCGCCACGTCGCCGTCCTCCGCGTCGAGCGCGTTGCAGTCCCGCCGTGCCTGCTCGACGGCCGCGTCTATCAGCGGGTCTCCGGGAGGTCCGAGCCGATCCGAGACCAGGCGGTCCTGCTCGACCTCACCAGGCGAGGAGAGGCCGCGGTCAGCGCCGCGTACGAACGCGCCGGCGACATCGCTACCGACATGGTCCGCTGGCCAGACCTCCAGAGCCCCGAAGCGGCGACCGCGATATCTCTCGCCATCACGCCGGTCGAGGCCGCCCGCGAAGCGGCCTCGCGCGTCTTTCGACAGTCCTGGGACCACATCGTCGCCCAGCAGCTTCGCCAGCTCATTGACCTGCCCCCGCCGATGGCCAGCATGCTCCAGTTCGGATTCAGGCATTCGCAGAGCTACTCGAAGGTCATGATCGAAGGGCCTGGCCTGTTCGGGGCCACCTGGGCCGTTCGTTCCTACGCCTCGGGCAGCGTCGGGGTCTCGCGGCTATCGCCTGGGCCGCTCACCGTCAGCGACGCATGTGGGCGCCGCTCGCTCGGGGAGCTCTGGAACATCGCCGCGCACCTCGTCCGCGAACTGGAGGGGCGTCCACCGGCGGCCCTCGCGATCTCGACGGCGGGCCGGGGCCCGCGAGGATCGTTGAAAGACCTGACGGGCCCCGTCTACCTCCCCCTTCCCGCCGTGGAGGACGTCGACGACACCGCACGAGCGGTCATCGAGCGCGATCTCCTCCGCCGTCAGGGCATCGTGGCGCACGGTCCGGAGCCCCCGGCAGACGACGACCTTTGACGTGATACCCGGTCGAGGAGCTGAGTTTCCGTCCGAGGTTGGCGGGATACGGGGTGCTGCCGGCGGGGGCGGTTCTCGCGAGGGGGTGCCCCCCACCCTGGCCCCGTCCCTGCCACCAGTACGGAGGCGGCAGGCTTACTGCCAGGCCAACGCCGAGGCCTGAGGTTGTCCCAAGATCGTCCTAACGCGCCCGGGACGACGACGAACCCCCTGCTAACCGGAGGGTTCCTTCAGATGTAGAACATCGGGGCGTCCTGAAGACGCGCCTCGCGCTCCACCATGTCGGCGATGGTGACGCCCGAGAGGAGGTCCGCCAGGGCGGCGCGGGCCTCGGCCCAGACGAACTCCGTCCCGCGGGCGGACTCCTCGGCCCCCCGGGGCGGGGTGATGCGGCCGTCGACGGCCTCCACCACCTCCAGCACGGTCACCTCGGACGGCGGCCGCTGGAAGGAGTAGCCGCCCTTCACCCCGCGCTGGCTATGCAGCACGCCGGCCCGTCGCAGCCCGGCGAAGAGCTGCTCCAGGAAGTGCAGGGGGATGGCCCGCGCCTCGGAGACCTCGAGGATCGGGACGGGCACCGCCGAGCCGCGCTGGGCGAGCTCGGTGAGCGCCACGACGGCGGAGCGGCTCTTCTCGGTGATGGTGACCAGCGGAACCCCCGAAAACCGGTGACTCTTCGGGAGTTTAGCCGATGGGCCCCGAGGGGCCCCCTTGGTCAGTCCTCGGAGAGCAGCAGGTTGACGTAGTCCTCGCGGGTGATCGCCGGGAAGTGCGGCTTGCCGGCCTTGTTGCGCCGCCGGTAGACGACCTCCAGGGAGTCGATCCACGCGTCCAGGTCGCCCACGAGCAGCTCGTAGACGCACTCGTCCGTGTGCAGCAGCATCCGCGGCCGCTTGCCGCCCGGCGCCATTCCGCCCGGGGACACGGGAAGGCGCTCGATCTCGGTGATCGCGTCGAGCTGGATCTCCCGCCGCTTGGCCCCGAGCGCGGTGTCGAGCAGCGTCGGCAGGAACAGGAGCCGGTCGTCCGTCACGACGAGGTTGCCGTGCCGGCCCAGCCACCCGTTCTGGAGGTCCGCCCCGCCCTGCTTCAGCGTCCGCTCGTCCGGGCGGATCTTGTCCGCGTGCGGCCTCCGGGGGAGCTTGTGGTTGGCCTTCGCCTTCGCCTTCTCGTCCGCCATCAGCGGGACGCCCCGCTCAGGCGAAGCGCTGCCGGTTCTCCCATATCTGACGTCGCTCCTTCACCGAGGCCACCCAGTCGTCCAGCCCGTTCGGGAACACGAAGTCGTAGCTGCGCGACTCCGTGTGGAGGCGCATCCGCGGCGCGACCCCTCCGGGCAGGACGTCGCCCTCCCGCGGGGGAAGGCGCTCGATGGCCGTGATCCGGGCGAAGTCTAGCCGCACGGTCCGCGCGAGGAGCAGCCGCTCCAGCGGGCTCGGGACGAAGGACAGCCCGTCGGCGTGGAGATGGAGCAGCCCGCCCCGCGCCAGCCAGCCGTTGTTGAGCGACGCAAGCGTCCGGCGGTAGACGCCCTCCTCCAGCTCGCGGGGCCCGTCCCGCGCGATGATGAACTGGGCGTCCCAGCGGTCCGGGTCGAAGTCGTCGGGGCGGTGGGAGTCCGGCACGAGCGCCTCCCTCGGAGGGGCCTGACACCGCGTCGTGACGAAAGTATCACCCGTGACGTCCGACGGTCCCGTTAGCGTCACATGGCGATCAGGCAGCCCTTTCGCAAGGGGTTCCGCTGGACACGTACGACGCCTGGCTCGCCGACTTCCGGTCCCGACTCGCCCAGCACGACGCTGGCGTCGCGGCTCTGGCTCGTGACCTCGCCTCCCGCACCCCGTGGACGGTGCACGCCAAGGACGGCAGCGGTTTCCCCGCCCCGCCGCCCACCGCCGGCGAGCCCGCCGACGTCCACTGCGTACGCGGCGTCGAGCGCCGCCCCATCTGCTTCGAGGTCGAACTGCCCGAGACGCTGGTGCGGCGCTGCACCGTGAGCCGCCTCCGCGCGCTCTCCGTGAGCGGCATCGAGCCGCGCGTGGTGCTCGTCGGCGCCCCCTGGCACCACGAGCGCCAGATCTCCGAGGCGCGCCGGATGCTGCAGCGCGCCGGCCTCGAGCTGGAGGTCGCCGCGATCGCCCCCGACGAGGAGACCATCACGGGGGCCGACTGGTAGCGGGGTCCGACCGGGGCTCCCGCGGCCGTCTCCTTCCCCCTTCGGCCGCGGGCCCCGCCCGGAAAAGCGAGGGCGCCGGTCGGACGGCGCCCTCGCGATCCCCCTACTGCTCCCCGGAGGTCAGTCCAGGAAGGGGATGACCAGGAGGGCCACGATGTTGGCCACCTTGATCATCGGGTTGACGGCAGGGCCGGCGGTGTCCTTGTAGGGGTCGCCGACCGTGTCGCCGGTCACCGCGGCCTTGTGGGCGATGGAGCCCTTACCGCCGTGGTGGCCGTCCTCGATCATCTTCTTGGCGTTGTCCCACGCGCCTCCGCCGGAGGTCATGGAGATGGCCACGAAGATGCCCGTCACGATCACGCCGAGCAGCAGGCCGCCCAGCATCTCCCGGCCGTTGTTCACGCCGAAGATGAACGCCGTGACGATCGGGAAGAGGATCGGGATGGCGGCGGGCAGCAGCATCTCGCGCTGCGCCGACGCGGTCACGATGCGGACGCACCGCGCGTAGTCCGGCTTCTCCGAGCCGTCCATGATCCCGGGGTGCTCGCGGAACTGGCGGCGCACCTCCTCCACCACCTGCCCGCCGGCCTTGCCGACGGCCTCCATCGAGAAGGCGGCGAAGAGGAACGGCATCATGCCGCCGATGAAGAGCCCGATCACGATGAACGGGTTGACGAGCGAGAAGTCCACCACGGTGCCGGACGGCACGACCGCCGCCAGCTCCTCCACGTAGGACACGAACAGCACCACAGCGGCGAGGCCGGCGGAGCCGATGGCGTAGCCCTTCGTGACGGCCTTGGTGGTGTTGCCGACGGCGTCGAGCGGGTCGGTGACCGCGCGGACGCTCTCGGGCAGCTCGGCCATCTCGGCGATGCCGCCCGCGTTGTCGGTGATCGGGCCGAAGGCGTCGAGCGCCACGACCACGCCGGCCATCGAGAGCATCGCCATCACGGCGACGCCGATGCCGTAGAAGCCGCCGAGCTCGTAGGAGCCGGCGATCGCCAGGCCGATCACGACGATCGGGGCGGCGGTGGCCTTCAGGCCCACCGCGAGGCCGGCGATGATGTTCGTCGCGTCGCCCGTCTCGGACGCCGCGGCGATCTTCTTCACCGGCGGCCACATGGTGCCCGTGAAGTACTCGGTGATCGCCACGAGGGCGATCGTCACGCCGATGCCGATGACCGCGCACCAGAAGTAGTTCAGCCACTCGTAGCCACCGGCGACGTTCTCGGCGCCGTCCATGAGCCAGTAGGTCACAGGGAGGAAGCCGAGGGTCGCCAGCACGGCGGCGACGGCCAGGCCGGTGTAGAGAGCACCGGTGACCGAGCCGTTCGGGCCGACGCGCACGAACCAGGTGCCGACGATCGAGGCGATGATCGACACGCCGCCCAGGGCGAGCGGGAAGATCAGCGCGTTCGCGAAGTCGGCCAGGAAGAGCGAGCCGAGGAACATGACCGCCACCGTGGTCACGGCGTAGGTCTCGAACAGGTCGGCCGCCATGCCGGCGCAGTCGCCGACGTTGTCGCCCACGTTGTCGGCGATCACGGCCGGGTTGCGCGGGTCGTCCTCGGGGATGCCCGCCTCGACCTTGCCGACGAGGTCGGCGCCGACGTCGGCGCCCTTGGTGAAGATGCCGCCGCCCAGACGGGCGAAGACGCTGATCAGGCTCGATCCGAACGCGAGGCCGACGAGCGGGAGGACGTCGTCCGCCTCCTCCCCGAGGATCAGGAAGTAGCCGGCGACCGAGAGCAGGCCGAGGCCCACCACGAGGAGGCCGGTGACCGCGCCGCCCTTGAATGCGACGCCGAGCGCGGGCGAGAGCCCGCCCTTCGCCGCCTCGGCGGTCCGCACGTTGGTGCGCACCGAGACGTTCATGCCGATGAATCCGGCTGCGGCGGAGGCCACGGCGCCGATGAGGAAGCCGATGGCGGCCTTCCAGCCGAGAAGAGAGGAGTCGACGGCGTTGCCGAGCAGGCCGATGACCACGAAGAGGACGGCGGCGACCCCGGCGATGATCGTGTACTGCCGGGTGAGGTAGGCCTGTGCACCCTCCTGGACGGCCTGCGCGATCGCGCGCATGCGGTCGTCGCCGGTGGGCTTCTTGAGCAGGTAGAACGTCAGCCCGATTCCGTAGGCGACGGCCACCAGGCCGAGCACCACGGCGAGCCAGGTTGTGTTGTCCGACAGGAAGTCGGCCAAATCGCTCCCTCCGAGATCGGGATGGGACGAGCGCGCCTACAGAACCCCGATCAGGGCAGAGCGCTCCGGGTATGCGACCGGCGCACGGACCTCCCCCGGAGGCCGCAAACCAGCGGGGTTTTCTACCACACCCACCCGGACGGCGTCAGCCGGATGCGCCCCCGCGGGGCGTCCCCGGAGGCACCCAGAGCCGCGACGCGGCGTCCGGCTGCGCGGGCGGGGGCGGCGGAGCGGCGGGCGGCTCCTCCGGGGCCGGCGCGACGGGCTCCTCGCCCCGCTCCTCGGGGCTCAGCGCCTCGACGGCCTGGACGTAGGCCATCCGCAGGGCCGCGAGCGGCTCCAGGAACGGCTGCACGTCCTCCGGCGGCAGCTCGCGGTGCGCGACGCCGGCCATCGCCCCGAGGGCCTCGATCGCGGCCTTCGCCTCGCGCAGGTCGGCGGCCTCCTCCCCCGTCGGCCCCATGCCCAGGCGGATCGCGGCCATGTCGACGAACGTCGCCATGGACTGCAGCAGCACGTCCCGCACGGGGGTCCTGGCGAGGCGCTCCGCGAACGCGGCGGCCAGCTCCTCCGGGGTCGGCTCGGACGGCTCCCCGGTCATGCGGCGGCCGCCGTCGCGGCCTGCACCTCGTGGGCGGAGCGGCGGGTGCGCTCCACGATCTCCGCCTGCAGGGCGCGGGCGTCGCCGCCCAGCGCCGCCAGGCGCTCCTGCTGGCGCATCGCGCCGTTCCCGTCCGTGAGCATGCGCCGGACCTCCTCGAGGTAGGGGCCGAGCCCGAGGGCGTCGTGCCGGTCCGCGGACCAGTCGAGCAGCTCCCGGATGGCGTCGGTCGCCGGGCGCACGACGCCCCGGTCCAGGTGGATGAGCGATCCCTCCAGGCCGTGGCGCTGGGCCCGCCAGATGTTCTCGTCGATGAGGCCGCGGGCGTGCGCCGGCAGCGGGCGGCCCTCGTCGTGGTCGCGGCAGAAGCCCGCCACGCAGGCCACGGCCATCGCCGCGACCGCGAGCGCGCCGGCCATCTCGGTCTGGCCGTCGCAGATCCGGATCTCGACGGTCCCGTAGGAGTGGTGCGGCCGCACGCTCCACCAGATCTGGGTGCTCTCCACGATGGAGCCGGTGCGCTCGAGCAGCTCCACGAACGAGGCGTACTCGTCCCAGGAGCGGTAGGCGTCCGGGACCCCGCAGCGCGGGAAGCTCTTGGTGAACACCTGCATCCGGGTGGAGTGCAGGCGCGTCGCGCGCCCGCCGAACACCGCGGAGTTCGCCGACAGGGCGAGCAGCTCGGGCAGGACGCTCCGCAGCGCGGTCGACACCTGCACCGCCCGGTCGGCCCCCCGCACGCCCACGTGCATGTGGATCGACCAGGTGTTGTTGGTCCAGGCGATGTACCCCAGCTCCTCCTCGACCCGCCGGTAGTGGGGCGTGTCGATGATGCGCTGGTCCGACCAGTGGCTGAACGGGTGGACGCCGGAGATGCCGAGCGCGATACCCAGGCGGTCGGCGAGCGCCAGGGTCGCGAGCCGGCCGTCCACCAGGTCGCGGGCGCCGGCGGCGAAGGTCTCGTTGCGCGCCGTGCGGAACTCGATCTCGCTCGCGATCAGCTCGCCGGCCAGGCGGGCGCGGAAGGGCTCCGGGGCCGCCTCCATCATCTCCTCGAACCGGTTCACGAGGGCGAAGGTGGTGGGATCGAGGAGCTGGTACTCCTCCTCCAGCCCGATCGTCAGGTCCGTCGAGTCCTCGAAGCGCTCGCGGGCACCGGCGAGGATGCGGTCGAGGCCGTCGAGGTCTCCCATCCGGGGGCGAGCATAGCAACGGCCCCGCGCGCCCCGACCGGCGCGCGCCGCGGCGTCAGGCGCGGCGTTCCACCAGGTCCCAGCGGTTGCCCATGAGGTCCTCGAACACGGCCACGGTGCCGTAGGCCTCCTCGCGGGGCCCCTCCACGAAGCGGACGCCCGCCGCGGTCATGCGGCCGTGGGCCTCCGCGAAGTCGTCGACGTCCAGGAAGAACCCCACCCGCCCGCCGGTCTGGTCCCCCACCCGGGCCGCCTGCCCCGGCGTCGCCGCGCGCGCCAGCAGGACGCCGGCCGAGCCCGGCCCGGGCGACACGACCACCCACCGCTTGCCGCCGCCGAGCGGCGTGTCCTCGGCCAGGGTGAACCCGAGCGCGTCGACGAAGAAGGCGATCGCCGCGTCGTAGTCCTCCACCACGACGGTGACGAGGGCGAGGCGGCTCAGGACAGGTAGAAGTAGAGCGCGTAGAGCAGCTCGACGGCCGGGCTCGACGTGTGGACCGTCACGTCGGAGGGGACCGTCAGCAGCGCGTCGGAGTAGTTGAAGATGATCTTCACGCCGGCCGCGACGAGGTCGTCGGCCACCTCCTGCGCCGCGCCCCCCGGGACGGCGAGCACGCCCACCATGATCCCGTCGCCGCTGACGACCTCCTGGAGGTCGCGGTAGTGGCGCACCGGCATGTCCCCCACCAGCGTCCCCACGCGGTCGGGGTCGACGTCGAAGATCGCCGAGATGCGGAAGCCGTGGTCGGCGAAGACGCCCGAGGTGGCGATCGCCTGCCCCAGGTTGCCGGCGCCGAACAGGCCGATGTTGTGCTGCCCCGAGGTCCGCAGGATCTTGCGGATCTGCTCGATCAGCGAGTCGATGTCGTAGCCCACGCCCCGCTTGCCGAACTTGCCGAACCCGGACAGGTCGCGGCGGATCTGCGTCGGGTTGACGTTCGTGTACTCCGAGATGGCCTGCGACGAGATGCTCGTCTTGCCCATCTTCTTGGCCTGCGTCAGCACCTGCAGATACCGCGAGAGACGCGCGGCGACGCCGAGCGTGAGGCGGTCAGTGGCCATGGGTCCGGTACCCCGCGTCGCGACTTTGTGACATCTTGGTCAATGTACGACCGGGGGGTCCGGTCCGCAAGTGGCGGACGGCACGATTCACCCGTCCGGGTGAGGCCGTCGGAGGTTCGTCAGCCGAGTCTGAACGGACTGCTGGTGCGCCGCAGCACCGAACCGTCCGGCCCGGTGGCCGTCACGCGCAGCCGGTAGCGCCCCGCGGGCACGTCGAGGCCCGAGCCGAGGCGGCGGGCGACGAGGAAGCGATAGGTGCCCGCGGGCCACGAGCCGTCCTGCTCGGCGCCCGCCACCGGCAGGGCCTCGCCACCTGCCGCCGGCAGCAGGCTGAGGCGGACGCCGCTCAGCCGTGCGCTCCGCAACCGGGCGCCGTCGCGGCGCAGCATCCCGAGCCGCACGCGCACCTCGGCGAGGCTCGCGTCGGCGCGGACCTCCGGCGTGCCGAGGGCATCCGGCGCCGGCCCGGCGGGCCGCCGCGGCACCACCGGCGCCCGGGCGAGCAGGTGCCCCTGGCCGTCGCGCACGACGAGGTGCCCCTCGCCCGCGCGCGGCAGGACGAGGTCGAGGCGCGTCGCCCGGCCCGGCGCCACGGTGACGCCGTCGGCCACGACGGTCTCGCCGCCGTCGCCCGCGAGCAGCACGCGGTACGGGCCGCCGCCGCCCGCGAGGTCGCTGAGGGCGATCGTGGCCGTGGTCTCCCCCGCCCGGGTCTCGCTCGCGACCGCCGCCGGCTCGATCCTCAGCGCCCCGCCCGAGGGCATCGCCGCGACGCCGGCGCCCTGGCGGGCGAGCGCGACGCCGCGCAGGGGCCGGGCCGACTGCACGAGCAGCGAGCGCACCGCGCGCGGTCCCAGCTCGGGCCGGTCGATGCGGGCGCGCAGCGCGATGGCCGCCACCTCGGCGGCCGCGGCGCTGGTGCCGGTGAGCGGGGCGGCCTGCGGCCCGCCGTCCGGGGCCCGGCCGGGCCAGGCGGCGGTCCGGTCGACCGCGGCGGCGACGAGGTCGGGCTTCGCGCGGCCGTCCAGGGTCGGGCCCCAGGACGAGAAGGAGGCGACGCCCGGCGGGGCCGGGGCCGCCGGGTCCTCGTCGATCGTGAAGCGCACGTCGGGGGCCGTGGCGGCCAGGCGCACGAGGGCCGCGCCCTGGCCCGCGCCGAGGCCGACGACGGGGATCGCGATGCCCGAGGTGCCCGGGATCGCGGGGAAGCTGGCGGCGCCGTCCTCGTCCCAGAGGG
>JBFWPT010000067.1:0-16264 GCA_050249835.1 Thermoleophilia bacterium
TCGTGACGATGATCGGGTTCCAGGTGTTCGTTAACATCGGGATGACCGTGGGAATCATGCCGATCACCGGAATCCCCCTGCCGCTCATGAGCTACGGGGGCAGCCACACGCTCTCGACCCTCCTGGCAGTGGGGCTCCTGCTCGGCATCCACCAACGCCGCTCCGCCGTTCCCGCGTAGGCCGACCCGTGGGAGCCCTCGGACTGGCCTCGCGGGGAGCGAAGGCCATACGGCCGGTCGCCGAAGCGGTGCGCACCGCGGACGATCTCTCCCAGGAGGGCGGGCACATCGCCGTGCTGCCCGGCGATCCCGCGGCGACGCGCTGGCTGCGGGAGGTGCTCGGCACCCCGGCGCCCGTCCCGACCGAGGACGCCCTGGCGGTGGTCGCGCTCGCGCCCGGAGCGGACGTGGACCGGGCCGGCGAGGCCCTGGCCCACCGGCGCCGCTCCGGCGGCGGGGCCCTCGCGGTCCTGGTGGGTGATCGCCGGGAGCGCGACGAGCTGGAGACCCGGCTGCTCGTGCGCCACCGCCTGGAGCCCTCAAACATCGCCCACATCGCCGCCCTCGACGAGGCCGGCGCGGAGGGCGTCATCGAGGCGGTCCTCCGCGGCCTGGGCGACGAGATGGTGGCCGCGGGCCGCCGCAACCCGGGCCTGCGCCACGCCATCGGGCGGCGCCTCATCGCCACCGCGTCCAAGCGGTCGGCGGCCATCGGCGTGCTCCCCCTCCCGGGCGTGGACATGCCGGTCCTCGTGCTGATCCAGGTGCGGCTGGTGGCCGACCTGTCCGCCCTCCACGACAAGCCCTTCGGCGCCGAGCGGGCCCTCGAGGCCCTCGCCATCGTCGGCGCCGGATTCGGGTGGCGCGCCGTCGGGCGCAGCGCCGCCGGGGCGATCCCCGTCGCCGGCTGGGCCGTGCGCGGGACCGTCGCCTACGGCGCCACCCGGGCCATCGGGGAGGCCGCCCTCGCGCGGCTCTCCGCCGGCCACGACCTCATCGAGGGCGCGCCCGTCGACAAGGCGCGCCCCCTGATCGATCGCGTCACCGCGCGCCTGCGCAGGTGACGCCACACCCCGAGGGGAGCCTCTCCTGACGAAGAAGATCCTGGTGTCGGTGGACCGTGCCGAGACGCGTGTCGCGATCCTCGAGGACGGCCGCGCGGCCGAGTGCTACATCGAGCGCCGTGGCCAGCGCTCCGTGGTGGGCCACGTCTGGAAGGGCCGGGTCGAGAACGTCCTCGCCGGCATGGAGGCCGCCTTCATCGAGATCGGCCTCGAGAAGAACGGGTTCCTGCACGTCGACGAGGTCGTCGCCCTCGGCGTGCCGAAGCGCAAGCGCCAGATCGCTGACCTCCTCAAGCGCGGCGACGAGGTGCTCGTGCAGGCCACGAAGGACCCGATGGGCACGAAGGGCGTGCGGCTCACCATGCAGCTCTCGCTCGCCGGCCGCTTCGTGGTCTACGTGCCGTACGGCGACGGGGTGGGCGTGTCCAAGCGCCTCCCCGACGACGAGCGGGTGCGCCTGCGGTCCATCTGCGGCGCCCTGCCGCTGGAGACCGGCGGCCTCATCGTCCGCACGGCCGCGGCGGGCGCCTCCGCCCGCGAGATCGCCCGCGACCTCACGTTCCTCAAGCGTCTCTGGCAGACGCTCCAGGAGCGCGGGGAGCTGGCGAAGGCCCCGACGCTCCTCTACTCCGAGGCGGACATCTCGCTCCGCGTCATCCGCGACCTGCTGAACGCGGAGGTCGAGGAGGTGATGGTCGACGACGAGGCCCAGTACGAGCGCATCACGGGCTTCCTGCGGCGGACCTCGCCGGAGATGGCCGACCGCGTGCGCCACTGGACCGGGGACGAGGCCCTGTTCGACTCCTTCGGGGTGGAGGCGGCGGTCCGCTCCACCATGGACCGGCGGGTGCCGCTGCAGTCCGGCGGCTACCTCGTGATCGACGACACCGAGGCCATGACGGTCATCGACGTCAACAGCGGCCGCAACGTCGGCCGCGGCGGCTCGCGCCTCGAGGACACGATCACCAAGACGAACCTCGAGGCCGCGACCGAGGTGGTGCGCCAGCTCCGCCTGCGCGACATCGGCGGCATCATCATCATCGACTTCATCGACATGGACGACGAGCGCAACCGCCGTGCCGTGAAGCAGGCGCTCGACGACGCGCTCGCCAAGGACCGCACGCGCACGTTCGTGGTCGACATCTCGCCGCTCGGCCTGGTCGAGATGACGCGCCAGAACATCTCCGACGGGCCGCGCGAGATCATGACCGAGGTCTGCCCGACCTGCCTCGGCGTGGGCGTGGTGCCGAGCGACGAGACGCACGCCATCACCATCGAGCGCGAGCTGCGCCGCCAGCTCTCGCGCAGCCCGGGCGAGGCCGTCGCGGTCGTCGTCCACCCGCGCGTCGCGGAGGTCCTCCTCGGCGAGGACGGCGAGCGCATGGCCTCCCTCCAGGAGGTCCTCGGCACGGAGATCCGCCTGGAGCGGGACGGCTCGCTGGCCCCGGACGCGGTCCGCGTGCGGGCCCTGAAGGAGCCCGCCGCCGCCCCGGCGCCCGCCGCGGAGGAGCCGGCCGAGGCCCCCGCGCCGCGGCCGTCGTCCCGGCGGCGCGTCACCTCCCGCTCGTCGTCCTGATCCCGCGGTGGCGCCCCCCGGGGCGCCACCGCGGCAGCACTACGGCACCCGGGCCCGCATCCAGAGGAAGCCGTACACCTGGTGGCCCACGTAGCCCTGGACGCGGCTCGACACGATGTCCGCCCGGACCGTGTTCGCGAAGGGCGCCCAGGGCGCGCGGCGGGCGACGGCCCGCTCCACGTCCTGCCAGCCCCGGGTGCGCGCCGCCTCGTCCCAGGTGGCCGCGGTCCGGGCGATCAGGCGGTCGAGCGCGGGGTCGCCGAGCAGGGCGTAGTTGAGGGTCCCGCCGGGCCGGATCGCGCCGCTGGACAGCAGCAGCGGGTACCAGTCGGCGGCGTCCGGGAAGTCCTGGCGCCAGCGGGCGTAGCCGATCTGCGAGGGCGCCCCGGGGTCGGCGAGCGCCGCGAGCAGGGTGGAGCGCTCCCACAGGCGCGGCTCCGCGCGCAGGCCGATCGCCTCCAGCGTGCGCTCCAGGCGGACGGTGATGGCCGGCGACGGCTCGTTGGTGTGGCCCCAGACGCTCACGAAGGCGCCCTCCGCCCCGGCGGCCGTCACCAGGCGGCGGGCCTCGGCGATGTCCGGGGCCGGCGCGGCGGGCGTCGCGATCCGCCCGGCCACGCCGGGCGGCAGGACCTGCGCGGTCGGGACCGCCTGCCGCGGCCCGAACGCGCGCGCGAGCGCGGTGCGGTTGATGGCGATCCCCACGGCCCGGCGCACCCGCACGTCGTCGAACGGCGGCCGCCGGGTGTTCATGAAGACGTAGTGCGTCGTCCCCTCGACGTACCGGCGCACCCGGGCCGCCGGCGACGAGGCGGCGGCGCTGATCTCGGCGCTCGTCGGGCGGGCCTGGGAGTAGTCGGCCCGGCCCTCCCGCACCGCCGCCGCGCCCTCGGCGGCCCCCTGGCCCAGCAGCACGCGGATGGCGTCCGGCCCGGCGGGCGCGCCACGGTCCACGCGCCCCGGCACGTGGCCGGGGTTGCGGACCAGCGTGATCGAGGCGCCGGGGTCGTGCGCGCTGATGCGGTAGGCGCCGGCCGAGGCGAGCGCGACGGGCGACTGGGCGGTGGCCGGCGTCCCCGCGGGGAGCGCGAACGCGAACGGCAGGGCGAGCACCTTCAGGATCGACGGGTCCGGCCGCGTGAGCCGGATCTCGAGCCGGCGGGCGCCGTCGCGGGCGACGAGCCCGGAGATGCCGCCCTCGCGGGAGGCCTCGAAGCGGGTCGCCCCGGAGATCGTGCGGAACAGGCCGCGCCCCGGCGAGCCGGCCAGGAACAGCCGCTCGATGCTCGCCTTGACGTCGGAGGGGCGCACGGCCCGGTTGGCCGGGGGCCCGAAGCGGGCGTCGCGGCGCAGGGTGAACGTCAGCCGGCGGCCGTCCGCCGAGACGGCCGGCATCGCGGTGGCCAGGGCCGGCGCGACCCGCGTCCCGGCCGCCCCGCCGGCCCGGCGGTAGGCCAGGAGCCCCTCCCCGGCGTTGAC
The DNA here is from genome assembly GCA_050249835.1 of Thermoleophilia bacterium. Classification (GTDB taxonomy): domain Bacteria; phylum Actinomycetota; class Thermoleophilia; order Miltoncostaeales; family Miltoncostaeaceae; genus Miltoncostaea. The sequence continues at coordinate 4,119 of JBFWPT010000067.1, forward strand.
GAGCACCTGCCAGCTCTCGGTGCTGTAGGCCAGGGCCGGGTCGAGGCTCTCGGGCTCCCCCTCGGCGGCGACGGTCAGCGTCCCGGCGGACGCGGCCGCCGGGAGAGCGCACGCCAGCGCGGCGACGAGGGCCGCGGCGGAGGGGAGTCGCCTCACGGGACGCCGTTCTACAGGCCGGTGCGCGGCGGTCAAAGCCCGCGGGTACGTGGCGCTCGCGGCCGCGGGTCGCTAACATCCGCCGTCGCTCGTACAACGGTCAGGAACAGGAACGTGCCGAACTACGCCGTCATCGCCCTCGGGGGCAAGCAGTATCGCGTGCGCGAGGGGGAGACCCTGCTGGTCGACCGCCTCGCCGAGGAGGAGGGCGCGAGCATCGCCCCCCGCGTCCTCGCCACCGGCGACGACGAGGGGATCGCCGACGGCGGGTCGGTGACCGCGACCGTCGAGGAGCACGTGCTCGGCACGAAGATCCGCGTCTTCACCTACAAGCCGAAGCGCAACTCGCGCCGCACGCGCGGCCACCGCTCGCGGCTGTCGCGGGTCCGCATCGAGTCGATCACGGCCGGCTGAGGGAGGCCCGGGATGGCACACAAGAAGGGTGGCGGCTCCAGCCGCAACGGTCGTGACTCCAAGCCGAAGATGCTCGGCGTGAAGGCGTTCGGCGGCCAGATCGTGCCGGCCGGCTCCATCATCGTGCGCCAGCGCGGCACCCGGTTCCACCCGGGTCCCGGCACGGGCCTCGGCCGCGACCACACGATCTTCGCCACGGTCACGGGCCGCATCGAGTTCACGACGGGCCACAAGGGCCGTCGCGTGTCCGTGCACCCCGAGGAGCCCGCGGCCGTCTGAGCGCGGGCGCGCCGTCTGCGGTGCCCTTCACCGACAGAGCGCAGATCAACGTCGAGGGGGGCCACGGCGGCAACGGCTGCATGTCGTTCCGCCGTGAGCCGAAGATCCCCCGCGGCGGCCCCGACGGCGGCAACGGCGGCCGGGGCGGCCGGGTGCTGCTCACGGCCGACGAGCAGGTGACCGACCTGTCGCGTTTCCGCCACGCGGTGCATCACCGCGCCCCGAACGGGGCCCACGGCGAGGGCAAGAACCGCCACGGCCACGCCGGGGCCGACCTGGTCGTGCCCGTGCCGCCGGGCACCCGGGTGATCCGCGACGGCCACGAGATCGCGTGGCTCGCCGCGCCCGGCGACTCGGTGCCGGTCGCCCGCGGCGGCGACGGGGGCATCGGCAACCGGGCCTTCCGCTCGTCCACCCGGCAGGCGCCGCGCAACACCGTGCCGGGGACGGCCGGCGAGGAGGCGTGGCTCACCCTGGAGCTGAGGCTCCCGGTGGACGTCGCGCTGGTGGGCCTGCCGAACGCGGGCAAGAGCGCCCTGCTCGTGGCCCTCACCGGGGCCGCCGCGACGGTGGCCGCCTGGCCGCAGTCGACCCGCGAGCCGGACTTCGGGCCGCTGGAGGACCAGGACGGCGACCTGCACCTGGTCGCCGACCTGCCGGGCCTGGCGGCCGACGGCATGCCGCGCCCGGACGCCCACCTCGGCCAGCTCGAGCGCGCCACGATCGTGCTGCACTGCGTCGACGCCTCCGACCCGGAGCCGGCGGCGGACCGCATCGCACGGGCGCGGGAGGGCCTGGAGGGGCTGGTGCCCGACGGCGTCCGGACCCTGCTGGTCGCCACCCACGCCGACGCGCCGGGGGCCGACAGCGGCTTCGCCGACGTCGCGGTGGACAGCGAGACCGGCCGCGGCGTGGACGAGCTGCGCGCCCGCCTGGTCTCCCTGCTCGGCCGGCCGGCCTGACGCATGGCCGTCCTGGTCGCCAAGCTCGGCTCGTCGACCCTCGTCGACGACGCCGGTGAGCTGCGCCACGAGGTCCTTGAGGCCCGGGTGCGCGACCTGGTGCGCGTGCGCCGCCAGGGGCATCACCCGGTCCTCGTGACCAGCGGGGCCATCGCGTGCGGCCTCGGGCGCCTCGGCATCCGGGAACGCCCCACGGCCCTCCCGGACCTGCAGGCGGCCTCGGCGGTGGGGCAGGGGGTGCTGTTCCAGCGCTACGCGGAGGCCTTCGCGCCGCACGGCGTCGTGCCGGCCCAGGTGCTCCTCACCTCCGGCGACCTCGCGGCGCGCGCGTCCTACCTCAACGCCCGCACCACCCTGCGGCGGCTGACCGAGCTGGGCACGGTCCCGGTCATCAACGAGAACGACACGACCGCCACGGACGAGCTCACCTTCGGCGACAACGACGTCCTGGCCGCCCAGGTCGCCCTGCTGATGGGCGCCACCTGGCTCGTGCTGCTCACGGACCGCGAGGGCCTCTACGCGCCGGGGCCGGACGGCCCGGAGCTGCTGGGCGACGTGCCGGCGGGGACCCCGCCGGACCGCGTGCCGCTGGCGGCGATGGAGACCTCCGGCAAGGGCCGCGGCGGCGTGGCGAGCAAGGTCGCGTCGGCGAGCATGGCCACCGGCGGCGGCGTGACCTGCGTCATCGCGTCCGGCATCGCCGACGGGGTCATCCCGGCGGTGGCGTCCGGGCACCACGTGGGCACCCGCTTCAGCCCGTCGGCCCGTCCCGAGGCCGCCTTCAAGCTCTGGCTCCGCCACGCCAAGCCCACCATGGGCCGGATCGTCGTTGACGAGGGCGCCGCCCGCGCCCTGCGCGAGCGCGGCACCTCGCTGCTGGCGGTCGGGGTCGTGTCCTCCGAGGGCGCGTTCGGGGCGGGGGACGCCGTGGAGGTGGTCGACGGGGGGATGGGCCTGGTGGGGAAGGGCATCTCGGCGATGGGCGCCGAGGAGGTGCGCCTGGTGGCGGGCCTCAAGTCCGACGACGCGCGGAAGCGGCTCCCCGATGCGGCTCCGCAGGTCATCCACCGGGACGAGTTCGTGCTCGCCGAGCCGCGTGCCGCGATGGACGCGTCGTGACCACGCTCGAACGGGTCGTCGCCGACGTGCGGGACGCGAGCCGCGTGCTGGCGCGCATGCCGGGCCACCACCGCGACGCCGCGCTCCGGGAGATGGCGGACGCCCTGGAGCGGCGCTCCGCCGAGATCCTGCGCGAGAACCGCCTCGACGTGGAGGCGGCCAAGCGGGGGCGCACCGCCCCGGCGCTCATCGACCGGCTGCTGCTGGACGAGGACCGGGTGGCCGACATGGCCGCCGGCCTGCGCGCCGTGGCCGCGCTGCCCGACCCGGTGGGCGTCGTGGACGGCGGGCGGCGCCTGCCGAACGGCCTCGAGCTGGAGCGCCGGCGGGTGCCCCTCGGCGTCGTCGCCGTGGTCTACGAGGGGCGGCCGAACGTGACCGCCGACGCCGTCGGGCTCTGCCTCAAGAGCGGCAACGCGGTGGTGCTGCGCGGCTCCCGGCTCGCCACCCGCTCCAACCTCATCATCGCGGAGGTCCTGACCGGCGCCCTCATCGAGGCCGACGCGCCGCGCTGGGCCGTCGCCCTGCTCGGCCCGGACCGGGAGGAGCTCGCCCGGCTCGTGCAGATGGAGGGGCTGGTGGACCTGGTCATCCCCCGCGGCGGGGAGGAGCTGAAGGCGTTCCTCCGCGACACCGCGAGGGTGCCGGTCATCTACGCGGCGTCGGGCAACAACCACGTCTACGTCCACGCGGACGCCGACCCCGAGATGGCGGCGAGGATCGTCGTGAACGCGAAGGTCCAGCGGCCCGGGGTGTGCAACGCCGCCGAGACGCTGCTCGTGCACCGCGACGCCGCGGCGGAGGTGCTGCCGCTCGCCGCCGGGCGCCTCGTGCAGGCGGGCGTGGAGCTCCGGGTGGACCGCGCCGGCCTCGACCTGCTGGGCGACGCCGCCGAGGGCATGGCCGAGGCGACCGAGGCGGACTACGAGACCGAGTTCCTCGACCTGGTGATGGCAGTCCGGGTGGTGGGCTCGCTCCAGGAGGCCGTCGAGCACATCGGCCGCCACGGCTCGGGCCACTCGGAGGCGATCGTGACGACGTCGATCGACGCGGCCCGCGACTTCCAGGAGTCGGTGGACGCGGCCGTGGTCTACGTCAACGCCTCCACGCGCTTCACCGACGGGGGCGAGTTCGGGATGGGGGCGGAGATCGGCATCTCCACGCAGAAGCTCCACGCCCGCGGGCCGATCGGCCTGCAGGAGCTGACGACGTACACCTACCTGGTGACGGGCCACGGCCACCTCCGCTGAGCCCCGGCGGGTCGGGGTGCTGGGCGGGACCTTCGACCCGCCGCACATCGGGCACCTCGTCGTGGCCTGCGAGGCCCTCTGGCAGCTCTCCCTGGACGAGGTGCGCCTCGTGCCGGCGCGCCACCCCCCGCACAAGGAGGGCGTGGCGGTCGCCCCGGCGGAGGACCGCGCGGCCTGGCTGGAGGAGGCCGTGGCCGGGCGCCCGGGGCTCTCCGTCTCGCGGATCGAGCTGGAGCGCGAGGGGCCGAGCTACACCGCGGACACACTCGAGGCGATGGCGGCGGCCGAGCCGGGCGTGCTCCTCTGGTTCGTGCTGGGCGCCGACCAGCTCGCCGGGTTCCCCGGATGGCACGAGCCGGAGCGGATCCTGGCGGCCGCCCGCCTGGCGGTGGTGGGGAGGGGGGACACCGACACCGGGGAGGTGCGCGCCCTCGCGGCCCGCGTGGCGCCCGGGCGCGCCGACGTGGTGGACGTCCCGGCCATCGGGGTGTCCTCCTCGATGGTCCGCGCGCGGATCGCGGCCGGCGAGCCGGTGGGCCACCTGCTGCCGCCCGCCGTCGAGGCGGCTCTCGTCCGAGGGGGTCTGGTACCCTCGCCGTCAGCCGAACGTCTGAAGGAGACACAGCGGAACCCCTCGAGCTGACGCTGGCCGCCGCCGCAGTGGCGGAGTCGAAGAGCGCCAGGGACATCGTGATCCTCGACATGCGGGGTCTCGTGTCCTACACGGACTACATCGTGGTCTGCACCGGGCGGACGCCCCGCCAGACGAAGGCGATCGCGGAGGAGCTGAGGACGCGCATGAAGCGCGACCATGGCGTCGTGCCGCGCACCGTCGAGGGCCTGCGCGAGGGGGAGTGGGTCCTCGTCGACCTGCTCGACACGGTCGTCCACGTCTTCACGCCCGAGGCGCGCGACTTCTACCGCCTCGACCGCCTCTGGCGGGAGGCCCCGCGCCAGGAGTACGTGGCCGCGGCGTCCTAGCGGCTCAAGGGGGCTTTGGCCGAGGCCGACGCTGCCCTATAGTTCGGCCCCCCGGGGGATTAGCTCAGCTGGGAGAGCGCTACGCTGGCAGCGTAGAGGTCACCGGTTCGATCCCGGTATCCTCCACTCGAACGAAGGCCCCGCACCGCGGGGCCTTCGTCGTTCCGGGGCCCGTCAGCGCCGCGGGGCGATCGTCGCCTCGGCCCGGCCCGATCCCGGGCCCCAGCGCCACTCCACCTCGTCGGAGCCGACGTCCGCGCCGCACTCCGCGCAGCGCGGGCCCGGCAGCAGCTCCCCGCCGCAGCCGAGGTGCCGGGTGAGGACCGGGGGGCCGTCGGGGGCGAAGTGGGCGTCACCCCAGCTCAGCAGGCCGTGGATGACGGGGAAGAGCTCGCGGCCGCGGTCGGTGAGGACGTAGTCGAAGCGGTTGCCCCGGTACGGGCGCCGCTCCATCACCCCGGCGTCCACGAGGGTCGCCAGCCGGCGGGCGAGGACGCTCTCCCCGATGCCGAGCTTGCGCGCGAAGCGGTCGAAGCGGGTCACGCCGAGGAAGGCGTCGCGCAGGATCAGCAGCGTCCAGCGTTCCCCGACGACCTCCAGGGCGCGGGCGACGCTGCAGTTCTGCTCCGGGTAGTCGCGTCCGAGCACGTCCCGAGCCTAGCGCGTCTGACTTGCATGATGGAAGCCTTGTGTGGGAGGGTCCGGCTCTCATCATCGAAGCCATCACCCGGGAGGACGACGTGGACGCCCTGAAGGCCATCCGCCACCGCCGCGCCGTGCGGCGCTACACCGACCAGGAGGTCCCCGACGACGACGTGGCCGCCCTCCTGCGGCTCGCGCTGCTCGCGCCGACCGGCCACGGGGCCCAGGCGTGGGGGTTCGTGGTCGTCCGCGACCCCGACCGGCGGGCGGCGCTCGTCCGCCTGCTCCTGGACGGCGCCGTCGACTACTTCCGCCTGTTCCGCCCGCCCGCCGCCGGGACCACGGACGAGGAGCACGCCGCCTGGGCCCGCGGCTACGCCGAGGAGGCCCTCGGGGACGGCTACCGGGCGGTCCCGGTGTGGCTCTGCGCGGTGACCGTCCCGCGCTTCGGCCACGACGACCCGGTGATGGAGCACGTCGAGCGCTTCAGCGACGTCACCTCGGTCGCGTTCGCGCTCGAGAACCTCCTCGTCGCCGCGCGGGCGATGGGCCTCGGCACCACGCCGACCAACTTCCACTTCTTCCGGGAGGCGGAGTACCGCGACCTGCTCGGCCTGCCGGACGAGGTGGGCGTCCACTACCTCACGCCGCTCGGCCACCCGGTCGAGTTCCCCGTCGGCCTGCGGCCGGCGATGGCGAAGGCGCGCCGCCCCTGGCGGACGCTGGTGCACGAGGAGGAGTTCGGCGCCACCTGGCAGGAGGAGGGCGCGGCCGCCTGAGCCGTCAGTAGTCCACCCGGTCGGACTTCGCCCGCCACGCCGCGAAGGGCGCCTCGGGATCGGCGACCGTCACGGAGGTGACGGCCATGGGCCAGCGGTCCCGCGGGGTCGTGAGCAGGTCGTGGAACGCGCTGTCGTCGAACCCGGCGCGCGCCGCGGCGTGGCGGTCGGCGGCGTAGACGACCCGGTCGACGCGGGCCCACAGCGCCGCGGACACACAGAGGGGGCAGGGCTCGCACGAGGCCACCAGCAGGCAGCCGTCCAGGCTGAAGTCCCCGATCGTCCTGCAGGCCTCCCGGATGGCGACCACCTCGGCGTGCGCCGTGGGGTCGTTGGTCGACGTGACCAGGTTGACGCCCGTCGCGAGGACCTCGCCATCACGGACGACGAGCGCGCCGAACGGCCCGCCGCCCTCGGCGACGGCCCCGACGGCGAGGTCGACCGCCTCGGCCAGCCACCGGGCGTCGTCCGCATCGTGCGCGCGGGTCATGGGGTCCACGCTAGCGGCGCGGGAGGGTTCGTGGAACCCGCCGCCGGCCGGGTCCCGGACGAGGTGTGAAAGAATTTCGATCCACCGGCCCGCTCTTGCGAAAAGTGCGGCGCGCCTACCCGGCGCCCCGCGGACGGTGATAAGACGGATCCGTCGATTCGTCGAGCGACCGGAGGGCGGGGAGTGCCAGACGGAAACGACGCCGACATGCGGCGCCAGCAGGCGGCGCGCCAACGGCGTATGGCGGTCCAGATGAGCCGGTCGGGCGAGTCGCTCGACTCCATCGCGGGGCGCCTCGGGGTCAATCGCAGCACGGCCCGCAAGATGGTCAGCCGCGAGGCCCGGGCGTTCATCGACGAGGCCCAGACCGACGACCGGCGGATGGTCCACGTCGAGGCCCTGATGGAGCTGTGGCGGGCGCTCTACACCCCGGCCACGAGCGGCGACCTGGAGGCCGTCGACCGCTTCCTGCGGGTGGAGGAGCGCCTCTCGCGCCTGCTCGCCCTCGACCTGGCGGACCAGATCGGCCGCGACTACGACGACGGCCCCGCCGGGAACGGGAACGGCTCCGACAACTGAGTACGCCGTCCCGGCCGGCGGTCGCCGGCGGGGCTACCGCCCGGCGCGGATGAAGGCCGTCAGCCCGTAGGACGTGACGGGGACCATGCCGAGCCGGCGGTAGAAGCCCTCGGCGCCTCGTTCGGCGACGAGCACCTGGTGGTGGAAACGGTCCATGGGGTAGTGGTCGAGGATCGACTCGACCAGCGTGCGGCCGATCCCCTGCCGCTGGCGGTCCGGGCTCACGAGGATGTCGGCGATGTAGACCGCGAACGCCTCGTCGGACATCGTCCGGGCGAAGCCGACGACGCGGTCCCCCTCCATTGCCACCACCGAGTACGCGCTGTGCTCGATGGCGGTGCGCAGCCGGGTGGGGTCCCCGGCGTGCGTCCAGCCGTGGGCGTGGTAGAGGCCGAGGATGCCGAGGAAGTGCTCTGCGACGTCCGCCTCGCGGATCAGCACCGGTGGTCGGGTGGTGGTCATGTGGCCCCTCGGCCGTCTGCGATACTCGCGCCGATGTCGACGCCCGCGCGAATCCTGCCGGAACGGTACGACCCCGCGCCCGTCGAGTCCAAGTGGCAGGCGGCCTGGGAACGTGAGGACGCCTTTCGCGCCGAGCCCGTGTCGCGCGACGGCGCCGAGCCCGACCTGCACGAGCGTCCCAAGGCGTACGTCCTGGAGATGCTGCCCTACCCCTCCGGCGAGATCCACATGGGTCACGTCAAGAACTACACGATGGGCGACGTCATCGCTCACTTCCGCCGCCGCACCGGCAGCGAGGTGTTCCACCCGATGGGTTACGACTCCTTCGGGTTGCCGGCCGAGAACGCCGCCATCCGTACGGGCCAGCCGCCGGCCGAGCTGACCGCCCGGAACATCGCCCGCATCCGGGAGCAGCTCAAGCGCCTCGGCTTCGCGATCGACTGGCACACCGAGATCGCGACGAGCGACCCGGAGTACTACCGCTGGACCCAGTGGATCTTCCTGCGGTTCCTGGAGCGCGGCCTGGCCGAGCGCCGCGAGGCGGCCGTCAACTGGTGTCCCAACGACCAGACCGTCCTCGCCAACGAGCAGGTGATCGACGGGCGCTGCGAGCGCTGCGGCCACGAGGTCGAGCTGCGCCAGCTCACCCAGTGGTTCCTGCGCATCACCGACTACGCGCAGGCGCTCCTCGACGACATGGACGAGCTGGTCGACTGGCCCGAGCGCGTGCTGACGATGCAGCGCAACTGGATCGGCCGCTCCGAGGGTGCCCGGGTCGTGTTCCGCCTGGACGACGGCTCCGAGGAGATCCCGGTCTTCACGACGCGCCCGGACACCCTGTTCGGAGCGACCTTCTTCATCCTCGCCCCCGAGCACCCGGCGGTGCTGCGGATGGTGGAGGGCACGCCGCAGGAGGCCGCGGTCAGCGAGTACGTGGCCGCCGCGGCCCGCGCGAGCGCCGCCGACCGCGGCGACGCCGACCGCCCCAAGACCGGCGTGGACACCGGCCGCTCCGTCGTGAACCCGGTCACGGGCGAGCCCATCCCGGTCTGGGTGGCCGACTACGTCCTCATGGACTACGGGACCGGCGCGATCATGGCCGTCCCGGGGCACGACGAGCGCGACTTCGCGTTCGCGGCGGCGCACGGGCTGCCGGTGGCGCGGGTCATCGCGCCGGAGGGCGCCGACCCGTCCGAGCCGCTGGAGGAGGCCTACGCGGGCCCCGGGCGCCTCGTGAACTCCGGGTTCCTCGACGGCCTGGAGGTGGACGAGGCGAAGCGGGCGATGGCGGCGTGGCTGGAGGAACGCGGCCTGGGCGAGGCCACCGTCGGCTACCGCCTGCGCGACTGGCTCATCTCCCGTCAGCGCTACTGGGGCGCGCCGATCCCGGTGGTCCACTGCGACGACTGCGGCGTGGTGCCGGTGCCCGACGACGAGCTGCCGGTGCTGCTGCCGTCGCTCGACGACTACGCGCCACAGGGCCGCAGCCCGCTGGCCGCCCAGGACGACTTCGTCAACGTGCCCTGCCCGGCCTGCGGCGGCCCCGGCCGGCGCGAGACGGACACGATGGACACGTTCGTCGACTCGTCCTGGTACTTCCTCCGGTACACGGCGCCGCACCTGGCGGGCGCGCCGTTCGAGCGCGACGTGCTCGACTACTGGCTCCCCGTGGACCAGTACATCGGCGGCGTCGAGCACGCGGTGCTGCACCTGCTGTACGCCCGCTTCTTCACGAAGGTCCTGCACGACGCGGGGTTCATCAGCACCCGCGAGCCGTTCGCGCGCCTGTTCACCCAGGGGATGATCTACCGCGACGGCGCGAAGATGAGCAAGAGCAAGGGCAACGTCGTCGCCCCCGACGAGATCGTCGACCGCTTCGGCGCCGACACCCTCCGGCTCTACGTGCTGTTCATGGGGCCCGCGGCCGACGACATCGAGTGGAGCGACCGCGGCGTCGAGGGGCAGCGGCGTTTCATCGACCGCCTCTGGCGGCTCGTCGCCGGCCTGGAGCCCGGCGCGCCCGGCGAGCGGCCGGAGCCGGGGTCCCTGGACGACGACCCCGCCGCCCTCGATCTGGTGCGCAAGGCCGAGGCGACGATCGCCAAGGTCACCGAGGACATCGGCGAGCGCTTCTCCTTCCACACGGCCATCTCGGCCGTTCAGGAGCTCGTGAACCTGGCGACCAAGGGCGTCTCGGAGGAGACCCTGGACGGCCCGCGCTCGGCCGAGGCGCTGCGGTACGCGGCGGGCACCGCGGTGTCGCTCCTGTTCCCGTTCGCCCCGCACGTGACGAGCGAGCTGTGGGAGGCGCTCGGCGGCGCCGACCTCTGGAAGCAGCCCTGGCCCGTGGCCGATCCCGCCTACCTGACGCGCGACACCGTCACGATCGTCGTGCAGGTCAACGGCAAGCTGCGCGACCGCGTCGAGGTGGCCGTGGGCTCCGACGACGCGGAGGTGCTCGCGCTGGCGCGGGCGCTGCCGAAGGTCGCCTCGGCCGTGGACGGCAAGCGGGTCGTGCGCGAGATCGTGGTCCCCGGGCGGCTGGTGAACCTCGTCGTGAAGTAGGGGCGTCACGGGGGCCGTCACGCCTCCGTGCGCGATCCGGCGCAGGTGCGGTGACACCGGTGACGGGGGTCGTCCTAGGGTCGGCGCGTGGACCGATTGCTGCCCTGGCTGCGTCGCTCGGGATGGGCCTACGTCGCCGCCGCGCTCGCCCTCGCTCTGCTCGCGTGGCGGCTCGCGCCGGGGGGATCGGGCGGCCAGCCGGCGCCGGCAGCCGCGGCTGCCGCGGCGGTTCCCGCCACGGATGCGGAGGAGCCGGAGGCGCCCGGCGCGGTCGTCCACGTCGCGGGGGAGGTGCGCCGCCCGGGGGTGTACGAGCTGGAGCCGGGCGCGCGGGTGATCGAGGCCGTCCGCCGGGCGGGCGGGCCCACGCGGCGCGCCGACATGTCGGCCCTCAACCTCGCCGCGGCGGTCACCGACGGGCAGCAGGTCCGCCTGCCCCGCCGGGCCGCGCCCGGGGCGCCGGCGACCGGCGGGGGGGAGGCGGCCGCGGGCACGGCGGCGGGGGCCGGGCCGATCTCGCTCTCCACTGCCACGGCCGAGCAGCTCGACGCGATCGACGGCATCGGCCCCACCATCGCGGCGCGGATCATCGCCTGGCGGGACGCCCGTGGCGGGGTGGCCTCCGTGGACCAGCTGCTGGAGGTGCCGGGCATCGGCCCCGGGCGCCTCGAGGCCCTCCGTCCCCACGTCGTCCCGTGACGGATCAGCGCAGGCGCCACTCCGCGCGCAGCGACTCGCCGGGCGCCAGGTCGCGCCAGTCCTCGGCCGCCGCCCGCAGGCGGGCCACCGCCCGGTCCGCCGCCTCCGGCGTGAGGGCGTCGCTCCACCAGCGCTCGCCCACCGCCGCGCGCAGCCCGCGGGCGTCCGCGCCGGCGCCCACGTCGCAGACGGCCCGGACGAGCATCTCGGCGCGGGTGATCTCATCGTCCGACTCCCGGATCACCGTCCGCCCGGTCGCCGTCGCGTGGGGGCGTCGACGCCCGGCGACCACCCGCGCGTGGCGGAACATCCCGCCCGCGGCCAGCACGCCCCACACGCCGCGGCGCAGGCCCAGCTCGTCCTCCACGATCAGGTGGGCCAGGTCGTGGGGCAGCTCGCGGGCCGGCCCGCCCACCCGGTTCCAGGCGCCGCCGTCGAACTCGACGGTCACCCCGTCGTCGCGGTGCAGCAGCGAGCGGTACCGGCGGCCCTCGCCCTTCACGAACTCCACGGCGGCCACGGGGGGATCATCGCCGACCCGCGTGCCCCGGTGGCGGGTCCCCCTTGCGAGGCTGGTCTATCCTCGGATCAGGTCCCGGCGATCCGCGGGGGCCGGCGGAGGATGGGAGCGATCCTGAAGCGGTTCCTGAAGAGCGCGGCTTTCCCGATTTTGATTGTTGTGTTGTTGGTGTTCGTGGCTCAGCGGTTGGTGGTGTCGTCTGAGCCGTCGTCGCCGGCGCCGACGTTCAATCAGTTCCTTGCGGATATC
>JBFWPT010000068.1:0-15918 GCA_050249835.1 Thermoleophilia bacterium
ACTAGAGCGCCGGGGGACCGGGACCTACGCCGACGGGTCGTTCATCAGGTGGCGCGTGTGGTACTCGTCGTTCAGGAGCACCACCTGCTTCGCCCGCCGCAGCGCCATGTTCACGACGACGGGGGCGCGCAGGTTCACCGTGATATCGCTGGGGTTGCGCGGCACGGTGAGGATCGCGAACACGCGCGCGTCCTCGAAGCTCTCGAGGCCGAGGTCCGCCGCGTCGGCGTCGGAGATCTCGGGCGCGTACTCGGGGTGGACGCCCCACGGGTCCGTCACGACGAACGCGTGGAATGGGCGCTCGACCGCCTGCAGCCAGAACACCGTCGCGCTGGCCCGGCCGTCCTCGCGGACGTGGTCCACGAAGGCGTACGCGGCGCAGTCGGGGAAGCCGGCGAGCGGCTCACAGACCGTGAGGATCGTCTCGGGCGCGATCTCGATCGCCCCGAGGGCCTGTGAGTGCACCGCGATGGGGGTCGCGGCGGTGTCGGCGGTCGACATGGTCGTGGTCTCCTCGCGTGCGGGCACTTACTGGAGCAGCTGCAGGATGCTCTGCGGGGCCTGGTTGGCCTGCGCGAGCATGGCCGTGCCGGACTGCTGCAGGATCTGGTTGCGGGTGAAGTCGATCATCTCCATCGCCATGTCCGCGTCGCGGATGCGCGACTCGGCGGCCTGGAGGTTCTCGGACGTCAGCTCGAGCCGGCCGATCGTCTGCTCGAGGCGGTTCTGGATGGCGCCCATGGCGGCCCGCTGGCTGTTCACCGAGCGGATGGCGGCGTCGAGGGACGCGATCGCGGCGGTCGCGGAGGCCGCGGTGGAGACCGCGATGCCCGAGACGCCGAGGTCCGACGCGCTCATGGTGCCGATCGTGAAGGCGATGACCTGCGCGCCGTTCGCGCCCACCTGGAGGGTGACGGCGGAGGCGGCGGTCGCGACCGAGCCGGAGAGGATCTTGATCCCGTTGAACTCGGTGTCCGAGGCCACGCGGGCGATCTCCGAGACGATCGACTGGACCTCGCGGTCCAGGTTGTTGCGCTGGAGGTCGGTGAGCGTGCCGTTGGCCGCCTGGACCGCCAGGTCGCGGACGCGCTGGAGCATGTCGCTCACGCCGCCCAGGGCGCCGTCGGCGACCTGCACGAGGGAGACGCCGTCGAGGGCGTTCCGCGAGGCGACGTTCATGCCCCGGATCTGGGTGCGCATCTCCTCGGAGACGGCGAGGCCGGCGGCGTCGTCCGCCGCGCGGTTGATGCGGAGGCCGGACGACAGGCGCTCCATCGTCCCGCTGAGCTTGCTGTTGGTGGCCGAGAGCTGCCGATGGGCGTTCTGCGCCTCGACGTTGTTGTAGATCCGCAGACCCATTCTCAGAAGTCCTTTCTCGCCAGTAGGTCCGCCGGGGGGCCGGCAGCGGGCTCACGCCCGGTTGTGACCTGCGAGAGGACCTCCGTGTCCTCGATCACCGCTGTGCTGCTCGCCGACCGTCCTGGTCGACGTCCCGCGTGCACCCCCGGTTCGGGGATGGCCCCCGTCTCATCGGATCCGTCCGGTGGGACTTGAGGGTTGTGACCCCGCACTCCGTGCTACGACAGGAAATCCACCAGCGACGGCTGGATCACCCGGGCGCCCGTGGCGAGCGCCGAGCGGTACACGGTCTCCTTCATGGTGAGGTCCGTGATGGCCTGGGCCATGTCCACGTCCTCGATCCGCGAGAGCTGGTCGCCGGTGGCGATCTTCTGGGCCTCGAAGCGGGAGGCCGTCAGCTCCAGGCGGTTGATCTTGGCCGCGCCCTCGCCGCGCAGGGCGGTGATGTTGTCCTGGTGCACGTCGAGGTCGCCCAGCGCCGTCGTGATGCCGGCGAAGTCGCTCGTCTGGAGCGCGTTCGACAGGCCGGTCAGGACCGTGAAGATGTCGCCGGTGGCGCCGGGCGGGTCCTGCAGGCGGTCGGCCGTGATGTTGACGCTGATGACCGAGCCCTGGGCCACCTCGCGGTTGATCGCGCTGGTGTTGATGGGCGTGGTCGCGGCCTCGGCGGTGACGTCGAACGGCGGCGTGTCAGTGGCGGTGCCGCCGAAGATGTAGCGGCCGCCGAGCGAGCTGTTGCCGATCTCGACGAACTGGCTCTTGAGGCTGTCCACCTCGGCCGCGATGAGGGCGCGCGACTCGGCCGACAGGGTGCCGTTGCCGCCCTGCACCGCCAGCTCGCGGGCCCGCTGGACGACCTCGAGGGCCTGCCCGAGCGCGCGGTCCGTGGTGTTCATCCACGTCAGCGAGTCGTCGATGTTGCGGCCCCAGGCCTCACCGGCCCGCTGGTCGCGGCGGAGCCCGAGCGCGAGCGCGATGCCCACCGGGTCGTCCGACGGGGTCAGGATGCGCTTGCCCGTGGAGACCTGGCGCTGGGAGTCCGAGAGCGACCGGTAGTTGCCCTCCAGATCGGCCAGGAAGTTCCTGGTCATCTGCTGGGTGCCCATGCGGGAGACCATCACCGACCCCCTATCGCCCGACGACGCCCATGCGGTTCACGATCGTCTCGAGCATCTCGTCGAGCGTCGTGATCATCCGCGCGGCGGCGTTGTAGGACTTCTGGAAACGGACCATGTCCGTCATCTCCTCGTCGAGGTTCACGCCGCTCACCCCGTCACGTCGTGCCTGGGCGGCGTCGAGGACCCCCTGCTGCACCTCGGCCATCCGCGACGCCTGGTCGGTGTCGACCCCGATCCGGGCCACCATCTGCTGGTAGAAGCCGTCGAGGGTGGTGGTGGAGGTGCCGATCGTCTGGACCAGGAACTGGAGCTGGGCCAGGTCGACCGCGTTGTCGGCGCCGGCCGGCAGGTTCCCGGCCGTGTCGCTCGCGGCGATCGCGTCCACCGACCCGGCAACGGCGGCCGAGATGTCGAGGGTGGCCGCGGTGCTGCCGGTGAAGAAGGCGGTGCCGGTGTTGCCGTCCAGGCCGTAGCCCGCCGTGTGGCGGCCGTTCACCGAACCCGCCACCGAGGCGGCGAGCGTGTCGAGCTGCGCGATGTAGCCGGTCGCGCCGCCGAGCACCGTGTCGCGCATGTCCACCAGGCCGCGGAGCGTCCCGCTCGTGACCGTGGTGGCGACGCCGTTGACGGTGGCCGCGCCGGCCGCGTCGATCGCGAGCGGCCCGACCGTGTCGGTGGTGCCGTCCACGAGCAGCTGGGTGCCGACGGCGATGGAGACCTTGCCGTTGGTGCCCGGCTCGGTGACCGTCACGTTCGCGAAGCCCGCGATCTGGTCGATGAGCAGGTCCCGCTGGTCGCGCAGGTCGTTCGGCTCCTGGCCGACGGCGACCACCATCGCGATCTGCTGGTTGAGCTGGTTCACCTGGCCGGCGAGCTCGTTGACCCGCTGCACGCCCAGGCCGATGCGGGTGTTCGCCTCGTTCTGCTGGGAGACGAGCTGCGCGTTGAGGTCGTTGAACCCCTGCGCGAGCGCCTGGCCGGCGTGGCGCACCGTCTCGCGCGCCGCGGCCGACTCCGGGTTCAGCGACAGCGCCTGCCACGAGCCCCAGAACTGGGAGAGGAGGTGGGTGATGCCCGTCTCCCCCGGCTCGTCGAGGATGGTGTCGATCGTCGAGAGGGCGTCGGCCTTCGCGCCGAACTGCCCGACGTCCGAGGTGCTCGTCCGGTAGTTGATGTCCACGAACTGGTCGCGCAGCCGGGCGTGCTGGGTGGCGACGACGCCCGTGCCGAGCTGCCCGGGGCCGACCGGCATGTTGAGCGCCGGGTACGGGTGCGGGGTGTTGGCCGAGGTGTCGACGCGCTGGCGCGAGTAGCCCGGCGTCGTGGCGTTGGTGAGGTTGTGCGAGACCGTGTTGAGGGCCCGCTGCTGGGTGACGACGCCGGAGAGGGCGACGTTCAGCCCGAAGAATGTGGATCCCATCGGGGTTCCTTCCCTTTAGGAGCCTGTCGCGGAAGTCGGTCGCGCGCCCGCCGGCTGCAAACCGTCGCGCTCCGGCGCCCGCGTCACCACCGAGGCCCTCCGGGCATCGGCGGTGGCCGCGGCCATCCGGATCACTCGGTTCTCGCTCGGCGGATCACACGACCTTGGTTCCACGCCAGCCTCCTAGGCCGCGGTGTTGAGGAGCACGGGGACGGCGGGCGTGGCGGCGGCGCGGCCGCCGTCGGCCCCGTATGCGCGGTGGGCGGCGCGCGGGTCGGGCTGGGCGAGGCTGCGGACGGACAGGTCGAGCACCTCGAGCTCCCGGCGGACGAGCTGGCCGTTGACGGCGTTCGCGAGCTCCAGGTCGCGGACGAGCTGCTCCACCCGCTCGACGCGCGGGGCGATCAGGGCGCGCTCGTCGTGAGCCAGCCCCTCCCGCAGCACGGACCAGCGGGTGGCGGCGAGGCCGAGGTCGTCGGCGAGGGCCTCGGTGGCGGCGGCGCGGGCGCGCTCGATGCCGGCGAGGCGCCGGACCTCCAGCTCGATGTCGGCGGCGAGGGCGTCGACCTCGTCGAGCCGGCCGGCGACGATCGCCGGGCGCTGGCGCTGCACCAGGCCGAGCAGGGCCTCCTGCGTGCGCACCACCTCGGCGAGGCGATCCGCGAGCTCGTGGGCGGCGGCGCGGATCACGACCCGCGGCTCCGCATCCCGAGCGACGGGCCGGCGGCGGGCCGGCGCGACGGGGCCTGGGTGGCCGCCGCCTCGGCGGCTCGCGCGGCGAGGTCCTCACGGATCCGCTGCTTGAGGTCCTCCTCGGCGGGCGAGGTGGCCGCGGCGGCGCCGACGAACTCGAGCCGGCCCTCCCGGAGGAACTCCATGATGAGCGGCTCCGGCACGTCCGTCGCCTCGGCGGCCTGCAGGATCGACGCGCCCGGGTTGTCGAGCAGCCACTCCCGCACCTCGCCGTAGCGCCGCTCGCGCAGGTCGATGCAGTCGGCGCAGATGCCGCGCGGCAGGAACGGGAACAGCCCGCCGCAGCCCTTGCACGCCTCGACGGGGGTCACGAGGCACCCCCGCCGAGCTGGCGCTCGATGACGTCGGCGAGGCCGATGCCCCCGGAGCGGGCGAGGGAGTCGCCGAGCTTCTCGGTCATCAGGCCGGAGTAGAGGGGGTTGCCCTGGGCGACGTCCGTGCCCTTGAGCATCTCCTCGGTGAGGATCGACATGAAGATGCCCTCGAAGCCCTCCGCGGCCTCGCGGATCTTCGGGTCGGAGGTGGTGGCGGCGGCGGGCGCGGTGGCGGCCGTCACGCCGGCGGTGGGGGAGATCGGGGCGGTCATCGGCGCAGGCCGTTCGCCATGCCCATCATCTCGTCGCTCGCCATGACGACCTTGCTGGAGGCCTCGAAGGCGCGCTGCGTCGTGATGAGCGAGATCATCTCGGTGCCGACGTTCACGTTCGACGACTCCAGCACCCCCTGCGACAGCATCCCGCGGTCGCCGGTGCCGGGCGTGCCGGCCTGCGCCGCGCCCGAGTTCGCCGTCGCGACGAACAGGTTGCCGCCCGCGGCCTGGAGGCCGGACGGGTTGGTGAAGCTCGCCGTGGTGATCGTGCCGATGGTCGTGACCTTGCCCGCGACGACGGCCGAGACCTGGCCGTTGGCCGCGATGGTGACCTCGGTGGCGCCGGCGGGCACCTGGATGCGCGGCTGCAGCAGCTCGCCGGTCGGCATGCCGATGCGGCCGTTGGCGTCCACCTGGAGGTTGCCCGCGCGGGTGTACGCGAGCGAGCCGTCCGGACGGGTGACCTGGAAGAAGCCCTCGCCCTGGATCGCGACGTCCATGCCGCGGCCGGTGTTCTGCAGGGCGCCCTGCTCGTGCTCCTTGTTCACCCGCCCGGGGGCGGCTCCCAGCCCGACCTGGCCCTCCCGGCCGCCGGGCAGCGTGAAGGGCTGGTAGGCCAGGTCCACCAGGTCGAGCCGGTCGCGCTTGTAGCCCGAGGTGGTGGCGTTCGCCAGGTTGTTGGCGACCACGTCCATGCTGGTCTGCTGGGCGGTCATGCCCGATGCAGCCGAGTACAGAGCGTCCATCATCTGCCCATCAGCCTCCGTGTCGTCGTGCGTGACGGCGGGGCCGGGGCGGCGGGTCCGTGCGAGCGGATGTGGTGCAGGGGGTGGAGGCCGTCGATCCGTCGGGCCTCCTGAGCTTCCGTCGCGTCGGGACGGTCCGGCTCGGGGTCTGCTCGCGTGGTGGCCCTCCGCTATCCGACCGCACCCACCTTCGTGATCGAGGCCTGGAGCGCCTCGTCGTGTGACTGGACCGCCTTCTGGTTCGACTCGAACGACCGCATGACGCGGATCAGCTCGACCATCTCCGAGACGACGTTGACCGTGCTGGACTCGAGGTGGTTCTGACGCACCTCGGCCGTCGGGGCGCCCTGCGGCGTGCCGCTCAGGAGGTTCATGCTCTCCTGGCGGATGGAGCCGGGCTCGAGCGCCGTGATCATGAGGGTGCCCTTGACCGCGCCGCCCTGGGTGACGGTGCCGTCGGCGGCGAAGCGGACCTCGCCGCGGTCGAGCACGATCGGCGAGCCGTTGGCGCCGAGGACCGCGTGGCCCTCCTTGGTCACCAGGCGGCCGGCCGTGTCGAGCTGGAAGGAGCCGTCGCGGGTGTAGCGGCGGCCGGCGGGCGTGTCCACGGTGAAGTGGCCGCCGCCGACGAGGGCGATGTCGAGCGTGTTGCCGGTGAAGCGCAGCGCGCCCTGGGAGTCGATCATCTCGATCCCCTGCACCTGCGCGCCCATCGCGAGGTCGCCGACCTCGGGCGTGCCGGGCATGCCCTGGCTGCGGAGCAGCATCTCCTGGAACGGCGAGGCGATCGAATCGCTGCGCTTGAAGCCGGTGGTCGTGGCGTTCGCGAGGTTGTTCGCGATCACGTCCTGGCGCGCGCTCTCGGCGAGCAGGCCGCTCGCCGCGATGTAGATCCCTCTGATCACCCAGGCCCTTCCGTGGGGGAGTCCGTTCGCAGGGCCTATCGGCATGGCCGCGTGCCCACTTGACCCCCGGGCGCTTCAGCCGGGCCTCGCGCGCGACGAAGGAGAAGGGGATGTCGACCGCCGTCACCTCCGCGACCGTCCCGCCGGCCGCGGCCCCCGCCGCGCCCGTCGCCCCCGCCGCGGGCACCGCGGTCGTCACCGCCCAGCCGCTCCCCGTGAGCCCCGGTCAGGCGCTCGCCGCGCGCGTGATCGCGGTGCAGGCCGGGATGGTCGAGCTGGCCCTGGCCGGCGGCGTCGTGACCGCGGCGAGCGACCTGCCGATGGAGCCGGGGCAGACCGTCCGCCTCGTGGTGGGCGAGGCGACCTCCGAGCGCGTGACGCTGCGGCTGCAGGCCGACGGCGGCCCCGGCGGCGGCGCCCTCGCCGCCCGCGCGACCCCCGCCGGCGCCCTCGCCGCCGCCGGCCTCCCGCCCGCGGCGGCCGGCGCCCTGCTCACCGCGCTGGCCGACGCCGGCGCCCTGCCGGGCGACGAGGCCGGCATGGCGGCCCTCGCCTCCCGCGCCGCGGCCGCCGGGGTCACCACCCCTGCCGGCGCCGCCGCCTTCGCCCGCCTCGCCGCGGCCGGCCTGCCGACCACCCCCGCCTCCGTCGCGGGCCTCGCCCAGCTCATGGAGGGCGCCCCCATCGGCCGGGCCCTCGCCACCCTCCTCGACGGCGCCGCCGCCACCGCGGCGAAGGGGTCCGGGACGCCGCCGGCGGCCCCCCTCCCCGTGCCCCCGGGCGCCCCCCTCACGGCAGCCACGCAGGGCGCTCCGGCGCCCGCGGGTTCCCCGTCGTTTGCAGGGAGTTCCGCTCCGAGTTCCACTTGGACCGCGACCGGAACGTCACCTGGCGCATCCTCCGCGGCCGGGGGTTCGGCCGCGGCCGCCGCCGCCTCCGTCCCCGCCCCCGCGACGGCCCCCGCGACGGCCCCCGCGAACCCCGCGACGCCCCTGCCCGCCGTCGTCGCCGCGCTGGCCGACCTCGCGGAGGCCGTCGGGCGGGATGCCACGGGGGGCGACGCCACCGCGCTGCGGCGGGCGGTCGCCGAACTGGGGGCGGGACTCGAGGCGCGGCTCGCCGCCGGGGACGCCCCCGACGCGCCGCCGCTCCGCGCCCTGCTCCACGCTGTCGGCGCCCATCCGGCCGCCGACGCCGCCCTCGCCCGCGCCGCGGCGGGGCTCGCCGACGGCCTGGCCGCCCAGGGGCTCGCGGGCGCCACGATCCCTCCGCCCGGCGCGGCGGCGCCCGACCCCTCCTCCCCGGGCGCCTACCTCCAGCTCCCCCTCCCCGGCGGGGGCACCGCCGAACTCCGCGTCGCCCCCGACGGCGGCGAGGGCGGCGGCGTGGGCGGCGACCGGCCCCGGCGCCTCGCGTTCCTGCTCCACCTCTCCGCCCTCGGCCCCGTGATGATCGACGCCACCGCGAGCCGGGGGGCGGTCGACGCCACCATCGCCGTCGGCACCGACGACGCGCGCGCCTTCCTCGCGCCCCTGGCCGGCGAGCTCGCCGGGGCTCTGCGGCGCGCCGTCCCCGCCGCGTCAGTCTCCGTCGAGCGCCGCACCGGCCCGGCGCCCGAGCGCCTGCTCGCCCCCCCGCCCGCCTCCGGCCTGGACCTCTCGGCGTGAGCGCCGGCCCGCCCGCCCGCCGCGAGCCGCGCCCGCGCGCCGTCGCGCTGCGCTACGCCCGCGACGAGCACCCGGCCCCGCGCGTCACCGCCGCCGGATCCGGCCCGGTGGCCGAGCGGATCCTGGAGATCGCCCGCACAGAGGGCATCCCGCTGCGCGAGGACCCGGACCTCGTGGAGGCCCTCGCCGCCCTCGACCTCGGCGCCGCCATCCCGCCGGAGCTGTACGAGGTGATCGCCGAGGTCCTCGCCTGGGCCTACCGCGCCAACTCGGCCTACGCCTCCACCACCCGGGGACTCGTCAGCCCGTAGACCGCCGGGCGCCGCGGGGCACGGCCGCGGGCCGCGCTACCGTTGGCGGATGGGCACGGAGGTCTCCTACAGCGACCTGACGCGGGATCCGGGCGAGGTCGCCCGGGGGCTGCTCGCCTGGGAGCGCGGCGACCCGGCCGAGGCGATCGTGCAGACGCTCGCGGCCTCCGCCCACGAGCTCACGCGCACCCGCTACACCCTCTGGGTGTGGTCCGGGCGCACCGCGGCGGCGGAGCCCGCGTGGGCGCTGCCCATCCGGGTCGGCGCCGTCGCCCGGTTCAGCCCGAAGGGCGTGGCCGCGATCCTGCTGCGCTGCATCCAGGACGCCGCCGACCTGGAGGCCTTCCCCGGGCGCCTGCGCCTCGAGGACTGGCGCGGGTACGCGTGCCTCGTCGCGCCCGGGCTGCTGGAGGAGATCGCCGCCCCGATGCTCGAGGAGTCGCACGACGACCCCGGCACGGCCCGGATGGCCGCGGCGCCCGAGGACATCGTGCTCGGCGGCCCGGCCATCCGCCTGCCCGCCATCGAGGACCCCCGCGGGGGCACCCCCGTCGAGGCCCTCGGCCGCGAGCTGGGCGTCCACCCGGTCCGGGTGGCGCTGACCCTCCTCACCAAGGGCATCCCGCCGTCCACCCTCACCGGCGACGGCTCGGTCTACGCGGAGCCGCTGCGCGAGTGGGGCCTGTCCGGCGGCGACCCGGCGGAGCCGCCCCCGCCGAGCCTCGAGATCGCCGACGACCCCTGCCCCCGCCGCCGTCACGCCCGCACCGCCCTGCAGCGGCTGCTGCGGATGGGCAAGGTCGGCTCCGGCTACCACACCGACATCGCGCACTTCGCCAAGGGCGCATCGCCGCACGAGCGCCACGAGGCCACCGAGACGGCCGAGGCGCTGCTGCGCGCCGGCCTCCTCGGCGAGAAGCCCAGCGTGGGCCAGCGTCACATCTTCCTGAACCGCGCCGCCCTGCCCGCCATCCACGCCCTCATCGACCGGGGCGAGACCCGCGACGAGGCTCTCGCCGCCCTCTGGACGGCCCCGGCGCCCGGCGAGACCCCGGCGGCTACTCCGGCACCGTGACGGTCACGACGGGGACGGTGCGCGTCTCCGTCATGAGGCCCGATGGCGGCGAGTCGCCCCGGGCGGCGTAGCCGACCACGATCCCCAGCATCAGGGCGACCACCGCGAGCACGGCCGCCAGCACGGCCGGGATCTTCCGCTTCGGGGGCCGGCGCGGGCGCGGCGGGCGCTCGCGGCGCTCCGTGTCGCCGGTCGTCACAGCCGGGCGTCCGAGGCGGAGCGGGCGTAGGACGAGAACGCGCCGTCCAGCGTGGTCGCGGGGTCCCAGGCGTCGGGCTCGCGCGGGGCGATGCGGGCGGCCAGGTCGAGGTACCAGGAGGACGCGCCGTCGTAGACGCGCACCAGCTCGCGCGTGGTGAAGGTCATCCCGACGCGCCGGCGCAGCTCGTCGTGGACGGCGGTCACGATCCGCCGCCGCGCCCGGGCCACCGCCGGCGGTGCCGGGGAGGCGAGCCGCGCCGCCCCGTCGTCCCACGCGAAGCGCGCCGCCGCGATCGCGGGGTCCGCGCTCACGCCGCCGCCCCGCGCACGCGCTCCACGCAACAGCGGTCCGGCCAGCGGGCCCCCGAGCGTTGCAGGATCCAGTCGGCGACCGGCGAGCCGCCCTCCCCCAGCCCGAACGCCAGGTGCGCGTGCAGGCACTTCACGTGGCGCGGGTCGCCCCCGCCGGCCACGCGGTACCCGCCGTGCAGCTCCTGGTGCCGGGCGTTGGCGGCGTCGACGGCGGCCATCATCTCCGCGTCGCCCTCCAGCTCGCGCACCCCTCCGTCCGCCTCCAGCCGGCTCACGGCCTCCGACAGCGCGCGGCAGGCGAGCCAGTCCCGCGTCGGGAACGGCCGCCCGCGCAGGTCGACCGGCGTGTTGCGCACCACCGCCGGCCCGCCGTGGGGGCAGCGGACGGCGATGCGGAAGTCGGTGAACGGCTCGCGCCCCAGCAGGGCCGCGACGGCGGCACGGTCCTCAGAAGAGGGCGGTGAACCAGCCGAAGGCGCCGCCGTCATCGCCCTCGTCCGGCGACTCCGCCGGCTCCGGGTCGAGGTCGCCGCGCACCAGGAACGCGCGCTCGCCGGGCATCACCAGACCGAGCTCGCGGGCCCGCGCCTCCAGCACCGGCGCTTGCCCCAGCCGGGCGATCTGCTCCCGGAACGCGTCCCGCTGCGCCTCCAGGCCGGCCAGCTTCGCCCGCTCCTCGCGGAGCTCCGCGCGCTGGTCGAGGTAGCCCGAGATCGGTCCGATGTAGCCGATGAGGATCGCGGTCAGCAGGCCCGCAAGGAAGATGCGTCGGGCGCGGATGGCGTACGTCCCGGGAGGTCGGTTCGGGCCACAGGGCCCCCGTCACCTCCCGGTACGCGCCTCCCCCCGGCGTTCCTGCCGTTGCGCCTCTCACGCGCGGAAGGCCGACCGCCCCGGGTACGAGGCCGCGGGCCCGAGCTGCTCCTCGATGCGGATCAGCTGGTTGTACTTGGCCACGCGCTCGCTGCGCGACGGCGCCCCCGTCTTGATCTGGCCCGCGCCGGTCGCCACGGCGAGGTCGGCGATGAAGACGTCCTCCGTCTCGCCGGACCGGTGCGACACCATCGAGGCGTAGCCCGAGCGGCTCGCCAGGTCCATCGCCGCGAGCGTCTCGGAGAGGGTGCCGATCTGGTTGACCTTCACCAGCAGCGCGTTGCCGGCGCCCAGCTCGATGCCCCTCGCCAGGCGTGTGCTGTTGGTCACGAACAGGTCGTCGCCCACCAGCTGGACGCGGTCCCCGAGGGCGGCGGTGAGGGCCACCCAGCCGTCCCAGTCCTCCTCCGCCATGCCGTCCTCGATCGACACGATCGGGTAGCGGTCGCAGAGGTCGGTCCAGTACCCCACCATGTCCTCGCTGGAGAGGGTGCGGCCCTCGCCCTCCAGGTGGTACGCGCCGTCGCGGTAGAGCTCGGTGGTGGCCGGGTCGAGCGCGAGCGCGATGTCGTCGCCGGCCGTGTAACCGGCGTTGCCGATCGCCTCCATGATGACGTCGAGCGCCGCCTGGTTGCTCTCCAGGTCGGGAGCGAAGCCGCCCTCGTCGCCGACGCCGGTCGCGAGCCCGCGGGCGCGCAGCACCTTCTTCAGCTCGGCGTACACCTCGGCGCCCATGCGCACGGCGTCCGCCAGGGTGCGGGCGCCGACCGGGGCGACCATGAACTCCTGGAGGTCCACCGAGTTGTCGGCGTGGGCGCCCCCGTTGAGGATGTTCATGAGGGGCACCGGCAGGCGGTTGGCGCGCGCGCCGCCGAGGTAGCGGTAGAGCGGCAGGCCGGCGTCGGCCGCGGCGGCCTGCGCGACGGCGAGGGAGCAGCCGAGGATCGCGTTGGCCCCCAGGCGCGCCTTGTTCGGCGTGCCGTCGAACTCGATCATCGTCCGGTCGATGACCGCCTGGTCGGACGCGTCCCGGCCCATGAGCACGCCGGCCAGCTCGTCCTCGACGTTCGCGACGGCCTTCATCACGCCCTTGCCGCCGAACGCCGACGCGTCGCCGTCGCGCAACTCGAGGGCCTCGAAGGCCCCCGTGCTGGCCCCGGACGGCACCGCCGCGCGTCCCGTCGCCCCCGAGACGAGGCCGATCTCGACCTCGACGGTCGGCTGTCCGCGTGAGTCGAGGATCTGACGGGCGGTGACGCGGGCGATCTGCGACATGTGCGCTCCGGGCTCGGACGTCGGGCGGCCGAGTCTACCCGCCCGGCCTCACGGATCCGGCGTGGCATACGTTCCCCTGTGGAGATGCCACCCCCGTTCGCCGTCTTCATGGAGTCCCACCGCGAGGTGGTGCGCCGCGTGCTCGTCGCGGTCGTCGGCCGCGACGACGCGGACGACTGCCTGCAGGAGACGTTCATCAAGGCCCTGCGCGCGTACGACTCCCTGGAGGACGACGGCGACCTGCGGGCGTGGGTGCTCACCATCGCCCGGCGCACGGCGATCGACGCGCTGCGGGCGCGCGACCGGCGGGCGTCGCCGGTGGCCGATCCGGAGCCGGCGCCGGTGGACGGCACGCCGGTGCCGGCCGACACGGCGCTGTGGGCGGCCGTGCGCGGCCTGCCCCCGCGCCAGCGGGAGGCGGTGGCCCTGCGGTACGTGGGGGACCTGAGCTACCGGGAGGTGGGCGAGGCGATGGGATGCAGCGAGGAGGCGGCCCGGCGGAGCGCCTTCGAGGGCGTGAGGAGGCTGAGGGAGGTGTGGGATGGCGGATGACCTGGAGCGCGCCCTGACCCGCGGGCCGGGCGGCGACGCGGACGGGGCCCGGCTGGCCGCGGCCGTGGCCGGGCGCGGGGAGCGCGAGGGGCTGATCGACGTCGCGTACGCGGTCGACGACACCCCCATCGGGCCCCTGCTGGTGGCGGGCACCGGCCGCGGCCTGGTGATGGTCGCGTACATGCTCGACGGCATCGAGGAGCGGCTGGAGGTGCTGGCGCGGGGCATCTCCCCGCGGGTGGTGGAGGCGCCGGCCCGGCTGGACGCCGTGCGGCGCGAGTTGGACGAGTACTTCGACGGCACGCGGCGCGCCTTCGACGTGCCCATCGACTGGGCGCTCGTCCACGGCTTCGCCCGGGAGGTGCTGCGGGCGACGGCGGCCATCCCCTACGGCGGGTGGAGCACATACGGTGAGATCGCGGCGGCCGCGGGCAGCCCCCGCGGCTCGCGGGCGGCCGGCAACGCGCTCGGCTCCAACCCCATCCCGATCGTCATCCCGTGTCACCGGGTGATGCGCGCCGGCGGGGCCATCGGCGGCTACACCGGCGGAATCGACCGGAAGCGCTTCCTCCTCGGGCTCGAGGAGGCGCAACTGACGCTGTAAAGGTTTCGCGCGTGTGTCAGGGGGGCGTGCTTGACGGCCGTGGCCGGGAATAGATTCGCCGAGACACCATGGCCCACGGGGAGGGGACGATGAGAAGCGCACACGGCCGACGAGTGGGAAGGGCGTGCGTCGCCCTCCTCGCGGCCTCCGCGACCGCGCTGACGCTGGGCGCCGGCATGGCCGCCGGCGGCGGCAAGCACGATCCGAAGCCGAAGCCCAAGCCGCCGAAGCCGGCGAAGACGGTTGAACTCCAGATCCTGTCGTTCAACGACTACCACGGGCACCTGCAGCCGCCCACGGGCAACGACGGGAACCTGGTGACCGGCCCCGGGACGACGATCCCGGCCGGCGGCGTGGAGTACCTCACCACGCACCTCGAGGCGCTGCGCGCCGGGAACCGCAACAGCCTGACGGTCGCCGCCGGCGACCTGATCGGCGGGACGCCGTTCCTCTCCGGTCTGTTCAAGGACGAGCCGAGCGTCGAGACGCTCGACACGCTCGGCCTCGACGTCTCCGGCGTCGGCAACCACGAATTCGACGAGGGCGTCCCCGAGCTGCTGCGGATGCAGTACGGCGGCTGCCACCCGGTCGAGGGCTGCTTCGACGAGGACGGCTACTCGGGCGCGAAGTTCGACTGGCTCGCCGCCAACGTGACCTACAAGGACGGCGTCAAGGTCAGCAAGCCGAAGCACGCCCGCCACTACGGCTCCTGGTGGAGGGGCACCTCCACCGGCCGCACCGTGCTGCCGCCCACCTCCATCAAGTGGGTCGGCGGGGTGAAGGTCGGCTTCATCGGCATGACCCTGGAGGGCACGCCGGAGCTGGTCGCCCAGGCCGGGATCCGCGACGTGGAGTTCGCGGACGAGGTGGAGACCGCGAACCGCGCGGCGAGGGACCTGCGGCGCCGCGGCGTCGAGGCGATCGTGGTGCTGCTGCACGAGGGCGGCCTGCCCCCGGCCGGCGCGCCGTACGACTTCACCTGCACCGACGGCTCGGTGACCGGCCTGACCGGCCCGATCGTGAACATCGCGCAGGGCCTGTCGTCGTCGATCGACCTCGTCGTGACCGGCCACACGCACCAGCCGTACACCTGCAACATCCCCGACCCGGCGGGCAAGCCGCGGTGGGTGACGAGCGCCAGCTCCTACGGGCGCGTCATCACCGAGACCGACCTGAAGCTGGACCGCAAGACCGGCGAGGTCGTGCGCTCGTCGGTGACCACCACGAACCACGCGGTCACCCGTGACGTGACGCCGGACGCCCGCCAGACGGCGACGATCGCCAAGTGGAACGCGCTGTCGGCGCCGATCGCGAACCGGGTCGTCGGGTCCGTGACGGCCGACATCACCCGGAGCCTCACGCGCGACACGGAGTCGGCCCTCGCCGACCTGATCGCCGACGCCCAGCTCGCCGCGACCACCGAGGCGTCCGCGGGCGGCTCGGTGATGGCGTTCATGAACCCCGGCGGAGTGCGGGCGGACCTGACGTTCGCGCCGTCCGCGGCGGGTGAGCAGCCGGGCCAGGTGACCTACGGCGAGGCCTTCACGGTCCAGCCGTTCGGCAACCTGCTCGTCTCCATCGACCTCACCGGGGCCCAGATCGAGACGATGCTGGAGCAGCAGTGGACGACGCAGACGGACGGCAGCGTCCGCTTCCTGCACCTCGGAGTGTCGGAGGGCTTCGCCTACTCCTGGTCGGCGTCCGCACCCGTCGGGCAGAAGGTGGACCCGGCGTCGATCAGCCTCAACGGCACACCGATCGACCCGGCGGCGACGTACCGGGTGACCGTCAACTCGTTCCTCGCCGACGGCGGCGACGGGTTCGCGGTCCTCACCCAGGGCACCAACCGCCTCGGCGGCGGGAGCGACCTGGACGCGTTCACCGCGTACCTCGGGGCGAACGCCCCGGTGGCGCCCCCGGTCCCGAACCGGGTGACGCGCCTCCCGTAGTCCCGGTCCCCCACCCCCGGCCGCTCCGTCGGCCGGGGGTGGGGGCGGCGGGTCTCCATCCGCGGGCCCCGGGTCCGTGGGTCCGGTCGGTCCGGCGCCGGGCGGCGGGGTGAGCCACCGCCCCTCCCGGAACCACCGCTGCATCGTCCGCACCGACGGCAACACCCCATCCCCCGGCCTGGAGGTGCGCCGCAGGGCGGCGATCACCC
>JBFWPT010000069.1:0-15688 GCA_050249835.1 Thermoleophilia bacterium
AGGGCGATCGGGGGCCCGTCGGCCCCGGCGTCGTCGCCACCCGCGAGCGCCCACCACGAGAGCCCGGCGACGGCCGCCGCCAGGACGATCGCCCCCACGGCCAGGGCGACGCGCGCTCGTGCCGGCGGACGGCGGGGCCGCTCCAGTCCGGGCAGGGGCGGGAGCGGTGGCCGCTCCGGCGGGTCCCACGCCTCCGGTGGGACGGCGCCGAGGGACTCCACGACGGGGCGGTACGCGTCGAGCGCCGCGGCGAAAGCTGGATCGGCGGCGGCGCGGCGCTCCACCTCGTCCCGCTCGGAGGGGGCGAGCTCCCCGAGGAGGTAGTCCGCGATGAGCTGCTCGTCGCGGGTCAGCGTTCCGCCTCCATCATCTCCCGCAGGCGGCGCAGCCCGCGGACCATGTAGGTCTTCACGGTACCGAGGGGGATCCCGGTCCGCTCCGCGATCTCGGTCTGCGTGAGCCCCTCGTGGAAGCGCATCCGCAGCACCCGGGCCTCGGCGACCGGCAGGCTCGCGAGCATCCCCGCCACCGCCCAGCGCTCGACGAGGAGGTCGGGCGAGGTCGCGGGGTCCTCGTCGCGCCGCAGGTCGTCCGCGATGTCGCGCGGCTCCGGCACCCGGCGCCGGAGGTGGTCGATCGCCCGGCTCCGCGCGATCAGCATGATCCACGAGCCGAGGGAGGCCCGGGCCGGGTCGTACGACCGGCCCCTCCGCCATACGTCGAGGAAGACCTCCTGGTGCACGTCCTCGGCGGCCCCGGGGTCGCGCAGCGCGGAGCGGAGATACCCGAGCACGAGCCCGCCGTGGACCCGGTGGATCTCGGCGAGCGCGTCCGGGTCGCCGCGCCGGAGCCCTTCGGCCAGGCGGGCGTCGCCCGCGGGCGCGTCCCCACGGCCCCGGCCCCGGCGCCTCAGCACGGGCTGCCCCGGCGGGGCGGGGAACGCCGTCTGTCGGCCCGTCGCATGCACACCGGAGGATACGGCGGCCGCGGGCGGGCGGATGCACATCCGCCGGGGGCGGACGGCGCGGACACGTCGACACGCTCACCCGGACCCGAGGAGGGATCCACGTGTCTTCCCACATCCGCCGGCGCCTGCTCACCGCCGCCGCCGGCCTGGCCGCGGGGGCCGCCGTCGCCGCTCCCGCCGCCACCGCCGCCCCGGTCGACCTGGCCGGGGGGCAGACGACCCTGCGACTCGACGCGGGCACCGCCGCGGCCCTCGGCGACCTCGGCCTGTCCGTCGCCCCCGTCGGGCCCGCCCGCGTGTCGCGGGGCGCGATCGCCTTCCCCGTCACCGGCGGAGCCATCGACCCCCGGACGGCGGCGGGGCGCATCGACCACTCGGGCGGCCTCGCCTTCCGGGCCGGCGGCACGACCGTCCGCGTCACGGACTTCGTCGTGCGGACCGGCGGGCGGGCGCCGGTGCTGACGGCGGCGGCAGGCGGGGCGCGCCTGCCGCTGCTGGCCCTCGACCTGGACGACGCCGCCGTGCTCCGCCGCGGCCCCGGGCGGGTGGGGACCTGGGTGGTGCGGGTCGAGGCGTCCCTGACGGCCAGGGGTGCCGCCGCCCTCAACGCCGCCTTCGGGAGCCACCTGGCCGCCGGCACCCCCGTCGGGCGCGTGGACGTCCGCACGCGGCCGGCCGAGCTGCACCTGTCCGGCGGGGCCACGACGCTCTCCCTCGACCCCGGCACGGCCGCCGCGCTGACGTCGCTGGGCGTGACCCCCTCCGTCATCGCCCCCGCCACGGCGGGTCCGGCCGGGCTCGCGTTCCCGGTGACGGGGGGCACCCTCGCCGCCGGGACCTTCGCGGGGACGATCGCGCACAGCGGCGGGATCGCCCTCACGGCCGGCGCGACGCGGGTCGAGCTGCGGGACTTCCTCATCACCGTGGACGACAGCCCGGACCTGAGCGCTCGGGTCGGCGACACGACGACCCGGGTGCCGCTCGCGGTGGACCTCTCGGCGGCCCGCACCGGCCTGAAGGCCCGCACGGCGGTGGTGCGCGGGGCCCGTGTCAGCCTGACGGCCGACGCCGCGGCCGCGCTCAACGCCGCGTTCGGCACCTCGGCGCTGGCCGCGGGCGTGCCGCTCGGGACGGCCGACGTGCGGGCCCGGGTGCGCTGAGGCCCCCGGAGCGCCACGTTCGTCCTTCCCGGCCGATGCCCGGGTCCCCCCGGTGGTGTTGCGTACGACGGCCGACGCACACCACCGGGAGGGACGATGGCCGTCCACGGAGTCAAGAAGGCCGCCGAGGTCGAGGCGCACACGCCCGTCTACGCGGCTGCCGACCCGTCGCAGAAGGTGCCCAAGTACCGCATCCCCGACGGCGAATGGGACCCGCGGCACGCGCACGCGCTGATCCGCGACGAGCTGATGGTGGAGGGCAACTCCCGGCTCAACCTCGCCACGTTCACGCAGACCTGGGTCGAGCCCGAGGTGCGGGCCCTCATGGCCGAGACCTGCGACAAGAACATGATCGACAAGGACGAGTACCCGCAGACCGCCGAGATCGAGCAGCGCTGCGTGAACATCCTCGCCTCCCTCTGGAACGCGCCCGACTCGAAGGACGCGATGGGCACGTCGACCACCGGGTCCAGCGAGGCCTGCATGCTCGGCGGCATGGCGCTCCAGCGGCGCTGGCGCGAGAAGCGGCGCGCGCAGGGCCTGCCGACCGACAAGCCCAACATCGTGATGGGCGTCAACGTCCAGGTCTGCTGGCACAAGTTCGCCCGCTACTGGGACGTCGAGCAGCGCCTCGTGCCGCTCGAGGAGGGCCGCTACGCGATGGACGCCGCCGGGGCGGTCGCGCTCTGCGACGAGAACACCATCGGCGTCGTGGGCATCCTCGGCTCCACCTTCACCGGCGAGTACGAGCCGATCTCCGAGATCAGCGACGCCCTGGACCGGCTGCAGGAGGAGACCGGCCTCGACATCCCCATCCATGTGGACGGCGCGAGCGGCGGGTTCGTGGCGCCCTTCATCCAGCCGCACATCGTCTGGGACTTCCGGCTGCCCCGCGTGAAGTCGATCAACGCCTCCGGGCACAAGTACGGCCTCGCGCCCCTCGGCGTGGGCTGGATCGTGTGGCGCGACCAGGAGGACCTGCCGGAGGAGCTGATCTTCCGGGTCAACTACCTCGGCGGCGAGATGCCGACCTTCGCGATCAACTTCTCGCGCCCGGGCAGCCAGGTCGTCGCGCAGTACTACAACTTCCTCCGGCTCGGCCGTGAGGGGTACCGGCGGGTGCAGCAGGACGCCCAGGACGTGGCCCTGCACCTCGCCGAGGAGATCGAGAACATGGGCCCGTTCACGATGATCACCCGGGGCACCGACCTCCCCCTGCTCTCGTGGTCGCTCGACGAGGGCGCCAACTTCACGCTGTTCGAGTTCTCGGACTCGCTGCGCCGCTCGGGCTGGCAGGTGCCGGCGTACACGCTGCCCAAGAACCTCGATGACATGGCCATCTGCCGCATCGTCGTGCGCCACGGGCTCAGCCGCGACCTCTCGAACCTCCTGCTCGCCGACATCCGGGAGGTGCTCGACCGGTTCGCCCGCGAGCCGGGGCGGCGGCCCTCCGTGATCCAGGACGGGGGCTTCAGCCACACCTGATGGACGGCACACCGGGTTCCGCGGCGGACGGGCAGCGCCGCCCGTTCGCCGCGCATCCACCCGACTGGCGCATCGTGGAGACGGCGGGCGCGGGCCCCTTCGTCTCGCGCGTCGTCTACGAGGACACGGGCGGTCAGCGGCTCGAGTGGACCTCCCGCCGCCACCGCACCGGCGGCGGTCTGCGCGCCGAGGGTGCCGGCCACCCGGCGGTCGCACCGGCGCACACGGCCGCCACCCCCGTCGTGCGGCTGCTGGGCTGGTGGATCGGCGTCCTGTTCATGATCGGGTCCACGGCCTTCGCGCTCGGGTCGATGCCCTTCTTCTCGACCCGCGTCGACCCGCGCGCGGTGGCGATGACGTTCGTCGTCGGCGCCATCTTCTTCACCTCGGCCGCCGCGCTGCAGCACCTCCAGACCCTGCGCGCGCGCCGCACCGTGGCCCGGGACGCCGTCCCCGATCCGCGCGGGCCCGTCGCCCGGCTGTTCGAGCCCGGCCGCATCGACTGGTGGGCCACCGCCGTCCAGCTCGTCGGGACGGTCTTCTTCAACATCACCACCATCGCCGCGCTGAACGACGCGCTGGACACCCACGAGGCCATCGTCCGGGTGTGGGCGCCGGACGCGCTCGGCTCGATCTGCTTCCTCGTGGCCAGCGAGCTGGCCCTGCTGGAGGTGTGCCACCGCTGGTGGTGCCGCGCAGGCGGCGACGTCGGCCGCCGCATCGCCCGCCTCAACATGGTCGGGTCGATCTTCTTCGGCGCCTCGGCCATCACCTCGTTCATCCTGCCCAGCACCGGCGAGGTGATCGACGCCGAGGCCACCAACGCGTTCACGTTCCTGGGGGCGGTCTGCTTCCTGCTCGGCGCGTGGCTGGTGAGCGCGGAGGCCCGGGCGACGCGCGCGGCCTCGTAGTCTCCCGGGGATGACCACGCCGGCGACCGAGGGCCGGCCCGCCCGGGCGGCCCTGCGCGAGCTGTGGCCGTGGGCCGGGTCGTTCGTGATGGCGACCGGCATCGTCGGGGTCGCCCTGGCCGTGACCGGTCGCGACACCGCGGGCCGGGTGTTCACGGCCGTGGCGGGCGCGGCGCTCGCCGCCGCGGCGGTCGCGGTCGCCGCCGGGCTCCTGCGCGGCCGCGGCCTGCCCGGCGCGCGCGAGCCGCGGGGGCTCACGGCCGTGGCGGGGACGTGCGTGGTGGGCGCCGGGGCCGCCCACGCGGGCCGGCCGGGCCTCGCCCTGGCGCTGCTGGTGGCCGGAGCGGCCCTGTGGGCGGGCCTCGGCGCGGGGGCCCTGGTCCGGGCCCCCTGGCCGCGGGGCGGGCGGCTGTTCCTGCCCTGCGTCGCCACCGAGGCCGTCGCCGGGCTGGCCGCCATGCTCGCCCCGGGGCGCGACGCGCCCTGGATGGTCGCGGTGGCGGTCGTCCTGGCCGCGCTCGGGCTGGCGCTCTACGCCGCGGGCCTCGCCCGCTTCGACCGGGGGGAGCTGCGCCGGGGCGGCGGGCAGACCTGGGTCGCCGGCGGGGCCGTCGCGATCTCGGCGCTCGCGGTGGCCGAGGTGGTGCTGGCCGCCGAGGCGCTCGGCGTGATGACGGGCGCCCACGACGCGCTCGCCGGGCTCGCCGTCGCGCTGTGGGCGGTCGCCGCGGCCTGGCTCGTGGTGCTGGTGGCCTGCGAGATCCGGTGGCCCCGCCTGCGCTACGACCCGTCCCGCTGGGCGACGGTCTTCCCCGTCGGAATGTCCGGGGCGCGCGCCGCCGTGGTGGGGGTGGCGGCCGGCATCGGCGCGGTGGAGACGTTCGCCCGTGGTTGGGCCGGGGTCGCCGTGACCGCCTGGGCGGTCACGGCGACGGGGTTCGCCCGGCGCGCGACGGGCTACGCCAGGGTGATCTCCGGGTCCAGGTAGACGTCCTGGATGGCGTTGAGGAGGGCGACGCCCTCGGCCACGGGGCGCTGGAACGCCTTGCGGCCGGAGATGAGGCCCGCGCCGCCGGCGCGCTTGTTGACCACCGCGGTGCGGACGGCCTCGGCCAGGTCGCTGTCGCCCGACGACGCGCCGCCCGAGTTGATGAGCGGGATGCGCCCCATGTAGCAGTTGGCCACCTGGTAGCGGCACATGTCGATGGGGTTGTCGCTCATCAGCTCCGAGTAGACCTTCGGGCTCGTCTTGCCGAACTTCAGGTCGAGGAAGCCCGGGGCGGCCGTCTCGGGGAGCTTCTGCTTGATGATGTCGGCCTGGATCGTCACGCCCAGGTGGTTCGCCTGGCTCGTGAGGTCGGCGGCCACGTGGTAGTCGGGCCCGCCGTCCTTCGGCGAGAAGGCCGAGTTGCGCATGTAGCACCAGAGGACCGTGCCCATGCCGACCTCGTGGGCGGCGGCGAAGGCGGCGGAGACCTCCTGGATCTGCCGCTTCGACTCGGCCGAGCCGAAGTAGATCGTGGCGCCGACGAGGGTGCAGCCCTGCTCCCAGGCCTGCTTCACCGAGCCGAACATGATCTGGTCGTACGAGTTCGGGTACGACAGGAACTCGTTGTGGTTGAGCTTGAGCATGAACGGGATGCGGTGCGCGTACTTCCGCGCCGCCAGGCCGAGCGCGCCGAGGGTCGTGGCCACGCCGTTGCAGCCGCCCTCGATCGCCAGCTCCACGATCTTCAGCGGGTCGAAGTAGTCCGGGTTCGGCGCGAAGGACGCGGCCGCCGAGTGCTCGATGCCCTGGTCCACGGGCAGGATCGAGACGTAGCCGGTGCCGCCGAGGCGGCCGTGGTCGAAGAGGCCCTGCAGCGAGCGCAGCACCGGCACCGGCCGGTCCGAGGACGCCATGACGTCATCGACCCAGGTCGGACCGGGGACCGTGAGCCTCTCCAGCGGGATCGTCGTGCAGGTGTGCGTGAGGAGCGACTCGCCCTCAGCGCCCAGAAGCTCCTCGATGGACGTTCCTGCCGTCGTCGCCACGGATGGCCTCCTCGCGTCGTGTGCCCGGGATCCGGCCCCTTACCCTAGTGCACCGCCGCAGGAGCTCCCGCGGTGTTTCGCGGCTGCATCGCTTCGCGCGGCTGCGTCCTCGACCTCGGCGATAGGACACCGCTATCGCCGAGGATCTGCGTCCTTGCCTCGCGGGCGATTCGCTCGCGAAACCCATACGGGACCCCCGCGGCGGTGCACTGGTGCCCCGGCGCGGGGTGGCACCCGCCGGTGACAGGTGTCAGTCGTGGCCGCGCAGCGCCTCGGCCGTCGCGACCCGCGAGACGGCCACCCGGTAGGCCGCCCGCCGCAGGCTGCAGCCGTCCTCGGCCGCCCGGGCGCGCACCTCCGAGGAGGCGGCGAGCAGGCGCCGGGCGAGCTCCTCGTCCACCTGGCGGCGCTCCCAGCGCACGTTCTGCAGGTTCTGCACCCACTCCAGGTACGAGACGACCACGCCGCCGGCGTTGGCGAGCACGTCCGGGACGACGACCACGCCGCGCTCGGCCAGCGCCGCGTCCGCGCCCGGGGTGAGCGGGCTGTTGGCGCCCTCCACCACGAGGCGGGCGGTCACGACGTCCGCGTTGCCGGCGTGCAGCACCCCGCCGATCGCGGCCGGCACGAGGATGTCGCAGTCGATCCCGAGCAGGTCGTCGGGGGGGGATGCGCTCCACGTCCATGCCGTCGTGGCCCGTGATGCCCGCGCGCGCCCGGCGCACCAGCTCGGGCACGTCGAGGCCCTCGGGGTTCCGGACGGCCCCGGCGACGTCGCCCACCGCGACCACCACGCACCCCATGCGATGGAGGGCCGCCGCGGCGTGGCTGCCGACGTTGCCGAAGCCCTGGATCGCGACCCGCGCGCCCTCGAGGTGCAGCCCGATGTCGCGCGCCACCTCGCGGGTGACGATGGCGACGCCCTCGCCGGTGGCCTCCACCCGGCCGGCCGTGCCGCCGAGCTCCACCGGCTTGCCGGTGACGATCGCCGGGGTGTGCCCGTGCAGGCGGCCGTACTCGTCCATGAGCCAGGCCATCTCCGCGGGGCCGCTGCCCATGTCCGGGGCCATGATGTCCCGCATCGGCCCGAGCACCTTGTCGATGCGCCCCATCAGCGTGCGGGTGGCGCGCTGCCGCTCGGCGGGGCTCAGCTCCTTGGGATCGACGTCGATGCCGCCCTTGGCGCCGCCGAAGGGCAGGTCGACGAGCGCCGTCTTCCACGTCATCGCCGCCGCGAGCGCCCGGACGCCGTCGAGGTCGACGTGCGGGTGGTAGCGCAGCCCGCCCTTGTAGGGGCCGCGCGCGCCGTTGTGCTGCACCCGGTAGGCCGTGAAGACCCGCAGGGAGCCGTCGTCCATGCGCACCGGTACCTGGGCGGCGATCTCGCGGTGCGGCGTGTCCAGCAGCAGCCGCCTCTCATCGTCCAGGCCGATCGCCTCCGCCGCCTCGCGGTAGGCGGTCGTGACGGTCTGGAGCTCGGTCGCGTCGGGGGTGACGGTTGCCACGGGTCGTCCTTCCGGGAGGCTCCTGGGGGCGATGGCAGGGGGACCGCGGCCGCATCCCGGCTACCATCCGGGCGTGGACGATATCTCCGTCGTCTCCTACGCGGTCGCCTTCGCCGCGGGGTTCGTGTCCTTCGCGTCCCCGTGCGTGCTCGCGGTCGTCCCGGGCTACCTCACGTTCATCTCCGGGGTGTCCTTCGACCAGCTCGGCGCGCGCACGGCGGACGTGCTCCGGCCGACCCTCGCCTTCGTGGTCGGGTTCTCGCTCGTCTTCACGGCGTACGGGGCCGGGGCGGGCCTCATCGGCTACTCGCTCACCGAGGACCAGAACACGCTCAACCTGGTCGCGGGGATCCTGCTCATCCTGACCGGGATCGCGATGGTCGTGCTGCCGGCCACCGGGCTGCTGCAGACGGACCGCCACATGGCGCTCGCGCGGCGGCCCACCACCATCGTGGGCGCCGGACTGGTGGGCGCGGCCTTCGCCGTCGGCTGGACGCCCTGCATCGGCCCCGTCTACGCGAGCATCCTGGCCTACGCCGCGCCGACGGGCTCCCCGGGCCTGGGGGCGAGCCTGCTGTTCACCTACTCGCTGGGCCTCGGGATCCCGTTCCTGCTGGCCGGCCTCTTCATGACGCGCACCCTCGGCGCCTTCCGCTGGCTGCGCGACCGGTGGCGGATCGTGAACGCGACGGCCGCCACGCTCTTCATACTGATCGGGTTCCTGGTGGCGACCGGCCGGTTCGAGGTCATCACGCAGCGGCTCTCCGGAGTGGGGTTCACCGGCATTTGAAGGTCGTCTCGATCGTGGGCAACCGGCCGCAGTTCGTGAAGGCGGCGCCGCTCTGCCGCGCCCTGCGCGCGCGGGTGGACGAGGTGCTGGTGCACAGCGGCCAGCACTACGACCCGGAGCTCGCCGACCTCATCTTCGAGGAGCTGGACATCCCGGCGCCGGACCACGCCCTGGAGGTCGGGGCGGGCAGCCCGCTCACCCAGCTCGCCCTGATGTGCGAGCGGCTGGAGCCGCTGCTGCTGGACGAGGCGCCGGGGATGGTCCTCGTCTACGGGGACACCACGACGACCCTCGCCGGGGCGCTCGCCGCGGCCAAGCTCGGGCTGCCGCTCGGCCACGTCGAGGCGGGCCTGCGCTCCTTCGACCGCACGATGCCGGAGGAGCAGAACCGGGTGGTGACCGACCACCTGTCGGACCTCCTGCTCGTCCCCACCGACACCGCCGTCGCGAACCTCGCCCGGGAGGGCCTGACACGCGGCGTCCACAGGGTCGGGGACGTGATGCTCGACGCCGGGCGCATGTTCGCGCCGGTCGCCGCGGCCCGCCCCGGGCCCGCCGCCCTCGGCCTGGAGCCGGGGGGCTACCTGCTCGTCACGATCCACCGGGCCGCGGCCACCGACACGCCGGAGGCGCTCCGGGCGATGGTGGACGTCCTCCGGGCCATCGACGAGCCCGCCGTCTTCCCGGTCCACCCGCGCACCCGCCACAAGCTGGAGCAGGCCGGCCACTGGGAGGCGCTGGCCGCCCATCCCACGCTCCGCCTGTCCCCGCCGGTGGGCTATCTGGACTTCACGGCCCTGCTGCTCGGCGCCCGCGCCGTCGTCACCGATTCCGGCGGGGTGCAGAAGGAGGCCTACTTCCACGGGATCCCCTGCGTGACCCTGCGGGACACCACGGAATGGGTCGAGACGGTCGAGGGCGGCTTCAACCGCCTCACGGGCATGGACCCGGCGAGGGTCCGCGCCGCGCTGGCCGACCTGTCGATGCCGGACGAGCGGCCGGAGTACTACGGCGACGGGCGCGCGGCGGAGCGGATCGCCGCGATCGTGGCGGACGCCCTGGGGGCGTCGACCCCGCATGGTGCGGCCAGCACCACCCCTCCGGGGGCCGAACGCTAGACCTTCGGGTAGTTCTCGAAGGTCGCCGGGGGGCAGGAGCAGCGCATAGAATCGTGCAGATCCTCCGGCGACAGGTGACAGCGGTGCCCGTGAATCCCCCCACTCGCAAGCGTTCCCGGCTCGGTGCACTGGTGGCGGCCACGGCGGTCGGCTCCTCCCTCGCGTTCGCGGGGACGGCGTCCGCCCTCGAGCTGCCGCAGTCCCTCGGGTCCAACCCGGCGAGCCCGAGCAACCAGACCAGTCCGTGGTCCTTCACGTGGGCGCCACCGGTCGATGCGCTCCCGCCGGACATCGCCCCGATCGCGTACTACGGCGGCGTGACCGCCAGCACCGACGTCCCGCCCGCGGACCTGACCCCGATCGTCCCGGGCGTCGAGATCGCCGTGCCGGAGGGCGCGCGTTTCTTCATGGTGCGGGCCGAGCAGTCGCTGATCAGCAGCGGCTGGGCCAGCATGGCGATCCACCCGGACTACACCGCCCCGACGATGAGCGTGTCGCTCGCGCCCGGCGCCCCCAACGGCGACAACGGCTGGTACACGAGCCTGACGATCAACCGGAGCTGCGACGACGGCATCGGCACGGGCGTCGCCGACTGCGGCCCGGTGAACTGGACCCAGGACCGCCAGCTCGGGACGGTGAGCTACACGCCGGTGGACCGCGTGGGCAACCCGGGCACGGCGGCCGTGACCCCCGCCTTCAGGTTCGACGCCACGAAGCCGCAGTTCGGCACCGGCCTCCCGTCCGTCCCGAACAGCGGCGCGCTGGTCGCCGAGGAGCCCACGTTCGAGTGGACCCCGGGCGTCGACCCGACCTCCGGCGTGGACCGCTACGAGCTCCAGTACGAGGACCCGGAGTCCGGCGACTGGACGCCGCTCGCGCGGCGGGACGACGTCGGCGGCGTCGGGAACTACTCCGCCAAGCGCGACCCGGCCCTCGTGCCGCAGCCGCTGCCCGAGCGCGTCAACTTCAACTGGCGGGTGGTCACCTGGGACAACGCCGGGAACGTGCGGATCTCCGCGACCCGGGGCCTGCGGATCGACTCCACCGTGCCGGCCGCCCCGACCATCACCGGCGGTCCCACGGCCCCGACCCGCATCTCCTCGCCGACGTTCTCCTGGACCGGCACCGAGCAGACGTACCGGTGGGAGCTGACCCTCGCCGGCTCCGAGACGCCCGTCCGCGTGGGCGGGGGCGCGAGCACCCAGGCGACGATCACGAACCTCCCGGACGGCGACTACACCTTCGCGGTGTCGCAGGTGACGGAGGCCGGCCGGCCGAGCGCCGACGCCACGCGCTCCTTCAAGGTCGACACGACGCCCCCGCCGGCGCCGGGCATCCTCATCCGCCCGCCGTTCCCGGCCATCGCGGCGCCGGTCTTCACCTGGGAGACCGAGCCGGGCGCGTACTCGCGCTGGACGGTCGTGGGCGAGGGCGGCATCACGATCCTGCCCTACGCCGACACGCCGGCCACCAGCGTCACGCTGCCGGTGCTGCCGGACGGGGCCTACTCGTTCCAGGTGCTCCAGGTGGACGCGGCCGGCAACGTCTCGGCCCCCTCGGTCGAGCCGTTCACCATGATCGCGCCGCTCACCCCGGCCCCGAGCCCGTCGGGCGGCGGCGCCACGGCCGCGAGCATCCTCCCGCGGCAGAACGCGAAGCGGCTCAAGCCGAAGGCCGGCAAGACGGTCCCGACCCGGGCGCCCGTGCTCCAGTGGAAGCGCGGCCCGCGCGGCACCAAGCTCTACAACCTGCAGCTCTTCAAGGTGACGCCGCGCAAGGGCAACGCGACGCCGCGGATCACCAAGGTGCTCTCCCTCTTCCCGCGCGGCCTGCAGTTCCGTGCCCCGAAGAAGAACCTGCGGCCGGGCACCTGCTACGTCTGGCGCGTGTGGCCCTACACCGGCCGGGCGTTCACCCCGAAGCCGATCGGCGTGAGCAACTTCTGCGTCGCGAGCGCGAAGATCCTGAAGAAGAAGGAGGCCGCGGCGCGGGCCAAGAAGGTCGCCGCGGCACGGCGGGCGGCCGAGGCGCGGCGCCGCAGCTAGCTGCTAGACGTCGAGGTCGAAGGGGCCCGGGCCGGCGGGATCGCCGCCCTCGGCTCCCGGCCGCGGACGCTCGAACACCTCACCGGCGCCGACGGCGGGGGTGAGGGCGTCCGGGCGCATCATCACGAACACCCGCGTGCCGCGCTCCCTCTCGGCGACCTCCCAGCGGCGCCCCTCCACCCACTCCACCGCACCGAGCGCACCGAGGCTCCCGGCGACGAGGCCGGCCATGATCCCGCCGCCCCCCGTGAAGTGATCGAACAGCAGGAGCAGGATGACGCCCGTCAGCACGACACCCGCCAGACGCATGCGCCGGTCGCGCGCCGCGGCCGGGGTCTCCAGCACCGTCGCCGCCGGCGGGGGGACGGCCCGCGCGAGGCTCTCCGCGATGCGGCGGGGGCTCCCCCGCGCGGCGATCAGCAGCGCCGGCAGGGCGGCCGCGGCCGCGGCGAGCGCCGTCGCCGACTCGCGGACCGGCTCCCCCAGGAACCAGGTGGACAGCCAGAAGGCCGCCACCACCAGCGCCGTCAGCACGGCCGACTGGCCCCTCCACCGCGTCTCGTCCGCGACGCGCACCAGGCGCGGGAGTCCCGCGAGAAGGGTGTCCGGACGCAGGGGCTGGCATCCTCTCTCGAAAGTTCACCTGACCAGGACCGATACGTAGAGTAATGACGAACGTGAATCCCTCCCCCACCACCCCGGCGGCCCCGGCGCCGCCCCCAGGCCCCTGAGCGGGGACACGCCGCAGGTCGGGATCATCGGCCTCGGATACGTAGGGCTCCCCCTCGCGGTGACGTTCGCGGAGGCGGGGGTCAGGGTGCTGGGCCTCGACGCGGTCGCCGCCAAGGTGGACGCGATCAACGAGGGCACCTCGCACATCGAGGACGTCCCCGACGACCGCCTGGCGCCGCTCGTGCGCGACGGCCTCGTGAAGGCGACGACCTCCTGGGACGAGATCCGGGCGGTCGAGGCGGTCATCATCTGCCTCCCGACGCCGCTCACCGAGCACCGCGAGCCGGACCTCGGCGCCGTGCTCGGGGCCTCGGCGAGCCTCGCGGAGGTGCTCCAGCCCGGCCAGCTCGTGGTCCTGGAGAGCACCACCTACCCGGGGACCACCCGGGAGGAGGTCGCCCCGGTGCTGGAGCGCTCCGGGCTCACGGCCGGCGAGGGCTTCCACCTGGCCTTCTCCCCCGAGCGGGTCGACCCGGGCCGCACCGACTGGACCACGGCGACCACGCCGAAGGTGATCGGCGGGCTCACGCCCACCTGCACCGAGAAGGCGATGGCGCTGTACGGCCTCGCCTGCGAGACGCTGGTGCCGGTGTCCGGCCCCGAGGTCGCGGAGCTGACGAAGCTGCTGGAGAACATCTTCCGCAGCGTCAACATCGCGCTCGTCAACGAGCTGGCGATGCTGTGCGACCGCATGTCCATCGACGTGTGGGACGTCATCGACGCCGCCGCCACGAAGCCGTTCGGCTACATGCCGTTCCGGCCCGGCCCGGGCCTCGGCGGCCACTGCATCCCGATCGACCCCTTCTACCTCACGTGGAAGGCCCGCGAGTTCGACCTCCACACCGAGTTCATCGAGCTCGCCGGGAAGATCAACTCGCAGATGCCGGTGTTCTGCGTGCAGAAGGTCGGCCGCGCGCTCAACAGCCGCCGCAAGGCCCTCAACGGCAGCCGCATCCTGATGATCGGCGTGTCCTACAAGGCGGACGTGAACGACACCCGGGAGAGCCCGGCCCTGCGGATCATCGACCTGCTGCGCGACGAGGGGGCCGAGGTCTCGTACCACGACCCGCACGTCCCCGAGCTGCGCGCGCGGGGCCTGCAGAGCGTCCCGCTCGACGGCGAGGTGGGGGGCTACGACGCCGTCGTGGTGGTCACCGCGCACTCCGGCATCGACTGGGACGCGCTCGGGCGCGACGCGGACCTGGTGGTGGACTTCCGCAACGTGGTCTCCGGGGACGACGAGAAGGTGTGGCGCCTGTGACGGCGGGCGGGGAGGTCACCGTCGGCGTCGTGGGGATGAACTACTGGGGCCCCAACCTCGCCCGCAACTTCGACCGGCTCGAGGGGGCGCGCCTCGCCTGGATCTGCGATCGCGACGAGGCGGTGCTGGCGCGCCACCGGGCCTCCTACCCGTCGAGCCGCTTCACGACCGACCTGGACGACCTGCTCGCCGACGACGGCCTCGACGCGATCGTGATCGCGACGCCCGTGCCGACGCACGCCCCGCTCGCGCGGCTGGTGCTCGAGGCGGGCAAGGACGTCTTCGTGGAGAAGCCCCTCGCCCTGACCGGCGAGGACGCGAACGGCCTGGCGGCGCTGGCCGGCGCCGGCGACCGCGTGCTGATGGTGGACCACCTGCTCGTGTACCACCCGGCCGTGCGCAAGCTGAAGGAGATGGTGGACGCCGGGGACCTCGGCCAGGTCTTCTACCTCTACGGCAACCGTCAGAACCTGGGCATCGTGCGCCCCGACGAGAACGCCCTGTGGAGCCTCGGCCCCCACGACATCTCGGTGATGCTGCACCTGGTGGGCGAGCGCCCCGTCGAGGTGTCCGCCACGGGCGAGAGCTACCTGCAGCCCGGCGTTGAGGACGTCGTGTTCGGGCGCATCCGGTTCCCGTCCGGCATCCTCGGGCACCTGCACCTGAGCTGGCTCGACCCGCACAAGATGCGCAAGATGACCGTGATCGGGTCGGAGCGGATGGTGGTGTTCGACG
This sequence comes from Thermoleophilia bacterium, assembly GCA_050249835.1. Lineage (GTDB taxonomy): Bacteria > Actinomycetota > Thermoleophilia > Miltoncostaeales > Miltoncostaeaceae > Miltoncostaea. Next base: position 14,744 of record JBFWPT010000069.1, read on the forward strand.
ACATGGAGACCGAGCGCAAGGTGACCGTGTACGACAAGGGCCCGATCCCCCGCACCGAGACCTACGGCGAGTACATCCAGGTGCGCTCCGGGGACATCCACATCCCGAAGATCGCCGGCGCCGAGCCGCTGCGGATCGTGTGCGAGCGCTTCGTGGAGGCCGTGCGCGACCGGCAGCCCACCCCGTCCGACGGGCAGGCCGGCGCGATCGTGGTGGAGGTGCTGGAGGCGATGAGCCGGTCGCTGGCCGAGTCCGGCCGCCCCGTCGCCCTGGCCGCCCCGGGGGCCGTGGCGTGAGCCGCGAGAACCTGGTCCTCGGCGAGGGCGTCGTGATCGGCGACGACGTGGAGATCGGCGCGAACGTCGTGATCCACGACGGCACGGTCATCGGCGACGGCGTCGTGATCCAGGACAGCGTCGTCCTGGGCAAGCAGCCGAAGCTGTCGAAGCGCTCCACGAGCCGCAAGAAGGACCCGCTCGCCCCCCTGGAGATCGGGGCCGGCGCGGCGATCTGCAGCGGCGCCGTGGTCTACGCGGGCACCGTCCTCGGCGCCGACGTGATCATCGGCGACCAGGCGTCGGTGCGGGAGCGCTGCACCCTCGGAGAGGGGGTCGTGGTGGGCCGCGGGGTGTGCGTCGAGAACGACGTGCCGATCGGGGCGTTCACCAAGATCCAGAGCAACTCGTACATCACGGCCTACTCCGAGCTCGAGGACCACGTCTTCATCGCGCCGTGCGTGACGACCACGAACGACAACTTCATGGGCCGCACCGACGCCCGCCACGCCCTCATCAAGGGCGCGGTCATCCGGCGCGGCGCCCGCGTCGGCGGGGGCGTCGTGATCCTGCCGGGCATCGAGATCGGCGCGGAGGCGTTCGTCGCCGCCGGGGCCCTCGTCACCCGCGACGTGCCGGCGGGCAAGCTGGTCGCGGGTCTCCCGGCCCA
>JBFWPT010000070.1:0-14925 GCA_050249835.1 Thermoleophilia bacterium
CCGCGCGTGTCCAGCAGGATCGAGGAGCGGTCGGGGGTGTCGCCTGCCGGGCGGAGGCTGCGCGACGCGATGTCGAGCGGCAGTTCCTCCCAGGTGAGGTCGTCCGGCGGCCAGGCGGCCTCGTGGCGCACCTCTGCCGGAGCGGCCCCGTCCTCGTGGATCGCCAGCCGCACCGGCGGCTCCGTGTCCCAGCCGTTGTCCTCGCCCTTCAGCGCCCAGTCGAGGAAGCGCGCCTGCGTCGCGAGGGCCTCCCCGGAGTAGAACCGCTCCCATTTGCCGCCGCGGTGGGTGTAGAGCCAGCGGCGTTCCGACCCGGCGCGCCGGAACGCCTCGAACGATCCCCGGGTGTGGAGGTCGTGGTCGGAGAACGAGCCGCACACGAGCATCGGCGCCTCGATGGCCGCGAGGTCCGGGGAGTGCGCCCGGTACCACTCGTCGCGGGTCGGCCGGGCGGCGACCTGGGCGCCGAGGTCCTCGGCGAGGCGGCTCGTGCGGCGGGTGACCGTCGACCACAGGCGCAGGAACCCGGTCTCGTGGATCCCGCCCGGCCGGGCGAAGTCGCGGTAGACGTCGGAGAAGCCCTCCCACGGGCAGATCGCCGCCAGCGCGGGTGGGCGCAGCGCGGCGACGCCGTACTGGGCGAGGGCGAGGTAGGACACGCCGAGCAGGCCGACCCGACCCGTCGACCACGGCTGCGCCGCCGCCCACGCGATCGCCTCGGCGTAGTCCTCGGCCTCGCGCCGCGAGAGCAGCTCGCCCACCCCCTCGGAGCTGCCGCTGCCGCGCAGGTCGAGGTTCACGACCGCGTACCCGCGCGGGACCCACGCCGCCGGGTCCGGCCCCTCCCAGCCCGTCCACGCCGAGATGCGGACCGGGCCGGGCTGCGGCAGCGCGCGGTACTGGGGGTCGACGCCCCGGCCGCGCCGCTTCGCCGGGATGCGGTCCTTCCCGTACGGGTGGGCGCACATGATGACCGGCACCCGCTCCCCGGCCTCCGTGGCCGGCGGGCGGAACACGTTGGCCCGCAGGGTCACGCCGTCGGGCATCGGCACCGGCACGTCCCAGTCGGCGTGGACGCCCGCCGGCGGGGGGTCGATTGTGACCAGCGGCCGCGCGGCCCGCGCGATCCGGTGGGCGATCTGCGCGGGGGAGGGCGGCATCGGTGGGCGAGCCTACCGCCCGCCCCGGCGGTGCCGCCCCGTCGCTCCTCAGCGGCGGCAGGCCGGGAAGGGCCACGTCCGGAAACCGAGCGGGAAGCGGCCGTCGCCGCGCCGCGGGCGCCTGCAGCTCGCGGCGACGTAGGACGCCTCCGGGGCGATGACGTACAGCGACGCGAACCGCCCGCGCTGGCCGCGGAAGGCGACGAAGAAGCGCGACTGGCCGACGAGCCGCGCGCCCTGCGTCACGCGGAGCCAGTAGCGGGCGCCCCGCTTGTGCGAGATGAGGGCGGTCAGGTCGCGCTCGCCCCCGTCGGCGTCCGGGCCCCCGATGAACTGGAGCAGGGCGCCCGGGGCCCGCGCCCGTGTGACGTCGTCCGTGGCGCAGGCGTCGGTCACCAGCCGGCCCGCCGGGGACGCCTCCGTGGGCGACCGGCCCAGTCGGCGCTCCACGAACAACTCGGCCACCAGCGGCACCCCGGAGGTCGTTCCCGTGCACGTCCATTGCAGGCCCACGAGCGGACGCCCGGTCGTGAGGAGACCGCGGCGCGGCAGCCTCGGGGGGCCGCTGAGCGGCCATCGCGCGTCCGGCCCCTCGATGGCGCCGAGGCGGGCGACGACGGGGTCGCCCTCCTCCACGTCGATCGTGAACGTGTGCGGCCAGGTGCAGGCGGTCGCCCTCGAGGCCCCGCCGGCGATGTAGCGAAGGGTGAACGCCGCCGGCCCCGGCGTCGGGACCACGACCGTCATGACGCCGAAGCGGGGATCCTGGAGCGTCGTCCCCGGAACGGCGGCCTCCAGGCTGTCGGCGGGCGAGTCACCCTCGAAGTCCAGGGAGAACGGGCGCCCGGCGACGATCCGCGTCGGCGAGTCGCGCGCCCCCTCCACCACCACCGCCGGGGGCGGCGGGGCCGGCACGCCCGGGGCGCACGGCGGGAAGAGCGGGTCCGACTGCCCGGCGGCCGGGGCCGCGAACGGGCCCGCGGCGGCCAGCGCCCCGCAGACGACGGCGATGCGCACCAGCGCCCTCCGCATGCCGCGACCCTATGACCGGCGGGCCCGGCGCGTACAGCCCGCGAGATGAGCGCCCTCGCCGCCCCCGGGCCCCCAAGCCAGGCTCGCTCACGAGAGAGGTGTGCTTGCGCTCCAGGGTCAACTTTCACTAGAATAACTTGACTAGTGATTTTAGAGGAGGTGCGACATGGGTTACCGGACGGTGGGCGGCGGGCTGGATCGGCTCGTGTTGGCGGACGCGATCGAGGAGCACGGAGCGGAACTGGTGGGGCTCATCGTCGCCGCCCTACGCGAGACAGGGGGGCCGACTCAAGCCGACTCAGAGGGGGGCGAGATGGTTGCGTGGCGAGAGGTGGGTCTGATCGAGGGCTTCGCGCACAAGTGGCCCGAGGTGCATGAGCACTATCCACCGATGGTGGTCTATGAGGGTGACGACGGCCGCGGTCCCGTCCGGTTCTGCATCGGCGTTCCGCATGAGCGGGTCCCCGTCTTCGGCAGCGAGCGGGGCTGGGCTTCCGTCTGGGAGGTCGTCCGAGGTGTGCCCCGAGAGCAGCGGGCGGTCTTCGTCGAGACGGACGACTTCGCGAGGACCGGAGATCGAATCGCTTTGATCGCCGGCAAGGACGGTAGGCCGAAGTTGATGTTCGCCCCCGAGGACCGTGATGAGCTGCCTGCCATCTACACGAATCTTCGAGTCGCAAACCAGAAGGACGTGTGCCGCGGACCCCGGGCTCGAAACCGGCTCGGAGTACTTGCAACGGATAGCGAGCAGGAGGCGATGCTGAACCATGCGCTCTGGCACCTTCGGCTCCGCTCCTGACGACCCTCAGCCCGGGGCGATCACCAGTACCTCGGTCGCGCCGCGCTGGAACTCGTAGTCGACCCGGCGCACCTCGCTCTCGGCGCCGTCGCCCTCCAGGGCGCGGCGGATCGCGTCGAGGGCGGGGTGGCGCTGGTAGGCCGTGTCGATGAGCGGGTACACGCGGACCTCCTCCCGGGCGACGCGCAGCAGCTCGCGCAGGCCGGCGAGATGCCCGGCGTCGTCGAGGTGGTCCGGGTACGCGAACAGCAGGTAGCCGCAGAGCGCGAGGCGGAACGACCGGGCGGGGAACGGCAGCGAGGGCAGGGACGCCACGACGTAGTCGTCGTCCGCGCCGCCGAAGTCGGCCGCGAAGCGGTCGAGGGCGGCGCCGCGGCGGGCGCGCAGGTCGGCGACATCGGCGAACCAGGTCCAGACGTACGACTCCTGGTTGCGATCGAGGTAGTCCAGGCCGTGGGCGAAGCCGGCCCGCGAGGAGGCCACGAGCTCGGCCGCGGGCGTCGCGTAGGCGGGGTCGGCGCTCACGACGGACCCGCCGCGGTCCCGAACCTCGGCGGCGAAGCTCCCCGCGCCGCCCGGGCAGTCGAGCACCGGGCCGGCCAGGACCTCGGCCTCGCTCAGCCCGAACATCGCCAGGTACTCGTCGTAGGGGCGGCTCGACACGATGATGTCCCCGATGCCGCGCGGCGCGGGGGCGTCAGTAGTCATCGTCGTCCGGGCCGCCCGGGTCGAGCAGCACCGAGCCCTCCGGCAGCTTGCCCGGCGCGTCGAACTCCCGGCCGAGGAAGTCCTGGTAGGCGTACAGGTCGGGGAAGTCCTGGCTGTGGACGAGCTCCCCGCCGATGTACATGTCGATCTTCACCTCGACCTGGCCGTTGCGCTTGTCGATGCGGAACTCCGTGTAGCCCAGCTCGCCGCCGCCGACCTGGAAGTCGACGACCTCCATCCGGAACTGCCCGGGCGGCGTGACGAGCGCCAGCTCCCCGGCGTCCTCCGCCGAGGGGAAGCGGTCGCCGCGGTGGGCGGCGTCGGTGCCCGGGACGACCGGATGGGAGTGCCGGAGCACGACGAGGCCCTGCGCCCGCACGTCGCGCAGGCCGATCGAGTCCCGTCCGCCGCGGATGAGGTGGTACGTGCCGTCAGCGGGGTCGTACACCAGGGCGCACTCGTGGAGCGGGGTGGCGCGGATCTGGTCGCGGTAGATGGCGAGCCCCTCCTGGAGGGTCGCCGCCTGGGTCGGGGGCGGTGCCGCGGGCGGCGCCGGCGGGGGCTTGTTCGTCGCCCGCGGGATCGCGGGCGCCTCGTCCGGGGTGACGGTGGACGGATCCGCGGCCACCGCGGCCTGCGCCGCCGCGGCGACGGCCGGGTCGGGGGCGGCCGGAGCAGCGACGCCGCGGGTCTCGTCGATGAGGGCGTCGCGGCGGGCGGCGAGCACCTGCGCCCGGGCCTCGAGGATCTGCACCCGCTCGAGGGCGCGGTGGTGCTCGGCCAGGAGCGCCGGATCCTCGACGCCCGCGATGGCGGCGTCGGCGAGGCGGTCCTGCACGTCCCGCTCCCAGCGGCGCACCTCCTCGACGGCCATGTCCGCGAGGTCCGCCTGCCGCTCGGCCTCCATCACCCGGGCCTCGCCGGACTGGCGCCCCCCGGTGTCGTAGGCGCGCACCTCCTCCGGCAGGCCCCGGTAGGCGGCATCGTGGATGGCGAGCTGCTCCGCGGCCATCTCCCGCATGTTGAGGAGCTGTGGGTCGACCGCGCCGGTCTTCCGTTGCGCGGCGATCTCGGCGTCGATCATCGCGACCTGCGCCTCGTAGGAGTCCATCTCCCGGTAGGTGCGGTTGCGGTCGCGCGAGCCGGTGCCGTAGACGCTGTCGTAGAACGCCTGCGCGGCCGCGGCGCGGTCGGCCGGGAGCGCCCCGCCGGACCGGAAGGCCGCCTCGGCCTGGCGGGCGACGTCGATCGGGATCCCCATGTCCTGGCGGATGCCGTCGGCGTCGCGGCCCTGGCCGGCGCGCAGGAGGGCCATGTCCCACCATTGGGCGGTGTGGTCGAGCTCGTGCCGCAGCAGGCCGGCGCGGGCCTCCACCTGGTCCGGGCCGAGGTTCACCGCCCCGAGGTCGTCGGGGCTCACGCGGACGGTCCACTCGCGGTAGTCGAACCGGGCGTGGTCGGCGGGCAGGCCCTCGCCCGCGGCCACGCGCACCGGGGGGATCCCGTTCGGGGCGAGCACGCCGTCGGAGATGCGGGCCAGGGAGTCGAGCTGCTGCGGCACGGTCATTCCCGGCCAGTGCGCCGCGTTCTGCTCCATGGCGTTGGCGAGTCCCCGGGCCTCGGTGCGCGCCGGGCCCGCCTCGGGGCGCAGGGGCGCCTGTTCCGCGGGGGCGGGCGGCGCCGCCGTGGCGCGCGGGTCGGGGGCCGCGCCGACCGGCTCGGGGGCCGCGGGCGCCCGGGCGGGCGCGTCGGGGACGGGCACGGGCGCGTCGGCGACCGGCGGCGGGGCCTCCCCGGCGGGCCGCGCGGGCGAGCCGTCGGAGGCGCCGGCGGGCCGGGCCTTCGGCGCGCGGATCTTGCCGAGCTGGTTCATGGCGACGCTCTGCCCGAGCCCCTGGACCGTGAACTGGTTCTCGCCCGTCACCGCCGTCGTCAGGGCGGCCCCGCCCAGCACGTTGCCGCCCTCCATCGCGGCCTTCAGCGCGAAGCTCGCCTCGTCCGCCATCGCGGCCGCCTGGCCGGCCTGCTTCGCCATCCCGAGGCCCACGCCCACGCCCTCGGCGGCCTGCACCGTGCCCGACGCGGCCCGCCCCGCGACCTGGCGGCCCACGGCGCCCACGATCTCCTCGCCGAACTTGCCGCCGAGCGCCCCGGTCACGCCGCCGAGCACGTCGCCCGTGAAGCGGTCGAGGGTGTAGTCGTCCCCCCAGATGATCGCGTTGGCGGCGACGGTCGCGCCGATGTTCAACGCCGTGGCGGCGAGGAAGCCCCCGCCCACGCCGGGCAGGGCGACGGCCAGCGCCACCTGCACCGCCATGGAGATGGCCGAGCGCAGCTGCTCGACCATCCGGGCGTTCTCCTCCTCGTACGCCGTGGCGTCGCCCGTGAGGGCGGCCCGCACGCGCTTCATCTCGGCGAGGATCACGCCGCGGGGACGGCCGGCCGGGTCGTTGCGGTCCCACTCGGCCTTCAGCGCCTCCAGCCGCCTGGCCGACTCGTTCATGATCACCTGGGTCTCGGGGTCGTCCCCGATCTCCCGCAGCGACCCCATCGCGCCGCTCTCGGCCTCGGTGATGTCCACCTCGGCCCGGCCGTGCTTCGCGATCCAGTCGACCTCGTCCTGGCCGCCGAGCGACGCCTTGGACGGCTTGGCGAGCGCCTCCCGGGCGTGGCCGGCATCGCGGCCACCGAGGAGCGCCCCCACGTACTTGGGCCCGAAGTAGCGCGACTTCTCCGGGTCGTCTCCGAAGATGCCGAAGAGCGCCTTCTCGAGCGGCTGGCCCCGCTTCTGCTCGTAGGCCTGCTTGAGGGCGGTGATCGCCTCCTGATGGGGCTGGCGCTTCAGCACCGCCGTCACCCCGGGCTTGTCCTTCTTGCGGATCGCGATGTCGAGTTCGTCGATGTCGTCGATGCGCCCGCCGCCCCGTTGCAGGGCGTTCATGAGGTCCGTGTTGTACGAGTCCGCGCTGTCGACGATCTGCGTCCAGGTGCGCCCGCTGCTCGGCTTGAGCGCCTCGTACCGCGTGACGAAGGCCTCGGTGTAGGCCTTGGCCTGGGCGTCGATCGCCGCCTGGAGGGCCTTCGGCTCGATGAGGGCCAGGCGCTCGGCTTCGGGCGTCTCCGGGTTGCCCGCCCTCGCCATCACGTCGTGCTGCGCCTGGGGCCGGAACCCGCGCAGCAGCGGCGTGATCTTCGCCGTGCTCGTCGTGCGCTCGGCCTCCATGCGCACGAGCTCGTAGGCGGCGCTGTCCACCAGCGATCCGGAGATCGTCTTGGCGACGATGATCCCCTGCACCGGCCCGAGCGTCGCGTAGAGCCGCTGGCCGACGGACTGACCGGTCTCCTTCTCGGTGAGGTCGAGGATCGCGTCCATGCGGGCCGTGACGGCCTGGTCGGCGGTGAGGCGCGCGTTGGCGGGGTCGGCGATCGCCTCCTGCCGGTTCATCTCGAGGATGCCCTCGATGCCGGCGACGAGCTTCGTGCGCTCCGATGCCGCCGACTGCGCCCGCCAGGGGTCGAGCTTCACCTTCTCGAGTTCCTCGATGCGCAGGCGCTTCTCCTCGATGGCGATCGCGTCGGCCATCGCGGTGTTGCCGAGGCGAAGCTGCAGCACGCGGTTGCGGTGCGCGGGCTTCGCCATCTTGGCGTTGAGGACGTCGTCGAGGGACTTCCCGAACGTGCGCTGGTAGGCGGCGTACACCCGGTCCAGGTCGGCGGGCGGGCGCCGGTGCAGCGCGTAGACGCGCTCGCGGTCCGCCTCCCCCACGTCGCCGTCGAGCACGCGGCCGAGCTCGGCGGCGTCCGCCTCCACGCGGCCGTCCATGGCCGGGCCGCCCGGCGCCGCCTGCTCGGCGCGGGTGCCCTTCATCAGCCCGCGGATGCGCGCGTTCCAGGCGGGCCGCCGGGTGAGGACGCTCGGGTAGCCCGACTCCCCCTTCCCGAACAGGTCCTCCTCCAGCGTGCGCGTGCCGCCCGTCTCCAGTTGGGAGTAGAGCGTCGCGATCCGCTGGAGCTGGGCCGTCGTCCGGTTGTCCAGGGCCGTGACCACGGCCTCCGCGTGGATGCTGCGCACGAAGATCGGCGTCCGGGTCCAGTGGCTGTCGCCCTCGAACCCGTCGATCTCGACGTCGGACTGGTCGATGGCCCGCCGCAGGTCGTTGACGATCGCGTCGGGGTTGAAGTCGGCGGCGTCGGCGCTCGACGGCGGCGCGGGCTCGCGGGCGAGGACGCGGCCGAGGGCGCGGTTGCCGGCGGCGCCCTGGAGCATCAGCACGCGCTCCACGGCGGGCGCGGCCTGCCGTGCCGTGGCGTCGTCGCGCGCGCCAGGCTCGTGGTCCCCGCGCGCGGGCGCCGGCCGCGTCCTCACCCACCACCCCCTTCCGGGTCTCCTGCCGCGACGCTAGCCCCGCCCCGCCCGCGTGCGCAACGGGGCGGGGCCACGACGCGGCCCGGCGTCCTCAGCCGGCGACGATCAGGGCCCCGGCGCCGCGCTCCACCTGCCTGCGCCCGGCGCGGTCGACGGCCTCGACGTCGATGGCGAGGCGCCGCCCGGCGAGGGACCCGTCGAGGCGGACGCCGACCGTCGCGCGCACGGCGCGCCCGTCGCGGCGCAGCCGGCCGGCGGCGGGCACGAGCGCGACGGCGCCGGTGGCGCGCATGCGGGCGGCGCGCGAGGTGATGACGACCTCCCCCACCGGCACGGCCCCGTCGCGCAGGCGCAGGGTGACCGCGGCCAGGCGGCCCGCGGCGCGCGGGTGCGTCCAGCTCAGCCGGATGCGGGCGACGTCGCCGGCCGGGACGCGCAGGGAGCGGGCGGCGAGGCGCAGGACGCCCACCCTCTCGACGATCTCGCACCCCGTCGTGAGGGTGTCGAGCCCGCCGTCCGCCTGGAGCGTGTCGGTCTCGGCGCCGCACGCGACGGTGTCGGCCTCGCCGTCGCGTGCGCGGATGATGTCGGCGCCCCCGCGGGTGTCCACGATGTCGCGGCCCGGCCCGGGGGTGACGCCGTCCCGCCCCTCGGTCCCGGTGATGCGGTCGACGCCCGCCCCTGTGACGAAGTTGCTGCTGATGGGCGTGACCGGGCTGCCGGCGACGGTGTCGTCGCCCGGCCCGGTGAGGATCTGCTCCATGCTGCGGACCTCGTCGCGCTCGCCGGCCTCGCCGTCGTCGGCGCCGCCGGCGTCGACCGTGACCCGCAGCGACCGCGAACGGGTGCGGTAGTCGACGGTGTCGAAGCCGCCGCCTCCGGAGATGCGGTCCGCGCCGTCTCCGGGCGCGGTGCGGAAGTTGTCGTTGCCGCCGCCGCCCTGCAGCACGTCGTCGCCGCCGAGCCCGTCGAAGGTCAGCGGCGCCGGCTCGCTGAAGAAGCCCGCGAGGGAGTCGGCGAAGCGGGACCCGATGATGACGTCGACGTCGTCACCGATGTCGTCCGAGTCGGTGCCCGTCCGCCCGTCGTCGGCGACGCGGTTCTGGTTCACGGTCACGCCCCGGGTGGCGGCCGCGTAGGTGACGGTGTCCCGGCCGTCCCCGCCCGCGAAGGCGACCTTGGACGGCCCCGGGCCCGTGCCCGTGGCGAGGGTGTCGTCGCCCGCGCCGCCGTTGTACTGCACGGAGAGGCTGAGCGTGACGGCGAGCGCGTCGTCGCCGCCGCCGAGGCCGGCGAAGATGCGGCTCGCGCCGGTGCAGACGGCGCCGCCCTGCACGACCGAGCACCCCGCTCCGGTGGTGACGGGCTCCGCGGAGTCGCGGATGACGACGCGGCCGTCGGGTTGCTGGGAGAGGGTCATGGCGTTGGCGGTCGCCTCGGCGCCGGCCCGGATGACGAGCTGACCGGAGGACACCTCGGCCGTCGCGGCCGTCGCCGCGCCCGGGAGAGCGAGGGCGGAGAGGGCCAGGGGCAGGGCGGAGGCCATGATGAGGCGCACGCGCGGGGAACGGGGCTGCACGGCAGCTCCTTTCGGGGAGAAGGGGCGGTCCTCGCCTAGGAGGCGGGGCGGATGTTGGGGTTGAGCCGGAAGACGTTCCCGGGGTCGTACGCGGCCTTGATGCGGGCCAGGCGGGCGTGGTTGCCGCCGAAGCTCGCGCGCACCGCCGACTCCCCCTCCTCCAGCAGGCCGGGGAAGTTGAAGTAGGTCTTGCCGCGCTGGGAGAAGCGGTGGGCGGCGTCCCAGTAGTCGCGCGTCCACGCGATGTTGCGCGCGTCGTCGGCCGGGTCGTCCCAGGTGGAGTCGATGCTCAGCATGAACTCCGAGCTGCGGTCGCCGAACGCCGTCGCGGCGGCCCCGACCCGCGCCATCGCGCCGCCGCAGTGGCGGATGACCACGAGCGTGCGCGGCGAGGGGCGCCGGTCGCTCCACTCCACCGTCTGGGCCACGGCCTCGTCGGGCAACCCGTCGAGGTAGAGGGCCTTCCAGTAGTAGCGGAGGCCGGCGGGGAAGTAGGCGTCCAGCGAGCGCTGCTTCTCCAGGTAGGAGACCGGACCGCTCATGTCGAGGAGCGGGGTCGCGAGGCGGCGCAGCGGATCCAGCACCCGCTCGCCCTCGCCCACGGGCCCGGCGTACATCGCGGTGACACCCACGTAGGGGACGCCGCGCAGGTGCTCGGGAAGGTCCGGCACGACGGGCAGGGTCCAGATGAACGCCGCGCTCGTGATCTCGTCCGGCCCGCCGGCCACGGCGTCGCGCCACCCGCTCAGGACGCGGTGGGCGTCCTCGAGGGGGTAGAAGGCGTTGACGTCGAAGACCTCGGGCCCGAGCGGGTGCAGCCGCAGCTCGAGGGAGGTCGCCACGCCGAAGTTGCCCCCGCCGCCGCGGATCGCCCAGAACAGGTCGGGGTGCTCGGTGGCGCTCGCGCGCACCCGGCGGCCGTCGGCGAGGACCATCTCGGCCGACACGATGTTGTCGATGGTCATGCCGTGCAGGCGCCGCTGCGACGAGACGCCGCCGCTCAGGGCGAGCCCGGCGACGCCGGTCTCGGAGACCACGCCGCCCGGCGTGGCGAGCCCGAGCGGCGCGGTCACCCGGTCGACGTCGGCCCAGGTCGCGCCGCCCCCGACGTGCACCGTGCGGCCGGACGGGTCGATGCGCACCTCGCGCATGTCCGACAGGTCGATGACGAGGCCGTCGTCCACCGACGCGGTGCCCGCGACGTTGTGGCCGCCGCCGCGCACGGCGATCGGCATGCGGGTGCCGGCGGCGAACCGCAGGGCGAGGGCGACGTCGTCCGGGCCGGCGCAGCGGGCGATGAGCGCGGGCCGCTTGTCGATCATGCCGTTCCAGACACGCCGGGCGCGCTCGTAGCCGTCGTCGCCGGGCGCGATCAGGTCGCCGGCGAGGCCGTCGGCGAGCGCCGCGGCGGCGGTGGCGGGGGTGGGGTGGATCCGGGTGGCCATGACGTTCTCCTGGAGCGGGTAAGGGGTTCCGCACCAGGCTCGACGGCGACCGTCAGGCGACCGTCAGGCCACCGTGAGTCCTTCGCCGGACCGGCTCAGGGCGACGCGTAGAGGCCGGCGGGAAGGCTCTCGCCGCCCACCTGCGCCGCCTCCCGTCGCAGGGCCGCCGCCCGTGCGGGATCGCCGATCCGGTCGGCCAGCGCCCGGCGCGAGACGGCCGCGTAGGCCACCGCGCCGAGCCGGTCGTTGACGCGGACGGCGTCCTCCAGGTGGTCCCGGGCGGCCTCGTCGTCGCCGAGCAGGGACGCCAGCACGCCGAGCGTCAGCGCGGCCGACCCGACGCAGAAGCACCCCCGGCCCACCGTCACCACCCGGTGGGCGTACGGCCGCAGGAGCGGGTAGGTCACGCGCGCGGCGCCGGAGTCGCCGAGGCGCGCGGCGACCGCGCCGAGCGCCTGCACCGTGTAGAGCCAATTGACGTCGGGCGTCGCGGCGGGGAGGTGCCGCATGCCGGCCTCCATCTCCTCGCGGGCGACGGCGAGGTCACCCAGCGCGACCGCCCCGATCGCCAGGCCGCCCACCCACGCCCAGCGCGCCGGCGACCGCTCGGCCCGGGCCCGGATCGCCGCATGCCGCTCGGCGGTGAGGGTCCGGGCGGCGACCTCCAGGCCCAGGTGCTGGGCAGCGAACAGCACCTCGGCGTTGGCGTCCCCCGCCGCCCGCCCGATGCGGGCTCCGCGCGCCGCGTGGACGGCGGCCTCGTCCAGGCGGTCGTCGAGCGCGGCCAGGGTCGCCCGCCACATCGGAGCCCACCAGAGGTAGGAGGGCAGCCGGAGCGCGTCGGCCAGGCGCTCGTGCTCGTCCACGGCGGCGTCGAGCGCCGCGCGCTCGCCGAGATCGAAGAGGTCCGCGACGCGCCAGTTGACGCCCTGGAGCTCGGCCTCCCGGTCGCCCCCGGCCCGTGCCGCCGCCACGAGCTCGTCGGCGATCGCGAGCCGCTCCTCGGCGTGGTCGGGGCTCCAGAGCCCCACGTGACGCGCCCCGAGCGCCTCGAGCAGCGCCCGCCCGCCGAGGCGCCGGCCCCCCGCGAGCGCCTCGGCGCTTAGGCGCTCGCGCAGGCCCGGCGGCGGCGCGTAGTAGAGCTCGATGGCGAGGCGCCCCAGCAGCCGGGGCCGCAGGGGCGACGCGTCGCCCACGCCCGCCAGCGCCTCCTCGAGGAGGGCCCGGACGGGCTCGCGCACCGGGCCGATCGCCACGCCGAGGCCCGCGCGGCCGAGCGCCGCCCGCGCGAGCAGCTCCGCGTCGCCGCCGGCGCGCGCCACGGCCGCCGCCTCCTCGAAGCGGCGCTCGGCGGCCTCGCCCTCCCCGAGGCGCAGGTGGGCGTCGCCGAGCGCGAGCACCAGCTCGCCGCGCAGGGGGTCGTCCTCGGGGAGCCCCGTCCCGAGGGCGCGCCCCAGCAGGTCGACGGCGTCCTCGTAGGCGAGGCGCCCGACGGCCTGGGCGGCCGCGCGGAGGGCCGTCCCGGCCGCCTCCCCCGCGTCGGCCAGCGGCCCCGCGTCGAGCAGGTGCCGGGCGATCTCGCCCATGCGCGCCTCGCGGCGGCCGGCCGGGAGCCCCCCGAGCACCTCGGCCGCGCGGCGGTGCATCAGCGCCCTGCGGGTGGAGGTGAGCGACGCGAGCACCGCCTCGCGCACGAGCGCGTGGGCGAAGGCGTAGCGCCCCGGTACGTCCCCCTCGTCCACCAGCCCGGCGCCGACGGCCGCGTCGAGGCGCGCGACGACCTCGTCGTCGCCGGCGCCGACGACGGCCGCGACGTCGGCCAGCGCGAACGTCTCGCCCGCGACGGCCGCCACCCGCACCACGTCGACCGCGGGCTCCCCGAGGTGGGCGAGCCGCCGCTCGATGACCGACCGCACGCCCTCGGGCACCGCCCGGACGGCGGCCTCGGCGAGCGCCGCAGGCTCCGCCCCCGGATGGGCCTCGACGAGGTGCCGGGCGAGCTCCTCCACGAAGAGCGGGTTGCCGCCCGTGCGCGCGTGGACCGCCTCCGCGAGGCCCGGCCCGGGCTCCCCCCCGAGCCACGCCGCGGCCAGCGTCCCCACCTCGCCGGTGGTGAGCCCGCCCAGCCGCACGTCCGCGAGGCGCCTCCCGCGCCGGAGGTCCGCGAGCAGGGCGTGCAGCTCCGGCACGGTGGCCGCGTCGTCGTGGCGGGTCGAGCCCGCGACCAGGAGGGGCGCCCATCCCACGGTCCGGACCACGTGGGCGAGCATCTGCAGGGTGGCCGCGTCGGCCCAGTGGAGGTCCTCCAGCACCAGCACCACGGGGCCCCGGCCGGCGGCGGCGCCCACCGTCGCCGCGACCGCCTCGAACAGGCGGTGCCGCGCGTCTCCGGCGTCGCCGGCCGGCCGGTCCGCATCGGCCCCGAGGCCGGGCAGCAGGCGGCCGAGCTCGGCGGTCACCCACGCGGGCAACGATCCGCCCGCCTCCGCGACCCAGGGGCGCAGGGCCTCGGCGAACGCACCGAACGCCACCACCGCGTCCTCGGCGCAGCCCCCGGCGAGGACCGTCGCGCCCTCCCGCATCGCCTCCTGCCCGAAGGCGCTCAACAGCCGCGTCTTGCCGGCGCCCGCGTCGCCGGTCACGACCACGACGCCGGCCGAGCCGGACCGCGCCCGCTCCCAGGCGGCCCGGAGCGCGGCGGCCTCGTCGCCGCGGCCCACCATCGGGCCGTGGTCGTGCCGCGCGAGGGCGGGTGGCAGCGACGGGGGGACCGGCGCGGCGACGGCGCCGCCCTCGGCCCCCGGCCCGGCGCGAAGCTCGTCGGCGAGGGCGCGGGTCTGCGCCGACGGGAGCATGCCGAGGTCGCGGCGCAGCGCGAGGCGGAAGGCCTCGTAGGCGGCGATGGCCGCGCCCGCGTCCCCCGCCCGCGCGAGGCGCTCCATCAGGTCGCGGGCGGCCTCCTCCGACGCCGGCTCCAGGTCGCGCCGCCGCCGTGCGTGGGCGACCGCCGCGTCCCGGTCGCCCGCCTCCTCGGCGCGCCGCCCGAGGTCGGCGAGGAGGGCGACGACGCGGTCGCGGTGGGCGGTGCGCGCCTCGAGCACCCAGTCGTCGTCGAGGTCGGTGAGGAGGTCGCCGCCGTCGCAGAGGGCGAGCGCCTCCTCGCCCCGGCCCGCCGCCGCGAGGCGGTCGATCTCCCGCACGTCGATCCACACGCCGTCGCCGTCCTCGATGCCGATGCGTTCGCGCCCGGCGGTGAGGTGGACGGCGGCCGCCTCGCCCAGCTCGCGCCGCAGCACCGCGAGGGTCGTGCGCAGGCTGCCGCGCGCGCTGTCCTCGAGGACGTCGGGCCAGAAGACGGACGCCACGCGCGTCCGCGGGTGCAGCCCGGGCGTGTGCGCCAGCCAGGCCAGGAGCGACCGCGCGCGGCCGCTCGCGGGGGGCGGCAGCTCGCGGCCGTCGAGCTCCACGCGGAACGCGCCCACGAGGCGTATTCGCAGCATCTCGGCAAGCGTAGTGCTCCGCCCCGGAAGTCCCGTGGTGTTTCGCGGCTGCATCGCATCGCAAGGCGGCGTCCTCGACCTCGGCGATAGGACACCGCTATCGCCGAGGGTCTGCGTCCTTGCCTCGCGGGCGATTCGCTCGCGAAACCCATACGGCACTCCCGGGGCCGAGCACTAGTTCGGCCGCCGCAGCCCGGCGGTGACCTACTTGAAGTCGGAGCGGCTGAAGCGGTACAGCGCGGGCACCATCAGGACGGCCACCCAGGCCAGCGCGACTCCGATGCCGCCCCAGAGGCCGAGGGCCGAGGCCGTGTCCGGGTCGACGGCGTCGGAGAT
>JBFWPT010000071.1:0-13733 GCA_050249835.1 Thermoleophilia bacterium
GTTGGGGGTCAGCCCGGGGTGGGGGAGCCCGGGAGGAGGCCGAGCTCGCGGGCGCGGCGGACGGCTTCGTCGCGGGTCGCGACGCCGAGCTTGCGGTAGACCGCGCGGATCTGGGTCTTCACGGTGTTGTGGCTGACGTAGAGGTCGGCGGCGATCTCGCGCATGGTGCCGTCGCCGGTGAGGCGGCGGAGGACCGCGAGCTCGCGGTCGGTCAGGGCTTCGGTGCCCGGGGCGGGAGCGGGGGCGGGGGCGGGCGGTGCCGCCGGCGCCGGCGCGGAGACGGGGCCGGGCGCGCTCGCCGGGGTCGGGACAGGGCCCGCGGCGATGGCGGCCTCGACCCTGTCGACGGCCCGCCCGAACTGGACCGGCTGCGCCCCGTCGAGCAGCTCGCGCGCCTCGTCCAAGGATGCCCGGGCGGCGCCGGCGCGGCCGGCGAGGGCGTGGACCTCCGCCAGGCCCAGGATGGAGTGGGCGGTCTCGGGGCGGGCCCGTCCGCGGCGGGCGAGGAGCACGCCGCGCTCCCCCTCGGCGAGGGCCTCCTCGTGGGCGCCGCGCCGGGCGAGCGCGCGGGCGAGGCTCGAATGGGCGCCGGCGGCGTGCGGGTACTCGGCGTGGCGGTCCAGCTCGGCGGCCTCGATGCCGCGCCGGGCGAGCGCCTCGCCCTCGGCGTCCTCACCCCGGTCCAGGGCCTGCGACGACAGGTGGCTGAGGGACACCACGACCGGCGGGACGCTGCCCGTCCGCATCCCCACCTCGACCGCGCGCTCCAGCGCCGGCCGGGCCTCCTCGGACTCCCCGGTCGCCTGCAGCGCGATGCCCAGGGCGAGGTACGCGATCGCGCTCCACCAGGTCCCGCTCTCGGCGTCGATCTCCACCGCGGCCCGTCCGTGCCGCACGCCAGAGGGGGCATCGCCGCCCAGGCACGCCACGAAGGCGCGCCCCGCCTCCAGGCTGGCCCGCAGGGAGGCGGTGTCGCCGGGCGCCCCCGGGGCCGCCATGGCCTCCTCCATGCGGTCGAGCCAGGGCTCCGCCTCGTCGTGGCGGCCCAGGTTCACCAGGATCAGGGCCTCCGCGATGCAGAGCCGCGGGTCGGCCAGCACCCGCTCCGGCGGCAGCAGGGACAACCAGCGCTGCGTCGTCGCCGTCCAGCCGCTCTGGTGGAACCCCGCCCAGGTCGCGGCGATCAGGTCCGCGGCTCCGTCGATGTCCCCCGCCGCGATCGTGTGGTGCACGGCCTCGTCGGCGTCGCCGTGCTCCCGGTGCCAGGCGGCCGCGCGGGCGTGGAGGGCGGCCACCTCGTCGGCGCCCGCCGACATCGACAGCTCGTGGCGCAGGAGCTCGCCGAAGAGGTGGTGGTAGCGGTACCACTCGCGCCGGTTGTCGAGCGGCACCAGGAAGAGGTTGGAGGCCTCCAGCTCCACCAGGGTGCGCGCCGCGCCCGGCACCCCGGTCACCGCCTCGCAGAGCGGCCCGCACAGGCGCCCGAGGATCGCGGTCGTCAGCAGGAACTCGCGCCGCTCGGGCGGCTGGGCGGCCAGCACCTCGTCGGCGAGGTAGTCGACGACCAGCCGGTCGTCGCCCGCGAACTCGGCGATGAACGCCTCGGCGTCGACCCGCCCGCGCAGGGACAGCCCGGCCAGGTAGAGCCCGGCCGCCCAGCCCTCGGTGCGCGACCGCAGCCGCTCGACGGCGTCGCCCCCGAGGGCCAGGCCGATGCCCTCGTTCAGGAGCGCGGCGGCCTCGGTGTCGTCGAACCGCAGCTCGTCGGAGCGGATCTCGCCCAGCCCGCCCCGGGCGCGCAGGCGCGACAGGCCGATCGGCGGGTCGGTGCGCGTCGTCATCACCACCCGGGCGGTGTCCGGCAGGCGCTCCACCAGGAACGCCATCGCCTCGTGGATCGCGTCGTTCGTGATCGCGTGGTAGTCGTCGAGGGCGATCACCACCGGGCTGCCGGTCGCCATCGCGTTGAGCACCGCCGACATGCCGGCGTCGCGCATGTCCCCGGCCCCCGCCAGCGCCGCCGCGGCCTGGGCGTCCACCGGCACCCCGGCCCGCCGGAGCGCCTCCGTGGCGTACCCCCAGTACCGGGCCGGGTCGTTGTCGGCGGCGTCCAGGGCCACCCACGCCGTCGGCCGGCCGGACCCGGCGATCCAGGTGCCCAGCAGGGACGACTTCCCCCACCCGGCGGCCGCGCTCACCAGCGTGAGGGAGTGGTCCCGCACGGCGGAGTCCAGCCGGTCCATCAGCCGGTCGCGCGCGACCAGCCCCGCGCGGCGGTCCGGCGGGCGGAGCTTCGTCTCGATGATCGGCGGGGCGGCGAGCGTGCTCAACGGGGCGGAACCCTCGCGGGTAGACTCCCCCGACGTGGCGGGGGGCAGCTTCCAGGACATCATCGCGCGTCTGTCGGCGTATTGGGCGGCCCAGGGCTGCCTCGTGACGACCCCGTACCACACCGAGGTCGGCGCGGGCACCTTCAACCCGCACACGCTCCTGCGCAGCCTGGGGCCGGACGACTGGAAGGTCGCCTACTTCGAGCCCTCCATCCGGCCGACCGACGGGCGCTACGGCGAGAACCCGTTCCGCCTGCAGCACTACTTCCAGTACCAGGTGCTCCTGAAGCCGTCGCCGGACGACGTGCAGGACCTCTACCTGGAGTCCCTCCGGGCCCTCGGCATCAAGCCGGAGGAGCACGACATCCGCTTCGTGGAGGACGACTGGGAGGGGCCGACCCTCGGGGCCTGGGGCCTCGGCTGGGAGGTCTGGATGGACGGGATGGAGATCACCCAGTTCACCTACTTCCAGCAGGCCGGCGGCATCGACCTGACGCCCATCTCGGTCGAGCTCACCTACGGGCTCGAGCGGATCGCGATGTACCTGCAGGACGTGGGCTCGGTGTACGACCTGGAATGGGGCCACGGCGTCACCTACGGGGAGCTCTACCAGCGCAACGAGGCCCAGTGGAGCGCCTACAACTTCGAGGTCGCCGACACCGCGGCGCTCTTCGACGCGTTCGCCCGCCACGAGGCCGAGTGCGGCCGCTGCCTGGAGGCCGGGCTTGTGCTGCCGGCCTACGACCAGGTGCTCAAGTGCAGCCACTCCTTCAACCTGCTCGACGCGCGCGGGGTCATCTCCGTGACCGAGCGGGGGGCCTACATCTGGCGCGTCCGGGCGCTCGCCGCGAAGTGCGCGCGGGCCTACCTGGAGCTCGTGGCGCCGCAGGAGGAGCCGGCGGATGCCTGACCTCCTCATCGAGGTCGGCTGCGAGGAGCTGCCCTCCAGCGCCTGCCGGGAGATCGTGGAGCAGGCCCCCGGCCTGGTGACCGCGGCCGTCGCCGCGCTGGGCCTGGACCCCGCCGACGAGGTGACGGTCTCGGTCGCGCCCCGGCGCTTCGCCGTCATCGCCCGCGGCCTGCCCGCCGGGCTCGCCGCCGCGTCCCGCAGCGTCCGCGGGCCCGCCGCCTCCGCCGCCTTCGGCGAGGGCGGCGCGCCGACGAAGGCCGCCGAGGGCTTCGCCCGCGGCCAGGGCGTCGCCGTCGCCGACCTGGTGGTGCGCGAGGACGGGGGGCGCGAGTTCGTCTTCGCCGAGCTGACCACCGAGGGCCGCCCGGTCGACGAGCTGGTGCCGGAGATCGCGGCCCGCCTGGTCGACGGCCTGCGCTTCTCCAAGACGATGCGCTGGGGGGACGGCACCGGCCTGCGCTTCTCCCGCCCCGTGCGCTGGATCGTCTCCAAGCTGGACGAGCGGACGATCCCCTTCACCCTCTACGGCCTCACCGCCGGCGACGTCTCCCAGGGGCACCGCTTCCTGGGCGGCCCGGCCATCATCGGCTCGCCCGGCGACTACGCCCCGGCCCTGGAGGCCGCCGGCGTCGTGGCCGACCACGAGGCCCGGCGCGCCGCGATCGTCGCCGGCCTCGACGCGGCCGCCGCGGTGGCGGGCGGCTCCTGGCGCGACCCGGGCGGGAAGATGGAGGAGGTCGTCTTCCTCGTCGAGCGGCCCAGCGTCATCACCGGCGCCTTCGACGAGCGCCACCTCGGCCTGCCCTCCCGCGTCCTCGTGACGGCGATGCAGGGCCACCAGCGCTACTTCCCGCTGGAGGACGGCGACGGCGGCCTGCTGCCCGCGTTCCTGGCGGTGAGCAACGGCGACCCGGCCCACGCGGACGTCATCACCCGCGGCAACGAGGGCGTCCTCGACGCGCGCCTCCAGGACGCGGAGTTCTCGTTCGGCAAGGACCTGGAGGCCGGGCTGGAGGACCTCGACTCGCGCCTCGACGCGATCGTCTTCCACGCGAAGCTCGGCACGATGGCCCAGAAGCGCGACCGCCTCGTCGAGGGCGTCGACGACATCGCCAACGCGGTGGGCGCCGCCGGCGACGCGCGCGCCGACGCCGGCCGCGCCGCCCGGCTCGCCAAGGTCGACCAGGGCGCCGTCCTCGTGGCCGAGTTCTCGGAGCTCGAGGGGTACGTCGCCGCCGAGTACGCCCGGCGCGCCGGCATCGCCGAGGCCGTCGCGACGGCCGTGGAGGAGCAGTACCTGCCGGAGGGCCCCGACTCGCCGCTGCCGGCCACGCCCGCGGGCGCCCTGCTGGCCGCCGCCGAGCGGGTCGACAACCTCGCGGGTGCCTTCGCCGTGGACGAGGCGCCCACCGGCTCGAAGGACCCGTACGGGCTGCGCCGCGCCGCGCTCGGCCTCGTCCGCATCTCGCTGGACCAGGGCTGGGACGCCGACCCGTGCGAGCTCGTCGGCCGCGCCCACGCCCGCCTCGAGGCCCAGGGCGCGGACCTCATCCTCGGGCGCCAGGAGACCGTGGACGCCGTCGAGGCGTTCCTCGGGGACCGCTTCGTCCACGTCCTCGGGCTGGAGGGCGTCGGGGCGGAGGCCGCCTGGGCGGCGATCGGCGCCGGTCTGGGCGGTCCCGCGATCACGGCCCGCTGGGCCCGCGCCATCGACGCGCACCGCGACGACGAGGGCTTCCGGGCCGCCTGGACCGCCAGCACCCGCCTCGGGCGCCTGGCCCGCAAGGGCCCGGACGAGGACGCCCCGCAGGCCCCGCCGGACGGCGATCCCGGCGAGGAGGCCCTGCGCGCCGCCGTGGCAGAGGCCCTCCCCGGCATCGACGCCGCCCGCGCGGCCGGCGACCTCGCCGCGGCGCTCCCTCCCGCGGCCGGCCTCGCCGCGGCCGTCGACCGCTTCTTCACCGACGTCCTGGTGAACGCCGAGGACCCCGCGGTGCGCGCGCGCCGCTACGGGCTCGTACGGCTCGCCGCCGGCGCCCTGTTCCGTGTGGCCGACTTCGAGCGGATCACGGAGGGCGGCGCGCGGTGACCCCCGGGCCCGCGACGAAGCGCGTCTACGACTTCTCGGAGGGGGGCCGCGAGATGCGGGACCTGCTCGGGGGCAAGGGCGCCAACGTCGCGGAGATGACCCGGCTGGGCCTGCCGGTCCCGAAGGGCTTCACCATCACCACGGCCACCTGCATCGAGTACCTCTCGGGCGGGCGGCGCCTGCCGGACGGGCTCGGCGCCGAGGTCACCGCCCACCTTCGCGCGCTGGAGGAGGCCGTCGGCAAGCGCCTCGGCGACGCCGGGGACCCGCTGCTGGTGTCCGTGCGCAGCGGCGCCCGCGAGTCGATGCCGGGGATGATGGACACGGTCCTCAACCTCGGGCTCAACGACCGCAGCGTGGAGGGCCTCGCCGCCCGCACCGGCAACCCGCGCTTCGCCTACGACTCCTACCGGCGCTTCATCCAGATGTTCGGCGACGTGGTCGCCGGCGTGGAGAAGTCGCTCTTCGAGGAGGCTCTCTCGGCGATGAAGGCGGACCGGGGCGTGGAGCAGGACGTCGACCTCTCGGCGGACGACCTCCGCGAGCTGGTCGCCACCTTCGGCGCCATCTACCACGAGGGCCGCGGCGAGGAGTTCCCCCAGGACCCGCGCGCCCAGCTCGACGCCGCCGTCAGGGCCGTCTTCGAGTCGTGGGACAACGACCGCGCCAACGACTACCGCCGGCTGAACCGCATCCCCTACGAGCTGGGCACCGCGGTCAACGTGCAGCAGATGGTCTTCGGCAACACGGGCGAGCGCTCCGGCACGGGCGTCGCCTTCACCCGGAACAACGTGACGGGGGAGAAGGGCGAGCCGTTCGGAGACTTCCTCATCAACGCCCAGGGCGAGGACGTGGTCGCGGGCATCCGCACCCCGCGGCCGCTGCACGAGCTGAAGGACGAGATCCCCGGGGCCTACGCCGAGCTCCTCGCCACGATGGACCTGCTCGAGACGACGTACCGGAACATGCAGGACGTCGAGTTCACCATCGAGGACGGCCGCCTCTACATGCTCCAGACGCGCAACGGCAAGCGCAGCGCGCAGGCCATGGCGCGGATCGCCGTCGACCTGGTCGACGAGGGGCTGGTCGACGAGGCCGGCGCGCTCGTCTCGCTGGTGTCCCCGGACCAGGTGCGCCAGCTCCTGCTGCCGCGCCTCGACGTCGAGGCCGCCCCCGACCCGCTGGCCCGCGGGGTCGCCGCGTCGCCCGGGGCCGCCGCCGGCGCCGTCGTGTTCACCGCCGACGAAGCCGAGGCCCGCGGCCGGGCCGGCGAGGCCGTCATCCTGGTGCGCGACGAGACCACGCCGGACGACTTCCACGGGATGGTCGAGGCGAAGGGCATCCTCACCGCGCGCGGCGGCAAGACCAGCCACGCCGCCATCGTGGCCGTCGGCATGGGGAAGCCCGCCGTCTGCGGCGTCGGGGCGATCCGCTTCACCGGCGAGGGCTCCTTCCGCATCGGGGAGGCCGAGTTCCGCCCGGGCGACCGGATCACCATCGACGGCACCTCCGGCACGGTCTACGCGGGCGACGCCCCCCTGCTGGAGCCGGACGGCGACAACGCCGACCTGGCCCGCATCCTGGAGTGGGCCGACCGGGCGCGGACCCTGTCCGTGCGCGCCAACGCCGACACCCCCGAGGACGCCGTCCGCGCCCGCGGGTTCGGCGCCGAGGGCATCGGCCTCTGCCGCACCGAGCACATGTTCCAGGGCGAGGACCGCCTGCCCATCATGCAGGCGATGATCATGGCCGAGGGCGCCGACGCCCGGCGCCCGCACCTGCACCGCCTGCGCCGGTTCCAGCAGAGCGACTTCGACGGCATCTTCCGCGCCATGGCGGGGCTGCCGGTGACGATCCGCCTGCTCGACCCGCCGCTGCACGAGTTCCTGCCGAGCCTGATCGAGCTCTCCGAGCGGGTCGCCGTCGCGAAGGCCACGGGCCGCCCCGACCCGCACGCCGCCGAGCAGCTCGCCGTGGTGCAGCGGCTCCACGAGGTCAACCCGATGCTCGGCACCCGCGGCTGCCGCCTCGGCATCGAGTGGCCCGAGGTGTACCGGATGCAGGTCGCGGCGATCATGAACGCCGCCTGCCGCGTCACCGAGGAGACCGGCGAGGCCCCGCTGGTGGAGATCATGATCCCCCTCGTCGGCTTCGAGGAGGAGCTGCGGATCATGCGCGAGCAGGTCATCGACGTCGCGGAGATCGTGATCGGCGAGACCGGGGTGCGCGTCGACTACCGCGTGGGCACGATGATCGAGCTGCCCCGGGCCGCCCTGCGCGCCGGGGAGATCGCGCGGCACGCCGACTTCTTCTCGTTCGGCACCAACGACCTCACCCAGACGACCCTCGGCTTCAGCCGGGACGACGCAGAGCAGAAGTTCCTGACGCACTACCTCGAGGAGAACGTCATCACGTTCAACCCGTTCGAGACGATCGACCAGCTCGGCGTGGGCCGGCTGGTGGAGATCGCGTCGGCCGAGGGGCGGGCCGCGACCCCGGGCATCAAGCTCGGCGTCTGCGGCGAGCACGGCGGCGACCCCGACTCGGTCATGTTCTTCCACCGCGCCGGGCTCGACTACGTGTCGTGCAGCCCGTTCCGCGTCCAGACGGCCCGGATCGCGGCGGCGCGCGCCGCGCTCGGGGCGTAGGGGCCGGCATGCCGGGCGAGGACGCGCCCTACGAGCTCGCCGGCCTCGGCGACCTGTTCCAGCTCCTGGTGGAGGGCTGGCGCATCACGCGCATGCACTTCGCCGACCGCTCCGCGCCGGGCGGGCCGGCGGCGGCCTACTTCGCCCTGGTGCGGGGCCCGGGCGAGGCGATGGGGGTCTACGTGCCGGACGACGGCCGGGCGCTGTCGCACCGCACGCTCGTCGAGATGTTCCGCGAGAGCCCGCAGATCTGGAAGCACCGCTCGCCCGACTCCATCGAGTCCCCGGGGGCCGAGGCGGCCGATCCGGTCGAGGGCTGGGGCCCGGTGCCCGAGCCGTTCCCTGACGCGCTCGCCCTGGTGCCCGCCACCCTGCGCGCCGTCGTCCCCGTCAACCAGATCCAGTCGGCCGGCGGCCTCGACGTCGCCCTGGTGTCGCTGGAGCGCCACGACGCCGGCGCCCGGCTGCGGTACATCTGCCACGCCAACGACGGCCGCCCGCGCGAGGCCGTGTCGATGCTCGACGTGGTCGTCGTGGACGACGGCGGGCGCATGTACCGCTCGGCCTGCGTCGAGGGCGCGGTGAGCGGGGACCGGCTGGACGGCGCGCTCGTCGTCGCCCCGGCCATCCCCCGGTCGGTGCGGCGCATCACGGTGACGGTGGGGACCATCTGGAGCGGCGAGGGGGTCCGCGGCACGCCCGGCCCGTGGGTCTTCCCGATCCCCCTCGTCGGGGAGGGGTGACGCCGGCGCCGATGTCCCGCGAGCCCGCGCTGGACCCGCGGGCCGCGCGCGCCGGCCGGTCGACGCGCGACCGGCCGGAGCAGCCGGACCCCCTGCGGACCGCCTTCCAGCGCGACCGCGACCGCATCCTCCACACCACCTCGTTCCGGCGGCTCAAGCACAAGACCCAGGTCTTCGTCGCGCCGGCCGGCGACCACTACCGCACCCGGCTCACGCACACGCTGGAGGTGTCGGCGGTGTCGCGCACCGTCGCCCGCGCCCTCTCCCTCAACGAGGACCTCGTCGAGGCGATCGCGATGGGGCACGACCTCGGCCACGCGCCGTTCGGCCACGCCGGCGAGGCCGCCCTCGACGCCATCCTGACCGAGCGGCACGGGATCCGGTTCGAGCACAACGTCCAGAGCCTGCGCGTCGTGGAGGTGCTCGAGCGCGACGGGGCCGGCCTCAACCTCACCCGGGAGGTGAGGGACGGGATCCTCCACCACACCGGGCCGGGCCGCCCCGCGACGCTGGAGGGCCAGATCGTCCGGCTCATGGACCGCATCGCGTACGTGAACCACGACATCGAGGACGCCCTGCGCGCCGGCATCCTGGAGCCCGGCGACCTGCCGGACGAGGAGGTGGCCATCCTGGGCGCCAGCACGTCGGAGCGGCTCACGACCCTCGTGACCGACTGCGTGCGCGCGACCGGGGACGGGCCGGAGATCCGCCAGTCGGAGGAGGTCGGCACGTCCTTCCTGCGCCTGCGGCGGTTCATGTTCCAGAACGTCTACCTCGCCTCGCCGGCGCGCGACGAGGCCGAGCGGGCCCAGGGCGTGGTGCGGGCGCTGTTCGACCGCTACACCGAGCGCCCGGACCTCCTGCCGCTGTCCCCCGAGGCCGACCCGGTGCGCCGCGTGACCGACTTCGTCGCCGGCATGACCGACCGGTACGCGCTGCGCAGGTTCCGCGAGTTGTACGAGCCGCAGGAGGGCCCGCTGTAGCGGGTGCCGGGTTGCCCCCGCGCCGGGGGCGTCGGAGAATGCGCGCCGTGGGTGCCCCGGCACCCCGTTCAGGATGAACGCGACGACGGGAGCACGTATGGGCATCGACGACCTCGTGAACAAGGCGAAGGGCGTGGCCGGGGACCTGGCCGACAAGGGCAAGGACGTCGCCACGGACGCGGCGGGCAAGGGCCTCGACCTGGCGGAGAAGGGCCTCGACGTCGCCGGCGGCCTGGTCGCCAAGGGCAAGGAGGCGCTCGGGGATGCCGCGGACAAGGCGAAGGAGATCAGCGAGAACGTCGCCGAGGACGCCGGAGAGGTGAAGGACATCGCGACGGGCGAGGGCAGCCTGTCCGACAAGGCGAAGGCGGCCGTGGACGCCGTGAAGGACCCGGGCGCGCCCGACGACCCCGGTCCGTCCGACCCGGCCTGAGCGCCGGCCCCTCCCGCGGTCCCGTGCCCGGGCCGCGGGAGGGGGCACCTCACTCGGCGGGGAGCACCCCCACCGGGCAGCTCACACCGGTGCCGCCGAGGCCGCAGTAGCCGTTCGGCACCTTGGCCAGGTACTGCTGGTGGTAGTCCTCGGCGTAGTAGAACGCCGGCGCGTCGATGATCTCGGTCGTGATCGGCCCGTAGCCGGCCTCCGCCAGCTTCACCGCGTAGGCGTCGCGTGACGCCTCGGCGGCGCGGCGCTGCTCCTCCGAGTAGACGTAGACGCCGGAGCGGTACTGGGTGCCGACGTCGTTGCCCTGGCGCATCCCCTGCGTCGGGTCGTGGTTCTCCCAGAAGGTCTTCAGGATCGCGTCGTAGGAGACGACGGCCGGGTCGAAGACCACCCGCACCACCTCGTTGTGGCCGGTCCGCGCGGAGCAGACCTCCTCGTAGGTGGGGTTGGGCGTGTGGCCCGCGGCGTACCCGACGGCGGTGGTGTACACGCCGTCCAGGTTCCAGAACACCTTCTCGGCCCCCCAGAAGCAGCCCATCCCGACCAGGGCGAGCTCCATCGTCTCGGGGAAGGGCGGCGTGATGGGGGTGCCCAGCACGAAGTGCGGCGCCGTGACGGGCATCTCCCGGTCGCGGCCGGGCAGGGCGTCCTCGGGCGCGATCATCTGCACCTTGGAGCGTGAGAACAGCGGCATGCGTCCCTCCTCGTGGGGGTCCGGTACGAGGATAGGCCCGGGCGCAACCCCCGGCCCCGCGTATCCTCTCCGGTCTGTCCGCCGACCCCGCACACCCGTGGCGCTGATCTCCCCGTCCACCGTCGAGGCCGTCCGCCAGGGCGCCGACCTCGTGGAGCTCGTGCGCGGGCGCGTGGAGCTCGTGCGCCGCGGCGGCCGCTGGTGGGGGCGCTGCCCGTTCCACGACGAGCGCTCGCCCTCGTTCAGCCTGCTGCCGCCGGACTTCCGCCGGTACTACTGCCATGGCTGCGCCGTCTCGGGGGACGCGATCACCTGGATGCGCGAGCAGGAGGGCGCGGCGACCTTCGGCGAGGCGGTCCAGCAGCTCGCCGAGCGCTTCGGGATCCCCGTGGCCTTCGAGGAGGAGACCCCGCAGGAGAAGGCCCGCCGGGAGGCGGCCGAGCGCCGCCGCCGGCTTCTCGACCGCGCCGCCGCCTTCTACGCCGAGTACCTCTGGCGCGCCGAGGAGGCGGCCCTTGCGCGCGAGTACCTCGCGGGCCGCGGGTTCGGCGAGGAGCTCGTGCGCGGGGTGGGGGTGGGCTACGCGCCGAGCGGGGGCGCGGTGCTCGCCGGGCGCGCCCTCAAGGAGGGGTTCACCCGCGACGAGCTGATCGACGCGGGCCTCGCGCGGCGGCGGGGCGGCCAGGTGGCCGACTTCTTCACGGCCCGCATCATGTTCCCGATCGCCGACTCGCAGGGGCGGGTGCAGGGCTTCGGCGGCCGCACGATGGACCCGGAGATCCGGGCGAAGTACGTCAACTCGCCCGAGGGCCCGAACTTCGCCAAGCGGACCCTGCTCTTCAACCTGGCGACCGCGCGCGCCGTGGCGGCGCGGAGCGGGTACTTCGTCGTGGTCGAGGGCTATACGGACGTCATGGGCCTGGCGGCCGCGGGCATCGGCTCGGCGGTGGCCTGCATGGGCACCTCGCTGACGACCGAGCAGATCCGGCTCCTCCGACGGTGGGCGCCGGAGGTCAAGCTCTGCTTCGACGCCGATGCGGCCGGGGAGCAGGCGGCCTGGCGGAGCGTCGAGGCCGGGGCCGACGTGAACCTCGAATGGTCGGCCGTGCAACTGCCGAAGGGCCAGGATCCGGGCGACATGGCCGGCGATCCGGCGGGCCTCGCGGACCTGGCCCGTGCCGTCGAGGGGTCCGAACCTCTGGTAAGTTCCCTCATCCGCTCACGGATCTCCCGGGCCGGGGAATCACCCCGTGCGAAGGAGGCGGCCCTCGAGGCGATCGCCGAGCTCCTTCGGCGGTTCCCCGATTCGGTCGAGAAGGACGAGGGGGTTCGCTTGACCGCCGGCCTGCTTCAGCTTTCCCAGGGGTTGGAGGAGCGCCTGCGCCGGTCGTCCCGGCGGGAGGCGCCCGTCGAGACGGTCCTGCCCACGCGCGCGGCGTCCCCCGACGAGGTGCGCGAGCAGCGGTTCCTGGCCATGGCGGTCGCCCTCCCCGAGCGCGCCGGCCGCTACATGGACTCGATGTCCGCGGAGGCCTTCCAGGTGAAGGCGCACCGGCGGGCGTTCGGCCTTCTCCGCGACGGCGTCACCGACCTCGACGCCTGGCCCGGCGAGCTGGAGCCGGTGGCGACCGCGCTGCGCGTGGCCCTGGCCGACGCCGAGCCCACCGAGGCCGAGCTCCGCGAGGCCGCCCTGCGGGTGGAGCTGCCCATGCTGGAGCGCCGGGCGGCGGCGATGAAGGCCGCCGGCGACGAGCGCGGGCGCCTCGAGGCCCTCGACCTGGCGCGCAGGGTGCGCGCCGCCCTGAGGGCGGAGCGGTGAGCACGGACGTATCCGTCACGGGCCTCGACGAGGTCCGGGAGCTCATCGCGGAGGGGCGCGAGCTCGGCGCCGTCCCCCTCACGCGCATCGCCGACGTCGTCGAGGCGGTCGACCTCTCCGAGGAGCAGCAGGAGCGGCTCCTGCAGGTGCTCGCCGAGCTCAACATCGAGGTGCTGGGGGAGGGGGCCGAGGCCCCGGGCCAGAACGGCGCCGCCCCGCGGCTCGACCTCACCGTCAAGGCGAACTCCAGCGACCCCGTGCGCATGTACCTGCGCGAGATCGGCCGGGTGCCGCTGCTGACGGCCGCCGAGGAGGTCTCGCTCGCCAAGCGCATCGAGCGCCGCGACATGGCCGCCAAGGCCATCCTCATCGAGGCCAACCTGCGCCTCGTCGTCTCGGTGGCCAAGCGCTACGTGGGCCGCGGCCTCGCCTTCCTCGACCTCATCCAGGAGGGCAACCTCGGCCTCATCCGGGCCGTCGAGAAGTTCGACTACCGCAAGGGCTACAAGTTCTCGACGTACGCGACCTGGTGGATCCGGCAGGCCATCACGCGGGCGATCGCCGACCAGGCGCGCACCATCCGCGTCCCGGTGCACATGGTCGAGACCATCAACCGGCTCTCCCGCGTCCAGCGCCAGCTGCTCCAGGACCTCGGCCGCGAGCCGACGGTCGAGGAGATCGCGAAGGAGCTGGAGGTCACCCCCGAGCGCGTCCGGGAGATCCAGAAGGTCGCCCAGGAGCCGGTGTCGCTGGAGACGCCGGTGGGGGAGGACGAGGACTCCGAGCTCGGCGACCTGATCGAGGACGCCGCCATCCAGTCGCCCGCCGACGCCGTCGCCACCACCCTCCGCCGCGAGGAGCTCGAGGTCATCCTCGGCCAGCTCACCCACCGCGAGCGGAAGGTGCTGGAGCTGCGCTTCGGCCTGCGCGGCGAGGAGCCCCGCACGCTGGAGGAGGTGGGGCAGCGCTTCGGCGTCACCCGCGAGCGCATCCGCCAGATCGAGGCGAAGACCCTCACCAAGCTGCAGGCCTACCGGGACACCCAGCGCCTGCGGGAGTTCCTGGACTAGGC
>JBFWPT010000072.1:0-13367 GCA_050249835.1 Thermoleophilia bacterium
TTCGCCGCCGGCCCGGACGGGCGCCCCGGCCCCACGAGCGTCTCCGCCGGCGAGCTGGCCGACGCCCTCTCCGGGTTCCTGGAGGAGACCCGGTGAGCCGCGTCGCGTGGGTCGACGTCTTCGCCACCGGCCCGATGACGGGCAACCCGCTCGCCGTGGTGCTCGACGGCGAGGGCTGGGACGACGCGCGGATGCAGGCGCTCGCCGCGGAGCTCGGCATCTCGGAGACCGTCGTCGTGCTGCCGCCCGAGGAGGGCGGCGACGCGCGGCTGCGCATCTTCACCCCCGCCCGCGAGCTGCCGGTGGCCGGGCACCCGCTCGTGGGCGCGGCGTGGGTGCTCCACGCGGCCGGGGTCATCGAGGGGCGGGCGGTGCTGGAGACCGGGGCGGGCCCGCGGGAGGTGCGCGTGCGCGGCGCGGTGGCCACCGCCGACATGGGCGTCGCCGAGGCCGGCGCCGAGGCGGACGCGGCCGAGGCGGCGGCCGCCGCCGGGCTGCCCGCCCCCGGGGGCCCGGCCCGCATCTGGGGCGTCGGCGTCCCCCAGCTCATGCTGCCCGCGCCGGACGCCGCCGCGCTGCGGGACGCGGTGCCGGACCACGACCGCCTCGTCGCGCTCGCCGGGCGCGACGGGTGGGCCGGCGTGAGCGTCTACGCGACGGCGCCGGACCCGGAGGCCCGGCCCGTCGTCGAGGTCCGCCACTTCGCCCCGGCGATCGGGGTGCCCGAGGACCCGGTCACCGGGTCCGCCGCCGCGGCGCTCGGGGCGCGCCTCGCCGCGGAGGGGCTCGCGGGCGACGGCGGCGACCTGTCGCTGGTCGTGCGCCAGCGCACGGCGTCCGGCCGGGGCGGGGAGGTCGCGGTGCGCGTGACCGCGGACCCGGCCGGCGGACCCGGCCGGGTGCAGGTGGGCGGCCGGGTGGAGCCGCTGATCGAGGGGCGGATCCTGGACAACCGACCCCCGGCGGAGGGACCCGGGGGCGGGTAGGATGCCCGGTCCCGGCGGTCGGTGGGAGGGCCCGAGCGGATGGAGCAGCAGGACGAGGCGCGGAGACGGATCCACCAGCTCCTGCTCTCGGGCGACAACACTCTGAAGAACCGTGACGACGAGGGCCGTCAGGACCGCGCCCGGGCGCGCTTCGCCGAGGCCCGGCGGGTCGCCGAGGAGGCCGGGCTCACGGACGCGCTGGTCATCATCGACCGCCGCCTGGAGCTGCTGGGGGAGGCCGATGGCCCCGCGTAGGGCGTGGGAGGGCCCCGGCGACTGCGCGGTCTGCGGCCGCGTCGTCCTGCCGGGCGAGCCGGTCCACCACTTCGTCGAGCCGATGCGCGGCAGGCGGCAGCGGGTCGTCTGCCCGCTCTGCCACACCCGCGCCACGCGCAAGGGGTGGGAGCGGATCGGCGGCTCCCGGGACCGCCTCGACCGGAGCGCGCCTGCCGCCTGACACGGGAACGATGGCGCCGCCGGGTCCGCCCCTGGCCGAGCGCCGCCTCCGCTTCGTGCTGGGCAAGGGCGGAGCGGGCAAGAGCACCGTCGCCGCGGCGATGGGGCTCGCGGCCGCGCGCGCCGGGCGCCGGGCGCTGGTGGTGGAGGTGGCCGGGCAGGAGCACCTGTCGCGCCTGTTCCGCGGCGCGGACGTCGGTCACGACCACGAGGCCGAGCTCGCCCCCGGCCTCTGGGGCGTCTCGATCGACGCCGAGCGCGCGACCGAGGAGTACCTGGCGGGCCAGCTCCGCGTGCGCCCGCTGGTCGAGGTCCTCACCCGCTCCCGCGCCTTCCACACCTTCGCCGCCGCGGCGCCGGGGCTGCCGGAGCTCGTGACCGTGGGGAAGATCTGGAGCCTGGCCATCGCCCTCGACCCGTCCGGCACCCGCCCCGTGTGGGACCAGGTGATCGTGGACTGCCCGGCGACCGGCCACGGCATCGCCCTGCTGGAGACGGCCGGCAACGTGGCCGACCTGGCCGCCGAGGGGCCCATCCGCGACCAGGCCGCACGCATCCGCGAGGTGGTCACCCACCCGGCGGCGACGGGGATCGTCATCGTCGCGCTCCCGGAGGAGCTGGCCGTGTCGGAGGCCATCGAGGCCGCGACGACGCTCAGCGGGCACGGGCTGCCGATCGCCGGGGGCGTCCTCAACGGCGTCCACCCCCACCGCTTCGCCGACGCGGACGCGGCCCCGCTCGAGGCCCTCGCCGGCAATCACGAGGGGCCGGTCCGCGAGGCCGCGCTCGCCGCGCGCCGGCACCTGGCCCACCAGCACGTGGACGCCGACTACCGCGCCCGGCTCGCCGCCGGGTGCGGGGTGCCGGTGGTGGAGCTGCCGCGGATCATCCGGTCGCGGATGGACCTCGACGGCATCGGGGAGCTCGCCGACGCCCTGGCCGCGGCGACGGGCGGGGCGCCGTGATCGAGGCCCTGGACGGCCGCCGCCTCATCGTCTGCGCGGGCGCCGGCGGCGTCGGCAAGACGACCGTGTCGGCGGGGGTGGCCCTGCGCCTCGCCGCCCAGGGGGCGCGCACGGTCGTCGTCACGATCGACCCGGCGCGCCGGCTGGCGACCGCCCTCGGCATGAACGGCCTCTCCGACGAGCCGCGGCGCGTGCCGACCGGCGGCCTGCTGCCCGAGGGCGCCGGCGGCCTCTGGGCGCTGCAGCTCGACGCGAAGGCCACCTTCGACCGCCTCGTCGCCCGCTACGCCGCCGACGACGCCGCCCAGGAGCGCATCCTGGAGAACCGGATCTACCGGCACCTGTCGGGGGCCGTCGCGGGCGCCCAGGAGTACATGGCGGTGGAGCGCCTCCACGAGCTGGTCGACGAGGGCCACTTCGAGCGGATCGTGCTCGACACGCCGCCCGCGACGAACGCGCTCGACTTCCTCGACGCCCCGCAGCGCATCACGCGCTTCATCGAGGGCCGCGCCCTGCGCCTGCTGGTGCGGCCGGGCATGGCGGCGGGCGGCCTCGGCTGGAGGATCCTGCACGCGGGCAGCGGCACGGTCCTCTCGCTCCTGGAGCGCCTCACGGGCGCCCAGCTCCTGCGCGACGTGGGGGAGTTCCTGGCCGGCTTCGAGGGGATGTACCAGGGCTTCGCCGACCGCGCGCGGGAGGTCCAGGCGCTGCTCCTGTCCGACGAGGCGGCCTTCGTCGTCGTGGCCGCCCCGGAGCCGGACCCCCTCGGCCAGGCCGTCGCGCTCGCCGGGCGGCTCGGCGAGGAGGGCTTCCCCCTGGCCGGGGTGGTGCTGAACCGGGTCCACCCCCTGCCGCCCGGGGGCCCGGCGCCGGAGGCCGACCTGGCCGTCGCCCTGGCCGACGCGGGCGCGCCCGACGCCGCGGATCTCGCCCGGCGCGTGGCCGCGACCCAGCGCGAGGAGCAGGTGCTCGGCCTGCGCGACCTCGACGCCCGCGAGGGCCTGCGGGAGGCGGTCGGCGACGCGCGGGTGACGGTCATCCCCGCCTTCGTGGACGAGCCGGTCGAGCTCGCCGGCATCGCCGAGGTGGCTGCCGCCCTCGGGCCGTGACCGGCCCGCGGGTCACGGTGCTCGGCGCGGGCCTGGTGGGCGCGTGCTGCGCGTGGTCGCTGGCCGGCGCGGGGGCCGCGGTCCGGGTGATCGACCCGGGAGCCGGGCGCGCGGCGGCCTCGTGGGCGGCGGCGGGCATCCTCTCCCCCTCCCACCCGGAGCTGCTGCCCGACGCGCTCCACGACCTGGGCGACCGCAGCCTGGAGCTGTGGGGGGACCTCGCGGCCCGGCACCCCGCGGTCGAGCTGCGCCGCACGGGCCAGGTGCTGCTGGGCGACGAGCCGGCCTGGCTCGCGTGGCGGGAGCGGCGCGGCCGGCCGACGCGGGCGATCACGTGGGGCGGGGAGCCCGCCCACTGCTTCCCGGAGGTCGGCGTGGTGCGGGCGCACCGCGCGGCTCCGGCCCTGCTCGCGGACGCGGGTGTTGAGGCCGAGCGCGCGCCGGCCCCTCCCCTCGACGCCCTGCGGGCCGGGTGCGACGTCGTGGTCATCGCGACGGGCGCCTGGGCGGCGCCCCATCTGGCCGAGGCGGGCCTGTCGCTGCAGGTCTCTCCGCGCCGCGGCCAGATGATGCTGTTCGCGGCCGGCGACCTGCCCGCGGTGCTGATCGAGGGGGGCCGCGAGGGGGTCGCGGTGCCCCGGGCGGACGGCCGCGTCGTCGCCGGCACGACCCTGGAGGACGCGGGTTTCGACGCCTCCACCGTGGACGCCGACCTGGACCGCCTGGAGGGCTGGGCGCGCGAGCGCATCCCGGGGCTCGGCCCGCGCGAGGACGCCTGGGCCGGGTTCCGCCCCTGGTCGCCGCGGCCGGCGCCGACGATCGGCTGGGTCGCCCCGGGCGTGATCGCGGCCGTCGGCCACTTCCGCAACGGCGTCCTGCTCGGCCCGGCGACCGGCGAGATGGTGGCCGGCCTGGTCACGGGACGGGCGCCGCGGGTGGACCCGGCCCCGTTCGCGCCGTGACCCGCCGCGGCCCCCGGCACGTGACCACCGTTACGATGTGGGCGGCATGACGACCGAGAGCCAGACCACCGCGGGGGCGCCGGCGGCGCAGGGCCCGGAGGAGGCGCTCGCGGAGGTCCGCGCGCTGGTCCGCGGGGGCACGCCCCTCACCGGGGCGCTGGCGGGCCGCTTCCAGCGCGCGGTCAACGCCCTCGACCCCGCCGCGACCGAGGACTCCCTGGCCGTCCTGCCCGGCAACCGGGGCGTCCACCTCTACGACACCATCGTCTCCTGGGCGCCGATCGTCGCCGGCGAGCAGGTGATCGACCTGGGCTGCGGGTCGGGGGGCGCCACCCGCGCGGCGGCCCGCGCCACCGGCCCCGACGGGATGGTGGTGGGCGTCGACGCCAGCCCGGAGTGCCTCGCCGAGGCCCAGTCCCGCACGCCCGACGACATGCCGGTGCTGTACCGGCGCGGCGACATGCAGCGCATGGGGACCGTCCCGGACCGCACCTTCGACTGCGCGATCGCGTCGATGTCGCTGGAGGCCTTCGACGACCTCGGCCCGGTGCTGGCGGAGGTCTTCCGGGTGCTGCGACCGGGCGGGCGCTTCGTCGCCAGCGTGACCGCCTTCGACCGCCTCCGCCCCATCGACGCGTCCTTCATGGGGGCGGTGATCGCGGTCGTCGGCCGCAACGCCCCCGGGGCGCTCGCCGGGCGCGCCAGCCGCGCCTCGATCCCGCACGAGCCCCTCGACGCGGCCGCGTTCAAGGCGGCCGGCCTCGCGACGGTGGAGGAGCAGGACGTCCAGTTCGCCGTCGTCATGGAGGACCTCGACGACGCCTGGCGGGTCTTCTCGCGCACCTACATCGCCCGGGTGCTGGACCAGGAGGGGCAGGACGACCTGCGCCGGGTCCTGAAGCGGCGGATGCCGCACACGCTCTACCTGCCGATGCGCTTCCTGCGCACGCGGCGACCCGGCTAGGCCGGCGCCGGAGCTAGGAGGCGACGGCCTCCAGGCCGGGCACGTCCTCGCAGGGGCCGGTGGCACCGAGCCAGTTGGTGCCGTAGGAGCGCATCGCGTCGACGATCGGGACGAGGTGCTCGCCCTTCTCGGTCAGCCGGTACTCGACCCGCGGGGGCATCTCGGCGTACTCGCGCCGCTCGATGATCCCCTCCTCCTCCAGCGAGCGGAGGCGCACGGACAGCGTCCCCGGGCTGATGCCCTTCAGCGAGCGCTGCAGCTGCGAGAAGCGCCGCGGCCCGAGGGCGAGGTCCCGGAGGAGCACGAGCGTCCACTTGCCCGAGACGATCCGCGCGGTCGCGAGGACCGGGCAGACGGCGCCGGGGGCGTCGGCGGGAGCGATGGTCCCCATGATCGTCACGGACGATACCACCGTGTGCCGCGCTCCCCGAAAGGCGCGCGTGACACGCGCGTCAGGCGTCCGCGGTCAGGCGTACTGGGCCGCGCCGCGCCGGGCGGCGCCGGCGTCGAGCATCAGCTTGAAGTCGTGCGGGCTCGACGCGGCCTCCATCGCGGCCGACAGGTGCACCCGGCCCGAGGTGACGTGGTCGAACAGCGACTGGTCGAACGTCTGCATCCCGTAGAAGTCGCCCTCGCGGATGACCTCGGACAGCCGCCCGGTCTCGTCGGCGTTGAGGATCATGTCGCGGGCGCGGCCGGTGGTGACGAGCACCTCGCAGGCCGGGACGCGGCCCGAGCCGTCGATGGTGCGCACGAGGCGCTGGGAGATGATCCCGCGCAGCGTGCCGGCGAGCATCGCGCGCACCTGCTGCTGCTGGTGCAGCGGGAAGAAGCCGATGGCGCGGTTCACGGTCTCGGTCGCGTCGAGCGTGTGCATCGTGGAGAGCACCAGGTGGCCGGTCTCGGCCGCGCTCAGGGCGGTCTCCATCGTGACCAGGTCGCGGATCTCCCCGATCATGATCACGTCGGGGTCCTGCCGCAGCACGCGCCGCAGGGCGCTCGCGAAGGACTCGGTGTCCAGGCCGACCTCGCGCTGGTTGATGAGCGAGCCCCGGTCCACGTGCAGCATCTCGATCGGGTCCTCGATCGTGACCACGTGCTTGTGGCTGCCCCGGTTGATCCGGTCGATCATGGCGGCGAGGGTCGTGCTCTTGCCGGAGCCGGTCGTCCCCGTGACGAGGATGATGCCGCGCTCCTCCTCGGCGAGCGTCGCGACCACGGGCGGCAGCTGCAGGTCCTCGACCGACAGCACCCGGAACGGCACGACGCGCAGCACGATGGAGATCGACCCGCGCTGGCGGAAGATGTTGACGCGGAAGCGCCCCAGGCCGTCGCGGGCGTGCGAGAGGTCCGTCTCGCCGCCCGCCTCGAACTCGGCCCGCTTGGCGTCCTGGCCGCGCAGCAGCTCGTCGGCGAACCGCGCGGTGTCGGAGGCCGTGAGGGCGCCCTGGCCCGGCACCTGCTCGAGGGAGCCGTTGACGCGGACGATCGGCCGCGCCGGGACCTTCAGGTGGAGGTCGCTCGCGCCCCGCTCGAGGGCGTGCGCGAGCAGCTCGCCCAGCTGGGGAGCCCCGGAGGGCACGCGGGAGGCGTCGGCTGACACGTCCATGGTGTCGGCATGTCGCCCGGCCGCCATGAGCCCCGGCACGGCGCCCGCTAACGTCCCGGCCCGTGGACGTGACCAGCCCGGCCCCCGCACCCCGCCCCCGGTACCGCCGGCTCGCCGTGATCCTCGGCGTCTGGCTGGCCGCCGTCGCGGTCGCCCTCCTGGTGGCCAGCGCGCTCGACGACCCGGTGGGCGCGGGCGACCGGGACGCCGCCCAGCCGGCGGCGCCCGGGGAGGTCTCCGACCAGGCCGGCGGGCTCTCGGAGGACCTCCCGCCGCTGACCACGATCCTCGACCGCCCCCTCCCCGCGGGCGTGGCCGACCTGCCGCCGATCCGCCAGGCCGCCCGGCTGCGGCAGCTCGCCGAGGGCAGCGGGGAGGCGCGGCGCTTCGTCGAGCTGGGCACGGT
Source organism: Thermoleophilia bacterium (assembly GCA_050249835.1). Lineage (GTDB taxonomy): Bacteria > Actinomycetota > Thermoleophilia > Miltoncostaeales > Miltoncostaeaceae > Miltoncostaea. The sequence goes on from JBFWPT010000072.1 coordinate 7,458, forward strand.
ACTGCAGACGCTCGGGGACCCTGCCGGGGCCGCGGCCTCCTACCGCCGGGCGCTGCGCCTGGGCGGGGACGACGTCGCGGCCGAGACGGGCCTCGCGATGGTCTCGGCGACCGCCGGCGCCGAGGGGCCGCAGCGCGCGGCCGACCGCCTCGGCGCGCTCGCGGCGTCCCACCCGGACAGCCAGCTCGTCGCGTTCAACCAGGGGTGGCTCGCGGTGTACCGGAGCCGGCGGGACGACGCGCGCGAGCACTGGGAGCGCGTGATCGCCATCGACGCGGACGCGCGGCTGGGCCTGGCGGCCCGCGCGCTCATCGCCTCTCTCGAACAGGGAGCCTCCGGCCGAAACCCATGAGGACGGCCGCGAACCTTCACCGCCTTCGCACGAGCGCTTAACCCGCGCTTAAGGCGCGACTGGTTCCATGCGCCGTCAGCATGGGCAGGAAGGGCCCCCGGGGCCGGGAACAGAGGGGCGATACGGATGTCGCAGCTTTTCGTTCCGCAGGGCTCAAGGTTTCCCCCCGACCTGCCGATATTCGTCCGCTGGATTTCCGCTGGGCCTTGCACTTCAAGAAATGAAGCGGTACCGTACCGAACGGTTGTTCGATCGGGACGGCCGGCAGTGGGCTGCGCGGGTGACCGCGTTCCCGACGGGCGTGAGCCGGAGGTGTTGCTGTGACGGTGAGTGAGATGGTGGAGCTGGAGGAGGTCCGCGACCTCCTGGCCCGTGGCCGGGATCAGGGCTTCCTGAGCATCGACGAGGTCGCCCGCTCGGTGGAGGGCGTGTCGCTGGACGAGGGCGCGGCGGAGGACCTGTATCGCCACCTCGACGAGCTCGGGGTCGAGCTCCTGGAGGAGGCCGAGGCCCGCGAGCGGCTCGCAGCCATCGCCGAGGCGGCCGACAAGCCGCCCCGCAAGCTCAACCTCAAGGCCGACAGCAGCACGGACGCACTGCAGCTCTTCCTCAAGGACGTGGGCCGGGTCCCCCTGCTCACGGCCCGCCAGGAGGTGGAGCTCGCCAAGCTGATCGAGCTCGGCGACCTGGACGCCAAGAAGAAGATGGTCGAGGCCAACCTGCGTCTCGTCGTCTCCATCGCGAAGAACTACCGCAACCAGGGCCTGGCCTTCCTCGACCTGATCCAGGAGGGGACCCTCGGCCTGGTGCGCGCGGCGGAGAAGTTCGACTACCGCAAGGGCTTCAAGTTCTCGACCTACGCGACCTGGTGGATCCGCCAGGCGGTGGCCCGCGCCATCGCCGACAAGGGCCGCACCATCCGCATGCCGGTGCACGTCGTCGAGAAGCTCAACAAGATCAACCGCGCCGAGCGCAAGCTGGTCGCGGAGCTGGGCCGCGAGCCGTCGATCCCCGAGATCGCGGACGCGGTGAAGCTCCCCGAGGCCGAGGTGGAGTCGATCAAGCGGAGCGCGCAGACCCCGGTCTCGCTCGAGAAGCCGGTCGGCGACGACGAGGAGTCGGAGTTCGGGCAGTTCCTCGCGGACGACAAGGCCGTGGCCCCCGAGGCCGCCGCCGAGACCGTCCTGCGGAACGAGGCCCTGCGCGACGTCCTCAACTCGCTCTCCTACCGCGAGCGCCGCGTGCTGGAGCTGCGGTACGGCCTGGGCGGCGAGCACCCGCGCACGCTCGACGAGGTCGGGCGGACGTTCAACGTCACGCGCGAGCGCATCCGCCAGATCGAGAACCAGTCGCTGCAGAAGCTGGCCAGCCTCGCCGAGGCGCAGCGCCTGCGGGACGTCGCCTAGACCGGCGACCCGCGACACCACGTAGCGCCCGAGGGGCCCCGGAGACGGGGCCCCTCGCCGTTCCGGCCCCGGGGGGCTCGCGCCGGGAGGCCCCCCGGGCTTAGGCTCGCGCCCTCATGGGACGGCTCCTCCTCATCGCCGCCCTCGTGGCCGTTGCAGCCGCGGTCACATGCGCCGCGGCGGGCGCCGCCACCGGTCCCGGGGCGCGGCCGGCGCAGGCGGATGCGCCTGAGGTGGTCTTCGTCACCACGGACTGCACGCCCGCCAGCTTCCTCTGCAACGGCTTCAAGCAGGCGGTGAGGCGCACCGGGGCACGCGGCCGGGTCGTCGCGCCGGACGCACGCGAGGACATCGCCGGGACGTTGTCGCTCCTCGCCCGGCAGGGCAACGACCTGGTGATCGTGGATTTCTCGTACGCCCCGCAGCTCGCGATCGCGGCGCGGAGGAACCCCACTGCCCGGTTCGCCCTCCTCGACGCCCCGTTCGCGCTCGTCGACGGCGCGCCGCGCAACGTGGCCGCCGTCGTCATCCGCGTGAACGAGGCGGCGTACCTGGCCGGCTGGCTCGGGGCCCGGATGGAGCGCACACGGCGCGGCCCGGACGTCGTCGGGGTGGTGGGGGGCGAGCCGATCCCGCCGGTCCAGGATTTCGTGCTCGGCTACCGCGCCGGCGCCCGGGCCGCCTCGCCCGGCAGCCGGGTGATCACCGGCTTCTCGCTCGATTTCGCCGACCCCGCGAGGTGCGCCACCGTCGCCCGTCGCCAGATCGCCCGGGGCGCGGGCGTCGTCTTCGACGTCGCCGGCGGCTGCGGGCCGGGGACGCTGGCCGCGGCGAAGGCCGCCGGGGTCTGGGCGATCGGCGTGGACGAGGACCGCCTGGGCCTCGGCCCGCACATCCTGACGAGCGTGGTGAAGCGCTACGACCGCGAGATCGCCCTGCTCATCCGCGGGGTTCGCGACGGCACGCTCGGATTCGGGCGCACCACGGTCCTCGGCCTCCGCAACGGCGGCGCTGAGCTGGGACGTATCAGCCCGCGGGTCCCGGCGAGGATCCGTGCCGAGCTGGCGGCGGTGCGGCGCCGCGTCGTGAGCGGCGCGATCCGCGTGCCCGGGATCACCCTGCCGCGTCCGTAGCGGGCCCGTCCGTCCCGTCGTCCCCCTCGGCAGCGGGGACGGCGACCCACACGTATCCCGCCCCGAGCGCGATGTCCGTCGGCGCACCGCCGACGGCGACGACCGACCGCACCTCACCGGTGCCGGGGTCGACGCGTTGCACCGTGCCGTCAGGCCATGACGCGACCCACACGGAGTCCTCGCCCACCGCCACGGCGTTCGCGCCGCGCCCGGCCCGCCCCGTGAGCTCGGTCGCGGCCGTGTCCGCGTCGATCCTCCAGAGGCGGCCGTCGTCGGCGGCGGCCACCCAGATCGACCGGTCCCCCTGCGCCGCCAGGGAGACCGCGAACTCACCCGCGTGGAACTCCGCCGTGACGCGGCCGGTGCTGCCCTCGACCCGCGTGGCCCGCCGGCGGAGCGTCGTCGCCCACACCCCGTCGCCGGCGAATGCGATGGCGAGGGCGGAGGCGTCCCCGAGGTCCGTCGTGCGCCCCGGCTCGCCGGTGCCCGGGTCGATCGGCACGAGACCGCCACGCGCACCGGCCCACACGGAATCCTCGTTCGCACCGATGGCCGACACGGTCGGCACCTCGACGGCGCCGGGCGTGCCGAGAGGGATGCGGCGCGTCACCGCGTTGATCGCCGGGTCGATCTGCAGGACGTCGCCGAATCCCCCCGTCGCGGCCCACAGCGCCCCGGAGCCGTAGGCGAGGTCGACGACGGGCGCGCCGACGCCCGCCGTGCCCGTCACCTCGAAGGTGGTGCCGTCCAGATGGGCAACCGTCCCGTCGCGGGCGTCGCCGACCCACGCGCCCTTCTCGTCGGCCACGACGGCCGCCGGGCGCGACCCCGTCCGGACCGACGCGACGACCGCGTCCGTCGCCGGGTCGATGACCACGACGGCGGGGAGGTCCACCGGCGCGCCGCCGTCCCCGGGGTCGCGGGTGAGGGCGAGGGCCAGCACGGCGACGACCACCAGGGCGACCGCCGCGCCGGCGAGGACGATGGTGCGCCGGCGGCGCGCACGCGGGTCGCGCTCGGGGGGCGGGACGTGCGGGGGCGCGGCGGGGGCGTCGCGGGCGGGCCCGCCGAGCGCGGGGTCCTGGGTGAGGATCGCCCGGTGCGCGCGCGCCAGCTCGGGCCCCGGGTCCACCCCGAGTTGCGCCGACAGCGTCCGCCGCCCCGCCTCGTAGAGGTCGAGAGCGTCCGCCTGCCGGCCGTCGCGGTACATGGCGAGCATCGCGAGCGCGCGGAGCCGCTCGCGCAGCGGGTGCGCTGCGACGAGCGCGTCGAGGTCCGCCGCCAGGCCGGCGGTGCGGCCGGTGCGCAGGAGGGCGTCGGCGCGGTCCTCGGTCGCGGCGAGGCGCGCCTCCTCCAGGCGCCGGATCTCGTCCTGGGCGAACTCGTCGTAGCCGACGTCGGCGAGGGCCGGGCCGCGCCAGAGCGCCAGGGCCTCGTCGAGGACGCCGGCGGCGCCGGCGGGGTCGTCCTCGTCCAGGCGGTGGCGGCCGTCGGCCGCGAGGCGCGTGAAGCGGGCGGCGTCGACGGCGTCGTCGGGCGCCTCCAGGACGTACCCGGGAGCGCGCGTGAGGATGGCGCCGGGGGCGACCCGGCGCAGGTGGGAGACGTATCCCTGCACGGCCTTCGCCGCCGTGTCGGGCGGCGAGGCGCCCCACAGCGCGTCGACGATCCGGTCCACCGGGACCACCCGCCCGCGCTCCACCAGCAACAGCGCGAGCAGGGCCCGCTCGCGCCCGGCGGGGAGTCGCACGGCGGCGCCCTCGTCGTCGAGAACCTGCATGGCTCCGAGGATCTGGAAGTCCAGGGCCCCGCCCCTTTACCGGCGCCTGACCGCTCCTGACCGACCTCCGACCGGCCGCGCGGAGCCTACGCCGCGACCGGAGCCGATGGGGCCCCGGCGGACCCCGAGGAGGACACGATGGACATCAACGGGACGCGCGTCATGAACGGCCTCGCGGGCGCGGTGGTGGCCGCCGCGCTGGGCGTCGGCATCGCCGCCGGCCAGTCCGGCTCGACCTCGGCGCCGCAGCCGATCGACATCGACCCGAGCTGCGTGCTCGGGATCACCGCGGCGGACGTCCCCCCGGGCGCGGAGCCCTGGGTGCTGGGGCTGACGGCGCGCGGGGAGGGGCTCAACGAGCGGCACGACCTGGGCCGCTACGCGCCCGGCGGCGAGTGCGCGGATGTCCCCGGGTGGTACCGGGCGCTGGTCCAGCGCAGCGACGCGCTCAACCGCCGGTACGAGCTCGGCGCGTACGCCCGGGACGGCCGGTGACCCGGCCGGCGGGTGCTCCACCCATCACCCCACGAGGAGGACCCATGCGTGCACGCACCACCCTGGCGGCCGTCGCCTGCGCCGTGGCGGTCGCCGCCGGCGGCCTCGCCGGCTGCGGCGAGGACGACGACAGCGGCTCGGCCCTGACCCGCGAGGAGTTCATCGCCCAGGCGGACGCCATCTGCGCGACCGGCAACGAGGCGATCGAGGCCGCGATCCCGGCGGACGGCCCGCCCGGCGAGGAGTTCTACGACGTGATCGTCGACTCCACGCAGGCGTCGATCGACGGGGTGGACGCGCTCGAGCCGCCGGAGGACATGGCGGCCGACGTCGACGCCCTGGTCGCATCCGCCAACGAGGCGATGGCCGAGGTGCGCGCCACGCCCCCCGCGGAGTTCTTCGCGCGCGACGACGACCCGTTCGCCGAGGTCAACGCCCAGGCAAAGGCGATCGGTCTCACGGAGTGCGCCCAGTAGGACGCGTGGCCCGGGCCGGGCGTGCCGCGGTACGCTCGGCCCATGGCCTACGACGACGAGGAGCCCGAGCCCCGGCGGATCACCGATCCCGAGGAGCTCGAGCGCTCCCGGGAGAGCATCCGCGACCTGTACGCCGTGCGCCGCACGGTGCTGCGGTGGGTGTACGCGGGCCTGGGGGTCCTGGCGATCGTCGTGATCGTCCTGGCCCTAACGCGCTGACGGCCGCGGCCACGGCCACGGGAGCCGCCGGGCTCGTCTCGGACCTCTG
>JBFWPT010000073.1:0-10042 GCA_050249835.1 Thermoleophilia bacterium
GCTATCTGGCCGATGGGCCGTCTGGGATTCGAACCCAGGACCTTGGGATTAAAAGTCCCCTGCTCTGACCAGCTGAGCTAACGGCCCGCGGCCATTGTGACGGCTGGGGGGCCGCGCCGCCGACGGCCTGGAGTCACTCGGCGGCGGGCGGGAGCTCCATCGACCGCTGCAGGGAGGTGTAGGCGGTGTCGGGGACCGTCACGAGGCCGCGGGTCGGCCGGTCCAGGTCGAAGGTGACGAACAGGAGGACGGTGACGACGCCGGCGGCGAGCAGCAGGGGGAGGGTGCCCCGGCCGAGGACGGCGAGGTGCATCGCCAGCAGAGCGAGGGCCACCACCGAGGCCAGGATCTCCAGGACGAGGACCGTGTCCGGGACGCGGTTGTTGAGGGCGGCGACGCGGACGCTCTCCGCGTCGATCATCTCGTTGAGGGTCTCGACGTACAGATGGGGGGCGGTGGCAACCGGGGCGCGGTCGAGGGCCTGTCCGGCGAGGGCCCAGAGCCGTCGCTGCAGGGCCTCCTGGGTCGCGATGGCGCGCTCCTCGGCGTCGCTCTCGGGCACCTCGTTGGACACCACGATCGCGGCGGCGACGTACTCGCGCAGCAGGGCGATCGACTCCGATCGCTGCGGCTCCTCCAGGGTCTGGGCGCGGAGGTAGGTGGTCCCGATCGCGTTCGCCTCGTTCACCACCGCGGCCCGGCGGTCCTCGTAGCGGCCGATCGCCAGCGACAGGCCGAAGGCGAGCAGCAGCCCGACGATGCCGAGGGTCGCGGCCTGCAGGGTGGACAGCGGGTCCTTCAGGGACGCCCCGGACGCGCGCATCCGCCGGCCCGCGAAGAGCCCCACCGCCGTCGCGCCGAAGACGACGACGACCAGCAGGAACGCCAGGAGCCAGCTGCTCATCGCGAAGAACACGCGCGGGATCCTGCCAGCCCGGCGGACCCCCCGCGTGACATCCTCCGGGCCCGGAGAGAACGAGAGCGGAGGTACCCCGTGGCCGTGCACCTGACCCCCGAGGACATCGCCGGGCTGCTGGAGGTGGAGCCCGACGTCATCCTCAACGCCGCCGACGAGGTGGGCGTGCCCGTCTACCAGGGGCAGATCGACCGGGTGCTCTTCGCCGAGGCGCTCAAAGCCGCCGACCACCACCTCGCCGACGTCGCCGTGGAGCGCCTGCTGCGCCCGGGCGACGCGTCATCGGGATAGCGGGCTGCGGTGGACCTCGGGCTGGAGGGGCGGGTCGCGCTCGTCACGGGCGCGTCGCGCGGCATCGGGCGGGCCATCGCCGAGGGGCTCGCGGCGGAGGGCGCGCGGGTGGCCGTGGCCTCGCGCTCGCTCGGCGCGCTGGAGGAGCTGGCGTCGGCGATCGGGGGCCGCGCCTACGCGTTCGACTCCGCCGACCTCGCGGCGGTCGATCCCCTCGTCGGTTCGATCGAACGGGACCTGGGACCGGTCGACGTCTACGTCGCCAACACCGGCGGGCCGCCCACCGGCAGGGACCCGCTCGCGTTCACGCCGGAGCAGTGGGAGGAGGCCCATCGCACGCTCGTCGTGTCCCCGATGGCCGTCATGGCGCGGGTGGTGCCGGGCATGCGCGAGCGCGGGTGGGGCCGGGTTCTGGCCGTCTCGTCCAGCGCGGCGCGCGAGCCGATCGCCGGCATCCAGCTCTCCAACGCGAACCGCCCGGGGCTGCTGGCCGCGATGAAGCACCTCGCCCACGTCTCCGCGGCGGACGGGGTGACCTTCAACGCCGTGCTGCCGGGCCGCATCGCGACCGATCGGATCGCCGCGAACCACGGGGGGATGGAGGCGGCCGAGGAGTCGGCCCGCGCCACGGTGCCGGCGGGACGGCTCGGCACCCCCCGCGAGCTGGCCGACGCCGCCGTGTTCCTCTGCTCGGACCGGGCCGGCTACGTGACGGGCCAGTCGCTCCTCGTCGACGGCGGGCTCACCCGCTCCTGGTGAGGGCCGCCACCACGACGTCGACGATCCGGTCCTCCCAGCCGTCCGGGAAGCCGTCGCCCGAGAGGTAGCGCGCCTGGTAGGCCCCGGAGATGAGGTCGATGACGGCCTCGGGGTCGGCGGGCGGGGCGATCTCGCCGCGGGCGGCGGCCTCGTCCAGCAGGTCGCGGTAGATCGCCCGCCGGGGCTGCAGCGTGCGCTCGCGGAACAGGCGCAGCAGCTCCGGCGTGTGGTGCTCCTCGGTGAGGCACGTCCCGACCAGCGCCATCACGGTCACGCGCTCGGCGTTGCGGCGGGCCTGGCGGAGCTGGGCGACCAGGTCGGCGCGCAGGTCGCCGGTCGCCGGGGGGCGGCCGGTCTCGCGCAGGTGCTCGAGCGCCGCCGTGGCGAGGTCGGCCTTGCCGGCGTAGCGCAGGTAGAGGGTCGCCTTGCTCACGTTCGCGCGGGCGGCGACGCCGTCCATGCTCATCCGGGCGTAGCCCTCGGTGCTGAGCAGGTGGATCGCCGCCTCGATGATCGCGGCGTCCACGGCGGGCGAGCGGGGCCGGCCGGCGCGGCGGCCGCCCTCGGGCGCGGCGGTCGATCCGCGGGAGGGGGACATCGCCGCCACGGTACCACCGGGGGCCGGGTTAGTGAACTGGACCGTTTGGTATCTTCCGCCCCATGACGCTCGGTTCCTGGAAGGCCCTCATCGGGATGCTCGTGCTCACGATGGGCACGAGCACGCTCACGCCGCTGCTGCCGCTCTACAAGTCGCACTTCGGCATCTCGACGGGCACGGCGACGCTGCTCTTCGTCACCTACACCGTGACGGTCTGCCCCACGATGCTGATCGCCGGGAACCTCGCCGACCGGCTCGGGCGCAAGAAGCTGCTGCTGCCCGCCCTGGTGACGATGACGCTGGCCTCGCTCGTCTTCGCGCTGGCCGAGAGCGTCCCGATGCTCTTCGCCGGCCGGGTGCTCCAGGGCCTGGCGATCGGCGGCTTCCTCGGCGTCGGCGCCGCGTTCGTCGTGGATCACGCCCGCGAGGACTCCAAGGCGCTCGCGGCGGCCCTGGCGGGGGTCTTCTTCCGGCTCGGGTTCGGCCTCGGGCCCGGCCTCGCCGGGATCATGGCCCAGTACGGCCCCAACCCGCGCCACTCGCCCTTCTGGGGCCACATCCTGCTGATGGTGATCGGCATCATCGCCATCGCCACGGCGTCGGAGACCCTCATGCGGCGCCGGGACCCGGGGCCCTTCCGCATCCGCATCGGCGTCCCCCCGGGACAGGCGGCCGGGTTCCTCACCTACGTCGCGCCGGCCACCTTCATGATGAGCTTCGTGGAGGGGACGGTGCTCTCGGTGGTGCCGATCTTCGTGGTCGAGACGCTCGGCGTCACCAACCTCGCGATCGTCGGGGCGATCGGGTTCATGGTGCTGGCGCTCGGCGGGCTCGCGCCGTTCCTGGTGCGCGGGCTCGACCCCCGGAGGTCGGTGATGATCGGCGCCGTCTCGTCGTCGATCCTGTCGCTGCTGATCGTGGCCTCGTCCGGGCTCGACGCGGTCTGGCTGGTGCTCGTGGCCGCGGCCGCCATCGGGATCATGAACGGCTTCATCCTGTTCGGCGGCACGGTCATCTGCGGCACGATCGTCCCCATCCAGGAGCGCGGCAAGCTGATGTCGCTGCTCTACATGTGCGCCTACGCGGGCACGATCCCGACCGTCCTGCTGGGCTACCTCGGCGACGGCATCGGGCTCACGCCGACCCTCGGCATCTTCAGCGCCATGGCCATCGCGATCGCGCTGTTCGTCACCGTCGTCGGCAGCCGCCTCTTCCCGGAGGTGGTCCCGTACCGCGAGGAGCCGGTCCACGGGCCGGAGCAGGCGGTGCCCTCCGCCACCTGAGGGGCGCGCTCTCTCAGCGGCGCAGCTCCGTCCCGAGCCGGGCGGCGAGTCGTACGGCGGCATCGATCTCGGCCCTGCGGATCGAGACGCTCTCGACACTGAGCCCGAACGGGAACCCGAGCCGCCGGCAGAACGCGATCAGGTCGACGGCCATGGCGATCGCCTGCTCACAGGAGGCGTCGAGGGTGTCGTCGGCATGGCGCAGCTCGTTCTCCATCCAGCGCGGGACGGCCACGCCGAGCCACCGCAGGAACTCCAGGGTCCTGAGCGATCCGCAGACCGAGAAGCTGAGCACGACCGGCACCGGCGCGATGTCCTGCGCCGCGCACTCGTGGTGGTAGTCGGAGATCAGGTCCTTGGCCGCGTTGACGTCGTAGACGATCTGGGTGATGAAGAAGGAGCAGCCCGCCCGCTGCTTCGCGATCAGCCGCAGGTGCTCGTCGCCCCGGCGCGCGTGCCGCTCGGGGATCGCGACCCCGCCGACCGGCAGCCCCGGCTGCACCTCGTCGCGCAGCTCGTGGGCCCGGGCGAGCGAGGTGCGGACCTCCTTCCCGCGCGACGACGACCCGACGAACACCGCGAGCGCCCGGGACGGGTCCTGCTCCGCGAGCCAGGAGCGGAGGCGGTCCTCCGGGTACTTGCCCACCGCGCGGTAGACGATGGCGGGGACCTCCAGCCCGGCGAGATGGCGGGCGAGCCAGTCGGCGGGGTCCATCGTCGGCAGGAACGGGAACGGGCGCTCGCCGGGGTTGCGGTCGCTCTCGTCGTCGATGTCGTAGAGGACGAGGCCGTCGACCGGCAACGGCCGCAGCCGCTCCACGGTGACCCGGGCGATCTCCGCGGCCTCCCCGGGGCCCGTCGTCAGCCGCGGCGGCGTCACCGCGAAGAGCAGGAACCCGCCCGATCGCGCGGCGATGGCTCGTCGGAGATCCACGCGCGACACCGTAGCCGGGCCGCCATCGACCGGTCGCGGCCGATCTCCCGGCGCTACGCTCACAGGTGGTGGCGCGCAACGGAGACACCCCCCACGACATGGACCCCCGCGAGACGCAGGAGTGGCTCGAGGCGGTCGACGACATCCTCCGCGAGTACGGCCCCGAGCGCGCCGGCCAGCTGCTCGGGAGGGTGGTGGACGAGGCCCGCCTGTTCGGTGCGGTCGTGCCGGTCTCCAACGCCACGCCGTACATCAACACCATCCACGCCGACGACGGCGTGCCGATCCCGTTCGACCAGGACGTCGAGCGCCGGCTGCGGTCCGCGATCCGCTGGAACGCGGCGGCGCTGGTGCTGCAGGCGAACAAGGAGTCCGCCGAGCTCGGCGGCCACATCGCCTCCTTCCAGTCCGCGGCGACCCTCTACGAGGTCGGCTTCAACCACTTCTGGCACGCCCGCGAGGGCGACCACGCCGGCGACCTGGTCTACATCCAGGGGCACTCGTCGCCCGGCATCTACGCGCGCGCCTACCTGGAGGGGCGGCTCGACGACGAGCAGATGCGGAACTTCCGCGAGGAGGTCGACGGCAACGGCCTCTCGTCCTACCCGCACCCCTGGCTCATGCCGGGCTTCTGGCAGTTCCCCACCGTCTCGATGGGGCTCGGCCCGATCATGGCGATCTACCAGGCGCGCTTCATGAAGTACCTGGAGGGCCGGAGCCTCGCCCAGACCTCCCACCGGCACGTCTGGGCGTTCATGGGCGACGGGGAGATGGACGAGCCCGAGTCGATGGGCGCCATCGCCCTCGCCGGCCGCGAGCGCCTGGACAACCTCATCTTCGTCGTCAACTGCAACCTGCAGCGCCTGGACGGCCCGGTGCGCGGCAACGGCAAGATCATCCAGGAGCTGGAGACCAACTTCCGCGGCGCCGGCTGGAACGTCATCAAGGTCGTCTGGGGCGAGAACTGGGACCCGCTCCTCGACGAGGACCACGACGGGCTCCTCAAGCGGCGCATGGAGGAGGCGGTCGACGGCGAGTACCAGACCTTCAAGTCGCGCGACGCCGACTACGTGCGGGAGCACTTCTTCGGTGCCTACCCCGAGCTGAAGGAGCGGGTCGCCCACATGAGCGACCCGGAGATCTGGGCGCTCAACCGCGGCGGCCACAGCCCGCGCAAGGTCTACGCCGCCTACCACGCGGCCGTGGAGCACGAGGGCGGCCCCACCGTGATCCTCGCCAAGACGATCAAGGGCTACGGCATGGGCCGGGCCGGCGAGGCCCAGAACATCACCCACTCGGCGAAGAAGATGAACGAGGAGGCGCTGCTCGCCTTCCGCGACCGCTTCGGGGTGCCGCTCAGCGACGAGGAGGCCAGGGGTGCGGCGTTCTACCGGCCCCCCGCCGACAGCCCGGAGATGATCTACCTGCGGGAGCGGCGCGAGGCGCTCGGCGGCTTCCTGCCGGCCCGCCACGACGAGGCCCCCGCGATGGAGGTCCCGCCGCTCGAGGCGTTCGAGGCGCTGCTGAAGGGGAGCGGCGAGCGCTCCATCTCCACCACGATGGCCTTCGTGCGCGCGCTGTCCACGATCGTCCGCGACAAGGGCATCGGGAAGCACATCGTCCCGATCGTCCCCGACGAGTCGCGCACCTTCGGGATGGAGGGGATGTTCCGGCAGCTCGGCATCTGGAGCCAGGTGGGCCAGCTCTACAGGCCCGAGGACGCCGAGCAGCTCATGTGGTACCGCGAGGACACCAAGGGCCAGATCCTGGAGGAGGGGATCACCGAGGCCGGCGCGATGTCCTCGTTCATCGCGGCCGCCACCTCCTACGCCAACAACGGCGTCCCGATGGTCCCGTTCTACATCTACTACTCGATGTTCGGGTTCCAGCGCATCGGCGACCTGGCCTGGGCCGCCGGCGACTCGCGCGCCCGCGGGTTCCTCATCGGGGGCACCTCCGGCCGCACCACCCTCAACGGCGAGGGCCTGCAGCACGAGGACGGCCACAGCCACCTGATCGCGGCGACGATCCCGAACTGCCGGGCCTACGACCCCACCTACGCCTACGAGCTGGTGGTCATCGTCCAGGACGGCCTGCGGCGGATGCTCACCGAGCGCGAGGACGTCTTCCACTACATCACCGTGATGAACGAGAACTACCCGCAGCCGGCGATGCCGGAGGGCGCCGCCGAGGGCATCCTGCGCGGCATGCACCTCATCGCCGAGGCGGAGGGCGCGGGCCCCCGCGTGCAGCTGCTCGGGTCCGGCGCGATCCTGCGCGAGGTGGAGGCCGCGGCGGAGATCCTGCGCGAGGAGTACGGCGTGGGCGCCGACGTGTGGAGCGCCACCTCGTTCACCGAGCTGCGCCGCGACGGGATGGAGGCGGAGCGCTGGAACCGCCTGCACCCGGACGAGAAGCCGCGGATCCCCTACGTCGAGCAGATGCTCGGCGACCGCGACGGCCCGGTGGTCGCCGCCTCCGACTACATGCGCGCCTTCCCCGACGGCATCCGCGCCTGGGTGCCCGGGCGCTACGAGGTTCTCGGCACCGACGGCTTCGGCCGCAGCGACTACCGCGCCAAGCTGCGGCGCTTCTTCGAGGTGGACCGCCACCACGTGGCCGTCACCGCGCTCGGCGCCCTCGCCCGCGAGGGCCTGCTGGACCCCGCGATCGCCGCCCAGGCGATCACCCGCTACGACATCGACCCGGAGGCGGCACCGCCGTGGCAGCGATGACAGAGGTCCGCGTACCGGACATCGGCGACTTCAGCGACGTCCCGGTCATCGAGGTGCTGGTCTCCCCGGGTGACACGGTGGAGGCCGAGGACCCGGTCGTCGTCCTCGAGTCGGACAAGGCGAGCATGGAGGTCCCCTCGCCGTCCGCCGGCACCGTGGCCGAGGTGTCCGTGAAGGTGGGCGACGAGGTCTCCCAGGGCGACCTCATCCTCACCCTGGAGGGCGGGGACGGCGGCGGCGGCGAGGAGCCGGAGGCCGGGGAGCCGGAGGCCGCCGAGGAGGAGGCGGAGCCGGAGCCCGCCGAGGATGGGGACGAGGACGAGGAGGAGACCGACGGCCCGCCCGAGGGCGAGGACGCCGGGGCCCAGGAGCCCCACCGGTCCCGCCCGCCGGCCGGCACCTTCCAGGGCGACGACGTCTACGCCGGCCCCGGCGCGCGCCGCATGGCGCGGCAGCTCGGGGTGGACCTCGGCGACGTGAAGGGCAGCGGCCCCAAGGGCCGGATCACCAAGGAGGACGTCCAGGCGGCCGGCGACGCCGGCGGCGCGAAGCCCGCCCCGGCCGAGGGCGCGGCGGTCCCGTCCGGCCTGCCGGCGTGGCCCCAGGTGGACTTCGAGGCCTTCGGCCCGGTCGAGCGGGTGGAGCTCTCGCGCATCGCCCGCATCGCCGGCCCGGCCCTCGCGCGCAACTGGGCGATGATCCCGCACGTCACCCAGCACGACGACGCCGACATCACCGAGCTGGAGGCCTTCCGCAAGGAGGTCAACGCCGCCCACAAGGACGAGGGCGTCAAGGTGACCATGGTTTCCCTGCTGCTGAAGGCGTGCGCGGCGGCCCTGCGGGAGTTCCCGCACTTCAACGCGTCGCTGGACGGCGGTGACATCATCGTCAAGAGGTACCTCCACATCGGCTTCGCCGCCGACACGCCCAACGGCCTGATGGTCCCGGTCATCCGCGACGTGGACCGCAAGGGCCTGCTGGAGATCGCCCGCGAGCTCACCGAGCTGTCCGGCGCCGCCCGCGACGGCTCCCTGAAGCGCGAGCAGATGCAGGGCGGCACCTTCACCATCTCCAGCCTCGGCGGCATCGGCGGCACCTACTTCACGCCGATCATCAACGCCCCCGAGGTCGCGATCCTGGGCGTGTCGCGATCCGCGATGCGGCCGGTGTGGAACGGCACCGGGTTCATCCCGCGCCTCATCCTGCCCCTGTCCCTCTCGTACGACCACCGCGTCATCGACGGCGCCGCCGCCGCGCGGTTCACGACCCACCTCTCCGACCTGCTCAGCGACCCGAGGAAGATGCTGCTGTGAGCGACCCCTCCCGTACCGACGTACTCGTCCTCGGCGCCGGACCCGGCGGATACACCGCCGCGTTCCGCGCCGCCGATCTCGGGCTGTCGGTGACGCTGGTCGACCGCGGTGAGCGGCTCGGCGGGGTCTGCCTCAACGTCGGCTGCATCCCCTCGAAGGCGCTGCTGCACGCCGCCAAGGTGCTCACGGACGTCCGCGACGGCGCGGAGTTCGGCCTCTCGTTCGGGGAGGCGTCGGTCGACCTCGACGCCCTGCGCACCGCGACCTTCGACGTCGTGAAGAAGCTGACCGGCGGCCTCGGGCAGCTCGCGAAGGCCCGCAAGGTCACGGTCATCAACGGCACCGGCACGTTCACCGGCCCCAACGAGCTGTCGGTGGAGACGGCCGACGGCACCCAGGTCGTGACCTTCGGGCACTGCATCATCGCCGCGGGCTCCGAGCCGGCCCGCATCCCCGGGCTGCCGGACGACCCCCGGGTCATGGACTCGACCGGCGCCCTGGCGCTGGAGGAGGTCCCCGAGCGGCTGCTGGTGATCGGCGGCGGCATCATCGGCCTGGAGATGGCGACGGTCTACGACGCCCTCGGCTCGAAGATCACCGTCGTCGAGATGCTCGACCAGCTCGTGCCGGGCGCCGACCCGGACATCGTCAAGCCGCTCCACACGCGCATCGCCGAGCGCTACGAGGCGATCCACGTCTCCACCAAGGTCTCCGGCGTGACGGCGGGGGAGAAGGGCCTGGAGGTCACGTTCGACGGCGAGGGCGCGCCCGAGCCGGTGACCGTGGACCGGATCCTGGTGGCCGTCGGCCGCCGCGCCAACGGCGACCGGCTCGGCCTGGCGGCCGCCGGCGTCGAGGTGGACGAGCGCGGGATCATCGCGGTCGACGACCGCCTGCGCACCAACGTCCCCCACATCCACGCGATCGGCGACGTGGTGGGCAACCCGATGCTCGCCCACAAGGCCAGCCACCAGGGCGCCGTCGCGGCCGAGGTGATCGCCGGCGAGGCGTCGGCCTTCGACGTCCGGGCGATCCCCTCCGTGGCCTACACGGACCCGGAGCTCGCCTGGGCCGGCCTCACCGAGACCGAGGCGAAGCGCGACGGCATCGAGCACGAGGTCGCGGCGTTCCCGTGGTCGGCGTCGGCGCGGGCGCTGACGATGGGCCGCCCGGACGGGCGCACCAAGCTCATCGTGGAGCCGGGCACCCGCCG
>JBFWPT010000073.1:10142-13179 GCA_050249835.1 Thermoleophilia bacterium
TTGGGGGAGGCGAACGGGAACGGCACGGGGATCGGCGACGGCGCCGCGACGCCCACGATGGGCGAGCTGCGCGCCTTCGTCGCCGTCGCCGAGGAGCTGCACTTCCGCCGCGCGGCCGCGCGCCTCGGCGTGGCGCCGCCGCCGCTCTCCCAGACGATCCGCCGGCTGGAGGACAAGGTCGGCGCCGTGCTGCTCGACCGCACGCCGCACGAGGTCTCCCTGACCGCCGCGGGCCTGGAGCTGCTGCCGCGGGCCCGCGACATCCTGGAGCGCATGCGCGAGGCGCGCCTGGCGGTGGGGCACGCGTCCGAGGGGCGCTCCGGGGTGCTGACGGTCGGCTTCGCCTCCAACGGCTTCGCCGAGCTGACCGGCCCGATCCTCCGCGCCTTCGCCGAGGCCCATCCCCGGGTGCGGCTGGCCGTCAAGGACATCACCCAGGACGCGGCCCGGAGCGTGACCGAGGGGGTCGTGGACGTCGCGCTCGTGCGGCCGCCCATCGGCGGCGCGGACGACCCGCGGCTGGTCGTCGAGGACGTGGTGATGGAGGAGCGCGCCGCGATCCTCCCCCGCCGGCACCGGCTGGCCGAGGCGTCCGTCGCGTCGATCCACGACCTCACCTCCGAGCGCTTCGTGGCCGTCGCCCCCGGCATGGACGACATCGCCGGGTACTGGGCCGCGGCGGGCGAGCGCGACGGCGAGGCGACGCGGTACGGGTCCGAGGCGTGGACCGTCCAGGAGGTGCTCACCGGGGTCGGCTACATGGGGGACGTCATCACGTCGATCCCGTCGGTGCTGCGCTTCTACCGCGTCCCCGGCCTGGTGGCGGTGCCCCTGTCCGACGTGTCGCCGGCGCCCATGAGCATCGCCCGCCGCGCGGGCGACGAGCGGGCCGTCGTCGCGGACTTCCTGGACGCCGTCCGCACCGTGTCCGCGCGCCTCGTCGACCTCGTCCCGGGCGCGGAGCTGGCCACGGCGTGAGCCCCCGGGCTCACGCCGCGTGAGCCCCGGTCCTACCCTCGCGCCCGCGGGCGTCCGCGCAGCCCCCGCGCCCATAGGTTCGTGCCCGATGTGACGTTCCCATCGACGACACGGACAGGGGGAGGGTGCAGGTGAGCTCCACGACCGACAGGCGGGGATTCCTCGCGCGGAGCGCGGTGGCGGGCATCGGCGCGACGGCGGCCGGCGGCCTGGTGGCGGGCCCGGCGCTGGCGGGCCGGAAGAAGGGGAACTCGTGGCGCGACGACGCGCCGCTGCCGAGCGATCGCACGCTCGGCGGCAACATCACCAAGGTCCTCTTCATGATCATCAACGTCTCGGACCTGGACCGGGCCGTCGAGTTCTACGAGAAGACCTACCCCGTGACCCGCGCGGAGGAGCTCAACGGGCCCGCGCAGGCGTTCCACGGCCTCGGCATCCGCCACGGCCAGTTCCGCGGCCGGATCATGCGCGACAGCCAGCCCTTCCAGGGCCGCGGCATCCTGCTGGTGCAGTGGCTCAACCCGGGCCCGGTGGGCAAGCCGTACACCGAGGCGAACAACGTCGGCTACTACCGCCACCACGCCAGCGCGTCGCGGACCGGCCTCAACGCCCAGTACGACATCGCCCTCCGCGAGGGCGGCCGGCCCTACGCCCCGCCGTCCACGATCTTCGTGACGCCGACGGCGACGGTGAACGCGTTCGCCTTCCGCGACCCGGACGGCACCACCCTGGAGTGGGTCGGTCCCTACGACCCGAACCCCGCGGGCGCCCCGGACGCGCTGACGGCCTACAACAACAACTGCCGCGACCTGCGCACCTCGCACGCCTGGTACCGGGACATCCTGGGCCTGGAGTTCTCGAGCCGGCTCAACCCGATCGTGCCGCAGCCCTACGGCGTCGGCTCGCTCGGCGACAGCCTCAAGAACCCCGACGGCACGCCGTACACGGACGAGATCGACTACGACGCGACGATCCTCAGCCCGCGCGCGGACAGCCGCAACGCGATCGACCTGCTCGAGTGGCAGATGCCCCGGCCGTACGGGAAGCCGTACAAGCACGCCAACAACCTCGGGACGACCTCGATGGCGTTCGAGGTGAACAGCGTCGACGACTGCTACCGCAAGCTGAAGCGGAGCCTGCGGAACCCGTCGAGGCACCTGGTCCACAAGCCGGAGACCTGGGACCTCGGGGCCTACGGGGAGAAGAGGGTGCTCAACATCCTCGACCCGGACGGCGTGATGCTCCAGTTCATCGAGATGCGGCACTCCACGCAGCCGCAGCCCTCGTAGGCCCGGGACGGCGTCGTGTTCGACATCTCCCCGGTCCAGATCATCATCGTGCTGGCCATCGCCCTGCTGATCTTCGGCCCGAAGCGGCTGCCCGAGATGGGCCGCAACCTCGGGCGCGGGATCCGCGACTTCAAGGGCGGGCTGACCGGCGAGCCGGGCCCGGCGCCGCCCGCGGCACCGGCCCGGCCCCCGTCCGAGGGGTCCTAGCCCCTACTGGCCTCCGGCCGCAGCGCGACGGGCTCACCCGCGTGGGCCCGCGCGCCGCGGCCCGGGATCCGCAGGGTCGCGAGCGCCCCGACGAGGGCCGCCGCGCCGGCCACCAGGAACATGGTGGTGAACGCCTCCTCCGCGGGGATCGCCGGGGTGCCGGCGATGGTCACCGCGCTCAGCACCGCGGCGCCCACCTGGCCGCCCACGACGCCGCCGATCGTGCGCATGACGGTGTTCATCCCCATCGCCACGCCGGTCACCTCGCGCGGCACGGCGTCCACGATGAGCTTGGCGAGCATCGCGTAGACGAGGCCGACGCCGGTGCCCACGAGCACCATGGCCACCACGATCTGCCAGCCCGCGTCGTGCCCGAGGGCCAGCGCCAGGCCGCCGAGCCCGAGGATCACCGACCCGGCGCAGGTGAGCGCCTTCGCGCCGACGCGGTTCTCCAGGATGCCGCCGAGGGGGCCCACGACCAGCATCACCGCCGACGAGGGCAGCAGGAAGAGCCCGGCGACGATCACGCTCGCCGAGAAGCCGTAGGGGATGAGCCCGGCGAC
>JBFWPT010000074.1:0-13010 GCA_050249835.1 Thermoleophilia bacterium
CGCCCGCCGCCGCGAGCACCGCGGCAACGTGCCGCAGCACGAGCGCGGTCTGGACCGACACGTCGCCCTCCACGAGCGCCCCCGTGGCCGGGTCGACCGGCACCTGCCCGGAGACGAACACCAGCCGGCCGGGCTCCGCCTCGACGGCCTGGGAGTACGGGGCGCCGGCGACCGGCGCGGGCGCGTCCTCGGTGCGGATCGTCCTCATGGGCCCAGCCTACCCCGCCCCACGGCGGTCACCGCCGCACGGGCACCCCGGCGCCGGCCATGGCGTCCTTGACCTCCGCCACCGAGTAGACCCCGTCGTGGAACACGGACGCCGCGAGCACGGCGTCCGCGTGCCCCGCGGTGACGGCCTCGGCGAAGTGCGGGAGCGTCCCGGCGCCGCCGGAGGCGATCACCGGCACCGGCGCGGCCTCCGCCACCGCCGCCAGCAGCTCGGTGTCGAAGCCGCCCTGGGTGCCGTCGCGGTCCATGGAGGTGACGAGCAGCTCCCCCGCCCCCCGCTCGGCCGCCTCGGCGGCCCAGGCGACGGCCTCACGACCGGTCTCGAGGCGCCCCCCGTTGAGGTAGACCTCCCAGCCGGACCCGTCCTCGCGCCGCTTGGCGTCGACCGCGACCACGATGCACTGGGATCCGAAGCGGTCCGCCCCGCGGGTGATCAGCTCCGGATCGCGCACGGCGGCCGAGTTGAGGGACACCTTGTCGGCGCCCGCCGCGAGCACGGCGTACATGTCGTCCTCGGACCGCAGGCCGCCGCCGATGGTGAACGGGATGAAGACCTCCTCGGCGGTCCGCCGCGCGAGGTCCACGATCGTCCCCCGGCCCTCGTGGCTCGCGGTGATGTCGAGGAAGACGAGCTCGTCGGCGCCCTCGCCGTCGTAGCGGGCGGCCAGCTCCACCGGGTCCCCGGCGTCGCGCAGGCCGACGAAGTTGACCCCCTTCACCACCCGCCCGGCGTTGACGTCCAGGCAGGGGATGACGCGGATCACGCCCGGCTCCCGGCCGCCCCGAGCACGTCGAGCCCCTCGGAGACGGTGAAGCGGCCCTCGTAGAGGGCGCGGCCGACGATGACCCCGTCCAGGTTGCCGATGCGCAGGTCGCGCAGGCGCCGCAGGTCGTCGAGCGACGAGACGCCGCCCGAGGCGATCAGGCGCAGCGGCGGGGCGGCCTCGGCCAGGCGGCGCATCGCGGCCAGGTTCGGCCCGCCGAGGGTGCCGTCGCGGGCGATGTCCGTGTACGCCAGCCGGCGGACGCCCAGGTTGACGAGACCGGTGGCGACCTCGATCGCGTCGCGGTCCGAGACCTGCGTCCAGCCATGCGTGGCGACCTTGCCCTGGCGGGCGTCCAGGCCCACCACGAGACCGTCGCCGAGGCGGTCGATGGCCCACTCCAGCAACTCGCGGTCGTCGATCACGGCGGTGCCGACCACCACGCGGTCCACGCCGGTCGCCAGGGCGGTCTCGATGGCCGCGCGCGAACGCAGGCCGCCGCCCAGGTGGACCGTGCCCGGGAAGGCCGCCGCGATGGAGGCCACGAGCGCCGCGTGCACCGGCTCGCCGGCGCGTGCGCCGTCCAGGTCGACGACGTGCAGGGAGCTCGCGCCGGCCTCCGCGAAGGCGCGCGCCTGCGCGACCGGGTCGTCGCTGAACACGGTGCTCTGGGCGAAGTCGCCCTGGCGCAGGCGCACCGCGCGGCCCTCGGAGAGGTCGATCGCCGGGTAGAGCGTGATCACGGCAGCGCCGCCGCGTCGCGCACCGGGATCGCCGCCAGCCAGCGCCCGAGCAGGCCGAGGCCCGCCGCGCTCGACTTCTCGGGGTGGAACTGGACGCCCGCGACCGTCCCGCGGCCCGCCGCGGCGCAGAAGGCCACCCCGTGGTCGGCGCGACCGAGGACGACGGACGGGTCCTCCGGCTCGCAGCCGTAGGTGTGCACGAAGTAGTAGGTCGCGGCGGCGTCGGACGGGTCGTCCGGCGCGAGCGGCGAGCCCGGCTCCCACGTCACCCGGCTCCAGCCGATGTGCGGCAGCTTGCGGTCGGTGCGCAGCCGCCGGACGGCGCCGGGAAGCAGGCCGAGGCCCGCGACCCCGGGGCTCTCCTCGCTCTCGTCGAACAGGAGCTGCTGGCCGAGGCAGATGCCCAGCACCGGCAGCCCCCGCTCCGCGGCGCCGAGCACGACCTCGTCGAGGCGCGCGGCGCGGATGCGGCGCATGGCCTCGCCGAAGTGGCCGACGCCCGGCAGCACGACGGCGTCGACGTCGCGGGCCTCGCCGGGCGTCGTCGCCACGCGCACGTCGGCGCCGAGGCGCTCCAGCGCCTTCGTGGCCGAGCGCAGGTTGCTCATCTGGTAGTCGAGGACGGCCAGGCGCGGGCGGCTCACAGGCTGCCCTTCGTGGAGGGGACGCCCGTGACCCGCGGGTTGGGGGCCACGGCCACGGCCAGCGCCCGCGCCAGGGCCTTGAAGGAGCCCTCGATCGCGTGGTGGACGCCGCCGGGCACCAGCACCCTCAGGTGGACCGTGAGGCCGGCGTGGTTGGAGAGCCCGCGCACGAACTCGGGCAGCAGCTCGGTCTCGAAGCCGCCGATCACCATCGCGGGCAGCGGCACGTCGACGTTCGCGTAGGGGCGCCCCGAGAGGTCCAGCGCGCACTGCACCAGGCACTCGTCCATGGGGATGAGGGACGCGCCGTAGCGCTCGATGCCGGCGCGGTCGCCGAGCGCCGACGACAGGGCCTGCCCCAGCGTGATGCCGACGTCCTCCACGGTGTGGTGGCCGCCGGTCTCCAGGTCGCCGCGGGCGGCGACCTCCAGGTCGATGAGCGAGTGGCGGGCGAGCAGCGTCAGCATGTGGTCGAAGAAGCCCACGCCGGTCGCGATCGTGGACGCGCCCGTGCCGTCGAGGTCGACGCGCACGCGCACGTCGGTCTCGCCGGTCACCCGGTGCGCCTCGCCGACCCGGCTCACGACCGCTCCAGCCGCGACTCGGCGGACATCCGGTGGAGGGTGAAGCCCTCGGCCTCGGCCAGCGCCGCGAGGTGCGGCGTCAGGGCGGTCACCGCCTCGTCGGTCATCTCGACCACGGACATCCTCCGGAGGAACGTTGTGGGGCCGAGGGCGGACGCGTGACGGGCGGCGCCCCCGGTGGGCAGTACGTGGTTCGACCCGGCGACGTAGTCGCCGAAGGCGGTCGCGCAGTTGGGTCCGGTGAAGACGGCCCCCGACCGCGTGATCCGCGCCGCCAGCGCACCGGGGTCGCGGGTCGCGATCTGGAGGTGCTCCGGCGCGAACGCCTCGGCCAGCTCGACCGCCAGGGGCATGGAAGCACACTCCACCAGGGTGATGGGACCCGGGGCATCCGGGAGCCCCTCCAGGGCGGCCTCGACGGCGGCGATGACCTCGGGGTCGTCGCTCGCGAGGACGGCCGGCGAATCGGCCCCGTGCTCGGCCTGCGCGAGCAGGTCGAGGGCCATCGCGCGCGGGTCCGCGGTCGCGTCGGCGATGATGAGGACCTCGCTCGGCCCGGCGACGCCGTCGATGCCCACGACGCCGACCACCTGGCGCTTCGCCTCCTGCACCCAGGGGCTGCCGGGCCCCACGATGACGGCGACCGGCGGCACCGTCGCCGTCCCGTACGCCAGCGCCCCGATCGCCGCCGCGCCGCCCGCGGCGTAGACCTCGTCCACGCCCAGCAGGCCGGCCGTCGCCAGGATCACGGGCGCAGGGCGACCGTCGGGCCCGGGAGGGCTCACGACGACGATGCGGCCCACGCCGGCGACCTGCGCCGGCACGACGCCCATGACGACGCTCGACGGGTACGCCGCGCGGCCGCCGGGCGCGTAGCACCCGGCGGCGTCGACGGGGACGCGCCGCACCTGGATGCGCTGGCCGTAGGGCAGGTCCAGGGTCCGGTCGTCCGGCAGCAGGGCCTCGGCCACCACCCGCACCTGGGAGGCCGCCGTCACGATGGCCGTGCGCAGCGTCTCGTCGAGGGCGTCCACGGCCCGCTCGATGGCCGTGCGCGGCACGCGCAGGCGGTCGTGGGTGAAGTCCGGGTGGTCGAAGCGGCGCGCGCCCTCCACGAGGGCGTCGTCGCCGCGGGCGCGGACGTCGGCGAGGGTCTCGGCCACGGCCTCCTCCACCCCGGCCACGTCGAGCTCCGGCCGCAGCGTGAGGGCGATCGCCTGGGCGCCCCCCGCCCGCAGGCGGGCCCTGCGCGGCGCGCTCACGGCCGCGCGTCCCGCATCGCGCCCACCACCCGGTCGAGCTCCTCGGCGCGCAGGGTCTGGCTCACCCGGTTCGCGATGAGGCGGGCGGACGACCGCAGGATCTCCTCCCGCTCCACCAGGCCGTTCTCGCGCAGGGTGCGGCCGGTCGCGACCAGGTCGACGATGCCGTGGGCCAGGCCGACCAGCGGCGCCAGCTCCACGGAGCCGTTGACCTTCACCACCTCGGCCTGCCGCCCGGTGCCCGTGAAGTGCTCGGTGGCCGTGACCGGGTACTTCGTCGCGACCCGGACCAGGCCCAGGTGCTCGAGCGCCGCGGGCGTGGGGTCCTCCCCCTCGCGCGTCGCGTACACCATGCGGCACCCGCCGAAGCGGAGGTCGAGCAGCTCGTAGACGTCGGGATCGCGCTCGTGCAGCACGTCCTTGCCCACGATGCCGATGTCCGCCGCCCCGCTCTCCACGTAGGTCGGCACGTCGCTCGGCCGGGTGGTGATGTAGGTCGTGCCGTCGGCGGCCTCCAGGATGAGGCGCCGGCCCGCGTCGCGAAGGGGCGCGACGTCCAGCCCGGCGCCCTCCAGGGCCTCCACCGAGCCCTCGAGGAGCGCCCCGAGGGGCACGCAGATCCTCAGGCCGGCGATGGCGCCACCTCGTCCAGGCGGGCGCGATCCGACGTCTCGCCGGTCGCGCGGTCGAGCACCGAGAAGCCGCCGCCCTCGCGGGGCCGGGCGGCCCAGCGCCACCCGTCGGCGGCGGCGAGCCCTTCCGGGTCCCCGTCGGCGGGCAGCGCGATGACCGTGAGCCCGGCCGCGCGCGCCTCGGCGGCGGCGGCGGCCGCGACGTCCAGCCCGCCCGCGAGCACGACCCCGGGGCGCGGCGGCGCGGGATCCCCGTCGGCCGCCAGGAGCGCCTGGTGCAGCAGGTCGAGCGTGATGGCGAAGCCGACGGCGGGCCGGGCCCGGCCGAAGCGGCCGCCCAGGTCGTCGTAGCGGCCGCCCATGGCGATCGGCGCGCCGACCCCGGGGGCGTAGGCCTCGAAGACGACGCCCGAGTAGTAGGTCCAGTCGCGCAGCACGCCCATGTCCAGGATCACGGCGTCGGCCACCCCGTGGCCCTCCAGCAGCCCCAGCAGCTCGCCCAGGCGGGCGCAGGCCGGGCCCGCGGCGGGGACGTCCCGCGCGATCCGCTCCAGGAGCTCCCGGCCGCCGCGCAGCGTGGGCAGGGCGACGAGCAGGTCGCCCGCCGGCCCCTCCCCCGCCACGGCCCGGGCCAGGCGGCGCCACTCCACGAAGTCCCGGGCGCCGAGGGCCGCGCGCAGCCCGGCGCGCACCTCCGGGTCCAGCCCGAGCCCGTCCATCACCGCGCCGGTCAGGGAGACGTCCCCGACGCCCACGCGCAGGCCCCCGAGGCCGGTCGCGCGCAGGCTGCCCACGAGCAGCGCGATCGCCTCCGCGTCGCCGCCGGGGCCGCCGGCGCCGACCAGCTCGATGCCCGCCTGCCGCTGCTCGGCCGACCGGGGGCGGCCCGGCGACGGCGGGCGGAAGACGCGGGCCAGGTAGGAGAGGCGCACGGGGCCGGGGTGGTCGGCCATCCGGGTGGCCGCCAGGCGCGAGACCGGGATCGTCAGGTCCGGGCGCAGCACCAGCACGCGCCCGGTGTCGTCGAAGAGGCGGAATGCCTCGCGCAGGCCGCCCTCCTGGGCGCGGTCGATCACGTCCGCGTATTCGAGGACCGGGGTCATGACCTCCCGGTAGCCGAACGCGGCGAAGCGGCCGCGCACCGCGCCCTCCACGGCCCGGAGCTCCTGGGCCTCCACCGCCAGCACGTCGCGCGATCCGGCGGGGAGGGCTGCGGGCCCCTCACTCACGGATGCGCTCGATGTCGGCCCCGACCGCCTGGAGGCGCTCGTCGATGCGCTCGTACCCCCGGTCGATCTGGCCGACGTTGCCGATCTCACTGGTGCCGCGCGCGGCGAGGCTCGCGATGAGCATCGCCATGCCGGCCCGGATGTCCGGGCTCTCCAGGCGCTCGCCGTAGAGCTGGGCCGGCCCGCTGATGACGACCCGGTGCGGGTCGCACACGACGATGCGGGCGCCCATCGCGACCAGCTTGTCCACGAAGACCAGCCGGTTCTCGAACATCTTCTCGAAGATCATCACGGTGCCGTGGATCTGCGTGGCGACCGCGACCGCGATGCTCGTGAGGTCGGCGGGGAACGCCGGCCAGATGCCGTCGTCGATCTTCGGGATGGCGTCGCCCTCGTCGGCCACGACGCGCAGGTCCTGGTCCGGCGGGACGCGCACGGTGTCGCCCTCGTAGGTCACGTGGATGCCCATGCGCGCGAAGGTGAGGTCGATCATGCGCATGTCCTCGGCCCGGACGTCCGAGATCGTCAGGTCCGACCCCGTGATGGCGCCGAGCCCGATGAACGAGGCGATCTCGATGTGGTCCGGCCCGATCCGGAAGCGGCCGCCGTGCAGGCGGTCGACCCCGTCGATGACCATCCGGTTCGTCCCGATGCCGTCGATCTGCGCGCCGAGCTCCACGAGGAAGCGCGCGAGGTCCTGGACGTGCGGCTCGCTGGCGGCGTTGAGGATGACGGTGCGCCCGGTGGCGAGCACCGCCGCCATCAGCGCGTTCTCGGTCGCGGTGACCGACGCCTCGTCGAGGAAGATCTCCGCGCCCCGGAGCCCCGTGTGGCTCAGGTCGTAGGAGCGCTCCACGACGCACTCCGCCCCCAGGCCCCGGAAGGCCAGCAGGTGGGTGTCGACCCGTCGCCGGCCGATGAAGTCGCCGCCCGCGAGCGGCAGCTCCACCTGCCCGCACCGCGCGAGCAGCGGCCCGGCCAGCAGCAGCGACGCCCGCAGGCGCCGGCACAGGTCCGGGTCGAGGTGCGTCGTCCGCACCCGGTCGGCCTTGAGGGCCAGCGCGTTGGGGCCGACGTCCCGCACGCCGACCCCGAGGTCGTCGAGCAGCGCCAGCATGACGTGGACGTCGAGGATGTCCGGCACGTTCTCGAGCAGCACCTCCTCATCGGTGAGGAGGCATGCGGCGAGGATCGGCAGAGCGGCGTTCTTGTTGCCACTCGGCACGATGGTGCCGGACAGCGCTCGGCCGCCATTGATGACCAGCCTGTCCTGACTCACGTCAGGGGAAGCTAGCAGCCGTGCGCGTAGCCTCCGAGGCCACGCCTGCAACGAGCCGTGCGATGTCGTCGTCGTCGGTGAAGAAGCCGGCCGAGACCCGCAGCGCGGAGGGGTTCTCGAGCCAGCGGACCACCACGCCCCCGGCCTCCAGGCGCGCGCACGCCGCCGCCGGGTCGGCGCCGGCGACCGTGAAGGTCACCAGCCCGGCCGTCGCCCCCGGCGGGTCGAGCACGGCGACCCCCGGGATCGCGGCGAGCGCGTCTCGGGCGGCGGCCCGCGCGCGGGCCGTGCGCGCGTGGATCCACTCCCAGCCGAGCCCGTCGAGCCACTCGAGCGAGGCGCACCAGGCCGGCAGGAGCGCCGCGGGCAGGGTCGAGACCTCGTGGCGGCGGGCGCCCGGGTGGGGCGTCACGCCGCCCCCGATGGCGTGGCCCACGCCGCTCTCCCAGCCCGAGTGGGTCAGGTCGATGCGCCCGGCCGCCCGCGGGGCGATCCAGAGGGCCCCGAGGCCGGTGGGCCCGAGCAGCCACTTGTGCGCCGGGAAGGCGTAGGCGTCCGCCTCCGCGGCGGCCACGTCGACCGGGATGGTCCCCACGGACTGGGCCCCGTCCACCAGGACGAGGGCCCCCTCGGCGTGGGCCACCCGGGCGACGCCGGTCACGTCGAGCACGGCGCCGGTCGCCCAGGAGACGTGGGAGAGGGCGACGAGCCGCGTGCGCGGCCCGATCACGCCCGCGACCTGGGCGGCCAGGTCGCGCCCGGTCCCGTCGTGGTCCACGAGCCGGAGCTCCACGCCGAACCGCCGCGCGACGGCGGCGAGGGGGACCGACATGCCCGGGTGCTCCAGGGCGGGCATCACGATCTCGTCGCCCGGCTGCCAGTCGATGCCCCACGCCACGACGTTGACGCCGGTCGTGGTGTTGGCCGTCAGCGCGATCTGGTCCGCCGGGGCGCCGACGACCCGGCCCGCGAGGGCGCGGGCGCGCGCCGCCTGCTCGCCGACCCGCGCGAACCAGGCCCCGCTACCGCGACCGCCCGCCACGACGTCCGCCGACCACGCCGCGAGCGCCTCCGCCGCGACGTCGGGCAGGGGCCCGCACGCGCCGGTGTTCAGGTGGGCGCGGCCGGCGAGGCAGGGCAGGTGCGCCCGGACGGCGGGCAGGTCGGGGGGCACGCGAGCCATCGTATCCGGCGCCCCGCGCCGCGTTGCGCGCCCCCGGCGGCCCCCGCTATAACCGGCTGCGATGAGGCTCCTACGCATGATGCCGGGGTACGGCGAGACCCTCATCTGCGAGGGCGACCCGGCCCTGGACGAGCAGCGCGAGCGGCTGCTGGAGGCCTTCCGGCGCCAGCTCGACGAGGGCATGTGGGCGGCGGTCCCGGTCACCGACACGGCCACCGGGCGCCGCGAGGCCGTGCTCGTCACCGACTTCGGCGACATCCCCGAGGGCGCCGACCGGGTGCTCTTCTGGCCCCGCGCCGCCGGCGGCTGAGGGGCCCCTCGTGGTGGGTCTCTGGGTCGTGGCGCTGACGCTGACCCTGGGCGCCCTCGCCGCGGCGATCGGCGCGCCGCGCCGGGGGCGGGGGAGCCGGGATCCCGTCCCGGCCCGGCCGGCCTGGCTGCGCGAGCCGCCCCCGTCCCCGGAGGACGCCGAGCGCCGCTCCCTCGACCTCCTGCGCTCGGTGGTCAACCCGGAGGAGTGGGAGATGTTCCGGGACCTGGGCTTCATCTGCGTGCCGGGGCGCCGGGGACGCGACGACGGGCCGCGGTACCGATACCTCGTGTACCCGCACCTGCCCGTCGTCGCGCTGCTGCCGCGCTCGCTGGCCCCGGTGCGCGAGTACTGCGTGCAGTTCCCCGAGCAGGCCGGGCCGGGGGGCGGCGGCGCCACCCGCCTGCTCCCCGTGGGCGACGACGTCCTCGCCAAGTGGATGACGCTGCGGGGCGACGAGGACCGCCTGCTCGCGTTCGCCAACGTCGCCGGGGCCGGCAGCCAGGTGCCCCTCGGCCGCGTGGAGCGGGACCTCGCGTCGCTCGCCCGCTGGAGGGCCCGGCGCGAGGGCCCTCAGAACGGGGGCGGCGGCGACTCCGGCGGCGCGCCGGGGAGGTCCTCGGCGGTCAGCTCCTCGATCCTGCGCTGAGCCGCGGCCAGGCGCTCGCGGCAGACGGCCAGCAGGCCCTGGCCCTGCTCGAAGAGGGCGACGGCCTCCTCCAGCCCGACGTCCCCCGTCTCGAGGCGGGCGACCACCTCGTCCAGGCGCCGCAGGGCCTCCTCGAAGGTGGGCGACTCGCCCGGGGCGGGCGTCTCGGTCATGCGGGGGCCTCCTCGCTGCGGGCGGCGAGCACGCCGTCGCGCATCTCGATCGCCAGGGCGCGCCCGGCGCCGACGCCGGCCGCCGAGCCGATGACGGTGCCGTCGTCGCCGTCGCGCACGATGGCGTAGCCGCGGGCGACGGTCCGGGCGGGCGACAGCAGGCCGAGCAGGGCGGCGGCGCCGTCCACCCGCCGGGCGGCCTCGTCGCGGCGCGCGGCGACGGCCCGCGCCAGGGCGCGGTCCCGCTCCCCCACCTCCGCCGGCGCCCCGGCCGCCGCGCGGCGCAGGCCGGCCGTGAGCCGGGGGGCGAGGCGGTCGACCCGGTCGCGCCCGAGGTCGCCCCGCGCGCGCAGCGCCCGGGCCAGCCCCGCCGAGCGGCGCCCGAGGTCCTCCCGCGCGCGGGCGCCGGCGCGCACGAGCCCCCGGCGGACCGCGGCGGCCGCGTCGGCCAGGTGGGCGTCCAGGGCCTCCCGGCTCGGCACCACCGCCGCCGCGGCGGCGGTGGGCGTCGACACCCGGACGTCGGCCACCAGGTCGCACACCGTCACGTCGCGCTCGTGCCCGACGGCCGAGACGACGGGGGTGGCCGTGGCCGCGACGGCCCGGCAGACCCGCTCGTCGTTGAACGCCATCAGGTCCTCCAGGGAGCCGCCGCCGCGCGCGATGACGATGACGTCCACGTCGGGGACGGCGTCCAGGTGGCGTACCGCCCGCACCAGCAGGCCGGGGGCGGCCTCGCCCTGGACCGGGACGTTCACGACGAGCAGGTCCGCCTCGGGCATCCGCGCCCAGAGGGTCGTCAGCACGTCGTCGCGGGCCGCGCCGTCGGGGCTGGTGACGAGGCCGATGCGCCGCGGCAGCAGCGGCGGGCGCACCTTGCGCGCCGCGTCCAGCAGGCCCTCGGCCTCCAGCGTGGCGCGCAGGGCCTCGACCCGGGCGCGCAGCAGCCCCTCCCCCGCCAGCTCCAGCTTCTCGACGCGCATGGAGACCTGGGCGCGCCCGCGCCAGAACTCCATTCGCCCGTAGGCCTGGACGAGCGTCCCGTCGCGCGGCCGGTGCTCCAGGCGGTCGTAGACCACCCCGTTCATGGAGGCGTCGAGGACGTGCTCGCCGCGCAGCGTGAAGCGCATCTGACGGCCGGCGGGGCGCAGGTCCTGGATCTCCGCCTCCACCCAGAAGGAGCGGAGGTCCTCGAACATCCGGGCGAGGCGGGCCGTGACCTCCTCGACCGTGAAGACCCGCCGGTCCCCGACCTGCCTCACGGGATCAGGGCGTCGACGATCTCCGCGGCGCGGGCGCCGCTGGACACCGCGCCCTCGATCGAGGGGTGGGTGGTGAGGTCGCCCGCCATGATGAGGTTGTCGACCGCCGTCCGCGGGCCGGGCAGGCTGCGGCGCACCCCGGGGCCGGGGATGTACTGGGCGAAGTCGTGCTCGTAGACGCCGATCGGCTCGGCGAGGCCGTCCCAGTCGAACTGCGGGGCCCAGCGGCGCACGAGGGCGCCCGTCGCCTCGGCGAGGCCCTCGGCGGACCCTCCGCCGGTGGTGACGGTGGTCGCCAGGACGATGTGCGGCCCGTCGGGCGCCCCCGGGCGGGTGATGTTGGACGTCTGGCAGACGAGGTCCACCCGCGGGCCGTCGCCCCCGTCGTCGCCCGGGTCGGCGTTCATGACGATCGAGCGGCCCCGGTAGAGCGGCTTGCGCAGCGCGAACGCGGCGGTCGCCGCCGAGGCCGCGCGCTGCGGCAGGCGGGCCGCCACGTCGTCGTCGATCCCGGCGAGCAGCGCGCGCGCCGCGGGGGCCTCGACCGCCAGGACGACGTGGTCCGGGGTGAACCGGCGACCGTCGGCGGTCCGCACCCCGGCGATCCGGCGCCGGTCGTCGCTCATCTCCAGCGCCTCGACGCGGGTGCCGAGCTCCACGGTGCCCCGGGCCTGCCGCACCGCAGCCGAGGTCCACTCGGCGATCATCCCCAGCCCGTCGCTCGGGATGACGGCCGGGCCGCGGGCGAGCATCGCGAGCAGGAAGCGGAAGTAGCCGGGGTCGGCCGAGAGCCCGCGGTCCAGCAGCACCACGCCGAAGAAGGGCCGGAAGAAGCCCTCGATCGCCTCGTCCCCGAACCCCTCCGCGCGCAGGAGCGCGTCGGCGCTCGCGGCGTCGTCGTCCTGGTCCAGCAGGGCCGCCGGCGACCGGCGCACCAGACGCCCGCCCCACGCCGCCAGCCGTGCCCGATCGGTGCGCGAGAGGCCGCCGAACGTGGCGACGCCCGTCCGCGAGCCCCCGAACCGGCGCGGCTCGCCGTCCGCCCCGATGAACACCGCCCCGCCGGAGACGGGCCGCAGGTCCCGCTTCGGCAGCCCGATCCCCGACAGCAGGCTCCGCGTCCTCGGATAGCCCGAGAACAGCACCTGGAAGCCCCGGTCCACCGGCCGTCCGCGGTGCCACACCGTCCGCGCCCGGCCGCCGGGCGCCTCCTCGGCCTCCAGCACCGTCACCGTCCGGTCGGTGGTCACCAGACCGTGCGCGCATGCGAGGCCCGCGAGGCCCCCGCCGATCACCAGCACGTCGGGAGCCGTGCTGTCCCAGGCCCCCTGATCCACGTCACTCATCACGGCCGATGCTAACAAGGCCGCCGGGCGCCCCCGCCTCTCACCCGCCGGCGCCGGCCGGGCCCGGAAACGACTCGAGCCGCGGGGCTGACGCTCCCGCGGCTCGACTCCTACCTCCTGCTACTGAACTAATCCCGGCGGCGACCTACTCTCCCGCGAGTCTTCACTCGGAGTACCATCGGCGCGGAGGGGCTTAACGGCTCTGTTCGGAATGGGAAGAGGTGTTTCCCCCTCGCTAAGACCACCGGAAAGGCTCGAGGGACGTACCCTCAAGACTGCATAGCGGCAAACAGGCGTGCTCTGAAAGGTGTAGTTGGTCAAGCCCTCGGCGGATTAGTACGGGTCTGCTGAACGCATTACTGCGCTTACACATCCCGCCTATCAACCAGGTGGTCTACCTGGAGCCTTACCCCCTCGAAGGGGTGGGAGATCTCATCTCGAGGTGGGCTTCCCGCTTAGATGCTTTCAGCGGTTATCCCGTCCAGACGTAGCTAGTCAGCAGTGCCGTTGGCACGACAACTGATACACCAGAGGTCTGTTCATCCCGGTCCTCTCGTACTAGGGACGACTCCTCTCAAATCTCCAGCGCCCACCACAGATAGGGACCGAACTGTCTCACGACGTTCTGAACCCAGCTCGCGTACCGCTTTAATGGGCGAACAGCCCAACCCTTGGGACCAACTCCAGCCCCAGGATGCGACGAGCCGACATCGAGGTGCCAA
>JBFWPT010000075.1:0-11837 GCA_050249835.1 Thermoleophilia bacterium
GGGGTGCGCGCCGACTGGGTGGAGGGCGACGCCGGGGACCTGCCCTTCCCCGACCGGTCGTTCGACGTGGCGACGTCGTCCTTCGGGTGCATGTTCGCGCCGCGGCACGAGGTGGCGGCCTCCGAGATGGCCCGAGTGCTGCGGCCGGGGGGACGGCTCGGCATCGTCGCGTGGACGGTGGACGGCGCGATCTCCGAGTTCCTCTCCCTCATCGGCGCGCACCTGCCGGCCCCGCCGCCGCTCGCGGCGCCGCCGGCGTTGTGGGGGGACGAGGGCCACGCCCGCGCCGTGTTCGCCGACACGGGGGTCACGGTCACCACCGAGCGCGACCGGCTGGACCTGCGCTTCGCCTCCATCGACGCCGCCACCCGCGAGTACACGGAGCGGTTCGGGCCGCTCGTGGCGGCGCGGGCGGTGCTGGAGCCCCAGGGGCGCTGGGAGGATCTGGTCCTCGACATCGCCGGCTTCTTCGCCCGGTGGGCCGGGCCGCACGGGGGCGTGCTGGTGCCCGGCGACCACCTCGTGATCATCGGGCACGCGGAGGGCTGAGCCCCGCTACATCCGCTCGGGCGCCTCCACCCCGAGGACGCTGAGGCCGGCCCGAACGGTGCCGCCCGTCGCGCGGCAGAGGCCGAGGCGGAAGGCCTCCACGGCGGGAGCCTCGCCCACCACCCGGCAGCGGTGGTAGAAGGCGTGGAAGTCGCGCGCCAGGTCCACGAGGTAGGCCGCGACGCGGTGGGGGGCCCGCCGCTCCTCGGCCTCGTCGAGCGCGATGGGCCAGTCGGCGAGGCGCATCACCAGCGCCCGCTCCGCCGGATCCAGCTCGGCGGGGGGACCGGCCGGCGACGCGCCGTCCGTGCGGTCCGGCGCCTGCGCCAGGATTGAGCACACGCGCGCGTGCGCGTACTGGACGTAGTAGACCGGGTTCTCCTGGCTCTGCTCGCGCGCCAGGTCCAGGTCCAGGTCCAGGGGGGTCTCATGGCTGCGCTGAACGAGGAAGAAGCGGGCGGCGTCGACGCCGATGTCGTCGAGCAGGTCGCCCAGCGTCACCACCGTGCCCGCGCGCTTGCTCATCTTCTTCGCCTCACCGCGCTCCAGCAGCGAGACGAGCTGGACGAGCGCGACCTCGAGCCCCTCGGGGTCGTGCCCGCCGGCCTCCAGCACGGCGCGCAGCCGCGCGATGTAGCCGTGGTGGTCGGCGCCGAGCACGTCGACCAGGCGGTCGTGCCCCCGGCCGGCCTTGTCGAGGTGGTAGGCGACGTCGGCGGCCAGGTAGGTGGGCTCGCCGTCGGCGCGCACCAGCACCCGGTCCTTGGCGTCCCCGTAGTCGGTGGTGCGGAACCACAGGGCGCCGTCGGCCTCGTAGGCGTCCCCCTTGTCGCGCAGGGCGGCGACGCCGGCGGTCACGAGGCCCCCCTCGTGCAGCGTCCGCTCGGAGAAGACGCGGTCGAAGGTGACGCGGAAGCGCTCCAGCTCGCCGAAGATCGACGCGAGCATCAGCTCCTCGCCGCGCCGGGTGAAGAGGTCGAGGGCCTCCTCCGAGGTGGTCGCGTCGCCGGCGTGGGCGTCGCCGATCTCGCCGCGGACGGTCTCGGCGATGGCCGTGACGTAGTCCCCGTGGTACCCGTCCTCGGGCACGGCGACGTCCTCCCCGCAGAGCTGGGCGTACCGGGCCGCGACCGACGCGCCGAACATGCGCATCTGCCGCCCGTGGTCGTTGACGTAGTACTCCCGCGCGACGCGGTGGCCGGCGAAGGCCAGCACGCGGGCGAGGGAGTCGCCCAGGGCGGCCTGCCGGGCGTGCCCCACGTGGAGCGGGCCGGTCGGGTTGGCGGAGACGAACTCCACGAGCACGTCGAGCGGCTCGGCGACGCGGCCGGCGCCGTGCCGGTCGCCCTCGGCCTCGACGGCCGCGACCGCCCCGGCGAACCAGGCCGGCGACAGGGTCAGGTTGATGAAGCCGGGGCCCGCGACCTCGGCGCCGGCGAGCCAGTCCGGGGCGTCCTCGCGGAGCCGGGCGACGACGGCCTCGGCGATCTCGCGGGGGGGACGGCGCGCGGCCTTCGCCATCGCCATCGCCACGGGCGTCGCGATGTCGCCCATCTCGGGCGAGGCCGGCGGCGCGAGCGGGACGGCGGGCGGGGCGGCGCCGGCGACGGCGGTCGCCGCGGCGGCCAGGGTGTCGCGGATCGGCAGCAGGAGGGGCGCGTCGGGCACGGCCGCGGAGCCTACCGCGCGGCGGCCGCGGTCCTCGTGGCGGCCGTCGCCCTGTTCGCCGCGGCCTGCGGCGACGACGACTCCGGCGCCTCGACGGCCCCCGCCACCGAACTCGCCGTGAGCGAGTACAACGGGGAGGACCTCGTGGAGGCCCGCACCCTCGACTGCGCGCCCGCCGACGCCGTCTGCGAGAACGTCATCGCCCTCCTCCCCACCCTGGAGCCCGACCCCAACGAGGCGTGCACGCTCCTCTACGGCGGGCCGCAGCGCTACCTGGTCGAGGGGACGGTGGCCGGCGAGCCCGTGTCGATCGAGGTGACCCGCGCCAACGGGTGCAACATCGCCCGCTTCGACCAACTCCGCGAGGCCCTCGGGGACCCGCCGCTGGAGGGCTGACAGGAGCCTGGCTCCCCCCGCGGGGCAGCCTTTGCCGTCAATTGACCGTCATGCCTTTGCGCGAGTGAGACATCCCTGTCTTACTTCCCCACCGTCCGATATGAGACGTCGCCGTCTCACATCAACGGGAAAGGACGTACCGGATGACCGAGTCTCCCCCCTCCGCCGGCGGCGGGGGCCCGCTCTCGCGTCTTGCGCGGGCCTGCGCCGCCCACGGCTGGCGGACGATCATCGTCTGGGTGGTGGCCGTCGTGGCCATCGCCGGGGCGGCCCAGACCGTCGGCGGCTCGCTGATCGACGACTTCTCGCTGCCGGGCTCCGACACCCAGCGCGCCACCGACCTGCTGGAGTCGCGCTTCCCCGCCCGGTCCGGTGATGCCGCCGACATGGTCTTCGCGGTGGACTCCGGGCGCCTCGACACCGGGGAGGCCCGCGAGGGCGTGGAGGCCGCCCTCGCGGCCGCCGCCGCGATCCCCGGCGTGGTCGGCGTCTCCGACCCGCTCGCCCAGGGCGGCGCCCTGAGCGAGGACGGGCGCGTCGCCCTCGCCGACGTCCGGTTCTCCCAGCCGGCAGTCGACGTCGACACCGCCGCCGTGGAGCAGCTCCAGGACGACGCCCGCGCGGCCGCGGAGGCCGCCGGCGTGCAGGTGGAGTTCGGCGGGGCGGTCATCGCCGGCGCCGAGCCCCCCTCGTCGGGGACGAGCGAGCTGATCGGCATCGCCGTGGCGATGGTGATCCTGTTCGTGATGCTCGGCAGCGCCGTCGCGATGGGTCTGCCCATCGCGCTCGCGATCGCCTCGGTGGCCATCGGCATCTCGCTCATCACGATCGGGGCGGGCGTCTGGACCTTCAACTCCATCACCCCGACCCTCGCCACGATGATCGGCCTCGGCGTCGGCATCGACTACTCGCTGTTCATCGTCACCCGGTTCCGCCAGGCGCTGCACGACGGGGCGTCACCCGTGGAGGCGGCCACCATCGCGGCCTCCACCGCCGGGCGGGCGGTCATCTTCGCCGGCGTCACGGTGGCCATCTCCATCTCGGCCCTGGCGATCCTGGGGCTCGACTTCATCACCAAGATGGGCCTCGGCGCGGCCATCACCGTCGCGGTCGCGGTCGCCGCCGCCGTCACGCTGCTGCCCGCGATCCTCGCCCTGCTGGGACACCGGATCGACAAGGGGCGCCTGCCCTTCATGAAGCACCGCGACGACTCGGAGGCCGCGCGCGAGGGCTCCCTCGTCGCCCGCTTCGGCCGCTTCGTCACCCGCCACCCGTGGGCGACCGGCGGCACCGCGGTGCTCGTCCTGATCGTGCTCGCGCTGCCGGTGATGACCGTGCAGCTCGGCTCCAGCGACGCCGGCTCGAACCCGGTCGGCACCACCACCCGCGCGGCCTACGACCTGCTGGCCGAGGGCTTCGGCCCCGGCTTCAACGGGCCCCTGCTCGTCGCGGTCGACCAGGGTCAGGACCCGGGCGCGGCCGACGCCGTGGCCGCGGCCCTGCGCGAGACGGACGGCATCGCCTCGGTGACCGCCCCCGCGGTCAACCAGGCCGGCGACACCGCGGTCATCACGGCCTACCCGACCACGTCGCCGCAGTCGGAGGAGACCGCGTCGCTCGTGCACCACCTGCGCGACGACGTCATCCCCTCCACCCTCGACGGCACCGGGGCGGCGGCCTTCGTCGGCGGCCAGACCGCGGCCTACGAGGACATCGCCGCGATCATCGAGGGCCGGCAGCCGTACTTCGTCCTCGCGGTGGTCGGGATCATCTTCCTGCTCATCACGATGGCGTTCCGGTCGGTGGTCGTGGCCGCCAAGGCCGCCCTCACCACGCTGCTGTCCGCGCTCGCGGCCTTCGGG
The DNA here is from genome assembly GCA_050249835.1 of Thermoleophilia bacterium. Taxonomy (GTDB): domain Bacteria; phylum Actinomycetota; class Thermoleophilia; order Miltoncostaeales; family Miltoncostaeaceae; genus Miltoncostaea. The sequence goes on from JBFWPT010000075.1 coordinate 4,476, forward strand.
GTGCTGATCGCGGTGTTCCAGCACGGCTGGGGCGCGAGCCTGCTCGGCGTGGACAGCACCGGCCCGATCGAGTCGTTCCTGCCGGTGATCGTGTTCGCGATCCTCTTCGGCCTCTCGACCGACTACGAGGTCTTCATCATGAGCCGCATCCGCGAGGAGCACGTCGCGGGCCGCGGCGCGCGGGCCTCGATCGAGCACGGCATCGCGGCCATCGGCCGGGTGGTCGTGGCGTGCGCGCTCATCATGTGCGCCGTGTTCTTCTCGTTCCTGCTGGGGGACGAGCGGACGATCCAGGAGTTCGGCCTCGGCCTCGGCGTGGCGATCCTCATCGACGCGTTCGTCGTGCGGCTCGTGATCGTCCCGGCCGTCATGCAGATCCTGGGCGACCGCGCCTGGTACATGCCGCGCTGGCTGGACCGGGTGCTGCCGCGGGTCACGATCGAGCCGCCGGAGGCCCCGGTCGACCCGGCCCCCGCGCGGATCGGCGGGCCGGCGCAGGACACGCCGTGACGCAGGGCCGGGCGCGGATATCGTGTGACGCGATGTCCGCGCCCGGAGCCCCGCGTCCCCTGCGGCAGGACGCGCAGAGGACCGTCGCCCGGGTGGTCGAGGTGGCCACCCGGGTCCTCGCGGACGACCCGCACGCGACGGTGCAGGAGATCGCCGACACCGCCGGCATCGGCCGGGCGACGGTGTACCGCCACTTCCCCTCGCGGGAGGCGCTGCTCTCGGCGATCACCACGGCGGCCTTCCGGGAGATCCGGGAGACGCTGGACGGCCTCGCCCTGGACCGGGCCGAGCCCGTGGAGGGGCTCCGGGTGGCGCTGGACGCCTTCTTCGAGGTGGGCGACCGCTACCGCTTCCTGGCCGTCGACCGGTCGCCGCACGAGCACCACCCGGACAAGCAGGCGGCCATGCTGGACGTCTTCGCGCCGCTCGCCGCCCTGCTCGACCGGGCGCAGGCGTCCGGGGTGGTGCGCCGTGATCTGCCGCCCGAATGGGTCCGCTCGGCGCTCGGGGCCCTGATGAGGACCGCGTTCGAGCTCACCGACTCCGGGGAGCTGGCCCGGGAGGAGGCGCCGGAGATCGTCCTGCGCACCTTCCTGGAGGGGGTCAGTGCGGGTACGGGTGGCCCGACGTGATGCAGAGCGCCCGGTAGAGCTGCTCGGCCAGCACCACCCGCGCGAGCTGGTGGGGCATGGTCAGCGGGCCCAGCGCGATCCTCTCGTCGCACTCGGCGAGCAGCTCCGGCGCCACCCCCACCGCGCCGCCCACCACGAACGCCACGGGCCGGTCGCGCATGTGCCGCTCCAGCCACCCCGCGAAGGCCGGGCTCGACCGCGGCGCCCGGCCGTCGGGGTCGAGCGCCACCCTGACCGCGCGCGGCAGCAGCTTCGCCCGCAGCCGCTCGGCCTCGGCCGCGCGGGCGCGGTCCTCCCCGCGCTGAAGCGGCTCGGCGGCCACCTCGTCCACGCGCAGCCCGGCCATGCGGTCAACGCGCTCCTCGTACACCCGCCCCGGCGCGTCCCACGGCGGCCTCAGCCTCCCGACGCACGCGATCTGCAGCCGCGGCGCGCGGCGCCCCATCAGCCGCCCCCGTCGCGGTACCGCAGGGCCATCCCGATGCGCTCCAGCGCGGTCGGGTGGGTGCCGAACCAGAACGACACGGCCTCCGGCGGGTCGGGGACTCCCAGGCTGCGCTCCACCAGGCCCTGCTGCAGCCCGATCGCCGCCTCCGCGTCGCCCGAGAGCTGCAGGCCGCGCCACTCGGCCTCGCGCTCGTAGGCGCGGCTCACCCAGGTCCCGAGCGGGGCCGTCACCGCGCCGATCACGGCCGCCGTCGCCGCGGCCACCGCCAGGCGGCGCACCACCAGGTCGCACCCGGCCGCGTCCCGGCCCGCGCGGGCGAAGCCGGTGCGCCAGCCGACGACGGCGAAGACCAGCAGGCAGCCGGGGAAGGCGAGCGCCGCCCCCCAGGTGGAGCCCTTCAGGACGTGCCGCTTCTCGACGTGCGCGAGCTCGTGGGCCACCACCATGCGCACCTGATCGCGCGGGAAGTCGCGCAGCAGGGTGTCGTAGAGGACGATGTGGCGGCTGCCGCCGAGGCCCGACACGTAGGCGTTCGCCGCCGTGGTGCGGGCGCTGGCGTCGTTGACCTTCACGTCCTCGGCCTCCACCCCGGCCCGCTCGGCGATCTCCAGCACCTGCGCCGACAGCTCCGGGTCACGCAGCGGCTCGGTGCGCTGGAAGATCGGCTCCAGCACGAGCGGCGACAGCAGCGACATGAGGTAGACGAAGGCCGCCACGAACGCGGCGAGCACCGCCCACCAGGCCCGCGGCAGGCGGGCGATGAGCACCGCGGCGCCCGCGCCCAGCGCGCCGGTCAGGACGACCGAGATGCCGAGGCCCTTGGCCAGGTCGATCAGCCACCCGGGGACCGGCTGGGTGACGATGCCGAAGTCGCGGCCCCAGGCGTACCGCGCCGATGCCAGCGGCAGGGCTACGAGGGTCGTCGCGACGGCGAGGCCGGCGCCGGCGATGAGCCCGGCGCGCCAGGGGCGCGCCCGCGCCATCCGCACGACGAGCGGGCGCCAGCGGGCGCCGGTCAGGGCCACCACCACGGTCGTCGCGGCGCCCAGCGGGGCCCCGATGGCGGCCATCGTCCACACGCCGCGCCGGTACTCGCGGTTGCGCGCCAGCTCGGCCGGGTCGAACCAGTCCGTCAGCGACGCCGGCGCGGCGTCCGGGACGCCGGACGACCAGAGGCGCCAGCGCAGCAGGGCGACGATCCCCCCGGCGCCCGCCACGGCTACGGCCGCGAGCGCGGCCGCGCGGGCGTCGCGCCCCTCCGGCAGCCATCGCATGGGCCTCCGCCGCCGTCCCCGCACCCGGCTATCGTAGCGGCCGTCCCGCCGCCGCCACGAAGGCACCGTCACGCCCCCCATCGCGATCCTGAGCGACATCCACGCCAACCGGCAGGCGCTCGACGCGACCCTCCGGGCGGTACGGGAGGCCGGGGTCACGGAGATCTGGTGCGTCGGCGACGTGGTGGGCTACGGGGCCGACCCGGGGTACTGCCTCACCACGATCCTGGAACGGTCCACGCGCTGCCTGGCGGGCAACCACGACCTCGGGGCGACCGAGGCCGTCTCCCTCGACGTCTTCGCCGACCTGGCGCGCGACGCGGTGGTGTGGACCCGGGAGAAGCTCGGGCCGGCCGGGCTCCGGCGGCTCGCCGCCCTCGTCCCCGCCGATGCGGACCACGCGACCCCGATGTACCACGCCAGCCCGCGCGACCCCGTCTGGGAGTACGTGCTGTCGATCGAGCAGGCCCGCGACGCCCTGGAGGCGCGCCGGGTGCCGCTCACCTTCATCGGCCACACCCACGTCCCGTCGGCGTGGCGCCTGACCCCCGACGGGGCGATGGAGGAGACCCTGCCCGTCGCCCCCGGCGTGGTCGAGCTCACGGAGGGGCGCTGGCTCATCAACCCGGGCTCGGTCGGGCAGCCCCGCGACCACGACGCCCGCGCGGCGTGGGCGATCTGGGACCCGGACGCCGGCACCATCGACTTCCGCCGCACGCCCTACGACGTGGCGGCCGCCCAGAACGCGATCCTGCAGGCGGGGCTGCCGTCGCTGCTCGCGCATCGGCTGGCCGAGGGACGGTGAGCGGGCCGGCCGCGTACCTCGACCACGCCGCCGCGTCCCCGCTCGACCCCCGGGTGCGCGCGGCGATGCTGCCGTTCCTCGGGGAGGAGTTCGGCAGCGCGTCGAGCCTCCACGACCGGGGGCGGGCCCCCGCCGCGGCGCTGGAGGACGCGCGGGAGCAGGTGGCCGCGCTCGTCGGGGCCGATCCGGACCAGGTCATCTTCACCTCCGGCGCGACCGAGGCGAGGAACCTGGCCGTGAAGGGGCTCCTCGCGGCGAACGCCGCCCTCGGCCGGGGCATCGTGGCGAGCGCCGTCGAGCACCCCGCCACGCTCCACGCCTGCCGCAGCGCGGCGCGCGGCGGCGCCTCGCTGGCGCTCGTCCCCGTCGACGCGGTGGGCCGCATCGCCCCCGGCGCCGTCCGCGACGCGGTGGGTGACGACACGGCCGTCGTCTGCGTCGTGCACGGCCAGCCGGACATCGGGACGCTGCAGGACGTCCCGGCCCTCGTCGCGGCGGCGCGCGAGGGGCGTCCCGAGGCCCGGGTGGTGGTGGACGCCGGCGACACGGCCGGCCTGGTCCCGCTGGACGTCGCCGCGCTCGGCGCGGACGCGGTCGTGCTCGGGGGCGGCCCCATCGGGGGGCCGCCGTGGACCGGCGCGCTGGTCGTGCGCCCCGGGGCGCGGCTGCACCCGCTCGTGGAGGGCGGCCTGCAGGAGGGCGGCAAGCGGGCCGGGGCCGAGGACGTGCCGGGCATCGCCGCCCTCGGCGCGGCCGCCGCCATCGCCCGCGAGGAGGGCGCCACCGCGGCCGCGCGCGCGACTGCGCTCGGCAAGCGCCTGGCCCGCGGCCTGCTCGCGGTGCCGGACGTGCGCCTCAACGGCGACCCCGACCCGGCGGGCCGCATTCCCGGGCTGGTGCAGGTGTCCGCCGGCTGGGTGGAGGGCGAGACGCTCTGCCTCGCGCTCGCCGCCCGCGGCGTCGCCTGCTCGCCCGGCAGCGCCTGCACCGCCGAGGCGGGCAAGGCCGCGCCCACCCTGGAGGCGATCGGCCTGGAGGCGCCCTGGACCCACTCCGCGGTGCTCTTCACCCTGCGCGGGACGACGACCGAGGCCGAGGTCGATCACGCCGTCGCGGCGTTCGCCGACGCCGTGGCGCAGCTGCGGGCGATGAGCCCCCTGACGCCGCCGTGACCCCCGTCGTGGTGGACGCGCTCGGCACCTGGTGCCCCGTCCCCATCCACCTCGTCGCGCGGGCCGCCGCGCGGGCCGGCGACGGCGACGTCATCGAGCTGCTGGCCGACGACCCGCTCATCGCGGTCGACCTCCCGGCGTGGTGCCACGCCGGGGGGCACGAGCTCACCGCGCTGCGCGAGGAGGACGGCTCCTGGGTGGGTGTCGTGACCATCCGTTCGGGTGGCCCGCCGGCCGGACCGCACGAATAGACTCGTCGCGGTTTTTCGCGATTCCGGAGGAGGGGTGATGCGGGGGACGTCGATCGGGCGGGTGGCGGCGGCGGTCGCCATCGGCGGTCTCGCGGTGGCGCTCGCGGCCTGCGGTGGCGAGTCCACGGCCCAGCGGACGGTCACGGTGACGAGCGCGGCCTCCGTGCCGGCGCCGCCTCCTGCGACCACGGCGCCGGTCGTCACGGCACCGCCCGTGACGAGCCTGACCGAGCCGGAGCCCCTGCCCACGGCGACGGTCTCGACCGTGACGGCCCCCGCCGAGCCCACGACGCCCGCGGACCCGGAGATCCTGGTCGAGCGCCCCGCCGACTTCCCGAACGGCGGCGAGCAGTTCCTCCTCGCCCGCCTGGAGCCGGACATCCAGCGCCGCTGCACGCGCGAGAGCGATGCGGACCGCTCCCGCGGCTCCGTCGCCGGCCTCATCTGCGAGACCGCGTCGGCCTACGGGGCCCGCTCCTACTACGAGCTCTTCCGCAGCCGCCGCGGCCTCGAGGTGAGCTACGGGCGCTACCGCTCGGCCAACGGCGTGCCGGTCGCGCGCGGCGAGTGCGCCCCCGCGGGCGGCGGCGGGCGCGTGCCGGGCGACGGCACCTGGGGCTTCGGCCCGAGCGCCCCCACCAAGGGGCGGCTCATGTGCTTCCGCTCCAACGGCAACGTCTGGTTCATCACCTCCGTCGAGAGCATCAACGTCCTGGCCTTCGCGACCGCGAAGAAGTTCGGCGACGTTGACCGCTTCTGGCGCAGCGTGGGCGTCCCCTCCGAGCAGCCGCAGTAGGGCCGTCCCGGGCGCCCGGCGCGCGGGCGTTCGGTATCGAACACATGTTCGTGTAGGGTGGCCCGCATGGGTCACCCTGCCCCCGCCGACGGCCCCGAGCACCTGCGCTGGGAGCTGGCGGCGCCCGACCCGCGCCGGCCCGCCCTGCTGGAGGACGCCGAGAGCCACCAGGGGCGCGGCGAGCTCGCCGGCCTGGAGCTGCTGCACGTGCGGGCGCGGTCGATCATCAACCGCGTGCCGGAGACCTCGGCGATGCCGTTCCGCTGGACGGTCAACGCCTACCGCGGGTGCAGCCACGCCTGCGTCTACTGCTTCGCCCGGCCCACCCACGAGTTCCTCGGCTTCGACCTCGGGGAGGACTTCGACCGCCGCATCGTCGTGAAGGTCAACGCGGTCGAGCGGCTGCGCGCCGACCTGCGGCGCCCCGGCTGGGCCGGCGAGATGATCGCCATGGGGACGAACACCGACCCGTACCAGCCGGTCGAAGGGCGCTACCGGCTGACGCGCGGGATCGTCGAGGCGCTCGCCGAGGCCGGCAACCCGTTCTCGATCCTCACCAAGTCCACCCTCATCGGCCGGGACATCGACCTGCTCGCCGACGCGGCGCGGCGCACGTCAGTCCAGACGGGGCTCTCGATCGGCACGCTCGACACCGGGGTCTGGCGCGCGACCGAGCCCCACACGCCCGACCCCCGGCGGCGCGTCGAGACCCTCGCCCGCCTGCGCGAGGCGGGGATCCCGGCCGGGGCCTTCATCGCGCCCATCATCCCCGGCCTCTCCGACCGCGACGACCAGCTCGAGGAGGTCGTCGCCGCCGTCTGCGCCGCCGGCGCGTCCTGGATCAGCCCGGTGATGCTCTACCTGCGCCCGGGCGTGCGCGAGCACTACCTCGCCTGGCTCCGTCGTCACCACCCCGGGCTCGCCCCGGCGGCGGAGCGCCGGTACCGCACCTCCTACGGGCCGGCGGCCGAGCGGGAGGCCCTGTCGGCGCGGATCCGCGCGATGGTGAAGGCGCACGGGGGCCCGGAGCCGGGCGCGGCGACGCCCTTCGGCCGCCGCGCCCGCCGGCCGGTGGACCCGCCACCGGCCCAACTCCGCCTGGTCTGAGCCCGGGGGCGACTCACCGGCGCCGCCCCCTCCCCCGCTTCGCGCGCTGGGCCTCCCGGGCCATCCTCGACCCGGTGCGCCCGTGCGCCCGCTGCGACCGCTCGTCGGCGCGGCGCTCCATCGCCGCCGCCTCGCGCATCAGGTCCCGGTAGCTCGCGAGCCGCTCCTCCGGGAGCGCGCCCGCGGCGACCGCCTCGAGCACGGCGCAGCCGGGCTCCGTCTCGTGGCGGCAGTCCGGGAACCGGCACGACGGCGCCAGGTCGGCGACGTCCGCGAACGTGGCGGCGACGCCGCGCTCGTCGGCCCAGAGGCCCAGCTCCCGGACCCCGGGGGTGTCGATGAGCGCGCCGCCGCCCGGCAGGGCCAC
>JBFWPT010000076.1:0-11339 GCA_050249835.1 Thermoleophilia bacterium
CGGGCGAGCCGGGGGACGGGAAGATCTTCGTGTTCGCCGTCGAGGAGTCCATCCGGGTCCGGACCGGCGAGCGCGGCGACGCCGTCCTCGCCCCCCACCCGGAGGAGACGCCCGCCTAGGGCCTCTCTACCAGCGGTACCGCGGTATCCGGAGCCGGTGTCCCCGAAGGGGCACCGGCTCCGGCCGTTGGAGGGGTCCGTCGGCGCCGCGGGCCGGCCGTGGGGGCCGACTCCGGACCTCGGGCGCCCGGCCTCCCCGGTGGGGTCGACGATCACTTGGTCGCCGGGCCTGCGATCAATCGCGAGGGACACGGCACACGGCCGGCACAGTCCCGTGACGCGTCGGTGTCGAGGCGTGACACCCCCTCGGGGCAGGGTCAGGGGGTGGCGAGGAGTCTGTACAAGGGGGCCAGGCTGGGGAACCGCCCGCCGTGTGTGATCTGCGTCGGCCCGGGACGGGGGCCGCGGGCCGAACTCCATCTTCCCTGTGGGGTTCGGGTCTGGTTGTGCCAGGAGCATCGGGACCGGGCGTTCCAGGTTTCGCGGGTGGGTCGGGATCTGGTGGTGTCGTTGATGCATGTGTGGGCGGGGGCGGGGTGTTTGACGGCCCGCCGCCATAAGGCGCTGGATCTGCACAGGAAGCGGATCGTGGGGCCTGTTCCTGAGCGGCCGTTGTGTGGGTCGTATGCGTGGCCGGAGTTGCGGCGGGAGGCGGAGGCCGCGTGGGCGGCGGGGGAGTCCCCGGCCTCGGTGATCGCGCGGTTGCGCAGGCGGGCTGCCCTCGGCGAGGCCCGGGCGCCTTCCGTCGTCACGATGCGGCGGTGGTTCCGGGAGGGACGGTGGCTCCGGCCGCAGCCGCCCCCTCAGCCCCCTCCGCCGCCTGGCCCCGGTGACCCTCCGGACCCGCCCTCAGGCCCGGGCGCGGGTGGGGATCCTCAGCCCGGGGACGTCGAGGATGAAACGGCTCCCGGCGCCCTCGTGGCTCTCCACCTTCAGGTCACCGCCGAGGGCCCTCGCGAGCTGCCGGCTGATCGCGAGGCCGAGGCCGGTGCCGCGCCGGCCGTCGGGGGTCTCGCTGGAGTGGAAGGGCTCGAAGATGCGCTCGACGTCCGCGGGGGGGATGCCGGGGCCGCTGTCGCTCACGGTCGCGGTGAAGCCGCCGCCGGCGCGGGCGCGGGCCTCCAGGCGCACCAGCCCGCCGGGGGGCGTCCACCGGATCGCATTGTCCAGCAGGTTCCCCACGATCCGCTGCACCCGGCTCTCGTCGGTCACCATCGCCGGGAGGTCCTCGATCCCCCGCTCGTAGGTCACCCCGCGCACCCCGGCCTCGGCCTCCATCGCGTCGAACGCGCGGTCCAGGACCTCGGAGGGCCGCACCTCGCCGAGGTCGAGCGCGAAGCGGTGGGCGTCGAGTCGGGACAGGTCCAGCAGGTCGGCGACGAGCTGCTCCAGCCGGGCGGCCTCCCCCTCGATTGCGGCGAGCGATCGCGGCACGTCCTCCTCGGGCACCACCCCGTCGTTCAGCGCGGCGGCGTGGCCGCGGATGGCGGTGAGCGGCGTCCGCAGGTCGTGCGTCACGCGCATCAGGAAGTCGCGGGACTCGCCCTCCCGCTCGGCCAGGCGCCGCACCATCAGGTTGAAGTCGGACCCCAGCTCGTCCAGCTCCAGGGTGCCGGTCGGGCCCAGCTCGGTGCGCAGGTCGCCCCCGGCGACGCGGTGGGTGGCCGCCTGCATCGCGGTCAGCGGGCGGGTGACGCGCCGGGTGAGCAGGGCCGTCAGGAGAAGGGCGAGCGCCAGGCCGATGCCGGCGGCGCCGACCACCCGGGAGGCCACGTCCGGCCACGCCGACGCCGTCTGGCCCGGCGGCCGGGCCAGGAGGATCGCGCCGAACAGCTCCGGTCCCAGGTAGACCGGCGCCGCGGCCGCCTGGATCTCCGGCCCGTCGCCCTCGCGGAACTCGATGCGCTGGATGCCCTCGCTCTCCAGCTTCCCGTAGTCCAGCTCGGCCGCCGCCACCTGCGGGATGCCGGCCGTCGGGTTCTCGGCGCCCGGGGTGAGCTGCAGCCCGTCGTAGTAGAGCCGTGCGTTCTGCCCGACCAGCTCCTCCAGGTTGCTCGGCTCGTAGAACGTGAACTCCCGGCCGAGCGACGCCTGGCGCTCCGCCTGGGCGCTCACGATGTTGGCGAGGGCGCGCACCTGCCGGTCGAGCTCGGCCCGGGCGACCACCTGCGACTGGGCCCGGATGAGCCCGCCGCCGACGGCCGCGAACGTCACCGCCGCCACCACCAGCCCCGCCGCCGCGGCCAGCACGAGACGCCCCCGCAGGGTGCGCCACGGCCGCGGCATGTGGAGGGTCACCGCTTGGCGGGCACCTTGTAGCCGGTGCCCCAGACCGTCTGGATCGGGCACGCGTCACCCAGCTTGCGCCGCAGCTGGCGCACGTGCACGTCGATCGTGCGCGAGTCCCCGAGGAACGTGAAGCCCCACACGCGCTCCAGGAGCTGCTCGCGGGTCAGCACGAGCCCCCGGTTCTCGATGAGGGTCACGAGGAGGTCGAACTCCTTCGGGGTGAGCTGGACGCCCTCCCCGTCGACGAACACCTCGCGCCCGCCCACCTCGATGCGCAGCGGTCCGGCCTCGATCGTCGCCGGCTCCGGGCGGCCCGCCGCGGCCGGCCGGCCCTCGGCGCGGCGCAGCACCGCGCGCACGCGCGCCACCAGCTCACGCGGGTTGAAGGGCTTGGTGATGTAGTCGTCCGCCCCCAGCTCCAGGCCGACCACCTTGTCCACCGCGTCGTCGCGCGCGGTGAGCATGATGATCGGGGTGTGGCCGTTCTGGCGGAGGCGCTTCGTGACCTCGTAGCCGTCCATCCCGGGCAGCATCAGGTCGAGGATCACGAGGTGGGGCGGCTCCGACTCGGCGAGCCGGAGGCCCTCGTCGCCGCGCGTCGCGACCGTCACCACGAACCCGGCGGCCTCGAGGTACATGCGCGCGAACGACGCGATGTTGGGCTCGTCCTCGACGATGAGGACCCGCTGGCGGTCGTCGGGCGGTGCCATCGGCGCCCGATGGTAGTGGGGACGGGGGGCACGGTCCACCGGACGGACCCGCGCGTCCGCTCCCGGCGCCCGTGGGGGCGCCGGGAGCGGAGCGATGCTCACGCCGGGGCTCCGGCGGGCTGGAGCAGCACCCGCACGCCGTTCGAGCGGCCGGGCTTCTCGTCCTGGACGGCGCCGGCGTCGAACTCGCCCTTGCCCTTCACGAACGAGCGGGCGAGGGAGCCGGGGGCCGGGCTGAAGGTGCCCTCCACGTCGTAGGCGCGGACCTTCATCCGGAACGCGGTGCCGGTGATCGTCACCGACGCGCCCTTCAGGCCGGAGTAGACGACCGACCCGTCACCCAGGGTGGTGGTGCGGGTGCCGGCGGGGATGCCGCTCACGGCGACGTCCTTGCCGGCCGACTTGTCCCACACGCGAACGCGGCCGGTCACCGTGGTGAGGGCGACGGTGCCCGCGGCGGGGCCGTTGAGGCGCCAGGTGGCGCCGGGGGCGCGCCGCTCCCAGGTCCAGCGGCGGGTGATCTCCACCACCCGGCGGCGCGACACGACGCGCCCGTTCTCCACCCGGCGGACCGTCACGACGCGGCGCACGGTCACGTGCTTGCCGCCGCGCTTGCCCCGGTGGTCCCGGCCGCGGTGCTCCCAGCCGCGGTGGCCGCGACCCGAGAGGTCGACCGCCATCGGGCCGGTGGTGAGCAGGAGGTTCCGGCTCGCCCAGAACGGGATCGCGACGCCGCCCTGGAGGGCGGTGGTGCCGCGGCCGGCGACGCGCGCCTCGCCGGCCGCCGGGTTCGTGGCGGTCGCGTTCGCGTCGACCGTGAACCTCCCGGAGACCTTCACCGTGAAGTCCGAGCCGTCGAGCGTGATCGTCCCGCCGCCCGTGTACCGCGTCCACTTCCCGTTCTTCGAGGTCGTGGCGGCGCCGAAGCCCGTCGGGGTGGCCGTGAGGTCGTCGCCCGCCGAGTCGTCGGTCACCTTGACGAGCCCGCTGCCGCTGATGACCACGCCGCCGGAGCCCTCGTAGTGGAAGAGGCCCTTGCCCTCGGCATGCAGCGCCGAGGTGGCGCGCGGCGACGTGCCCTCCTCGGACGTCGGGTCGGTCTCGGGGACCTGCTCGCCCGTGTCCGCCAGCGCGGCGGACGGCAGCGCGATCAGCGCCGCGGCGCCACCGATGAGGAACAGCTTGCGCACCGTCTCTCCCTCCTGCGTTCACCGGAGGAGGGGGAGACCTTGATCGTCGTCCTGCGTCCCCACGTCTGCTCCGGATCGGAGTTCAGGCGGTAGACGCCGGTGCCCGAGAGACGCGCCCGCCCGTTCCCCGCGATGGAGAAGGAGAGGTCGACGCCGAGCACCTGCACAGAGACGTTGGAACCGGTCACGAAGAGGATCCCGCTCGCGCGCCGGATCGAGGCGCGCCCGCGGCGGAACGCGAGCGGCTGCCCGGCGAGGTACGCCTTCGCGTCCCCGCGCCGGTCGATCACGACGACCTGGCCGCGGTCCGGGATCGTCCCGTTGACGACCATGCGGCCCTCGACGGTGATCGCACCGCTGCCGGCGGCCTGGAGCTGCGCCGACGGGACGCGGGCATCCGACCTCTTGCCCGTCGCGGGGCCGGCCTGGGCCAGCACCGGCAGCACGAGCATGAGGGTCACCGCGATCACCAGGGCGCGACGGATCACACCACCTCCGACTGTGGATCGGCGCGCCGCAGGGGCCGCGCCGCTGTCACGAGGATGGTCCATCGCCCGAATGTGGGACTCGCGGTGGAGGGGTTAGAGGTTTGCGACACCGTGTTCGGGATGTGTGAGGGGCGGAGAGGCCGCCGACGGCCCCGGTATCGGCGCCGTCGGCGCCGCCTTGACCGGCCGGGGTCCTCGGTCTCCTAGGGCTGCAGCTTGACGTTGTCCTGCACGACCACCTTCGGCGAGTCGAGCTTCACGCCCTCCTCCACCGTCGGCCCGGCGGGCGCGGCCGCCTGCTGGGGCGCGGCGCCGGCCTCCTCGCCCTCCGGCACGGGACGCGGGCCGTCGAGCATGTAGGCCCACACGACCTCGCCGCAGTCCGGGCAGCCGGGGAGGACGCCGCGGTTGCGGATCTGGAACTGGCAGGCGACGCAGGCGAAGACGCCGGGGACCTTCTGGCCGGCGTGGAAGCACGGGCGGCCGAGGCGCTGCTCGGCCTGCTCCACGCCCTCGCGCATGGTCATGTTGGGGCGCTGGGCACGGCCACCCGGGCCGCCCCCGGGGCCGCCCGCCTGGCGGCGCTGTGGTGGCAGGCTGCTCATCCGTCCCTCTCCCCGCTCGGCGCCACGTCCGCCGGCGTCGTCCCGTCCGGCCCCGAGGCGTATCGTTGGTCGCCCGTCAGCCTATCGCGCCGGCGCCCGCCGGCCGAGCGACGGGTTCCACGAGGAACAGGGAAGGGGCGCCGATCCCCGTACGCGTCGCGCTGGCCCAGATCAACACCGTCGTCGGCGACATCGAGGGCAACGCCACGCGCATCGCCACGGCCCTCGGGGACGCAGCCGCCGCGGGCGCGGAGATCACGCTCGTCCCGGAGCTGGCGATCACGGGCTACCCCCCCGAGGACCTCCTGCTGCGCCCCGCGTTCGCCGCGCAGGCGCGCGCCGCGCTGGACCGCGTCGCCCAGGGCGTCCGCCGCGGGGTGGCGGTCATCGGCTTCCCGGAGTGGAACGGCGACTCGCACAACGCGGCGGCCGTCGTCGCCGAGGGGCGCGTCCAGGCCGTCTACCGCAAGCGCTTCCTCCCGAACTACGGCGTCTTCGACGAGGCGCGGTACTTCCGGGCGGGCGAGGAGGCCATGGTCCTCGAGGTGAACGGCCTGCGGGTCGGCCTCGCCGTCTGCGAGGACATCTGGTACCCGAACCCCGTCGCGTCGGACCTCGCCGCCGCGCGCGTCGACCTCGTGTGCTGCATCTCGGCGTCGCCCTTCCACCGGGGCAAGGGGGACCGCCGCGAGGCGATGCTCGCGACCCGGGCCGACGACTGCGCCGCCTGGCTCGCGTTCTGCAACCAGGTGGGCGGCCAGGACGAGCTGGTGTTCGACGGCCGCTCGGCGGTGTTCGACGCGCGCGGCGAGCTCGTGGCGCGGGCGCCGCAGTTCGCCGAGCACCTGCTGCTGGCCGACGTCGACCCGCTGATGGCGGCCCGCCGCCGCCTGCGCGAGCCGCTCGCACGGCGCCTGCCGGGGGTGCCGGAGCGCGACGTCCGCATCGTCGCCCGCGCGGTGCGCGGCGGCGAGGAGACGCTGGCGCCCGACCGGGCGGACCCGCTGCGCGACGAGGCCGAGGTGTGGGCGGCGCTCGTGGTCGGCATCCGCGACTACGTCGGCAAGAACGGCTTCCCCGGGGTCATCATGGGCCTCTCGGGCGGGATCGACTCGGCCCTGACCGCCGCCCTGGCGGCCGACGCGCTCGGCTCGGACCGCGTGACCGGCGTGGCCCTGCCCTCGGAGCACTCCTCGCCGGAGAGCCTCGCCGGGGCGCAGGCGCTCGCGGAGGCCCTCGGCATCCGGCTGCTCCAGGTCCCCATCGCCGGCGTGGTGAACGCCTTCGAGGACGCGCTCGCGGAGGCGTTCGGCGACCGGGCGGCGGACATCACCGAGGAGAACCTGCAGGCCCGCGCCCGCGGGACCCTGCTCATGGCGCTCTCCAACAAGCTCGGCCCGCTCGTGCTCGCCACGGGCAACAAGAGCGAGATGTCGGTGGGCTACAGCACCCTCTACGGGGACATGGTCGGCGGCTTCGCCCCGCTGCGCGACCTGTCCAAGACCTGGGTCTACCGGCTCTGCCGCTGGCGCAACGCGTCGGAGGGGCGCGAGGTGATCCCGGAGGAGACGATCCGGCGTCCCCCGACGGCCGAGCTCCGACCCGGGCAACTCGACACGGACAGCCTCCCGCCCTATGACGTCCTCGACGCGATCCTCGAGGGATACGTCGAGCGGGGCCTCGAACCGGACGAGATCGTCGCGGAGGGGCACCCGCGGCAGGTCGTCGCCGACGTCGTCCGAATGGTGGATCGTGCGGAGTACAAGCGTCGCCAGGGTCCCGTCGGGATCAAGATCACTCCCCGTGCCTTCGGGCGGGACCGGCGCATGCCCATCACGACCCGCCATGTCTGACGCGCTCCGGCGCGGGGCCGTCGCGGGGCTGGCGCTGGCGCTGATCGCGGCCGGGACCGCCGCGGGGGCCGGGGGCCCCCAGAAGCCGCCCGTGCCCGCGACGGGGACCGGCGGCCCCGGGGAGTTCGCCCTCACCGAGCGCGGCGACCGCTCCCTGCTCGTGACCTTCGGCGACGCCCCGGCGGCGGCCCTCGCCCGCGCCCGCCTCGCGCGCTTCGGCACCGCCGTCCCGCTCGCCCCGGAGGCCGGCGTCTGGGGGCTCGCGCCGTCGGCGCCGGCGACCGCCCGGGCCCGGGTCGCCGCGCTCCCGTCGGTGCTGAGCGCGGAGTGGTCGCTGTCCCGCCGGGCCGACGACCGGCCCCCGCCGCCCACGGCCCCGACCTCCACGCCGGTCATCACGGACCCGCTGTTCACCCCGGCCGACCAGTGGGGCCTCGCCGAGCGCACCACCTGGGGCGCCGACCTGGCGACCACCGGCCCGCGCGCCCCGATCGCGATCCTCGACTCGGGGGTCGACCCGGCCCACGAGGAGTGGTCCGGCCCGGCCAGCCCGCTCGTCGCCCCGCGCAGCGTGCTCCGCGGCGACGCGAACGCGTCCGACCACGGCGAGTCCGGCCACGGCACGCACGTCGCGGGCATCGCCGCCGCGCCGGCCAACGGGGTCGGCGTCGTCGGCGTCGCGCCGGGCACCGCGGGCGCCGCCCCGGTGATCCCCGTGCAGATCGCGAACCGCAAGGGCTACAGCACGGACGCCACGATGATCGCGGGCCTGCGCTACGCGGTGATGAAGGGCGCCCTGGTCGTGAACATCTCGGCCGGCGGCCGCGGCTACTCGCGCGCCTTCCAGGACACGATCCTCTGGGCCACCCAGCGCGGGGCGCTCGTCGTGGCGTCGGTGGGCAACCAGGGCCAGGACCTGAACACGCTCAACTACCCGGCCGGGTACAAGCGGGTGCTGGGGGTGGGCGCCCAGTGCGACGGGGCGATCTCGTTCGACTGCCCGCGGCCCTACGGGGTGGCGACCTTCTCCACCTTCAACCGCTCCGTGGACGTGGTCGCCCCCGGGGTGCGGATCCTGTCGAGCGTCCCCCGCCGGGTCACCGAGCGCGCCATCGCCCCGGGGTACGCCCTCAAGGACGGCACCTCGATGGCCGCCCCCTACGTCTCCGGCGTCGCGGCGCTCGTCCAGGCCGCCAACCAGAATGCCCTCAGCCCGTTCCAGGTGATGCGGCAGATCGCCAACACGGCGACGGACATCGGCCGGCCGGGCCGGGACGTCACGAGCGGCGACGGCGTCGTCAACCCGCGGGCGGCGGTGACCCTGCAGGCGCCCGCGGACGACACCGAGGAGGTCAACGACGACGTCAAGTGGCTGAGCGGCGTCACGCGCCTGAACGAGGCCCGGCCGGTGACGATCACCGCCTGGGTGGACCAGGAGGAGGACGCCGACGACGTCTACGCCGTCCGGCTCCGCGCCGGGCAGCGGCTGCAGGTGACGCTGACGCCCACCCGCGGCCAGCTCGACCTCTACCTCTGGAACACCGGGACCCGCACCGTCACCACCGGCGACGGCAACCTCGAGCGCCACCTCGCCCGGTACCGCCGCGGCGGCAGGGGCCCGCGCACCATCGCCTACGTCGCGGAGCGCTCCGGGCTCCACTACGTGAACGTCTTCGCGCGGCGGGCCGGGGGCGAGTACACCCTGCGCCTGGTCCGGCGCGGGTAGGCTCCCGGCGATGGCGACCGGACCCCACCAGGTGCTCGTCTACGACTACGTCGCGGACATCCTCGAGCGCCGCGCCCCGTACCGGGAGGCGCACCTCGCCCGCCTCGCCGAGTTCATCGGCTCCGGGGCGATGCTGTCGGCCGGCGCGCTCGGCGACCCGCCGGTGGGCGCCCTGTTCGTGTTCGGGGACGTCCCCGCCTCCGAGGCCGGCCGCTTCGCCGACGGCGACCCCTACGTGGAGGCCGGCCTCGTGACCGGCCGCCGCATCCTGCCGTGGACGGTGGTCGCCTCGGCCTGACGCCGCGGCGATGGGCTACGGTGGGGCGGTGACCCGGACCGCGTTCGTCCACGCCGAGGGCGGCCCCTCCTACAACCTCGGCGACGACCACCCGATGACGCCCCTGCGGCGCGCGCTGGCGGTCGACCTCATCCACGCCTACGGGCTGGACCGCCACCCCGGCGTCGAGCGCGTGACGCCGTCGCCGGCCCCCGACGCGGTCATCGAGCGCGTGCACGCTCCCGCGTACGTCGCGGCCGTCAAGCGGTACAGCGCGACGCCCGCCCTGGCCTCCGCCTGGGAGGCGGGCCAGTGGGGCCTCGCCGCGGGCGGCGACACCCCGGCGTTCGAGGGGATGCACGAGGCCGCCGCGGCCGTCTGCGGCGCGTCCCTGGCCGGCGCGATGGCCGTCTGGGAGGGCGGGTTCGACCAGGCGTTCGTGGCCGGCGGCGGCCTCCACCACGCGTTCGCCAACCGCGCCGCCGGCTTCTGCATCTACAACGACACCGCCGTCGCGATCCAGGCGCTCCTCGACGCGGGCGCGGAGCGGGTCGCCTACATCGACATCGACGTCCACCACGGCGACGGGACCCAGTGGATCTTCTTCGAGGATCCCCGGGTGCTCACGTGCTCGGTCCACGAGACCGGGCGCTACCTCTTCCCGGGCACCGGCGGGATGGCCGAGCGGGGCGTCGGCGCCGCCGAGGGCACCTCGATCAACGTGCCGCTCCCGCCGTACGCGGGGGACCGCCCGTACGTACGCGCCATCGAGGAGGTCATCGGCCCGGCCGTCGTCGACTTCGCGCCGGACGTCATCGTGACCCAGGACGGCGCCGACCCGCACCACTCCGACCCGCTCGCCCACCTGCAGGTGACGATGGCCGCGTTCCCGCGCGTCTACCGCGCCCTGCACGAGATGGCCGCGGCGGCGTCGGACGGCCGCTGGGTCGCGCTGGGCGGCGGCGGCTACACCTTCCAGGTGGTGCCCCGGGCCTGGACGCTGCTGTTCGCGGAGATGATCGGCGCCGACCTGGACGACGAGATCCCCGAGGAGTGGTGGCAGGACAACGAGGAGGCCCTCGGCGTCCCGCTGCCGCGCCGCATGTCCGACGATCCCGAGCCGGAGGTCTCCGAGGACGAGCGCATCCGCGCCGACGCGGAGGGCGACCGGGTGGTCGACGAGGCGCGCGCGCTGTTCCTGCCCTGAGCCCGGACGGACCACCGGCCGTCGAGGCCGCCGGCGTCGGCGTCTGGCGTGGCCTGCCCTCCGGCGGCCGGGCGGTGCTGCTGGAGGACGTCTCGTGGCGCGTGATGCCCGGCGAGCGGTGGGCGGTCATCGGCCCGAACGGCGCCGGCAAGACGACGCTCATGTCCATCGCGGGCGCCCGCGGGTTCCCGTCCACGGGCACCGCGTCCGTGCTCGGCCACCGCCTCGGCGCGGTCGACACGCGGGAGCTGCGCCGGTCCGTGGGGCAGGTCGACGCCACGATGGCCACGGCCTTCCGACCTCGCGCGACCGCCCTGGACGTGGCGCTCACCGGCGCCCGGGCGGTGATCGCGCCGCTCGGCCCGGCGGGGGACGCCGCCGACGAGGAGCGCGCCCGGGCGCTGCTGGAGGAGGCCGGCTGCGGCCGCCTGCTGGCGAACCGCTTCAGCCGCCTCTCGCGCGGCGAGCAGCAGCGCGTCCTGCTGGCGCGGGCGCTCATGGCCGCGCCGCGGCTGCTCCTTCTCGACGAGCCGACGGCCGGGCTCGACCTGCCCGGCCGGGAGGCGTTCCTCGCCCGCCTCGACGCCCTCGCGGACGCCGAGCCGGGGATGGCGACGGTGCAGGTGAGCCACCACCTGGAGGAGCTCGCCGCGAGCGTCACCCACGCCCTGCTGCTGCGGGGCGGGCGCGTGGTGGCGCAGGGCCCGGCCGCGGAGGTGCTGGACGACGGCCCGCTCTCCACGTGCTTCGACGCGCCGGTCCGGGTGGTGCGCGACGGCGGCCGCGCCTTCGCCGTGATCGACCCCGCCTAGGCTGAACAGCCTCCGGGATGTGCCGACAGGTACGGCTCATCTGGGCTCCATCTTGCGGGCACCGTAGACGAGTTCGGCCGGCCGGCGGCCGGCGGTGATGCGTCCGTGGTGTTCGCGCTGGTG
>JBFWPT010000077.1:0-11260 GCA_050249835.1 Thermoleophilia bacterium
GCCAGGTGCGACGGGACGCACGGCAGGCGCCCGAAGAACTCGTGGAACCGGGTGACCAGCCAGTCCGAGTCGCCGCTCGCGGTGCCGAGCAGCAGCACCCGGGGCGTGTCGGAGCGGGCGAGCCCCAGGATGTAGTCCTCGACGGCCCCGGCGGGGTCCCCCCAGGACCAGCCCCCGCCCCCACAGGCAACGATGTTGCGCGGCATCCGCGGCAGGTTAGCGCCCCGATCCCTGTACCCCGGGCCAGTCGTCCCCCCGGAAATCTGTGCAGCGGTCGGTGCACAAGGCGCGTGACGATCCTCATCATCGCCGCCATGACGGCACGACCGCCGGCACGTGCACGCCCGTCGGGGCCGCGACGCCCCCGGCAGATCGTCGCGCTGGGCGGGGGCGGGTTCACCGAGGAGCCGGACAACCCGGCCCTCGACCACTACGTCCTCGACGCCACCGGCATCGAGCGCCCGCGCATCTGCTTCCTGCCGACCGCCGGCGGCGACAACAACTCGTACATCGTCAAGTTCTACGCCGCGTTCTCGGGCGGCCACTGCGTCCCGACCCACGTGCCGTTGTTCAACCGCAAGATCGACGACGTGCGCGCGGTGCTGCTGTCACAGGACGTGATCTACGTCGGCGGCGGCAACACGGTGAACCTGCTCGCGGTGTGGCGCGCGCACGGCATCGACACGGTGCTGCGCGAGGCCTGGGAGAAGGGCGTCGTGCTCGCCGGCCTGTGCGCCGGGTCGATGTGCTGGTTCGAGGGCGGGGTGACGGCCTCGTACGGCACGCGCATCGAGCCCCTCCACGGCGGGCTCGGCCTGCTGCCCGGCACCAACTGCCCGCACTACCGCCAGCGGCGCGACGCGTACCTCGACGCGATGCGCGGGGGCCTCTCCCCCGGGCTCGCCGCCGATGACGGCGTGGCCCTGCACTTCGTGGACCGGCGCCTGGCCGCCGTCGTCTCGTCGCGGGCCGACCGCAGCGCCTACCGCGTCGGGCTCGCGGGCGACCGCCTCATCGAGGCGCCGCTGCGCCCCGTGGTGCTCGCGCCGGGGCAGGGCTCATCGGCCGCGCGGCGGGCGTCCGCCGCCGGCGAGGAGGTCCGCCCGGCGCTCGCCGCGGCGCTGTAGGGCGCCACGGCGAGCCGGGCCGATCAACTGCCTCGGGGGTCTACTTCAGGCGGAAGGTGATACGACCGCGGTTGAGGTCGTAGGGCGAGAGCTCCACCTTCACCCGGTCGCCCGGGTTGATGCGGATCCGGAAACGGCGGAGCTTGCCGGCCATGTGGGCCAGCACCTCGTGCTCGTTGTCCAGAACCACGCGGAACATGGTGTTGGGCAGGGCCTCGGTGACCTCGCCCTCCACCTCGATCGCCTCTTCCTTCTGCTTCGTCGCCAGAACTGCTCCTCTCGATGAGACCGTGGGTCTCGTGGTGCTAGAGCGCCGCCACGTTGGAGGCCTGGGGGCCCTTCTGGCCCTCCGTCGCCTCGTAGGACACGCGCTGACCCTCCTCGAGGTTCCGGTACCCGGAGCCCTGGATCTCGGAGAAGTGCACGAACAGGTCCTTACCGCCGTCGTCCGGCGTGATGAATCCGTAGCCCTTCTCGGACGAGAACCACTTAACGACACCCTCAGCCATTGATCTTCCTTCGGTTAGGCGCACGACCGGCTCATGAGAGCCGGGGGAAATGGTACCTCACCCCGCGGCGGCGGTGAGGGCGGCCTCCATCCGCGTGATCGCGTCTTGCAGGACGGGACCGTCGAAAACGGCCAGGGAGGCGTTCGCGATGGAGGTCACGGGCCCGTCGAGCGGGTCCGCGCCCTGCGCGGCGTTGGACAGGAAGCGGATGGGGATGTCGTGCGTCACGACCAGCGGGAAGCGCGCCGGGGAGTCCGCGATCCGGCGGAAGCCCTCGGTGTACCGCCGCAGGGCGTCGCGGCGGCTCTCGCCCCCCGCGGGGCGGGCATCGGGCCCGTTGACCGCCCGCCACGCCCGGTAGGCCTCGCGGCTCCGGCCCTCGAACTCACCGAGCAGGACGTCGTCGAGGAGCGGGCACTCGCGGCGGGGGATCCCGTCGCGGCCGGCGAGCAGGATGCCGAGGGTCTGGACCGTCCGCGGGAAGCGGGTGTGGACCGCGAGATCCACGTCCAGGGCGTCGATCCGGGGCTTCAGCGCCGTCACCTGGCCGACCCCCGAGGGGTCGAGCGGCAGGGCGACCGCGGGGTCGCCGTTGAGCTTCCCGGCGACGTTGTACGCCGTCTCCCCGTGCCGCACCAGCGCGATCGCGTCCGGGCCCGCCATGGGGGGAGCCTATGCCCCAGGAGGCCCCTCGGGTGACTTGGGTTTCGACGCGGAGGGGCTGCGGCACTACAGTCGACGTCGTGATGAACCGCCGCCAGGCCGTCATCGGGTACGTGACCTACCGCGTCGCGCGACGACTCGCGCGCCGTGAGGCCCACAAGCGCGTCTCCGGGGTGGGGCGGGCCGACCAGGGAGGATCGATGTTCAGGAACGGCAAGACGAGCGCGGCGGCGGACCGGGCGGGAGCCCTCTACGAGACGGTCCGGCCGATCGTGACGAAGGCGATGCAGGACCCGGAGCTCCACGAGGCGATCCGCCAGGCGTTCGCGACCGGCAAGCAGGTCCAGGGCGAGATCGCCGGCAAGCCCCCCTCGAAAGCCGCGCGGAAGATCGCCAACGACCGCAAGCTGCAGAAGAAGGTCGAGACGTCGGCGACCGACCTGCAGAAGGCCGTCTCCGGCCTGGTGGAGAAGCCGAAGAAGAAGGGCCGGATCAAGAGCGCCGTCGGCAAGATCGCCGTCATCGGCGCCGTGGGCGGCACCGTGTTCGTGGTGGTCCGCAAGCTGCGCGGCGGCGGCGCCGGGGACACCCCTGTCTGACCCGGGCGGCGCCTTCCCCGTCTTCCTGGAGATGGGGCTGGGCGTGGACCTGGTCGGCGAGGACGCGACGAAGGCGGCCCGCAGGGCGGTGCGCGAGGCGATCGGGCGCACCTCCCTGCCAGGGCTGCGGGACCTCATCCCAAGCCGTGACCGCGCGGACATGCGCGTGGAGGCCACCGTCGCCGTCCCCGGCCACGAGACGGTGGACCGCGACGCCGTCGCCGCCGAGTTCCCGTACGGGACGGTCACGGTCATCCCGGTGGCGGGCGGGCTGCGCACGCCGAACGGCACGGACGGCGGGCCGGGCGCCGACCACATGATCTGCTGCGTCGCGGTGGTCGCGGTCGGCTGGTAACCGCGGGGCGGCGGCGGCGCAGGCCCGCTACCGTCGCCGGTCGTGACCGATCGCGCCGCAGCCCTCTCCTGCACGGGGGTCGTCAAGGTGTTCGGCGGCGGGGTGACCGCGCTGGACGGCCTCGACCTCGAGGTGCCGGCGGGCGCCTTCTTCGGCCTGCTCGGACCGAACGGCGCCGGCAAGACCACCCTCATCCGGAGCATCGTGGGCCTCACCCGCCCGGACGGCGGCCACATCCACGTCTTCGGCACCCCGGCGTGGGGCGAGGGCTCGGCCGTCACCCGCCAGGCGATCGGCTACGCGCCGCAGGACGTGGCGCTCGACCGCTTCGTGCCGGTCCGCGAGCTGCTCGCGCTGCACGGCCGCTACTTCGGCATGACCCGGGCCGACGCCCGCGAGCGCGCCGACGAGATGCTCGCCGCCTTCGACCTGACCGGGAAGGCCGGCTCCTACGCCCACCTGCTGTCGGGCGGCATGCGCCGCCGGCTGCTGCTCGCGCGGGCCCTGCTGCACCGGCCGCGGCTGGTGATCCTGGACGAGCCCACCGCCGGCGTGGACCTGGAGCTGCGCCACGACCTCTGGGCGTACATCCGCCGGCTCCACGCGGACGGCACCTCGATCCTGCTCACGACGCACTACATCGAGGAGGCGGAGGCCCTCTGCGAGCGGGTCGCGTTCATCCGCGGCGGGCGGATCGTGGCCGACGGCTCGCCGCCGGACCTGCTCGCGCAGTTCGGCGCGCCGCGCCTCGAGGACGTCTACCTCCAGCTGGTGGGCCGGTGACGACCGCCGAGATCCGCCGGGCGCGCCTGCGCGGCGTCGGGGCGCTGTCCGAGCGCGAGGTGCTGCGCGTGCTGCGCCTCTGGTCGCAGACGATCGCCCCCCCGGTGGTCGCGGCGGTCCTGTTCATCGTCGTCTTCGGCGTCGCCCTGGGCGACCGGATCCCGGTCATCGACGGCGTCTCCTACGAGCAGTTCATCGTCCCCGGGCTCGTGCTGATGGGGGTCGCGACCTCGGCGTTCGGCAACAACGCCACCTCCATCTTCCAGGCGCGGAACGACGGCTTCATCGAGGACCCCGCCAGCAGCCCGATGACGCCGGCCCAGCTCATGCTCGGCTACCTGGCGGGCGGGGTCGTGCGCAGCGTGCTCATCGGGCTGCTCACCCTCCTCGCGGCGCGGGTCTTCGTGGACTACTCCGTCGAGCACCCCGCGGTCCTGCTGCTGGCGCTGCTCGGCACGGCGGTCGCCTTCTCGTCGCTCGGCACCGTGGTCGGCCTCTACTCGACCGGCTGGGACCAGCAGAACGTGGTCGGCAACCTCGTCATCCAGCCGCTCGTGTTCCTCGGCGGGGTCTTCTACTCGGTCGCCGCGCTCGCGCAGCCGTGGGCCGCGCTCACCCATGCGGACCCGATCTTCTACATGGTCGTGGCGGCGCGGCACGGGATGCTCGGGACGTCCGAGGTCGCGCCGGCGCTGTCGGTGGGCATCACGCTCGCGCTCGCCGTGGGCCTCACCGCGTGGGCATGGATCACCTTCCGGCGGGGCGTCGGCATCCGCACCTGACCGGCCCGCGCGTAGGATCGCGCCGGAAATGGAACCCGGACGCGTCATCAGCGACTCGTGGGCGCTCTACCGGGCCCACCTCGGCCACCTCCTCGCGGTCGCGGCCGTCGTCTTCGTCCCCCTCGGCGCCCTCACCGCGCTGCTGGGCGAGGCGGGCCTCGGCGGGGTGGTGGCGGCGAACGCGCTGAACATCGTCGGCACGTTCCTGGTGCAGGGCGCCGTCGTCACCACCGTCGCGCGGGTGCGGGCCGGCCGCGCGCCGCTCGGCGTGGGCGACGCCCTCGGGACGGCCGGCGCGCGGGTGGTGCCGCTGGTGGCCGCCGGGCTTCTCGCGACGGCGGGCATCCTGCTCGGCCTGGCGCTCCTCATCGTGCCGGGCCTGGTGCTGCTCACCTGGTGGGCCGTCGTGCCCCAGGTGATCATGCTGGAGTCCCCGCGCGTGATCCCCGCCTTCGGGCGCAGCCACCGGCTCGTGACCGGGTCGGGCTGGCCCGTGTTCGGGGTGGTGGTGGTCACCGTGCTGGTCGTGCTGGCGATCAACACGGCGCTCGTGCTGGCGCTGCTGCCCGTCGGCGGCTTCCTGAGCGGATTCCTGGTCACGGCCGTCGGCAACACCCTGGCCGCGCCGTTCACCGGGGTCGCCCTGACCCTCACCTACCTCCGTCTGCGGGAGATCGAGGCCGCCCGGCTCGGCGACGCCGGCCTCGCGGGCTACACTCCCGCGCCGTGACCCGCCTCCGCGTACCGCTCCTGGCCCTGCTGGCCGCGCTCCTCCTGGCCCTCGCGGCCGGCTGCGGGGGCGACGACGACGGGGGCGCGGACGCCGGCGGCGGCGACGCGCCCGCGGCGAGCGCCCCCGAGGACGTCGTCACGAACTTCGCGGGCGACACGTGCTCGGCGGCCGAGCCGGACCCGCCGCCGCACCCGTCGACCTACGGCTCGCCGCCGGAGATGACCATCGACCCGGCGACGACCTACACGGCGACGCTCGAGACCTCGTGCGGCACGATCGTGATCGCGCTCGACGCCGAGGCCGCCCCGCTCACCGTCAACAACTTCGTCTTCCTCGCCCGCGAGGGCTTCTACGACGGGCTGACGTTCCACCGCGTCGTGACCGGCTTCGTCATCCAGGGCGGGGACCCCGAGGGCGACGGCCGCGGCGGCCCCGGGTACGAGTTCGAGGACGAGCTGCCCGAGGACGGCTACCCGGCCGGCTCCGTCGCGATGGCCAACTCCGGCCCCGACACCAACGGCTCCCAGTTCTTCATCGTCACCGGCGAGGCGCCGCTGCCGAACGCCTACTCGCGCTTCGGCACCGTCACCGAGGGGCTCGACGTGGCCCGGACCATCGAGGCCTTCGCCGACCCGCAGGCCGACCCGGGGGACCCGGCGTCGCAGACGCCGGCCTCGCCGGTCTACATCCACTCGGTGACGATCACCGAGTCCTGAGGCGCTACTCGGACCAGTCGCCCTCGGCGACGGGCGGTCCGTGGCGGTTGAGCAGCTCGGCGGGGAGCAGGAAGCGGCGGCCGCCGTCCCCGTCGCCCGAGCGCTCGTAGGCGGCCGCGGCGTCCTCGGGGACGTCGACCGCGAACACGACCCAGTCGTGCCCGTCGCCCGCCGTGGGCGGCCGGTCGGACACCCACACGCCCGCCTCGGACGCGCCCCCCGCATGGTCG
The DNA here is from genome assembly GCA_050249835.1 of Thermoleophilia bacterium. Taxonomy (GTDB): domain Bacteria; phylum Actinomycetota; class Thermoleophilia; order Miltoncostaeales; family Miltoncostaeaceae; genus Miltoncostaea. The sequence continues at coordinate 6,498 of JBFWPT010000077.1, forward strand.
CGGAAGCCCTGCGCCTGGATCGCGAGCGCCTCGTCGTAGTCGCTCGAGTGGAAGACCCGCATCTGCCGCGCCGGGGGCCGGCGGCCCTGCGACTGCGCCTCGGCGGGGTCCCGCGAGGTCGTCTCGTGCTCCAGGTCGACCACGACGTGCGTGATGGGCACCGTGTACCGCTCCCGCGCGCGGCGCACCACCTGGCGCTCAAGCCAGTTCGAGCGGGCCGGCGGATGGGTCGAGATGACGACCTCGTCGGGGTCGAAGACGCGCAGGGCGTCGTCGAGCGCCTGGAGCGGGTCGGCGTCCCCCAGCCCTCCCCCGGCGTCGAAGCCCGCCTCGCGGAGGGCGTTCACGGACACCTCCAGCCGCTCGGCCGCGGCGGCCTGCCGGGCCTCGAGGTCGGCGGTCAGCCAGTGCTCCAGCCGCGACCGCGCCAGCGCGGGCGCGACGACCATCACGTCGGCCCCCTCGCCCCCCCGGTACCGCACCTCGTCGACCACCGCGGGGGCCGCGCAGGTCTCGTTCGCGATGACCAGGATCCTGCGGGGCCGGGCCCCGGTACCAGCCGAGGTGGACATGCTCCGAATGTAAACCCCCGGGGGTCGTGCGCGCCACCCCTCCGGCCGACGGGGTCGCTAGAATCCCGGGCATGGGACGAGCTCACACGGTCGATGACTACCTCGAGGCGATCTACTTCCTCGCAACCCCGGTCGGCGAGTACGGGCCGATCGTGAAGGAGGCACCGGTGCCCGCGGCGCGGGTGGCCGAGATGCTGAGCGTCACGCCGCCGACGGCGAGCGAGATGCTCAAGCGCCTCGAGTCGGAGGGGCTCGTGGAGCGCGGCCCGCGCAAGGGCCCGCTGCTGACGAAGACCGGGCGCGAGCAGGCCGAGAAGGTGGTGCGCCACCACCGCATCATCGAGCGCTTCCTCACCGACTTCATGGGCTACACGCCGGCCGAGTCGCACGTCCACGCCGACGAGATCGGCGAGGCGTTCTCCGACGACATGGTCGAGCGCCTGGACGCGCAGCTCGGCCACCCGGACCGCTGCCCGCACGGGTGGCCGACGGACACCGCGCACGAGCAGGAGGAGAACCGCGACCTCCGCGCCCTCTCGCAGATCGAGTCGGGGCCGGCCCGCATCGTGCGGCTCGCCGAGCACGACGGCGACCTGCTCCACTGGTTCTACGACCAGGGCCTCATCCCGGGCACCGAGCTGAAGGTGCTGCGGGTCGATCCGGCCGCGGGTCAGCTCACCGTCGAGATCGACGGCGCCGAGCGGGCGATCGCCGAGCGCGCCGCCGCCGGCCTGTACGTCCTCCCCGGCTGATCCCGGGCGGTCACGAGGCCGCGATCCGCACGTCCCCCGCGCTGGTGTCGACCGTGATGCTCCGGCCGGCATCGGGGTCGTGGCGCACGCCGCGCAGGCTCACGTCGCCTGCGCCGGTCTCGGCCTCGATGCGGTAGGCGCCCGCCGGCACCCGGATCGTCACGTCGCCGGACGACGCCTCCACCTCGACCTCGCGCGGGGCGGCGGTGAAGCGCAGGACGACGTCGCCGGAGCGGGCCGACACGGTCGCCCGGGACCCGCCGATCGCGTCGGCGCGCACCTCGCCGGAGCCGGCCTCGAGGTCGACGTCGCCCACCGGGCCGAGGACGACCACGTCCCCGAAGGCCGTCTCGGCGCGGACGTCCACGCCCGCGGGCACGCGCGCGACGAGATCGGCCCGGCAGGTGGTCCAGAGGCGGCACCGCCACGAGAGGCGGGCCTCGCCGTCCTCCGTGACGGCCTCGCTGTCGGGGGCGACGACCGCCCGGACGTCCGCCTCGGCCGCCACCGCGTCCCGGCCCTCCTCCGCGCGGACCGTCACGTCGCCCTGGTCCACCTCGACGGCGACGGCGGCGGGGACGCCGGCGACCCGGGCGCGGTCGCGGTCCGTGGGCGCCGCCACGGCCTGCACGAGCGCCCACGCGGTCGCCGCCACCACGAAGGCGGCGGCGGCGCCGGGCGCGATGCGGCGGGCCCTCACGGCCGCCGCTCCTCGGCACGGGGGATGCCGCGGGCGATGGCGAGGCCGGCCAGCAGCGGCAGCAGGAGCGCGACGATGGCGACCTGGTAGGCGCCCCGCCCGAGCGGCTCCACCAGCACTGCCACGATCACGCCGTACACCACCGGCCCGATCACGGCGCTCGCCTTGCCCACCCGCCCGTAGACGCCGAACATCTCGGCGAGCCGGTCCGGCGGCGCCAGCCGGGTCAGGACGACCCTCTCGACCACCTGGGTGCCACCCACCCCGGCGCCCAGGATCGCGCCGGCGAGCAGGAAGGGCGCGGGCGCGAGGAAGCCCGCGAGCAGCGCCAGCCCGACGGCCCAGACGACGAGCACGATCAGCAGCGTCGGCACCGGCCCGATCCGGTCCGCCAGGCGGCCCCACGCGAACGACGCCGCGACCGCGACCACCACGAGCGCCAGCAGGACGGTCAGGGCGGCGCCCTCGCTGAACCCGACCGCCGCGACCGCGAGCGCGCTCATCACCGCGATCGCGGTGTTGACGGGGTCGGCGTAGAGCAGGCGGGCGACGATGAAGCGCAGCAGCCCCGGCGTCCGCCGGGCCGCCCCGACCGCCCGCAGCAGGCGCCGCCACGGGTGGCGGGCCTCCTCGGCGGCCATCTCCCGCGCCGCGCCGGCCGGCTCGCGCAGCGCCACCAGTGCCGGGATTGCGAACCCCCCGAACAGGACGGCGATCAGGACGAAGCTGGCGGCGGTCACGCGCCCGTCGTCGAGGGTGAACTGGAGCAGGATCCCCGCGACCAGGACCCCCGCGTAGCCGAGGGCGCCGCCCAGGCCCGACAGGCGCCCGCGGCCCTCGGGGCGGGCGATGCGCCCGAGCATCGCGTCGTAGTAGATGAGCGCGGCCTGGAAGGCGAAGTTGGCCACGCCGAACAGCAGCAGCCCGAGGGCGATGTCCACGAACCCGATCAGGGCGGTCGCGCCGACGCACAGGGCCGTGAACGCCGCCAGGAAGGGCGTGCGGCGCCCGGCCCGGTCGCTCATGGCGCCGAGGGCCGGCGACAGGAGGGCGTTGAGGAGCACGGACGCGCTGGCGGTGATCGTGAACCACAGCAGCCCGGGCCCCTCCCCGAGCGCCCGGATGGTCCACAGGCTCATCGCGAAGGAGACGATCGCGAAGCTGAACATCGTGTTGGCGAAGTCGTAGAGCGCCCAGGCGAGCACGACCCGGCTGCGGCCGGTGGTCGACAGCTCGCCGTAGCCGCGCCACCACCCGACCGGGTCGCAGCGGCGCAGGCGGGCGGCGAGGAGGAACGCGAGGGTGCCGATGGCGAAGGTGGCCACGACGTACCACGGCCACGGCCCGAAGAAGTCGAGGATGCTGCCGTCCGGCGGCGGCTCCCGGAGGAACATGTAGTTGCCGCCGCTCAGGATGCAGCCGAGGGCGGCGAGCGCGGCCCAGGCGACCGTGACCGCCACCGCCCGCCACACCGCCCCCGGGCGCAGGTCCATCCCGCGGCCCCAGGTGAGGTACGCGACGGCGACCAGCACCCCCGAGTGGGCGATGAAGAACGCCCAGAAGAAGTAGTGGCCCGGGGTGTGGTCCAGGTCGGGGGTCAGGACGGCCTGGAGGGTGGCGGTGAAGGCCCAGAAGAAGGTCAGCTCGTAGGCCAGCGGCGGGGGCCGCGGCAGCCAGAGGGCGACCGCGGAGGCCAGCAGCGCGGCGTCGGAGAGCTGCAGGGGGAGGTCGGTCGCCCAGTCCCAGTCGTTCCACGCCAGGATGACCACGCGGATCATCACCTCGTTCACGACGAGGACGACGGCGAGGATGCGGGCGGCCCGGCGGTGCCAGGCGGCCTCCGGGTCCCGGCGCGGCAGGACCGCCGCCGCGACGCACAGCAGGAGCGTCGCCGCCAGCACGGACAGGTGCTCGACCGACAGGAACTCCACGTCCCGGTCCTCGCGGTGGCCTGCCCCGATCGTACCCGCGGCCCCCGGGGCGCCGCATAGGATGCGCCGGGTGAGCGCGGTCCGGCACCTCCTCTGGCGCGGCCTGGACACCTGGCACGCGGAGTCGTGCGCGGTGCGGGTCACGGCGCGGGGCCTGGCCGCCGAGGGCGTCCAGCTCGCCACCGACCCGGTCCCGTCGCGCCTCGACTACGTGCTGGAGTGCGGCGAGGGGTTCACGACGCGCCTGTTCGAGGCCACCGCCCGCGGCGACGGGTGGGTGCGCCGCCTGCGCCTGGAGCGCGGCGCGGACGGCGCCTGGACCGTCGCCGCGGAGGGCACCGGGGCCCCGGAGCTCGGCCGCCCGGGCGGCGACCCGGCCGCGCTGGCGGACGCGGTGGAGGTCGACCTCGGCCTCTCCCCCCTCACCAACAGCACGCCCGTCCTGCGCGCGGGGCTCCACCGGGAGCCGGGCTCCGTGGAGCTCACGGCCGCGTGGATCGCCGTGCCCGAGCTGACCGTGCGCCCGTCACGGCAGCGGTACGACCACGTCGCGCCGGGGCGGGTGCGCTACACGGACCTCGGCCCGTTCGCCGGGTTCACCGAGGTCGTCGAGTTCGACGAGGACGGCCTCGTGACGCGGTACCCCGGGCTGGCCGTCGCCGCCGGCCCCCTGGAGCCGGCCTAGCCTGAACAGCCTCCGGGATGTGCCGACAGGTACGGCTCATCTGGGCTCCATCTTGCGGGCACCGTAGACGAGTTCGGCCGGCCGGCGGCCGGCGGTGATGCGTCCGTGGTGTTCGCGCTGGTG
>JBFWPT010000078.1:0-4392 GCA_050249835.1 Thermoleophilia bacterium
GGCCCTGCTCGCCTCACTCGCGCTCGCCTCGTTCTTCTTCGTCCTCTATCCGACGGCGCCACCCCGCCTGGTGAGCGACCTCGGGATCGCCGACACCGTCGGGCTCTCCGGTCACGACACCGGCTCGTTCGCCGGCATCGACTTCAACCCGTACGCGGCGATGCCGAGCATGCACGTCGGCTGGAGCCTGCTGCTGGCCATGGTGGCCTGGCGGGTCGTCGACGGGGCGCTCCCCCGGGTGTTGATCGCGCTCCACCCGTTGCTGATGACGCTGACCGTGGTCGTGACGGGCAACCATTTCTTCGTCGATGCGGCGGCGGGTGCGGCCGTGGCCCTTACCGGGTACGCGCTCGTCAGCTGTCGTTCGGCTCGGCTCCTCCTCCGGGTCCGACCCGCACGCGCGCGCCGCCGCGGCTCGGGGCGCTGCATTGCGGCTCCCGGCGCGTGACGTGCGCCCGGTGCCACGCATGGGCCTGCGACGCGAGCTTGGCATGCCGAGTGAATCCCTCCGAGGCGTCCGGGGGTCTCACCGTCATGGCGGCCGAGCCCACCATCGGGACGCGTTGACAGACGCCGGTGGGGAGACGCGCGCCCGGCGGCTGCCCGCCGTCGCGCTCTACACGCTCTCGGGGTGCGGTCACTGCGAGCGCGCCCGCGAGCTGCTGAGGCGCCGCGGCGTCGCGTTCAGCGAGACCCGCGGAGACGGACGCCCGCACTTCCGGCGCGAGCTCAGGGAACTCACCGGGCGTTCGACCGTGCCGCAGATCATGGTGGACGGCGAGGGCATCGGTGGGGCGTCGGACCTCGCCCGGCTCGATCGCCGGGGCCTCCTCGAGCCGCTCCTGCAGGGGGCCCACTTCCCTCACGCGGTCGTCCGCCGGCGCCTCTCGCCGGTCGGGCTCCTCTCCGTCGTCGTCGGCGGGGGCTGCGGGCCGTGGCGGTACGCGGTGGAGCTCGTCGAGCGCGACGGCAGTGTGTCTCGGCGCCTTCCCGCCCCGGAGGCGATGGCACACGAGCTGGCCAGCGCCTTCAACGCCGGCGACGACCCCGCCTCGTCCGCCGCGGGGCCGGACCACCCGACCCGCCCCGGAGGATGACCCGATGAACGCCACCCGCACGATCCACGACGCGGGCCAGAGCCTCTGGCTCGACAACATCGCGCGCGGCCTGCTCGACGACGGAACGCTGCGGCGCTACATCGACGAGCTGGCGGTGACGGGGCTGACGTCGAACCCGACCATCTTCGCCAACGCCATCAGGGACGCCGAGGAGTACGGCGATGCGATCGCCGCCAAGCTGGCCGCGGGCCTGCGGGGCGAGGACCTCTTCTTCGAGATCGCGATCGAGGACCTGCGGCGCGCCGCGGCGCTCTTCGCGCCGGTCCACGAGCGCACGGCCGGCGTCGACGGCTGGGTGTCCCTCGAGGTGTCGCCGCTGCTCGCACACGACCCGGCGGCCACGCTGCGCGCCGCCGTCGATCTGCACCGGCAGGCGCAGATCGCCAACCTCCTGGTCAAGATCCCGGGCACCGCGGAGGGCCTCCCGGCGATCGAGGAGGCGATCGCCGCCGGCGTGCCGGTCAACGTCACGCTTCTCTTCTCCGCCGAGCAGTACCGCGCCGCCGCCGAGGCATACCTCCGGGGGATCGAACGTCGCGTGGCGGGCGGGCTCGACCCGGTGGTGGGATCGGTCGCGTCGGTCTTCGTCTCCCGCTGGGACGGCGCGGTGGCCGGGGCGGTGCCCCCCGATCTTCGCAACCGGCTCGGCATCGCCCTCGCGCGCGAAACCCACCGGGAATACCGGGACATGCTCGCGTCCGCGCGCTGGCTGCGGCTGCTGAACGCGGGTGCGCGACCGCAGCGACTCCTCTGGGCGAGCACGGGGACCAAGGATCCCGAGGCGCCCGACACGCTGTACGTCGACGCGCTGGTGGCCCCTCTCACGGTGAACACGATCCCCGAGACGACCCTCCTGGCTGCCGCCGACCACGGTGTGCCGGGGGCGCCGCTCGGCGCGGACGCCGAGGATGCCGACGAGCTGCCGGCCGCGTTCTCGGCCGCGGGCGTCGACGTGCGGGCGCTGGCCGCCACGCTGCAGTCGCAGGGCGCCGACGCGTTCGTCGCGTCGTGGCGGGAGCTGATGGCATGCGTCGCCGGCAGGTGCGCGGCCGTGGCCGGATCGGGCGGGTCGCCCGCGCGATGACGCGCGGCCCGGCACCCCGGGGGCCGGCGTGGCCGCGCCCGAGGCGAACCCGTTCAGCACGCCCTCGACGGCGCCGGACCTCGAGCCGACCACGATCGTGGTCTTCGGCGCGACGGGCGACCTTGCCCGCCGAAAGCTCCTGCCCGGCCTCTTCCACCTGTTCGTCGCCGGCCTCCTCCCGCGCCGCTGGCGGCTGATCGGGTCATCCGAGGACGAGCTCTCGGATGCCGACTTCCGCGAGCACGTCCGCGCGGCGATCGACGAATTCGGTCGCGTCCCGCCGAAGGGGGAGGCGTGGGACGGCTTCGCCTCGGCGACGCAGTACGTGGGGGGACGTTTCGGGCCGGGGCGGACGGGCCCGCTGCGCGCGGCCGTCGATGCCGCGGCCATGGCCCTCGGCGGTCACGGCAAGCTCTTCTTCGCCGCGGTCCCGCCGGGCGCGTTCGCGTCGATCGCCCGCGGGCTCGGCGAGGCGCGCTTGACCGAGGGCGCCCGCGTCATCCTCGAGAAGCCCTTCGGGACGGACCTGGCGACCGCTCGCGCGCTCAACGAGCTGCTGCACACGGTGATGGACGAGGACCAGGTGTTCCGCATCGACCACTTCCTCGGCAAGGAGGCGGTGCAGAACCTGCTCGCCTTCCGCTTCGCCAACGGGTTGTTCGAGCCGGTTTGGAACCGCGCGTTCATCGACCACGTCCAGCTCGACGTGCCCGAGACGCTCGGGATCGGGACGCGCGGATCCTTCTACGAGGCGACCGGCGCCTTCCGCGACATGGTGGTGACCCATCTGCTCCAGGTGCTCGCCTTCGTCGCGATGGAGCCACCGTCCGCCCTCACCCCCAAAGCGCTGATCGACGAGAAGGTGAAGGTCTTCGAATCGATGCGGCCGCTCGAGCCGCGGGACGTCGTGCGCGGTCAGTACGGGGGATACCGCGACGAGGACGGCGTCGCCGACGATTCGCGCACCGAGACCTTCGTCGCGGGCCGGGTGATGTTCGACAATTGGCGCTGGTCCGGCGTGCCGTTCTACTTCCGCACGGGCAAGTGCCTCGCCGAGGGCCGGCGCGTCCTGACGGTCGTCTTCAGGTCCCCGCCGCTCGCGCTGTTCGAGCGCGCGGCGGTGCCGACCGACGACATCGAGGCGAACCACCTCACGTTCGACCTCGCGGACGGCGGCGGGGTGTCGGCCTCGTTCCTCGCCAAGGCGCCCGGCCCCGACATGCGGATCTCCGAGGCCCACATGGAGTTCCGGCCCGGCGGCGCCAACGACCGGACGGACCGGGTGCTGCTCGAGGCGTACGAGCGCCTGATCCACGATGCGCTCATCGGCGACCGCACGCTCTTCACGCGGGCCGACGGCATCGAGAGGCTCTGGCGGACGGCGGCACCCGTGCTCGCACAGCCGCCGCCGCTGCACGTCTACCCGGCCGGCTCGTGGGGCCCGGAGGCCGCCGCCGAGCTCATCGCCCCGCGTCGCTGGCACCTCCCCGCGAGCCACTAGCGACCCGTCGCCGGGCCCGCTCGCGGTCACCTCACCCGGCGTCTCCCGCGGCCGCGCTCCGGCGGCTCCGGCCGAGCGCGAACCAGAAGGGCAGGACGACCAGGACGGAACCCCCGATGATGTTGCCGATCCCGACGGGCAGCACGTTCCAGGCCAACGCCGCCCACCAGCCCGGACCGTCCCCGCTGGGCATGATCAGCGAGAAGTAGCCCATGTTGGCGGGGCTGTGCTGGAAGTTGGCGGACACGAAGAGCGTGACGGCCAGGAAGACCGGCACGTACTTTCCGACGAGCGTGCGGCCCATCACCGCGAAGAAGGCCGCCATGCCGACGAGCCAGTTGGCGAGGGCGCCGCTCAGGATGAGCTCGCCCCAGGAGGACGCCCCGCCCTCCTCGCGGTAGGCCATCTTGCGATCGACCAGCTCCCCCAGGAGGCCCGTCACGTCGTCCGGATAGTCCTGTGCGAGGTGGACCAGGAAGCCGATCGCGATCGCCCCGATCAGATTGCCCACCCAGGCCAGGGCCCAGAACCGCGCCACCAGGGCGCAGGTGGCCAGGCGATCGCGACGCACGAGCGTCGCGGGCAGGGTGACGTTGGCCTCCGTGAACAGGACGGCCCCGCTCAGGATCACGAAGAAGAACCCGGCCGAGAAGCCGAGCCCCTCGAGGAGGCGCTGGGGTCCGGTGGCC
>JBFWPT010000078.1:4402-10984 GCA_050249835.1 Thermoleophilia bacterium
GCCGAGCAGCACCGAGAACAGCGCGCCCATCGTGATGAAGCCGCCGGCCACCGCGCCGAGGACGATCACCTGGACGGCGCTCAGCGTCCGGATGCGCCCGTCGCCCTCGCGCCCCATGACGTCGAGCACGCGACGGGCGTCCACGTACTGGGCCGGGGGTGTGTCGTCGGCTGGTTCCATCCGGGCATCCTCGCGCTCGCCGGCCGCGTCTGCGACCCGAGACCGGAGGCTCTCAGTCGGTCCGCCGGACGGCGGTGGGCGGTGTTCGCCCGTGAACGCACGCTGCGGACGAGCCGCGCGCCGGGACGTAGCCTCGTGGCCCAGCCTCCGATCCCGAAGGTCAGAGCATGAGCGAGGAACGATGAGCAGATTGGCGCCCCTGCCCGATTCCTTCGCCGAGAGCCGCGATGCCCTTCAGCGCCTGGCGGCGCATGTCCTCGCCCGGCGACGGTCCGATGTGACCGGTCGCATCGGGCTGCGGGCATCTCCGGGCGGTGTCGCCACTCCGGCGTTCGGCGGCGACGCGGAGGTCGTGCGGACCGACGGCCTCTCACTGGTCGTCGAGCGCGACGGCGGGACGACCGCCACCCGCCTCACGTCGCTGCGCGCGGCTGCCGAGTCAGCCGGTGTCGATCTCGCGGGCTCGCTCTCCCTCGGCGGCGATGCGCCGGACACCGGAGACCCCGATGCCGCGCTCGGCATCGATGAACGGTCGGCACGAGTGCTCGCGGACTGGTTCGCGTTCGCGACGACGGTCCTCGACGAGACCGTGATGCACTGCGGCCCCGCGGCCTCCCCGTCCCTGATCCAGATCTGGCCCGAGCACTTCGACGTCGCCTGCGACGTGGCCTGGGGGGCCGGCGCCGGGCAGCGGGTCAACCTCGGGGGGACGCCCGGCGACGCCCACCACCCGGAGCCCTATCTCTACATCGGACCCTGGGGTTCGGAGCGCCCGGGGGACGCGGGCTTCTGGAACGCGCCCTTCGGGGCGGTCCTCGGCTATGAGGCCGTCCGCGCCGCTGGGGGCGGGGATGCTCAGCACAGGGCCGCGGTGCGCTTCCTCGGGCACGGGCTCGACCTGCTCACCTCCGGGTGAGGACGACCCGCCCCCCGGCGGGCGGATCGCGTCCGACCGGCAGATGACCATTCAACGCAGAGCCGACGAGGAGCGCGTGACCATGACCCGCAGCGGAGACGTCACCTGGCACCGCGTCGCCGGCGCCGACGAGATCGAGGATGGGCGGGTCCGTACCGTCCAGGCGGGTCATCGCTCGGTCGCCCTCACGCGCGTCGGCGACCGGTACGGCGCCCTCGACAACCGCTGCCCCCACCAGGGCGGCCCGCTGGGGGAGGGCTCGATCGAGGGCGGCCTGCTGCGATGCCCCTGGCACGGCTACGACTACGACCCCCTGACCGGGGCCCCGCCACCACCGTTCAGCGATGCGCCCGCGTGCTTCCCCGTCGAGGTGCGCGACGACGGGATCTACGTGGGCGTCGCGGCCGAGCCCGAGCACGTGGGCACGGTGTCGGACCTGATGGTGGAGACGATGGTCGCATGGGGTGTGACCCACGTCTTCGGGATGGTCGGCCACTCCAACCTGGGCTTCGCCGACGCCATGCGCCGCCAGGAGCGGGCGGGGCGGCTGACGTACATCGGGATCCGTCATGAGGGAGCCGCGGCCTTCGCCGCCGGGGCCTACGGCAAGCTGACCGGCCGACCCGCGGCCTGCTTCGCCATCGCCGGCCCCGGCTCGACCAACCTGCTGACCGGCCTCTATGACGCGAAGGCCGACCGGGCGCCCGTCCTGGCGATCTCGGGGCAGGTGCCCTCGAAGGTGGTCGGCCGGGGGGCCTTCCAGGATCTCGACCTGATGGCGGCCTTCGCCGACGTCGCGACCTTCAGCCGCACGCTGAACGCCGACTCCGACGCCGCGGAGATGATGACGCTGGCCCTCAAGCACGCAGTCCTCGAGCGGGGTGTCGGCCACCTGATCCTGCCCGACGAGGTGCAGGTGCAGCCGGCCCCCGAGGGCGCCTCGCCGTCGGGCCCCGAGGGCCGCCTGCCCGATCTGGCGACGGCGCCGCCGCAGGCGGCGCTCGACGAGGCGCTCGCCCTGGCCGTCGGGGCGCGCCGGCCGGTGATCGTGGTCGGCCACGGGGCGCGCGCCCACATGGACGCGGTCGTCGCGCTCGCCCGCGAGCTGTCGGCGCCGGTCATCACCACCTTCAAGGGCAAGGGCCTGATCGGCGACGACGACCCGCTGGCGGGCGGCGTGCTCGGGCGCAGCGGGACCCCGGTGGCGAGCTGGCTGATGAACGAGTCGGACCTGCTCATGGTCTTCGGCGCGTCGTTCTCGGACCACACGGGCATCGCCCCCTACAAGCCGATCGTCCAGGTCGACCGCGACCCGGTGGCGCTCGGCCGCTTCCACCCGGTGACCGTGCCGGTGCTCGGCGACGTCGCCGTGACCGCCGAGCGGATGCGATCGGCCCTGGCGGGCCGTGGTCGGGCGGCCGTCGACCAGCGCCCCGACGTCGCCGCGCGCTGGGCGATCTGGCGCGCCGAGAAGCGCCGCCGCCGCGACGACGCGGGGCAAGGCGTCGCGTCGGCCCGGGTGTTCGACGCGCTGTCGCGCATCGCGCAGCCGGACGCGGTGCTGGCCGTCGACGTCGGCAACAACACCTACAGCTTCGGGCGCTACTTCGAGTGCCGGCACCAGTCGGTGTTGATGTCCGGCTACCTCGGCTCGATCGGCTTCGGCCTGCCCGCAGCGATGGGCGCGTGGGCGGCCGTCCAGGCCGACGGGTCAGGGCGCCGGGTGCTCGCCATCGCCGGCGATGGCGGCCTCGGCCAGTACCTCGGCGAGCTGACGACGGCCGTGAAGTACGGCATGGACATCGTGGTGGTGGTCCTCGACAACTCGCAGCTCGGCAAGATCAGCAAGGAGCAGCGGTGGGCGGGTCTCGACGTCTGGCAGACGTCGCTCCACAACCCGGGCTTCGCCGACTTCGCCCGGCTCTGCGGGGCCTGGGGCCGGCGGGTCGAGCAACCCGACGACCTGGAGGACGCCCTCCGGGAGGCCCTGGGCCAGACCGGGCCGGCCCTCGTCGAGATCGTCTCCGACCCGGACCGCGTCTGATCCAGGCCGAGCGCGGCCTCGGCCGTCAGGCGGCGGGCCGGGTGCGGTCGATCCGCGTCGAGATCGTCGCCGCGCTCGCCTCGCCCCCGCAGCACGAGCAGACCGTGCGGGGCGACAGGTCCTCCCCGCAGGGGTCGTGCCGCAGCACGACCGGGGGGCCATCGGCCGGGTCGGCGTAGTAGCGGTCGCCCCAGGAGAGGAGCGCGAGGGTGACCGGCAGCAGCTCCTCACCCTTGCGCGTCGGCAGGTACTCGAACCGGACGGGGCGCTCCTGGTAGGGGCGGCGCTCGAGGATCCCCTCCTCGACCAGCCGCTGAAGCCGGGCGGTCAGCACGTTGCGGGCGATCCCGAGCCGTGATTGGAACTCGTCGAAGCGCCGGGTGCCGTTGAGCGCCTCCCGCACGATCAGGAGCGTCCAGCGCTCGCCGACGGCCTCGAGCGCCCGGGCGATCGAGCAGTCCTGGTCCTCGTAGACGCGGGGAAGCATGTCTGCACCCTGACACACCGGGTTGCATCACGCAACGGAGGTGCTAGCCTCGTCGTCAGTAAGTTGTTTCACACTACTGACAGGGGACGTCATGAACACCACAGCACCCGCCATCGCCTACGTGCGCAGCTCGAACGGTCGCCGCGAGGTGCGGCTCACCCCGCAGGTCGACGACCGGCTTGCCCGCCGCTGACTCCCGCCGGCCGCCGGCGCGCGTCGCCGGCGGCCGCGCATCCTTCCGCTTCCACCAAGGAGGTCCGCATGCCGTCGTTTCCCGTCCACACCGCAGAGTCCGCCCCCGAGGCCTCGCGCCCGCATGTCGACGCGGCGCGAAGGAAGTTCGGGATGGTCCCCAACCTGATCGGCGTCCTGGCGACGTCGCCCGTGGCGGTCGGCAGCTACCTGACCGTGACCGCCGAGTTCGAGGGGTCGTCCCTCAGCCCGGTGGAGCAGCAGGTGGTCATCATCGCGGCCTCGGTCGAGAACCGCTGCGAGTACTGCGTGTCCGTGCACAGCGCGGTCGCGGGGATGGTGAAGATGCCGGCCGAAGCGCTCGAGGCGCTGCGCGCTGGACGTGACCCCGAGGACCCGCGCCTCGGCGCGCTGGTGCGCTTCACCCGCCACGTGGTCGAGGAGCGCGGCTGGGTCGACGACGCCGAGCTCGAGGCCTTCCTCGCGGCGGGCTTCGGCGAGCAGCAGGTGCTCGAGGTCGTCACGGGCGTCGCCCTCAAGACGATCAGCAACTACACCAACCACATCGCCGGCACCCCGCTCGACGACGCGTTCGCCTCTCAGCGGTGGACGGCTGACGCCGTGGCTTGACCCGTGCGCCCGGCGCCCGGCCGCTGCGGCCGGGCGCCGGGTCAGCGGGCGCCGCCCGCCAGACGGGTCGCGCGGGGCTCGGCGCGCAGCCGCCACATGGCGAGGATCCCGACGGCGGGGCCGAGTGCCAGCACGGGGAACGCCCACTGCCAGCCCCAGCCGGACCCGAGCCCTCCGACCAGTCGGATCGAGGCGACGGTCAGCAGGAACCCGGCGGCCGTCTGCAGCGTCAGCGCCGTGCCGACGTAGCGGGGGTCGGTCAGCTCGCTCACGGCGACCGAGAACTGGGCCGAGTCGGCGATCACGCTCACCCCCCAGACGAGGACGAGCACTGCGACGACGACCGCCGGCGCCCCGAACAGCGGGGCCGACAGCAGCGCGCAGGTGCCGCTCACCGCCATCGCGGCGATGGTCGTCGCCGTGCGGCCGACGCGGTCCGCGATCAGGCCCGCCGCGACAGCGCCGGCCAGCCCCGCCACGCCGATCGCCGCGAAGGCGAGCGCCGACGTCCCCGCCCCGGCCCCGAGGCTCGCCACCAGGTAGGCCGGCAGCCAGGTCCAGACGGCGTACAGCTCCCACATGTGGCCGAGGTAGCCGATGTTCGCCAGGCGCACGGGCCGGTCCCTGACGGCGTTGGCGGCCCAGCGCAGGTCGAGCGGCGGGCTCGCGGCGGCGTGGGGCCCGTCGTCCACCAGCAGGATCACGGCCCCGCCTGCGGCGGCGAGCGCGCTCCCGACGAGCAACACCGCCTGCCACGGGGGGTCGCCGATCGCCGCGATCAGGTGGGGCGACCCGGAGCCGAGGGTGAGGGCGCCGACGAGCACGCCGATCGCCAGCCCCCGTCCGCGCAGGAACCAGGACGCCATCAGCTTCATGCCGACCGGGTAGACGCCCGCCAGGAAGACGCCGGTCAGGAAGCGCAGGGGAAGAGCGACGTCGATGCCGTCGGCCACCAGGGCGACCGCCGCGTTGGTGGCACCGGCGCCGAGCGCGCTCACGGCGATCAGCAGGCGCGCGGAGAGCCGGTCGGCGAGGTTGAACAGTGCCGAGCCGAGCGCCCCGGCCACGAACCCGATCTGCACCGCGCCCGTCAGCCACGCGGCCTCGCCGGAGGAGATCCCCCACTCGACCCGGAGTGCCGGCACGACCGCCGAGGCGCTGAACCAGACGCTCATCGCTAGCACCTGCACCGCCGCGATGAGGCCGAGCGCGCGCCAGCGCCCCGTCGGCACCGACGCATCGTCCTGGACCAGCCCGCTCGCCGTCGTCAACGTCCTGCCCCGTCAGTCGCCACCGCCGCGCCAGCACACCACGGCGGACCCTGACCCACGCGGACCCGGTACGCACGCGAACGCGCCACTCCGGGTGCCCCGTCGCCCGAGGCGACGGGGCACCCCGGGCAGCCGTTCGCGATCAGCGTCCGCGACCGGCGATCTCGCCGAGGCGGTCGGACTGGAAGCCGATGGCCTTCACGACCGTCAGTAGGGCCAGCGCGATCCCGGTGAAGACGAGCGCCACGCCCGCGAAGCGCAGGGGCGAGACCCAGGCTCCGATGTCGGCGGCGAGCGCGGGGTCCGAGGTGACCTCGCCGGCCTGCACGACGCCGATCACCGCCGCGGCGACGAGCACCATCAGGCCCATCATCATCGCGACCGGGAAGGCATAGCCGGTCCAGGGGCGGCGCAGGATGAGCGGGCTCACGCCCAGGGCCTCCTGGACCCGCGTGCCGCCGTCGCGCAGCTCGCCGAGGATCCCGGCGAGTAGGAAGGTGATCGCAGAGAGCAGGAAGCCGATCCCGAGGAAGGCGACCCCCGGCTTCCACGCGGCGATCTCGGCCACCGTCGCGGCGTCATCGCTGAGCGCCTCGGCGACCCCCGCAGCGACCGCCGCTCCCACGGCCATGATCCCCATCGCCAGCATCGGCCCCCACATCCTGCGCGCGAGGGCGGGCATGTCGAAGCCCTCCTGCGCCCGGGGGATCGCCCGCTGCCCGCCGACCTTCGTCGACCCTGCCGTCATGGTGCTCATGCTCGGTCCTTTCCGATGTCGAGCAGACGCGGGAGTGCGTCGCTCATCACGGCCGCCCTGCGCCGGACGCCCGCCGCGACGGCGGTCAGCGCGACGGCGATCGAG
>JBFWPT010000079.1:0-4853 GCA_050249835.1 Thermoleophilia bacterium
GCCAGGATGGCGGCGAGGGCGAGCGCGACGGCCCCCGCGCCGAGCAGCGCGCCCAGCACGAGCGGTGAGGCCCGCACGAGGCGACCGCCCAGGGCGGCGCCGGCCGCCCCCACGAGCGGGATGACCAGCAGCGCGACCGGGATGAGGTCGCCCGGGACGCCCCAATCCTCGGCCAGCAGGGGGTGGAACTCCTCCAGGCCGTCGAAGGCGAACAGGATCGCGGCCGCCGCCACGGCGGCGCGCACGGCGCCCACCCGCGCGACCTCCCCCAGCCCGGCGCGCAGGGTCTCCATGTAGCCGCGCTCGTCCCCGTCCTCGTCCTCGTCGCCGTCCCCGCCGTGGGCGGGGCGCACGTCCGGCAGCCCGGCGGCCAGCGCCGCCGCGGCCAGGCAGACCGCCACCGAGACGAGCCCGGCTGCGGTGTACCCGCCCACGGCGGCGAGCAGGCTCGCGGCGCCCGCGACCGGCACCTGCACGAGCAGGGCGGCCGCGTCGGCCCGCGCGGTCACGGGGCCGTAGCGGTGGCCCGCCCCGGCGGCGGTCAGGCCCTCGAAGAGGAGCGCCGCGAAGGCGCCGGAGCCGAGGGCCCCGCCGATCCCCCACAGCACGAAGCCGGCCGCGAAGCCGGCGAAGTCCGGCTGCACGACCCAGAGCAGGTGGCAGGCGGCCTGCAGGACGCCTGCGGCCACGAGCGCGCCGCGCCGCGAGACGCGGTCGGCCAGGGCGCCGGCCGGGACCTCGCAGACCATCCCGACGACGGACCAGATGATGAACAGCGCCGAGATCTCGGCATCGGAGAGGCCGCTGTCCGCGAACAGCAGCGCGTACAGCGGATACAGCGGGATGGCATCCGCGAGGGCGCACCACGCCACCGCCCGGCGCGCGAGCCGGGTGGCGTCATCCGATGAGCGGCGGGATCACCAGGGAGGGTGCACGCCACGGTTGTAGCACGCCCGCCGGCTACCGGGGGATCCGGGCCGCCCGCGAGATCGAGGTGACGCCCTTCACCGAGGTCCGGAACTGCGCGCGCGAGCGCGGGTGGTCCTCCAGGCGGTGGGTGACCGAGCCGGGCTTGCGGTTGAAGTAGACCTGCGCCTTCACCATGGGGTGGGACCGGATCCAGGCGAACATGTCGGCGACGTAGGCCGGGTTGTCGCCGTTGCCGAGCGGCTTCGACGACACCCCCCACTCCCCGATCATGAAGGGCTTGCCCCGCCTCACGCTCAGCTCGGCGTAGAGGTCGTCGATGCGCGCGTGGGGGTCCTTCGCCCTCGACGTCTCCGAGGTGTAGAAGCGCAGGCTCTTGGAGCCCCACTGGTTGAAGGTCATCCCGACCCAGTCGGTGTAGGCGTCGCCCGGGTAGTAGTCGAGGGTGTCGTGGGGCTTACGGGGCTGCTTCACGCCGCCCTTGGTCACCGACCACACCCACGCGACGTTGGTGGTGGCGGGCAGGCGCGCGTTGCCCACCGTGAGGCCGCGCATGCCGAGCGCGGACAGCTTCGCGTTGACCGACGCGCGGCTCCCGCCGTCGAAGATGATCCGCGCCCGCTGCCAGGCCTTCCGGAAGGTCGCCGGGGAGTTGCCGGACCGCCGCGCGCCCGAGGAGGTGTACGTGGACCAGGCGAACCAGTCCCCGTTCATCTCCCACCAGGGGCGCAGGAACAGGGGCCGCCGGAACGACCGCGCGGCGGCGGCCGAGGCGACCAGGTAGCGGTCGATCGCCCCGTCGGCGATGGACCTCATCGTCCCGCCCGGCTTGGACGAGCTCGACGCGATGGCGCGCCACGAGATGAGCCCGGCCGCGTCGGTCCTGGCGATGTCCTTCAGGATCGGGCCGAGCGGCTCCAGGTAGTCGCTGTAGCGGGCGTAGATCGCGACCGACGGCTGCCCGGTGAGCTTCGCGAACGACGCGACCTTCTCGGGGCCGTACTCGGGCGCGACGCCCGAGATGACCTGGCCGTCGGCCGGCTCGAAGATCTCGGCGGCGCCCGCGGTGCCGGCGGTCACGCCCACGGCGAGGCAGGCGGCGGCGAGGACGGCGGCGCGCAGGGGGCGCCGCCCACCGGCGTGGGTGGGAGCGGTGGGCACGACGGCCGCACTCAACCCGGCGGCCCGGGGCCGGTCAACCCGCTCTTACACGGGCCTTACAGCGCCCCGGCGAGCGCCCATCCCGCCGCGCACAGGCCCAGCCCCAGGGCGAGCGACAGCCCCACGTTCGCCGCCGCGGCGAGCGGGCGGCCCCGCACGGCGAGCTCCCGGGTCTCGAGCATCCAGGTGGAGAAGGTCGTGAACGACGCGAGGGCGCCGACGGCCAGCAGCACGCGCCAGGTCTCCGAGGGCGCCCACCCGGCGACGAGCCCGGCCAGGAAGGAGCCGAGGGCGTTCACCGCGAGGGTGCCCCACGGGAAGCCGGGGCCGGCGCGGCGGGTGACGACCAGGTCGAGGCCGTAGCGGGCCAGGGCGCCGGCCGCGCCGAGCGCGGCGACGCCCGCCCAGTGGGCGAGGGTCGTCACCGGCGGGCGACCAGCCCGCCGGCGGTGACGCAGGCCAGCCCCGCGGCCACGCTGACCGCGAGGTACGCCGCGCCGAGGCCGGCGTGGCCGTCCCGCCCGAGGGCGATCACCTCCACCTGGAGGGTCGAGAACGTGGTCAGCGCGCCGCAGAGGCCGGTGCCGAGCAGGGGCCGCCGGAGGTCCCGGGCCGGCGCGTCCCGCAGCAGGGTGGCGAGGTAGCCCAGCAGCGCCGCGCCGGCGAGGTTCACGATGAGCGTGGCCCACGGCCAGCGGCCCGGCTCGACGGGCGCGATCTCGTCCACGCCGAAGCGCAGGCAGGCGCCGGCCGCGCCCCCGAGGGCGATGGCGGCGGCGAGCGCCGGGCCGGGGCGCGGGGCGGGCACCGCGCCACGCTAGCGCCCCCTCGGCCGCGCCTGTGATGCTCGGCCCGCGATGACCGGCCTCCGCGAATCCCTCACCCGGCGCGCCCGCGACGTCGTCGCGGCGGTCCCGGTGGAGGGGCCGTACATCGTGCGGATCCTGGTGGTCGCCGCCGTCAGCTGGCAGGTGTGCGTCTGGCTCGGGGCCGACAACCCGCCGGTCTACGCGGTGATCGTCCCCCTCATGACGATCCGCGACGAGCCGGGGTCGGCGTTCAACCTGTCCATCGGGCGCCTCGTGGGGGTGGTCGCCGGGCTGGGCATCGGGCTGCTGGTGCTGGCCGTGCTGGAGCCGGGGCTCGGCGCCCTGGCGCTGGTGATGGCGATCGCGCTCGCCGTGGGGATCGTCGCCCGGGTGGGCGGGTCGATGAACGTCCAGGTGGCCCTGTCGGCCCTGCTCGTCTTCGCCAACGCCGCCCCGGACTCGTTCGCGTTCGACCGCCTGTGGGAGACCCTCGTGGGGGCGGTCGTGACCGTCGCGCTGGCGCCGGTGCTCCTCCCCACCGACCCGGCGAAGGCGATGCAGCGCCGGCGCGCGCGGGCGGCGGAGGCCTGCCGCGACGCCCTGCTCGCCGCCCGCGGGCTGCTGGGCGACGGCGGCGACGACCGCGGCCGCGCCGAGGCCGCGGCGCGCGAGGCCGACGCGGCCGCGCAGGAGCTGCCGGTGCGTCTCGCCGACGCCCGGACGGCCGTGCGGATGCGGCCGCTGTGGCGCCGGCGCCACCCCGGCGGCCTGGAGGCGTTCGACGAGGTCGCGGAGGCCGCGCCGGACGTCGCGGCGCTCATCGTCGTCCACGTCGCCGACGTCCTCGAGATGCGCGACCGCGACGACGCCCGGGAGTGGTGGGGCACGGCGGCCCCGCACGTGCGGGAGATCCTGCCGCCGCTCGCCGAGGCGACCGCCGCCCGGCTCGCCGGCGCGCCCGCGGCCGCGCCACTCGCGGCCGCCGGCGCGGCGATCGACCGGTTCAGCGCCGCCGACGGCTCTATGCTCGGCGCGATCGTGCGACGGCCCCTCAAGCGGATCCTCGCGATCCTGGAGGGCCTCGGCGGCGACTGAGGAGGCGGCGGTGGCGATCGAGGTGTTCGCGTCCGCGGGGACGGAGCCGGCGCCGGAGGCCGTCGCCCAGCTCGAGCGGTGCATGGCCCACCCGTCGGCCCTGGCCGGGGCGCTGATGGCCGACCACCACAAGGGCTACTCGATGCCGATCGGCGGCGTCGTCGCCTACTCCGACCAGCTCTCCCCCTCGGGCGTCGGCTTCGACATCGGCTGCGGCAACGCGGCGGTGCGGACCGACCTGCGCGCGGCCGACGTGGTCCCGTCCCTGCCGGCGATCATGGACACGGTGACGGAGCGCATCACCTTCGGCGTGGGCGGCCGCGACGGCAGCGCCCGGCAGCACCCGGTGCTGGACGACGAGCGCTGGGGCGTCGCGCCCGGCTGGGTGCGCGGCCTGAGGGACAAGGCACGGGTGCAGCTCGGCACGGTCGGCGGCGGCAACCACTACGTCAACGTGATGGCCGACGAGGACGACCGGGTGTGGGTGTGCAACCACTTCGGCTCGCGCGGCCTCGGCCACACGATCGCGACCGGGTTCCTCAACCTGGCGAAGGACCAGCCGTTCGACGCGCGGTACGCCGACGACATGGACGCCCCGCCGGTGCTCATCCCGGCGGCGTCGCCCCTCGGCGAGGCCTACGACCTGTGCCGCGGCCTCGCCGCCGACTACGCCCTGGCCGGCCGCCTGCACGTGGCCGGGGTGGTGCTGGAGGTGCTGGGCGCCACCGGCGCCGAGACGATCAACGTCCACCACAACGACTACTGGCGCGAGGACGTGGCCGGCGAGCCGGCGTACGTCGTCCGCAAGGGCGCGACGCCGCTCGCGGAGGGCGATCTGGCCTACATCGGCGGCTCGATGAC
>JBFWPT010000079.1:4953-10566 GCA_050249835.1 Thermoleophilia bacterium
GCGCGCCGGGATGTCGATGGCGATGGTGTCGCCGTTCTCGACCAGCGCGATCGCGCCGCCCGCGGCCGCCTCGGGCGAGATGTGCCCGATCGACAAGCCCGACGTCCCGCCGGAGAAGCGCCCGTCGGTGATGAGCGCGCACGCCGTGCCGAGGCCCTTCCCCTTGATGTAGGAGGTCGGGTAGAGCATCTCCTGCATCCCGGGGCCGCCCTTCGGGCCCTCGTAGCGGATGACGACGACGTCGCCCTCCTGCACCCCGCCGTTGAGGATCGCGTCGACCGCCGCGTCCTGGGAGTCCACGACGACGGCCGGGCCGCTGAAGCGCAGGATCGACTCGTCCACGCCGGCCGTCTTCACGACGCAGCCGTCCTCGGCGATGTTCCCGTAGAGGATCGCCAGCCCGCCGTCCACGGAGTAGGCGTGGTCCCGGTCGCGGATGCAGCCCTCGGCGGCGTCCAGGTCGAGGGACTCCCACCGCTCCGACTGGGAGAACGCCTTCGCCGACCGCACGCAGCCGGGCGCGGCGTGGAACAGCTCGACCGCGACGGGGCTCGCCCCCGTGCCGCGGACGTCCCACTCGCCGAGCCACGCGGACAGGGAGGGCGCGTGGACCGAGTGCACCTCGTCGTTCAGGAGCCCCGCCCGGTTCAGCTCGCCGAGGATCGCGGGGATCCCGCCGGCGCGGTGGACGTCCTCCATGAGATAGGTGCCGTTGGGGGCGACCTTGCAGAGGCACGGGACGCGCCGCGAGAGGTCGTCGATGTCCTGCATCGCGAAGTCGACCTCGCCCTCCTGGGCGGCGGCGAGCAGGTGCAGGATCGTGTTGGTGGAGCCGCCCATCGCGATGTCGAGGGTCATGGCGTTCTCGAACGCCGGCCGCGTCGCGATCGACCGCGGCAGCACCGACTCGTCGTCGTCGCGGTAGTAGCGGTCGCAGATCTCCACGACCGTGCGGCCCGCCGCCTCGTAGAGCCCCTGCCGGGCGGTGTGCGTGGCGAGCACCGAGCCGTTGCCCGGCAGCGCCAGGCCGAGCGCCTCGGTGAGGCAGTTCATCGAGTTGGCCGTGAACATGCCGGAGCAGGAGCCACACGTCGGGCAGGCCGCCTCCTCGATGATGGCGATGTCCTCGTCGGACACCTTGTCCGCCACCGCGTCGGCGATCGCCGTGATGAGGTTCACCCGCGAGCGGACGGTGCCGTCCACGAGGACCGCGGTGCCGCCCTCCATCGGGCCGCCCGAGACGAAGACCGTCGGGATGTTGAGCCGCAGCGCCGCGTTCAGCATCCCCGGCGTGATCTTGTCGCAGTTCGAGATGCAGATGAGCGCGTCCGCGCAGTGCGCGTTGACCATGTACTCGACGCTGTCGGCGATGAGGTCGCGCGAGGGGAGCGAGTAGAGCATCCCCCCGTGGCCCATCGCGATCCCGTCGTCCACGGCGATCGTGTTGAACTCGCGCGGGATCCCCCCCGCCGCGGTGATCGCGTCGGACACGATCTCCCCCACCGGCTTGAGGTGGGTGTGCCCGGGCACGAACTGCGTGTACGAGTTCGCGACGGCGATGATCGGCTTGCGGCCGAGGTCGGCGCGCTCGACGCCGGCGGCGCGCAGCAGGGCGCGGGCGCCGGCCATGTTGCGGCCGTGGGTGACGGTGCGGGATCGGAGAGGCGGCATCCGGCAAGGCTACCGCTTCGCCCCTGCGGCGAGCCGGAGGTGGACGCCGGATCGGCCGCCGCAATATCGTGACGCGGTGGGGTCTCAACGACCACCCGGCATACGGCGCCCGGTCGCGCTGGCGGGGGTCGCGCTGCTGGTCGGGTTCGCGGTCGCGCTGCCCGCATGGGCCGCCCCCGACGACGTCGACCTGGTCAGCCGCGCCTCCGACGGGACCGCGGCGGACGACGACTCCGCCGCGCCGGACGTCTCGGCCGACGGGCGCCACGTCGGCTTCTCCACCCTGGCGGACAACCTCTCGGCCGAGGACGTCGACGCGGTCCGCAACATCTTCGTCCGCGACCTGACCGCGGGCACGACCACGCTCGTGAGCCGCGCCGACGGGGCGGCGGGCGCGGGCGGGGACGCCGACTCCCTGGCGGGCGAGATCTCGGCCGACGGCCGCTACTTCGTCTTCTACTCGGGGGCCACCAACCTGTCGGCGGAGGACGTCGATCCGGTCGACGACGTCTTCGTCCGCGATCTGGTCGCCCAGACCACGACGCTCGCGAGCCGTGCGGACGGGGCGGCGGGCGCGGCCGGGGACGCGGACTCGGTCAACGTCACGATGTCGGGCAGCGGACGACGCGTCGCCTTCCAGTCCTCCGCGGACAACCTCGCGGCCGATGACAACGACGCCGTCTCGAACGTCTTCGTGCGCGACCTGGACACGAACACGACCATCTTCGCCAGCCGGGCCCCGGGAGCGGGCGGCGCCCCCGCCGACGCCGCCGCATCCTTCCCGTCGCTGTCGGACGACGGGCGCCATGTCGCCTTCTCGTCGGGGGCCGACAACCTGTCGGCCGAGGACGACGACACCGTCGCGAACGTCTACGTGCGCGACCTCGTCGCGAACACCACGACCCTCGTGAGCCGTGCCACCGGGGCGGGCGGCGCAGGGGGGAACGGCACCTCGACGGACCCCTCTGTCTCGGCCGACGGCCGGTACGTCGCCTTCCACTCCCAGGCGGACAACCTGTCCACCGAGGACGACGACACGGTGTTCAACATCTTCGTCCGCGACCTGGTCGCGGGCACCACCACGCTCGTCAGCCGCGCCCCGGGGCCCGCGGGCGCCGGCGGCGACGCCAGCTCACTGAACGCGGTGATCTCGGCCGACGGGACCCGCGTCGCCTTCCGGTCGCTCGCCGACAACCTGTCGGCCGAGGATGACGGCGCCGTCGAGGACGTGTTCGTGCGCGACCTGGTCGACGGCACCACCACGCTGGTCAGCCGCGCCGCGGGGGCCACCGGCGCCGGCGGCGACGGGAACTCGTCCTCCGCCTCGGTCTCGGCCGACGGGAGCCACGTCGCCTTCATCTCGACCGCGGCGAACCTGTCGGACCTGGACGTCGACTCGGCCACGGACGTCTTCCGCCGCGGGCTGGCCCCCCGCGCGGCTGCTCCGCCGGTCGCGGCCGCCGCGACGGCGGCGTCGGACCTCTGCGCGACGGTCGCCCCCGCCAGGACGTCCGGCGGCGGGGGCCGGATCACGCTCTCGGTGGCCCAGCTCAAGATCAACCAGCGCATCGGCCAGGCGGCGATCCGCCGGCTCAACGCCATCCAGGCATGGCTCGACGCCGGGATCGAGGGGCGCGACGTCTGCGGCGGCGCGCTCGGGCCCGACGACCTCACCGCGGGGGCGACGACCCAGCCCGAGCCCACCTCGCTGGCGGCCC
The DNA here is from genome assembly GCA_050249835.1 of Thermoleophilia bacterium. GTDB lineage: Bacteria > Actinomycetota > Thermoleophilia > Miltoncostaeales > Miltoncostaeaceae > Miltoncostaea. The sequence continues at coordinate 8,343 of JBFWPT010000079.1, forward strand.
TGACCCGCGCCGACCCGCGCGAGATCGTGGTCGCCGCCGCCCGGCCCGATCCGAACGCCCGGTTCACCCTCTCGGCCGAGCAGCTCCTCATCAACCAGCGCATCTACCAGGCCGCCACCCGGCGGGCCAACGCCCTGCGAGAGCGCCTGGACCAGGGGCTCACCGGAGGCGACGTGGACAACGGGACCCTCGGCCGGGGCGTCCTCCACGACCGGCTCCGCATCCTCGCGCTGCCGGCGGCCACGCCCGTCGCGAAGACCGTCACCAGCATCGCCGCCCGGTCGGGCGGGGACCCCGGAGCGGTCCGCCTGAACGCCGCCCAGCTCGCCATCAACCAGAAGGTCGCCCAGGCCGCCGTGCGCCGCGCCAACGCCCTCACGACCGATCTCTCCTCCGGCCTCACCGGGGCGGACTTCCGCAACGGCTCGATCGGGACGGCGGACCTGGCCGCGGGCGTGATCGGCTAGTCAGGACAGGGCGTCGAGGTCCGCCCGGAGGTCGGCGACCCCGGCGGCGGCGAGCAGGGCCACGAGGGACCACGCGAGCACGGCGACGACGACGCCCCCGATCCGGCGGTCCACGCCCTCCGGCGGCCGGGCGTAGAGAACCCCGGGCCGCAGGAGCCACTCGGTGAGCAGCACGACGCTCGATCCCCATGCGGCGGGGAGCGCGACGAACAGGGCGACGGTGAGCCAGAGGGGCTCGAGCAGTATGAAGTCGATGCCGTCCACATTGACGATGGCGGCTCCGGCCGAGGCACCCACCGCGACGGCGACCCCCGCCGCGACGACCCATCGCCCGCCGCGGAGGGCCATGCGCAGCAGTCCGTAGGCGCCCCCCGCGAGGGCCCCGCCCAGCCCGCAGGCGAGGACGAGGTTCAGGGTGTCCACCGAGAAGCGGTCGATCGCGAACCCGTCGTCCGACGTGATGCCGTCGAGCCGGTCGTCGGTGGTGAGGACGAGCACCCGCATCGCGACCCGGCCGCCGATCCCGCCCACGGCCAGCCCGGCGATCACGCCCGCCAGGCAGGCCACCCCAACCGAGGTCACGACGGCCTCCACCCCAGGGCGGGAGGGGCTGCTCACACGCGGCGCGATCTCCGGCTGCTGACGCACGGCGGCAGCCTAGTCCCGGCCGGGTCTCCGCGCTGAGGGGTGCCGGGTGCGCCCCACCCCGCCGCGATGGTCTACTTGGCCGTGGACCAGGCCGAGCTCGAGTGGATCGCGTGGACGGCGCCGATCACGACCGCCATCGGCGCCGAGGTCGCGGCGAGCGATCTCGCGGGGCTCACGGTGGCGTGCCACCAGCACGTGACGGCGGACAGCATCTGCACCCTGGCACCCCTCGTCGACGCCGGCGCACGCGTGCGCGTCGCGCCCTGCAACGCCGACAGCACCGACGACCGTGCGGCGGCCCACCTCGCCTCCATCGGGGTCGAGTTCCGCGGCCGCAGCGGGATGAGCGCCGCCGAGCACGCCGATGCGTTCGCCTGGCTGGCGAGCGAACCGGCCGACGCGCTCTGCGACATGGGAGGCGAGCTCATCGCCGCGGCCGTCGCGGCCGGGCATCGCCCCGCCGGCGCGCTGGAGGCCACGACGACCGGGTTGCACCGGCTCGACGGGATCGAGCTCCCGTTCCCGGTGTTCGACTGGAACGGGATCGCGCTGAAGGAGCTCATCCACAACCGCCACCACGTCGGCTTCGAGACCTGGCCGGCGTTCTCGGCGATCACCGGCGTGGTGCTGTTCGGCCGCGAGGTGGTCGTGGTGGGGTTCGGGCCGGTGGGGCAGGGCGTCGCATTGCGCGCCCGCGAGCTGGGGGCGAGCGTCACGGTCGTCGACCTGGATCCCGTCCAGCAGGTCCGGGCCCAGCACCACGGCTGCCGCGTCGCCGCGCTCGACGACGCGGTGCCGCGGGCGGGCGTCATCGTGACGGCGACCGGCTTCGACCGGGTGCTGGGAGCAGAGCACCTCGAGCAGGTGGCCGATGGGGCGATCCTCCTGAACGTCGGCCACAGCGACCGCGAGATCGACGTCGACTGGCTCGACCGCCACCCCCGTGTCGAGATCCGCCGCCACCTCGACCGGTACGACATCGCGGGGCGGCGGGTGCACCTGCTCAACCGCGGCAGCCTCGTGAACCTGGCCACCGGCCTCGGCATCCTCGCCCCGCAGCTCTTCGACCCGTTCGCGGCGATCATGCTGCTCGGCCTCCACGCGATCCT
>JBFWPT010000080.1:0-2601 GCA_050249835.1 Thermoleophilia bacterium
CGATCTGGTCCGGGTCGTCGCCGATCTCCGCCCCGCCGAAGCCGTTGACCTGGAGGTCCACGAAGCCCGGCGCCACGAGCCACCCGTCCGGCAGGCGCCGGACGGCGCCGCGGGGGGCGTCGGCGGCGATGGCGCCATCGCGGACGGCGACGGTGCCGCGGGCGATCCGCCGCCCGCGCAGCACGGCGCCCTCCAGCGCGAGTTCCACCGGTCAGCCCGCCAGCGGCGCGGGGTCGAGTCCTGGCGCGCCCAGCTCGCGGGCGAGCTCCTCCGGGTCGATGCGCCCGCCCTCCAGCCAGATCTCGCGCAGGAACGCCCCGGCCCGCGGGTCGCCGAACCAGCGGGGGCCGTGCGTCTCGCGCAGGTGCGCGGCCAGGGCGGCCGCGAGCGCGCGGGCGCGGAGGTCGTCCAGCGGCCCGAGCCCGGTGAGCGGATCGGCCGCGGTGAGGACCTCCGGCCAGCGGACGCCGAGCGCCCGGCCCATCCCCTCCGGGTCGGCGGACCCCAGCGCGGCGACGCGCGCCGCCGTGGCGCGCAGGCCGAGGAGCCCGGCCGCCTGCGCCGTCCGGGCCAGGGCGTCGGGGTCCGTCGCGCCGAGCACGCGCGCGGCCCACGCCGGCTCGCCCAGCAGCCCCTCGAACAACCGGGCCGCGGCGCCCGCCAGGGCCGGGTCGGGCAGCAGCCGCGCCTCCACGGGGAGGCGCGGGGCCGCGCCGGCGCGGGCCAGGGTGGCGCCGGTCGCGCGCAGGGCCTCCGCGTATGCGCCGAGACGCTCCGCGGCCGGGGCGGGGACCACGACCCCGGCGAGCTCCATGCCCTCGCGCGTCCGCGCCGCCGCGGCGGTCGCGCCGCCGCCGGGCAGCGCCTCCTCCAGGTCGGGGGCGCTCGTGAGCCGCGGCAGGTCGGCGGCGTCCAGCGCGGCGGCGGAGATGCCGAGGGCGTCGCGGGCGAGGGCGTCCAGCGCCCGCGCGTGGGCGTCGTCGGTGGAGTCGAGCAGCCGCGCCGCCCCGTCCCGGGCCGTGTCGCCGTCCACGCCCGCCGCGCCGGCGACCAGCGCGAGGGCGGAGGCGGCGCCGGCCCCGCGGGCCGCCTCGTCGCGGCGGGCGGCGGCGTCGGCCAGCGATCCCGCGACGTGGGACTCCAGCACCCGCAGCCGGGCCGCGCCGAGCTCGCGCCGGCGCGCGGCGTCCGGCTCGGCGGCCAGCAGCAGGTCGACGTCCGCGGCCGCGACCGGGCCGTCCGGGCCCGCGACCAGGGGCAGGCGCGCCATCTCCTCGGCCTCGGCGACGTCGGCGGCGCTCGCCGCCCGCAGCAGGCCCTCCGCCGCGAAGCGGGCGAGGGGGCGCAGGGCCGGGCCGGCGGCGGCGAGGCCCGTGACCGCGTCGGGCGTGAACAGGGCCGGATCGGCGCCTCCGCCGGTCAGCAGCCGCTCGACGGCCGCGCGGTACTCGTCGAGGTCCGGTGCGGCGGGGGCCACGGCGGACATACTAGGCGGGTGGAGCGCCCCCGCCGCGACGACGTGCTGGAGCTGGACGTGCAGGACCTCGCCTTCGGCGGGGCGGGCGTCGCGCGCCACGACCGCTTCGTGGTGTTCGCGCGGGACACGGCGCCCGGCGACCACGCCCGGGTGCGGGTCACAAAGGCGCGCCGCCGGTTCGCCGAGGCCGACCTGGTGGAGGTGCTGCGCCCCGGCCCGGACCGCGTCCCGGCCCCGTGCCCCTACGTCCCGCGCTGCGGCGGCTGCCGCCTGCAGCACGTCGCCTCCGAGGCGGCGCTCGCGGCCAAGCGCGACCAGGTGGCGGAGCACCTCGCCCGCATCGGGCACCTGGAGGGCATCGACGTGCGGGAGCCGGATCCTGCGCTCGAGCCGTTCGGATACCGGAACAAGATGGAGTACTCGGCGGGGCGCGGGCCGGGGGGCGAGCTGCGCCTGGGCTTCCACGAGCGCGGCCGCTGGGATCGCATCGTGGACATCGGCGAGTGCATGCTCGCCACCCCGCTCGGGGACGCCGTGCGGGAGACCGTGCGCGCCTGGGCGGTCGCGGAGGCGATCGAGCCCTACGACCAGCGCGAGCAGGCGGGGACGCTGCGCCACGTGGTCGTGCGCGAGGGGGTGGCGACCGGGCAGATCCTGGTCACCGTGGTCACCGCGCCCGGGGCCGAGGAGGCGGTCGACCGCCTCGCAGATCCCCTGACGGCCGCCCACCCCGAGGTCGTCGGCGTGCTCCACGCCATCAACGACGGGCTGGCGGAGGTCACCGCCGGGCTGCCGACGCGCGTCGTCCACGGCCGGGACTGGATCGAGGAGCGCGTCAGCGGGGTCACCCTGCGCCTGTCGGCCGGCGCCTTCTTCCAGACCAACACCCGCATGACGGACACGCTCTACGCGCGGGCCGCCGAGGCCGCGGGGCTCGACGGCTCCCAGGTGCTCTACGACCTGTTCGCCGGCGTCGGCTCCATCGGCATCGCGCTCGCCGCCGGGGCGCGCGAGGTGGTGGCGATCGAGATCGTCCCCGAGGCCGTCGAGGACGCCGAGCGCAACGCCCGCGCCAACGGGGTCTCCAACCACACCGCCCTGTGCGGCGACGTGGGCGTGGTGCT
>JBFWPT010000080.1:2701-10420 GCA_050249835.1 Thermoleophilia bacterium
GCGGCGCGAGGTGCTCGCGGCCATGGGCGACGTGCGCGCGCACGGCCAGAGGCTCATGCTGCGGGCCTTCGCCGCCGCCGACCTGCGCCCGGACCTGCCCGGCATCGGGATCCCCACGCTGATCCTGCACGGGGCCGACGACGCCCGCTCGCCGCGCGCGGTGGCCGAGGACCTCCACCGCCGCATCCCGGGCTCGCGGCTGATCCTGCTGGACGGCGTCGGCCACGTCGCCAACATGGAGGCCCAGCAGCGCTGGGACGAGGCCGCGCGGGCCTTCTTCGCCTCGACGGCCTAGTAGGGCGGCTGCGCCTGGTGCCAGTCGCCGATGGCGCGGAACGCGTCCCAGAAGGCCCGCTTGGCGCCCTGCTCGTCCAGGGAGGCGTCGATGTCCGGCACGTAGAGCGCCTCGATCGTCGGCGTCCACTTCTGCACGACGCCCGGCTCGGCCTTGAGTGGCTCGGTGAGCGGCACGTCGAGGGTCCCGAGGGCCTCCACCACCCGCTCGCCCATCGGCACGATCAGCGAGGGCTGGACGATCTGGACCTCGCGGGCGAGCCACGGCAGCGACTGGCGCACCGCCTCGGCGTCGTCCACGTGGACGCACTTCACGCAGAGCGTGCCGTAGAGCTGGAGGGGGTCGATCCCGAGCCGTTGCACGCTCTTCAGGATCGCCGTGCCCGCCCGGCCGAAGAAGGCGACGCCCTCCTGGCGCTCGGCCAGGCTCGGACCCCACTTCACGAGCATGATCTCGGCCTGGGGGCTGCCCGAGCTCATCACCGGGAGCTCCGCGCCGGCGCGACAGGCCTCGCACGCGGTGATCTCGTCGTTCAGCGCGGCGATCTCGGCGATGGCCCGGCGCTGGTACGCGTCCTGGATGTCCTCGGGGGTCGACCCCGCGAGGCTCGTGGAGCCGGTCCGGCGGCTTCGGGAGGGCCGGCGCGAGCGCGGCGTGGGAGGCTCTGGGGTCATGTGCGGGGACGGTATTTCGCGAGGTCCCCGCGAGTCCTGCCCGGGGCCATTTCAGGACTCATGGGACCTATTGCGGCGTCCACGCGCCCGCGGCTCGCGCGGGCGGCGGCGGCGCTCCGGCGGGCCGAGCCGTGCGTCGCCGAGGGCGTCCAGCAGCCCGGCGGCGTCGGCGAAGCGCGGGAGGTCGGTCACGGCGGCGCCGACGTCCTCGGGGCGGGTGGCGCCGCTCGCGGCGACGGCCCGCAGCCCGAGCCGGCGCAGGAGGCCCTCGTCGGCGGGCGGGGCGGCCCCGGGGGTGAGCACCTCGACGCAGTCCACCGCCGCCCCCAGGCGGTGCAGGGTGGCCGGCGGCGGGACGTCCGCGGCGTCCGGGTGCGGCAGCAGCACCACCCCGCCCTGCGCGTGCACCGCGGCGGCCGCGTCGGCGGGGGGCAGCCCCGTCGGCACGTCGTCGGTGAGGAACAGGCCCACCAGGACCCCCTCCGTCGTGCGGATCTCCTGCCCGGGGATCACGAGCAGGTCCTCGGGCGCCGCGGCGGCCACGGCGCGGGCGGCGGCGAGGCCCTCCGGGGCGGCCACGCCCACGGCGCCGACGCCGCGCTCCCGGCATGCGTCCACGATCCGCGTTGCGGAGAGGCCCTCGCCCGGCCGCACGCGCAGGTCGGCGAGGATCCGGGGCGCCGCCGCGTCGCGCGCCCGGTCGGCGAGCGCCGCGCGGTAGGCCGCCTCGAGGTCCGCGGCCACGTCGCCCCAGGTGCGCCGGGGGGTGCCGGCCGCCGCCTGCGCCAGCGTCGCCCGTCGCTCGGGGGCGGCCACGAGCCCCTCGACGGCCTCGATCCAGGCCTCGCGGGCGAAGGGCGACAGCACGAGCGCGTCCACGCCGTGCCCGAGGGCCTCGTCGGCGGCCGGGGAGCGGGGGGCGAGCACCACCCGGCCCATCGCCAGCGCCTCGCGCAACGCCGGCCCGGCGGCCTCGTCGGGGCCGGCCACGGCCACGATGGCGGCGCCGGCGAACGCGGCCGCGCGGCCCTCCGGGCCGGGGTCGGGGACCACCGCGATCCGCTCGCGCAGGGTCTTGGGGACGGCGGCGCGGGTGCGCCAGGGCGCCTCGGCCGGGCCGATCAGGGTGACCGGGCCGAGCCCGTCCAGGTCCAGGCCCCGGAGCACGGAGAGCGCGAACCGCACGCCCACCCGGTCGCGGCCGCGCGCGACCAGGACCAGCCCGGGCGGGCCGTCCGGCAGCGGCGTGGGCGCGTCGAGCGCGGGGTCGACGCCCGGCGCGATCACGCGGTAGCCGCCCGGGAGCAGCTCGGTGAGGGCGGCGCGGCCGGTCTCGGTGGTCGCGATGCGCAGGTCGGCGCGGGCGAGGGCGCGGTCGACCAGGGGGCGCAGGAAGGCGACGCCCACGAGCGGCTCGGCCCGGTGGAAGGTGACCGCCGTCACGGCGGGCGCGTGGCGCAGGGCCGCGAGGGCCGGGCTGGGCGCCAGCGGCTCGTGCAGGTGGACGACGTCGAACGGCGCCCGCGTCAGGGCCGTCTCGAGCGCCCCCGCCAGGTCGAACGGCTCGCCCACGCGCCGCCCGGCGCCGGCGGGCAGGCCGCGGCCGAGCGCCACCTCCCGCACCGCCCCGGGCGGCGCGAGCAGCGCCTCGGCGTCGCCCGCCGCCGCGGCGGCGAGGAGCGCCCGGCCGCGGGCGACGTCCTCCCGGCCGCCGGCCGGGGCGAGGATCGTGACCCGGTGCCCCCGCGCCGCCAGCGCCGCCCCCTCGGCCCCGACGTGGCGCGCCACGTCGTCGCGCGCGGGGAGGGCGTGCGGGTGGACGAGCGCGATGCGCAGGGCGGCGGACATCCCCGGGGTGTCAGCCCCCCCGGCCGTCGGAGGCCTGCCACACGAGCACGACCCGGTGGGCGGCGGTCATGAGGCTGAGCGCGGCGAGGACGAACATGAGGACGGCGGTGACGTCGCCGAGGCCGCCGAGGAAGAGGGCGGCGCCCACGATCACGAGCCGCTCCGGGCGCCCCATGAGGCCGCCGCTCGACCCCGGGATGCCCAGGCCCTCGGCGCGCGCCCGCGCGTACGAGACCAGGAAGGAGGCCGTCAGGGCGACGAAGCAGGCCGCGAGCGCCCACTCGTTGCCGTCCTGGGCGAACGTGATGCCCAGCGCGCCCAGGATGACGCCCTCGGCGAGGCGGTCGAGCGTCGAGTCGAGGAAGGCGCCGAACGCCGTGACGCGCCTCTGGTGCCGGGCCACGAGGCCGTCGAGCGAGTCCACCAGGCCCGACGCGATGAACAGCAGCGACGACAGCACCCAGTAGCGCTCCAGCGCGAGCCAGGCCGCGCCGCAGATGCCCAGGAACCCGAGGACCGTGACGGTGTTCGGCGTGATGCCGCTGCGGTCGACGATGCGCCAGGCGGTGTCGGCGGCGCTCCGGCGGCCGGAGGTCTCGGGGTCGATCTCGAGCGGGGTGCTGATGGCGGTGGCTCCTGGGCGGCGTGTCCGGCCCGCCCCTCGAGGACGGGCCTCCTCCGGGCGTGTCTAGGATAGCGGCGCATGCGCCTCTGCACCTTCCGCGACGGCCCCGGCACCCGGCTGGGAGAGGTCGTGGACGGGACCGTCACCCCGCTCGCCGGCCGCGACGTGTCCGACGCCCTCGCGGGGCCGCCGCCGCCCGACGGGGACCCGCTGCCGCTCGCTGCGGTCGAGCTGCTCCCGCCCCTTCGGCCGGGCAAGGTGATCGGGATCGGCTGGAACTACCCGGACCACGCCGCAGAGATGGGCGGGCGCACCCTCGACGCCCCCGTCGTCTTCTCGAAGCTCGTCACCTCCCTGACCGGGGCCGCCGGCGCGATCCCGCACCCGCCCTGGACCCAGGAACTGGACTACGAGGGCGAGCTGGCCGTGGTCATCGGGACGCGGGCCCGGGACGTGCCGCTGGCGCGGGCCCTGGACCACGTGTTCGGCTATGCCGTGATGAACGACGTGACCGCCCGCGACCGCCAGGGCGACGAGCCCCAGTGGGTGCGGGCGAAGGGCGGCGACGGCTTCGGCCCGTTCGGCCCCTGGGTCACCACCCGCGACGAGGTGCCCGACCCGCAGGACCTGCGCATCCGCACCTGGGTGAACGGCGAGGCGCGGCAGGACGCCTCGACGGCCGGGATGGCCTTCGGCGTCGCGGCGCTGGTCCACTGGTGCGCGGCCGCCGTGACCCTGGAGCCGGGCGACGTCATCGCCACCGGCACCCCGCCCGGCGTCGGGCGGGCCCGGACGCCCCCGGTCTTCCTCGCCCCCGGGGACGTCGTGCGCGTGGAGATCGACGGCCTCGGGGTCCTGGAGAACCCCGTCACGTGACGCCGGAGGAGGCGCTCGGGCGGGTGCTGGCCGTGACGGGGCTGTCGTTCCCGCGCGGCGTGCTCGGCCCCGAGACGTGGGCGCTCGCGCGGGCCCTCTCGCCGGGCGCCGACGCCGCGGACGACCCCGCGGTGCTCGCGGGCGCGGCGTCGGCCGCCCACTGGCCGGAGCTCCGGGGCCCGATGGAGGCGGCGCTGCTGCGCGCCGCGGCCTCGGCCGCGCCGGCCGACGGGGAGGCCTTCGCGATGGTGCTGGAGTGGGCCGCGGACGAGGATCCGGACACGCCGCTCGCCCGGGCGCTCGCGGTGCGGGCCGCCGCCGAGCTGGCCGCCGCGGACGCGCGGGCCCGCGCGGCCTTGCGGGCGGCCGAGCCCGCCGTCGCGGGGGGCGGCGCGGAGGCCGCCGTCGCCGCCTCGACGGCCGCCGGGGTCATCGCGGCCGATCTGCTCGACCTGGACCCGGAGGACTTCGCGCCCGAGATCGCCGAGTACGTGTCCGCCGGCGGGCGCGAGGAGGACATCGCCACGCTCGCGCGGGCGACGGGGGACCCGGAGATCCGCTCCTGGGCCCGCGCGGCCGTGGCCCGCACGGACGCCCCGGACGCCCCCGAGGCATCGGCCGGCGTCCGCCACCTGGCCTCGGGGAGTCCGCCGGAGGACCCCGCCGAGGACCTGGTGTGGGTGCCGACGATCCTCGCCCTCACCCAGGAGGCCGTGGAGCGCTCCCTGGTGGACGAGGCCGCCGACTCCTAAGGCATCCCCCGCGCGCGGCGGGCTGTTGACCTCGTCGACGGCGCGGGCGGAGAATCCGCCGGTGGCCGGTCACCCCGCGCTCCCGTCCCGCCGCTGCGCGCTGCTCGCGGCGATCCTCGCGGCCGCGATCGTGGCCCCCGCGCAGGCCCAGTCGGACCAGAACGCGTACGTCGCGACCGAGACCGGCCCGGTGTTCCAGTACGGCTTCGGCCCGGCCGGCGGGCTCGCGGCGCTCTCGCCGCCGTCGGTCGCCACGAGCGGGGCCGCGCAGGACGTCGCGGTCAGCCCGGACGGGTTCTCGGCGTACGTCGCCGGCGAGACCGCCATCGACCAGTACGACCTCCTCACCGACGGCACGCTGGGCCCCAAGGACCCGCCGTCGGTGGCCGCGCCGGCCGGCGCCGTCTCCCTCGTCGTGTCGCCCGACCACACGTCGGTCTACGCCACGGCCGACAACGCGCCGGCGGTGCTCCAGTACTCCGTCTCCTCCGCAGGGTCGACGCTCGTGCCGAAGGCGAGGCCCTCCGTGCCCCTGCCGGCGGGGACGAAGGCGGGCGGCCTGGCGATCTCCCCCGACGGCAGGTCCGTCTACGCGTCGTTCGTGACCAACTCGGCGACCACCCCGGCGAGCGTCGCGCAGTTCGACGTCGGGCCGGGTGGCGCGCTGACCCCCAAGACCCCGGCGATCGTGGCCGCCGGCACCGGTCCCGCCGGCGCCGTCGTCGTCAGCGCCGACGGCCAATCCGTGTACGTGGCGAACGCCGGGAGCGACACCATCTCCCAGTACGACGTCGGCGCCGGCGGGCGGCTGACGCCGAAGACCGTGAGCGCCGTCGGCTCCAACGCGGACCAGCCCGCGGACATCGCCCTCACGCCCGACGGCACGTCGGCGTACGTCGCGAACCTCGGCGACCCGGGGGCCCCCGGCAGCGGGGCCGTCACGCAGTACACCGTCAACGCCGACGGATCGCTCGCGCTCAAGCGGCCCTCCACGGTGGCGGCGGGCGGGCACCCGACCGGCATCGCGGTGAGCGCCGACTCCGCGTCCGTGTACGTCACCAGCGACGACGCGGTGCTCCAGTACACGATCGGCGCAGGCGGGAGGCTGGCCCCGAAGAGCACCCCGTCGGTGCCCTCCGGCACCCTCACGCGCGGCATCGCGCTGGCGCCGCTCGTCCCGACCGCCGGCGACGACGTGCTGTACGGCACCGCCGGTGACGACGTCATCCGCGGCAAGGGCGGGGACGACGTGATCCGCGGGCACCGCGGGGACGACGTCCTGATCGGCGGCCGCGGGCGCGACCGGCTCATCGGCGGACCCGGCGACGACCGGATCCACGCCCGCGACGGCGCCCGCGACGTGGTCCGCTGCGGCCCCGGCCGCGACCTGGCGCTGGTCGATGCGGGCGACCGCGTGCGGGGCTGCGAGCGCGTCGTCCGCGCCCTGGGCTCCTAGGGCATCCCGGGGGAGACGAGGTTCGGCCGCAGGGCGGCCTCGGCGAACCCCGCCCGCAGCATGTTGCGGTGTGAGGGGCCCGGCCCGTCGCCCGGCAGCGGCGCGCCCGTCTCGGTGACGAAGTGGCGGGCCCCGGCCGCGGACGCGACCGCGGCCCGGGCCGCGAACAGGGCGCCCTGCGCGCCCTTGCCGCGGTGCTCCGGCAGCGTCGCCCCGAGGGCGAACCAGGCGCTGTCGCCCCGGAGGTGGAGGGCGGCGGCGCCCACCGGCGTGGGGCCGTCCCAGGCGAGCAGGCAGGTCCAGGACGGGCGGCCGACGAGGGCCGCGACCCACGCCGAGAACTCGGGCGGCATGCCGAAGCCGGCCGCCACGACGCCTCCGAAGGCGGAGGCCGTCGTCGCGTCCGTCCCGGTCACGCGGAGCGAGGTGGCCGGGGCGTCCACCGGCCCGGCCGGGCGGTGGAAGGTCGCCCACGGGCGGTCCTCGCGGAAGCCCCGGGCCTCCAGGCCGGCGCGGAGGCCGTCCGCGGTGTCGTCGACCGCGACCGCGCACGGGGCGCCCGCCTCCGCGTAGAAGGCCTCCACCGCGTCGAGGTCCACGGGTCCGTCCAGGCCGAGGCCGAGGGCGTGGTTGAGCATCCGCGAGGAGGGGAGGGCCGCGCAGGCCAGCAGCACGCCGCCGTCCAGGTCGCGCGCCGCGACACCGTGGCGCTCCGCCAGGTCCGGCGGCGCGGCGGCCCACATGTCGCGGTAGCCGGACACCTCGGCGCGGCCGCGCACCCGCTCGGGCGGCGTCGCGACCGCGGTCACGCCCACTCCATCGGGACGTACCCGCTGGTGCGGGGCGCCGACGCGATGAGCAGGGACACGGGGACCGCGCCGTCGTTGCGCACGGTGCGCCGCGGCTCCGGGTCGAGCCGGGCGAACGTGCCGGCGGGAGCAGGGTGGTCGTCGCCGTCGACCACGAGGACCGCGTCTCCGGAGAGCACGACGAACACCTCCTCGTGGTCGCGGGCGACCTCGTCGTGCTCCGGGATCGTGCCGCCGGGGGCGATCTCGACGAGGTTGATGCCGAAGGCGCTCAGGCCGAGCGAGCGGCGCGCGAGCGACCAGGCGCCGTCGCGCTCCATGGCATCGCGGTGGACGATCGTGAGGGCGGGCATCGGGGCCTCCTGCGTGGTGGGTGCGGGGTGA
>JBFWPT010000081.1:0-10308 GCA_050249835.1 Thermoleophilia bacterium
ACGACCTGGGGCCGGGCCGTCCACGACCGGCTCCACGCGCGCAGCAGGTCGATGCAGCCGGTCACGACCTCCTCGGGCGCGGGCGCGTCCGGGGCGAAGGCCGCGGCGATGGCGTCGCGCCACTCGGGCGCGTCGGCGTAGGCGAGGGCCCGGCCGGTGGACGCCTGCTGCCCCGGGGGGATGCGGCCCCGCGATCCGTAGGCGCCGCCCGGCCACATCTTCCGCGGCTCCAGCGCCTGCGAGCCGCGTCGCAGCACCGCCGCCACCTGCCGCACCGTTGCGGGATCGGGGCGCGGGGCGAGGCCGTCGGGCAGCGCGCCCCGGCACACCGAGCAGCGGCCGCACGGCCGGGCGGTGGGGTCGTCGAGGGCCTCCTGGAGGAGCTGCATCAGGCAGCGCCGCCCGTGCGCGTACTCGCGCATGATGTCCGCCTCGCGGCGGCGCCCGGCGATGACGCCGTCGTAGTGCGCCCGCGGGAACACGTAGGGCTCGCCGGTCGCGATCCACCCGTCGGGCAGGCGCTCCGTGACCCCGTCCACCGCGAGCTGCTTCAGCATCAGCTCGACGCGGGTGCGGCGGATGCTCGTCTGCGCCTCCAGCGCCGGGACGCTCGCCGCCGAGCCCGGGTCGCGCGGCAGCGCGTTCAGCAGCCGCTCGACCTCGCCGGGATCGGGGATCGCCGCGGTCTCGAAGTACTCCCACACGCCGGCGTCGGCCTCGGCGTGCAGCAGCACCACCGGGGCGTGGTCGATCGCCCGCCCCGCGCGGCCCACCTGCTGGTAGTACGAGACCGGGGACGGCGGGGCGCCGACGTGGACGCAGAAACCGAGGTCCGGCTTGTCGTAGCCCATCCCGAGGGCGGAGGTCGCGACGAGGGCCTTCAGCTCGTTGCGGCGCAGCGCGTCCTCCCGGGCCTCGCGCTCGGGGGCCGCGAGCTGACCGGTGTAGTGCGCGACCGGCAGCGCGTCGCCGTGGATCTCGCCGAGCACGGCGGCCAGCCGCTCCGCGTCGGCCACGGTGAGCGCGTAGACGATGCCCGAGCCCGGAAGCCGCGGCAGGTGCTCGGCGACCCAGGCGAAGCGCTCCAGGGGGGAGAGCCCGTCCACCACCGCGAGCTCAAGGCTCGCCCGCGCCAGGGGCCCGCGCAGCACCAGGGTCTGGGGCCCGAGCTGGGCGGCGACGTCCTCGGTCACGCGCGCGTTGGCGGTCGCCGTCGTCGCGAGGATCGGGGTGCCCGGCTGCAGGCGCTGCACGGCGAGGGCGACCCGCCGGTAGTCCGGGCGGAAGTCGTGGCCCCAGTCGGAGACGGAGTGGGCCTCGTCGATCACCAGCAGCCCCAGGCGTCCGGCCATCGCGTCCATCACCCGGCGGCCGAAGCCCGGGTTGGCGAGGCGCTCCGGCGACACGAGCAGCAGGTCGACCTCGCCGGCGAGCAGCGCGCGCTCCACCGGCTCCCAGTCGCCCACGTTCGAGGAGTTCAGCGTCGCCGCGCGCAGGCCGGCCCGCTCCGCGGCGGCCACCTGGTCGCGCATCAGCGACAGGAGCGGCGAGACGACCAGGGCCGGCCCGGCGCCCTCGGACCGTCTCACGGCCGTGGCGGCCCAGTAGACCGCCGACTTGCCCCAGCCGGTCGCCTGCACCACCAGCACGCGGGCGTCCGGCTCGCAGAGCGCGGCGACCGCCGCCTCCTGGTCCTCGCGCAGCGCCGCGCCGGGGCCGGCCAGGCTCGTGATGACGCCCGCGGCCACGGCGCGGCGTGAGTCGTCCAGCGGCACGGGGACCAGTGTGACGGCGCGCCCGGCGGTCAGGCCCCGTGGTGGTGGTGGTGGACCAGGGCGTGGCCGCGGCCCCGGGCGATGAGGCGCCGGTTGACCGGCACCGCGGCCAGGAACGCCACGAACAGGGCGAAGGCCAGGGCCCCCCAGAACAGCGGGTCCGCCAGGCCGGCGTCCATCGCGCCCGGCACGGCGAGCATCACCGCGTTGTCCACGATCTCCATCACGGCGATCGAGAACGTGTCGGCGGCCAGCGCCAGCGGCACCACGGTCGCGAGCGGCAGCCCGGACCGCAGCAGCGGCACGGCGGTGAACGAGTAGCCGAACAGGAACGCCAGGCCGATCGCCAGGGCCATCGTCGGCAGCGTCTCCCAGCCGAGGGCGGTGCCGATCACCAGGCCGAGCACCTCGCCGATGGCGCACCCGGTGAGGCAGTGGAGCGTGGCGGTGATCGCCAGGCGGGTGGTGGTGTCCATCATCGCCGGCCTCCCAGGGGGTCCGGATTGATACTCCCCCCCAGTATAAGGGATCAGTCCAGCCCCGCCGCCCGGGCCCGTAACAGCCGCCGCTCGCGCTCGGTCTGGGCCAGGGACGCGGCCCGCTCCAGCTCGTCGCGCGCCTCGCCGGTCCGCCCGGCCCGGGCGAGCATGTCGGCGCGCGCCGCGGGCAGCAGGTGGTAGCCGGCGAGCGCCGGCTCGGAGAGCAGCGGATCGGCCAGCGCGAGGCCCGCCTCGGGTCCCTCGGCCATGCTCACCGCGACCGCCCGGTTGAGCTCCACCACGGGCGACGGGCTCACGCGGCCCAGCACGCCGTAGATGGCGGCGATGCGCCCCCAGTCGGTCTCCTCCGCGGTGCCCGCCCGGGCGTGGCAGGCCGCGAGGGCGGCCTGGAGGGTGTACGGCCCGAACGACCCGCCGAGCTCCTCGGCGCGCGCAAGCGAGGCCAGGCCGCGGGTGATGAGCAGGCGGTCCCAGCGGCCGCGGTCCTGGTCGAGCAGCAGCACCGGCCGGCCGTCGCGGCCCACCCGCGCGCGCAGGCGCGACGCCTGCAGCTCCATCAGGGCGAGCAGGCCGTGCGCCTCCGGCGCGTCCGGCGCGAGCGCGACGAGGATGCGGCCGAGCCGCATGGCCTCCTCGCAGAGCGTGGGCCGCACCCACGCGTCGCCCCCGCTGGCCGAGTGGCCCTCGTTGAAGATGAGGTACACGACGGCCAGCACGACCCCCAGGCGCGCGTCCAGCTCGGCGCCGGCGGGGGTCTCGAAGCGCACGCGCTCGGTGGAGAGGGTCTTCTTCGCCCGCGAGATGCGCTGCCCGATCGTGGGCTCCGGGGTGAGGAACGCCCGGGCGATCTCGGCCGTCGTCAGCCCGCCGAGGAGGCGCAGCGTGAGCGCCACCTGGGCCTCCCGGGAGAGGACGGGGTGACAGCAGGTGAAGATGAGGGCGAGCAGGTCGTCGCCGATCGCGGCCTCGTCCATCGCCCCCGCGAGGTCGGGCTCCTCCCGCTGGCGCATCTCCGTGTCGCGGCCGATCTCCTCGGTCTTGCGCCGGAGCGTGCGGTCGCGGCGCAGAATGTCCAGGCCGCGGTTCTTCGCCGTGGCCGTCAGCCAGGCGCCCGGGTTGTCCGGGACGCCCGTCTGCGGCCACCGCTCCAGCGCGGCGACCAGGGCGTCCTGCGCCAGGTCCTCCGCCAGGCCCACGTCGCCCGTCATGCGGGCGAGGGCGGCGACCACGCGCGCCGACTCGATCCTCCAGACCGCCTCGATCGCGCGGTGGGCGCCGTCCCCGCCCGCCGTCGGGAGGGGGGAGGTCAGGAGGCCTCGTTCCCCTCGATGCCGGCCCGCAGGCGCTCCTGCTGCTCGGACACCTCGTCCGTCACGGCGTCGCCGAAGTCCTCCATCTCGTAGACCTGGCGGATCTCGATCGCGGACTCACCCGGCATCGGGTTGGGGCAGCGCTTGACCCACTCGATGCACTCGTCGAGGTCGCGGCACTGGAAGATCCAGAAGCCGGCGATGATCTCCTTCACCTCGGCGAACGGGCCGTCCACCACGGTCCGGCTCTCGCCGTCGAACACGACCTTCGTGCCCTTCGAGCTGGGGTGCAGGCCCTCACCCGCCAGCATGATCCCGGCCTTCACGAGCTCCTCGTTGTACCGGCCCATCTCCAGGAGCTGCTCCTCCGTCGGCGTCGTGCCCGCCTCGGTCGTCGCGTCGGCCTTGACCATCACCATGAACCGCATCGTCGTCTCCTTCTGTCGGGTGCCTTCACCCACGCGACGAACGGGGAGGACCCGCTTCGACACGCCGTGGGAAATATTCTTCCCCCAGGCCCGGCGCGCGACCCGAGGAGGCCCCCGTGCACATCCCCGACGGATACCTCGACGCCCAGGTGGCGACGGCCTCCGCGGCGCTCGCCGCGGGCGGGGTCGGCTACGCGGCGGTGCGCGCGCGGCGGGCCCTCGACCGGCCCCGGGTGACCCGCGCCGCGGCCGCGGGGGCGGCCGTCTTCGCCCTCCAGATGCTCAACGCCCCGGTCACGGGCGGCACGAGCGGCCACATGATCGGCGCCGCGCTCGCGGTGGCGCTCTGCGGCGTCTGGATGGGGACGGTGGTGATGGCCGTCGTGCTGACGGTCCAGGCGCTGCTGTTCGCCGACGGGGGCGTGACGGCCATCGGCGGCGGGGTGCTGGCGATGGCCGTGGTCGCGTGCCTCGTCGCCGGAGCCTGCATCGAGGGCGCCCGGCGCGCGCGCCCCGGCTCCCGCCCGGCGTTCCTCGCGGGCGTCGCCGCCGGCGCCTGGTTGTCGGTGATCGCCGCCTCGACCGTCGTCTGCCTGCTGCTCGCGGCCTCCCACACGATCCCGCTCGGCGTCTCACTGCCGGCGATGACCGGCGCCCACGTGCTCGTGGGGCTGGGCGAGGCCGCCGTGACCGTCGCGATCGTGGCCGTCGTCCTCGCCGTCGAGCCGGGGCGCGAGTGGGCCGTCTCCCTCGTCACGGTCGGCGCCGCGGTGCTCGTCGCGGGCCTCGCGTCGCCGCTCGCGTCGGCGCTCCCGGACCGGCTCGACGACGTCGCCCTGGGCCACGGCGTCCCGCCGGTCGATCCGCACGCTGTGGCCGAGGCCGCGCCGATCCCGGACTACGCCTGGCCCGGCGTGACCGACGCCTCCGTGGCGACCGGCCTCGCCGGTGTCGCCGGCACCCTCGTCCTGGCCGTCGCCGCCACCCTCGCCGCTGCGGCCCTCATGCGCCGGCCCGCCTAACCCTCCAGTTCCTCCGAGGCGTCGAGCCAGGCGGCCTCGGCCGCCTCGCGCTCGTCCCCCAGCGCCTGGAGCGCGCCGGTCAGCTCGCGCAGGCGCTCGTGGTCCGTGGCGTGGGCGGCCATCTGCTGGTGCAGGTCGGCCTCGCGGGCGGCGAGGCGGTCCAGGTCGCGCTCGGCCCGCTCCGCGCGCTTGCGCGCGTCGCGCAGGGCGGCGCCGCGCGGGCGCTCCCCGGCCGGCGCGCGGGGGGCGGGCGCCGCCGCGGCCTCGGCCTCCCCGCGGCGCAGCGCGACGTACTGGTCGACGCCGCCCGGCAGGTGGCGGATGCGGCCGTCGCCCATCAGGGCGTGGACGTCGTCGCACACGCGCTCCACGAACCAGCGGTCGTGGCTCACCGCCACCAGCGTTCCGGGCCACCCGTCGAGCAGGTCCTCCAGCGCGGTGAGCGTCTCGATGTCGAGGTCGTTGGTCGGCTCGTCCAGCAGCAGCACGTTCGGCTCGTCCATGAGCAGCCGCATGAGCTGCAGGCGGCGGCGCTCGCCGCCCGACAGGTCGCGCACCTGCGTGCGCTGGCGGGGGCCGCCGAAGCCGAAGCGCTCGGCCATCTGGCCCGCGGTCAGCTCGCGGCCGTCGCCGAGCCGGGTGCGCAGCCGCACGGCCTCCAGGGCCTCGATGACGCGCAGGGACCCGTCGAGCTCGACGGTGTCCTGCGACAGGTGGGCGAGGCGGACGGTCTGGCCGCGCTCCACGGTGCCCGAGGCCGGCTCCAGGGTCCCGTCCAGCAGTCGCAGCAGGGTCGTCTTGCCGGCGCCGTTCACGCCGAGCACCGCCAGCCGGTCGCCCGGCCCGAGCCGCCAGGTCACCCGGTCCAGGATCGTGCGCTCCCCGCGCCGGGCGGTGACGTCCTCCAGGTCGAGCACCCGGGCGCCCAGCCGCGCGGTGGCGAAGCGCAGGAGCTCGGCGCGGTCGCGCGGCTCCGGGACATCGGCGATGAGGGCGTTGGCCGCCTCGATGCGGAAGCGCGGCTTGGACGTCCGCGCCGGCGGCCCGCGCCGCAGCCAGGCCAGCTCCTTGCGCAGCAGGTTCCGCCGCCGCTCCTCGTGGGCGGCCCGCAGGCGCTCGCGCTCGGCCCGGGCGAGCACCCATGCGGCGTAGCCGCCCTCGTACTGGTGGACCTCCCCGTCGGAGACCTCCCAGGTCGCCGTGCAGACGGCGTCCAGGAACCAGCGGTCGTGGGTCACCACCACGAGAGCGCCGCGCCGGGCCGCGAGGTGCCCGGCGAGCCAGTCGACGCCCTCGATGTCGAGATGGTTGGTCGGCTCGTCCAGCAGGAGCAGCTCCGGGCCGTCGATCAGCAGGCGGGCCAGGGCCACCCGGCGCCGCTCGCCGCCGGACAGGGTCGCCACCGGGGTGTCCAGGCCGCGGGCGAAGCGCGTGACGGCCACCCCGCCCAGCAGCCCGTCGAGCACCGCCCGGAAGGCGGCGTCGCCGGCCCACTCGTGGTCGGCGCGCCCGCCCACGAGCTCCTCGCCGACGGTGCGGGCGGGGTCGAGCTCGTCGCCCTGGCCGATCAGCGCCAGCGACAGGCCGCCCTCGTGCACCACGCGGCCGGCGTCCGGCTGCTGGAGGCCCGCGATGAGGCGCAGCAGCGTCGACTTGCCGTCGCCGTTGCGGCCGACGACGCCGATGCGGTCGCCCGCCTCGACGCCCAGCGAGACGTCCTGGAGGACCGTGCGCGCGGCGTACCGCGCGCCGGCGCCGCTCAGGTTGACGAGGTTGCGGGCGGGGGGCACGGCCCCGCATCCTGCCGCGTCAGACGCCGGTCAGCAGGACCGCCGCGCCCGCGACCGCGCCGTCGCGCAGCCGTGCGAGGGCGGTGTTGGCGTCCTCCAGGGGGTGCGTCTCGTACTCGGTCGTGACCGGGATGCGGGCCGCGGTCTCCAGGAATCCGGCCGCGTCGGCGCGGGTGACGTTGGCGACCGAGCGCAGGACCCGCTCGCCCCAGAGCAGCTCGTAGGGGAACTCCGGGACGTGGTCGAGGTGGATCGCGTTGACCACCACCGACCCGCCGGGGCCGACCGCGCGGAGGGCCGACACGACGACGGCGCCGGCCGGGGCGAACGTGATGGCCGCGTCGAGGGGCGCGGGCGGCGCCTCGTCGTAGCCGCCGGTCCAGGCGGCGCCGAGGGCGGCGGCCCGGGCGCGGTCCCGGTCGCCGCGCGTATGGACCGAGACGATGCAGCCGCGGTCGCGGGCCTCCTGCAGCACGCACAGGGCGGAGGCCCCGAAGCCGAACAGCCCCAGCCGGTCGCCCGGCCCGGCGCCGGAGAGCTCGAGGGCCCGGTGGCCGATGACCCCGCCGCAGAGCAGCGGGGCCAGCGCGGCGGCGTCCGGCCCCTCGGGCAGCCGGGCGGCCGTGTCGGCGCGCACCAGCATGAGGTCGGCGAAGCCGCCGTCGTGGTCCCAGCCGGTGAAGGTCGCCTGCGCGCAGAGGTTCTCGCGCCCCGCGAGGCAGAACCGGCAGCGGCCGCACGACGACGCGAGCCAGTAGGCGCCGGCCCGGTCGCCCTCCCGCCACCCCTCCGTGCCCGGCCCGCGCGCGGCCACCCGCCCCACCGCCTGGTGGCCGGGGACCACCCGCAACCGGCGGGGCGCGATGTCGCCCTCGGCGATCTGCAGGTCGGTGCGGCAGACCGCGCACGCCTCCACCGCCAGCAGCAGCTCGCCGGGGCCCGGCCGCGGGTCCGGGCGGTCCTCCTCCACGAGGGGCCCCGCGCCGTCCGCAGGGCCCGGTTCGCGCAGCGCCATCGCCCTCATCCGGCGAGTATGACCCCGGCCTGCACGGAAAGTTCACACGACTTCGCGCGATCGTGACAGAAATCACGAATAGGGCGGGACCGGGGAGGACACCCGTGCCTGGCCGGGATCCCGCTTCCCGAGCGGGTCCTCGTGCCGCTTGTCACGAGCAATTCGGCCTCCGCGGGGCCGTACACTCCGCGGGCTTGTAGTCGACTGGGGGGCGTGACATGGGGGCGTTCGAGGACGACATCCAGGAGATCCAGGAGTTCATGGACGGGGACCGGTTCTCCGCCACGACCCGGGTCTTCGCGGCGCGGCAGGTGGCCGAGCAGGTCGGCACCGTGCCGCAGGAGTACACGATCGCGCGGGACGCGGCGGCGCAGTTCTACGACCTGCTGCGCGCGAAGTTCTCCAAGGGCGAGTCGATCACCAGCTTCGGGCCGTACTCGCCCGGGCAGGTGGTGCAGATGAAGCGGGCCGGCATCGAGGGCATCTACCTCGGCGGCTGGGCCACCTCGGCCAAGGGCTCGACGAACGAGGACCCCGGCCCGGACCTGGCGAGCTACCCCCTGAGCCAGGTGCCGGAGGAGGCCGCCGGCCTCGTACGAGCGCTCCTGACGGCCGACAAGAACCAGCGCTTCGCCCGCGCCCGCATGACCGACGCCGAGCGCGCCTCCACCCCCGAGGTGGACTTCCGGCCGTTCATCATCGCCGACGCCGACACCGGTCACGGTGGTGACGCGCACGTCCGCAACCTCGTCCGCCGCTTCGTCGAGGCGGGCGTCCCCGGGTACCACATCGAGGACCAGAAGCCCGGCGCCAAGAAGTGCGGCCACCAGGGCGGCAAGGTGCTCGTGCCCTCCGACGAGCAGATCAAGCGCCTCGCGGCCGCCCGCTTCCAGCTCGACATCATGGGCGTCCCGGGCATCATCGTCGCCCGCACCGACGCCGAGGCGGCCAACCTCCTCGACTCGGCCGGCGACGAGCGCGACCAGCCGTTCATCCTCGGCGTCACCAACACCTCGGTGCCGAGCTACAAGGCCGCGTACCTCGCGATCATCCGCCGCCTCAACGCGCAGGGCGTGAGCGAGCTGCAGGGCCACCTGATCTACGCCGTCTCGGACGACGAGTACGCGCACGCCGACGCCTGGCTCGCCGAGGCCGGCGTCACGGCCGTCGCCGACGAGGCCGCCGCGAACTACGCCAAGGGCACGGCCGGCACGTCGGAGCAGGTGCTCGACCACGTCGCCGACCGGTTCCTCGCCGCATGGCAGGCCGACGCCGGCCTCAAGACCCTCGGCGCCGCGGTCGCCGACCAGATCGCCTTCCGCAGCGACGAGGAGTCGGCCCCCGACATCTCCGTCGAGGAGTGGAACACGTTCTCCTCCCGCGCCTCGTGGTGGGACATCCGCAAGAAGGCCCGCGAGCTGGACGTGGACGTCATCTGGGACGCCGAGCTGGCCCAGACCCCGGAGGGCTACTACCAGATCCAGGGCGGCATCCCGTACGCCGTCGCCAAGTCGCTCGCGGCCGCGCCGTTCGCCGACCTGCTCTGGATGGAGACCAAGACCGCGGACCTGAAGGACGCGAAGGAGTTCGCGGACGCGATCCACGAGGTCTTCCCGGACCAGATGCTCGCCTACAACCTGTCGCCGTCCTTCAACTGGGACACGACCGGCATGAGCGACGACGAGATGCGCCAGTTCCCGATCGAGCTCGGGAAGATGGGCTTCGTCTTCAACTTCATGACCTACGGCGGCCACCAGATCGACGGCCTCGCGGCCGAGGAGTTCACGACGGCGCTGCGCGAGGACGGCATGCTCGCCCTGGCGCGCCTGCAGCGGAAGTTCCGCCTGCTGGAGTCGCCGTACCGCACCCCGCAGACCCTGGTCGGCGGCCCGCGCGCCGACGCCGCCCTCATGGCGGTGTCCGGCCAGACGGCCACCACCAAGGCCATGGGCGAGGGCTCGACGCAGAGCCAGCACCTGGTCCAGACCGAGGTCCCGCCGAAGACGCTCGCCGGCTGGCTCGAGGAGTGGGGCGCCTACAACCAGATCACCAAGCCGCTGCGCGTGCGCCTGCGCCCGCACACGGCCGGCACCGACCTGCTCGAGCTCGCCGTCGTCGATGAGAAGGACGAGAAGCTCGCGAACATCGTCTTCACGACGATCCAGGACCGCCGCGGCCACGTGATCCTGTCGGTGCGCGACCAGAACACCTTCGACACCACGCTGCGCCGCAAGCGCCTCATGACGCTGCTGCACCTGTTCCTGATCCACCGCTACAAGGTCGACGCGATCCACTACCTCACGCCGACCGAGGACAACCACGCCGCCGCGGCCTCCATGACCAAGCGCGGCCTGTTCTCCAACGTGCAGGACGAGGTCGGCGACATCATCGTCGCGGACATCGACCGGGCCTACGTCGGCAAGCTCGTCGCCAGCGACTCGGCCGAGCGCAAGGAGCTCATCACCACC
>JBFWPT010000082.1:0-9483 GCA_050249835.1 Thermoleophilia bacterium
CAGCTGACGCGAGACCACGATCAGCGGCACACCCCGCGCGAGCATGATCGACGCCGCGGTGTGACGAAGCCCGTGGAAGGAGATGAGGGGGCGGCCCGTGGCATCGACCAGGCCGACCCGCGTGAGCGCACGTGCAAGGGCCTGCCCTGGCGTTCCGCTGTCCATCGGGCCGCCGTCGCGGGCCGGCCAGACGTAGCCGTCGGCCGACGCTCCTCCCTCCACGACCGCGCGGGCGTACCAACCGGCCAGCCGGCTGGCCAGCCCCGCGGAGATCGCGACGCGGCGTTCGCGGCCGCTCTTGGGAGGACCCACGATCCGACGAGGCGGGCCGCCCTCCCGCCCGACCTCCTGCCACACCGACCGCGCCACGAGGACCCGTCGAGCGGCGAGGTCGACATCCGGCCAGCGCAAGCCGATCACCTCGCCGCGCCGGAGGCCGGCTTCGCCGGCGATGCGGAACAGGGACTCGAGGTGGACTCGCTGGGTGCCCTCGAAGAGGGTGGCCAGCTGCTGGGCGTCGAGGACGCGCTCCGCACGCCGGCGTTCCGGAGGCGCCTTAGGAAGCCTGAGCCCGCTGGCCGGGTTCTCGGAGAGCCGGCCCCACTGGACGGCGAGTGCGAGCATGACACGAAGGGCTTCCAACGCCTTTCCGGCAGCGTGCCGACTCGAGGTCCTCAGTGTCTCCGCGAGCCAGGTCTCGACGGTCTGCCGCGTAATCTCGGCGAGGTTCAGGTCCCCCAGCGCCGGACTCACACGAAGCCGATAGGCCTCCTCCCGAACGGCCACGGTCGAAGGCGCGAGCGTCTGCGCCTTCGCCCTCAGATAGTCGCCCGCGAGTTCGTCGAGCGTCCCGGCCTCGACGACCGCAGGAGGCACTTGTCGTCCTTCTCCACGTAGCCGGTCGCGCTCGGCCCGGGCACGGCTGACGGTACCGCTCACCGTTACGAGCCGGGTCGCCCCCGGACGGGCCCCCGGCACCACTATCTGGAACGAGCAGCCGCAGCGGCGTCCTGGTCGGTGATCGACCGACGAGGCGCAGGCGAGCCGGTGCGCACGGTAGATGCCGGGCTCGATGGTCTCGCGCCAGCCTCGTCGAGCGCTCACGAGCGCCACCATCCGGGAGCGAGCGGCTTCGTAGGCTGCGCAAGGCGTCGCGTCCTCACGCTCGACCGGGCGGTCGATCGGGCATCGCCACTGCCGGAGCCTCGGCTGCGAGCCTCGCGCTGGCGGCGCTCGTAAGCCTCAAGGTCGTCCCACCGTACGACGAGGCGCCCGGCGACGAGGAAGCCGCCGGCCTCATCCATAAGGCGCCGAGCGGCCCTGCGATCACGTATGCGATAGCGCTGCATCACGGCTGCGACATCCAGCACCTGGGGCGGCTCGCCGTTCATGGCGCGTACCCGACGCGACGGGCGCCGATGTGGATGTGGTCCCAGTGGTTGCCGCCGACGAAGGTGCGCCACAGGAGCTGGAACCGGATCCCGCAGCGCTCGACGTTGAGAACCCCTCCGGTCGAGCCCCAGTCCGCGTAGCCCGGCCCGCCGATCGCTGTCGCGATCCGCGACGCAGCGGCATCGCCCGCGGGAGCCGTCGTGCCGATGTCGTTGGCGAAGCACTCAGCACAGCCGGCCCAGTGGTCCGACACTCCGCCGCTCGCTGTCGTCTGTCGATCGCGCTTGACGCTCGTGACGGGAAGGCCGCTGAGGCGGGCGAGCGCCTCGATGGGGCGTTGCGTCCCGCCCCAAGGGCCGGCCGGACACAGCACCGCCTGAACATCGGCCGGGGCCTCGGGCACGAACGCGATCGACCCACTCGGGTCGCCACCGAGGTCGGCGTAGTAGCGCCCGACCGCCTCGGTCCACGCCGAGTTCAGCCCCGTCGGGTCATTCGCGGCGCCGAGCGGCGCCCAGACTGGCTGGATCGCGGCCAGGGTGTCCCGACCGCGAGCGACGTACCCCTGCGCGAGCCCGCGCGCGACGGTGGCGATGTTCGCCTCCCAGCTGGAGAACGGGATCGCCGGCCCCCAGCCGAAGGCGTTGTGGATCGACGCTCCCGATCCGGCGGTGCCGAGCACGGACTCGTGCATCGCGATCGCGACGAGTGCCCGCGGGTCGATCCCGTTGCGCTCACCCTCGCGGACGAAGACCACCCCGAGCCCGACCAGAGGCGACCCGGGTACCTGCTCATCCATCCAGCGATCGAGCGACCCGGCGTCGGTGCGAGTGGCACCCGGTGCCCCGCCCGAGCTCGCCACCCCGAGGAGGGCGATCACCGGCAGCCCGATCGCCAGCGACATCAGCGCCGCGAGGCCCGCGCCGGCGAGGGCGATCGGCCGCGAGAGGCTGTTGCCGGCAGCGGTCACGTCGCCCGGGAGCCCTTGGG
Organism: Thermoleophilia bacterium; assembly: GCA_050249835.1. Taxonomy (GTDB): domain Bacteria; phylum Actinomycetota; class Thermoleophilia; order Miltoncostaeales; family Miltoncostaeaceae; genus Miltoncostaea. Next base: position 2,383 of record JBFWPT010000082.1, read on the forward strand.
CCGCGGCCGGCGGCGAGGCGGCTTCATCGGGGGGTCCTCGGCGGCGCCCGCGGGCCGGACCTCGAGCGGCGGCTCCATCACGAACTTGACCTCGACGACCGGCCGCCAGGAGGGAAGCGCGGGGAGGGTGCCGGCGCCGAGGCGACGCGAGATCTCCCCCGCGGCCTCGACGACGGCCGCCGCGACCTCGTCGACGACCTCGTCTGGGAGGCGGCTCGGCGTGGTGCCGACGCCGACCGCGGCGACGACTGCGCCGGTGTGGTCGCGGACGGCGGCGCCGATCGAGCGGCGGGCGTCGTGGAACTCGGCGTCCTCGAACGCGTAGCCGCGCTCCTTCGCCACCCGCAGGTCGTCGATCAGAGCCTCCTTGGCGGTGATCGTGCGCGTGGTCCAGGGCGTGAGGACGATCTCGCCGAGGGCGGCGTCGCGCTCGTCGGGGGCGAGCTCGGCGAGGATCGCCTTGCCGAGGGAGGTGGCATGGGCGGGAAAGGCTCGCCCGAGGGGCCGCTCGGGACCGCGGAACTCGTCGACGTGGACGGCCAGGCCGCCCGAGAGCACGGCGATCAGCCCGCCCAGACCGGTCGCCTCCTGGAGCGCGGCGAGCGGAGGGCGGAACTCATCCCAGGGGCGCAGGGTGGCGATCGCGTAGCCCCCGAGCTCAGCGAGGCGGATGCCCAGACGCCATCCACCCGACACCGGACCGCGGACGACCACGCCCGCCGCCTCGAGGTGGCGCAGGAGCTTGTTGGCGTACTCCTCCGAGAGCCCGAGCTCGGCCGCGATCGCCGAGAGGCTGAGCTCCCCTCGATCGGGGGGGCGGAAGAGGTCGAGGACCGAGAGTGCGTGCTCAAGCTGGCGCACGCGGTTCGCCCGGGGGAACAGGGGCTCACCCATTCGCGTGCTTCCTGCAACCCGGGAGGACCGCTACCGGGCGTTCCGCCTGTCGTAGCGGATCCGGTCCTGTGGCTCGTCGCGGCGCATGTGCTCGATCAGCTCGTCGCGCGAGAAGCGCCAACGCTGCCCCTCGCGCCAGCCGGGAAGCCGCCCCTGGTTCGCCTCGCTGCGGACCGTCCACTCCTTGACTCGAAGGAGCTCCGCCGCCTCGTCGGCGTCCATCCCCCCGGCCGCCATGCCGTCGCGAGTGGCGAAGGGCGAGCGCGGAAAGGGATCGTCCATCGCGACCGCGGGCCGGCCGAGCTTCACTCCGCGGGCTTCTGCGACCAGGTCGCGCAGGAAGCGCCACTCCTTGCCGATCCGCCGCGCCGGCAGGCGCCCCGACTTGGCCGCGCGCTGGATCGTCTCGAGGTTTTGGCCGAGCCACCGCGCCACCTCGCTGGCGGTAAGCACCTCGTTCGATGGTGTGCGACCCATGCGGTGCATTCTGACCGACCGAACGAGGTCGCGAAGGAAGCCGGATGTAGGATTTCATAGCTTGTGTGCTTCTCCCGCGAGATGAGGTACTCTCGGTTTGTCGCAGACAGTCAACCGAGCATAAGGGGATGGCGGCGCGATGGCAAACGACGACGGCGCGATGGATCGGGACGAGGTCGGTGGGGACCTGCCCCACCCTCCCACGCCCGAGCCATCCCTCGTCGAGCCGCGCGTCCTCGAGAAGGACGTCCCCTGGCCCGCGAGGTGGGAACCGGTCCTCGGACCCGGCGGCGAGGATCTCGGTGACGGCCTCGTGCAGGTCGGAGGCGGGGGCGCCCCGCCGGGCCGCGGCGCCCACGGCCGGAGCGGCAGGGGCCGACGTCGCCCTCCGGCCTTCGGCGGCGCCCGAGCCCCTCGCCCGGGTGCTCCTCAGCGGGTTCGGCGCTCGATCCCGCGTCCTGACCCCGGAAGGCTCCTCGGCGCCGGGGTCGCGGCCGGGCTCGTCGGGCTTGCCAGCTTCCTGGTCGTCGTGCTCTTCTCCTTCGATGGAAGCCCGCCGCCTCGCGAGGACTCCGGGTACGTGGCCGCAGTGAGCGCGCCCGCCCTGGCCGGCTCGAGCGTCGCCGATTGGATCGCGGCGTCGGTCCGCCTCGAGGCGCGCGTCCGCGAGTCGGCAGAACGCCAGCGCGAGGTGGCCCGCCAGAGGCGGGAGCTGACGCGCCGAAGGGAGCGCGAGCGCCGCCAGGCGCCCCCGGCACCCGGCAGCCCCCAGGCGCCCCCGGCTCCCAGCAGCCCCGAGGCGACCCAGGTCGCGGTGTCGTGGCGCCCGGCGGCGGCCGCCGATCCCTGGCCGGACGTCTCAGCGGCCGAACGCGAGTTCACCCCCGGCCCCTGGAACCTCAACTGATGCGCCGTCCTCGACTCCCACGCCGCGCCGTCGGCCTGGCCGTTCTGGCGGCGGGCGGTTCCCTGACGGTAGCGGCGCCCGCCCAGGCGACCGAGGGCAGCCTCTACGGCTACGGGGTCGAGGCGCTCGTCGCCCAGGCGGTCCCGGATGGACAGTGCTCGGTGGCCCAGACCGGCGCGAGCTTCGGGGTGACCTGCCCACCGATCGGCACGTCTCTGACAGGGACCAAGTGGCAGATCGACCTGCGCACCCCCGTCTCCGGCTCGGTGATCGAGGCGTTCTCCTGGCGCGCGGTGCGCTTCCACCAGACGGCCACCTCGATCGCCCAGCAGGTGCTCTCCGACGGCGCGCTGGCCTGGCAGGTGGCCGAAGCCGACATTCCGCGGAGCCCATCTCAGCCGAAGGCCTACCGGATCGGTTTGCGGGCCCAGACCGCCTCGCTGCGACTCTTCCAGACCGAGGCCCGTCAGCAGCCGAACCGGGTGTGGACCTTCCTCGACCCGGCGATCGCTGTCCGCGACGTGCAGGCGCCGTCGGCGCGCTGGATCACAGTCCCGGATGGATGGATCACCGGCGACCAGGCACGCGTGCAGTGGGAGACCTCGGACAACTTCGGCTCCGACGGCATCGGCCAGCAACGCATATCGGCGGCGGGACGCGGGCTCTACGCCGGCACGCTCGGCCAAGGCGCCCACGTGACGGGACTCAACGTCGCTTCACTTCCGGATGGGGTCACGACCCTGCGGCTCGAGGTAGATGGCGACGGCACCGGTGGTGCCGCGTTCCAGGATGCGACGCTGCGGATCGATCGCACCCCGCCCGCGGCGAGCGTCTCCCTCGTGGGGCTGCTCGCCGACGCCGTGCGCGTGACGGTCAACGTCGCCGACGCCACGAGCGGCGTCAGTGACTGGACCCTCCGGGCCCACGCCCCCGACGGACCGACGGTGGCATCGTCGTCGGTTGGCCTCATCACCAGCGACATCGATCTCGCGACCTACGCCGCTCCGGGAGAGACGATTCGCTTCTTCCTGACGGCAACCGACAACGCGGGCCTGTCGCGTCAAGTCATCTCGGCCCTCGTCACGCGATCCTCGACGACCGCGGCCGGCGGACCGACCACGACGATCATCGGGGGCGACGGCCCCCTCGGGGAGCCCGCTCGCATCGAAGGCAGCGGCGTCCCGCTACCGAACTTCGCCCGCGTCGAGACCCGTGGCATCCGAGCCCACCAGGCGCGCAGCTACAGCCGAACCGGGCGCCTGTTGATCCCCTTCATCGCCGCGACCTACGGCCGGCCGGTGTCGATGTCGGGCCGCTTCGCGCATCCGAACGGGAGGGGCCTGCGGGGGGCGACGGTGTACCTCGTCGACCCCAAGGGGTTCACCCGGGCGAGGACGCTGACCGACCGTCGCGGGCGCTTCAGCTTCCGCGTCCGACCGGTGATCGGCGGAACGTGGCGGGCGATCGCCCTCGGTCGCCCGCTGGTCGTCGCACCGGGAGTCGTTCAGCTTCGCCCCCTTGTCACGACGAGGGTCAGCTCCCGCTCCTTCCGTCCGGGCGAGACGCTCCGGATCAGCGGCGAGATCGCCCCCCGCTCCGCGGGCCGCGCAAAGGTGGTCAAGCTCGAGTGGCGCTTGGGTGGCGTCTGGCGTCCGCTGGAGCTCGCCACCTCCGACCGGCGGGGACGCTTCGCTCTGCGGTACCGGTTCAGTCCGGCAACCGATGCCTTCACGGTTCCACTCCGGGTCGTCGTACCCCGTGACCGCGGCTGGCCCTTCCTCCCCGTCGTCGCGAAGCGCTTCAGCGTGACCGTCCGGTGAACGCTGCCGGGCGTCGGGCCCGAAGAGCACCCTGGCCTGCGGAGGACGAGTGGGAGCTTGACTCCCCGGCCGTTTTGTCGATACTAGTCGCACTCCCCCAGCTGCCTCGGCGGCTGGGAGCGAAGCCCGCCTCCCGGCGGGCTTCAGCGTTTCTGGGACCGTTCCCGCCACCGCTCACGGCCGGCCTCTGGCTTCGCCCCTCACCAGGCAGCCGGCTTCTTGACGATCCCCCGTAAGTCCTCGAGTTCAGGGGGGAACTGGCTGGCGCCGAGGGCGCCGGGGCGTATCTGCTTGTAGAACGTCGGCGGGATCCGGCGCAGCTCGACGCTCGGGCGACGGTACGGGTTCCAGATGCCGACCCGTAGCCCGAGTTCCGAGATCGCGAGTCGGATCGGCTCGCACAGGTCCGAGTCGTTGGAGACGACGACGGCCACCTCGGCGTCCCCTCGGAAGGCGTCGAACAAGAGGTAGCTCGCCAGGTTCACGTCAGAGCCCTTCTCCTCGGTCTTGACCACCAGCGCCGTGGACGGGCCGCGCGGTGGAGGCTCCGCCAGCCGCATCCGGGTCTCTGTCTCCTGGAAGCGCCCGAAGTGCACGCTCAGGCACGGGATCGTCTGGAGGGCCCTCAGGTAGACCTGCTGGCGCTGCGGGGCCTGTGGATCCGACGGGCGCGAGGTGACCCGGGCCGTGAAGTATCGGATCCGGCCGAGTTGGTCACCGGGTCGCAGGTACTGGCGGCTGAGGCGCTCGAGGTCGAGCCACTTGTACGCGGTGCCGCGGAGGCACCCGTAGTACAGGTTGAACGCGTCGACATAGACGTTGACTCGCACGCGACCTCACCGATCGGACCCTGCGACGCACCGATCAGTTCGACGTCGAGATCGGCACCCGAGTTGTCGCCACTCAAGATCTCAGACCGCTCGGATGCCCTCGCCGCGCACCGTCCCGATGCCGTGGCCACGGAGGCGCGTGCTTGCGAGACAGAGCCGGGTGCGCTTTAGTTTGCTCCGTAGTATCAACAGATCCCTGACGGGGCGGCGATGACGAATCTCGTGAGTGCGTTGCTGCAGGTCGGTGCCACGCCGGACCCCTCCGGCCTGCCCGGGCAGGCGAAGCTGCAAAAGCTCGTTGATGGCCTCTACTCGTGGTCTTTGATCCTGATCCTCGCGGCGCTGGTGGTCGCGGCGATCGCTTGGGCGTGGGGGGCTCAGTCGAATCACCACGGAGCGACTTCGGGCGGCAGGCGCGGGGTCCTGATCGCCGCCGCAGCCGGCTTGCTGGTCGGGATGGCGCCTCAGATCGTCAACTTCTTCTACGGCGTCGGGCGCCAGTAGGCCGTGCCGCCCCGCTCCGGCACCGACCTGCTGATCCATGGCCGCGAGCGCCCCGTGCGGCGGCGTCTTCCCGTCCTCGGCGCCGTCATGCTGGTGTTCGCCCTCGGCCTCGCCCTTGGTCGCCTCACCGCTCCCGGCGACGGCCGAGAATCGACCCCGGTCGCTCCTTCGCCCGATGCCTCCTCCGGCCCCTCATTCCCGCCCGTCGACAACTCCCGACGGGCCGCCGCGCGCACGAGGGCGGCGGCGGCGCGGACGGCGGCACGAGCCCTGTCGTCACTCGCCGACCCGGAACTGCTCTCGAGTCCCCAGGCGCGGCGCGCGGTGGTCGCTCGGATCGCGCCGCCCGGCTACCGCGCCGAGCTGACCCCTCTCTTCGAGCGCACCTACGGCTACCTCGACGGGTTACTCGGGGCGTCGGCCGATCGCGGGGAGGTCGTCTTGCGGATGACCCCTCTCGGCTACCGGGTCGAGGCCTTCTCGGCCGAGAGGGCGAGCGTCGCGGTCTGGCAGGTGACGCTGCTCGCAACGCCGGAGCGGGCCCCGATCGCCGCCTGGTCCACCAGTCGCGCGGAGCTGGTCTGGTCGGGTGGGCGGTGGCGGGTCGAGCGCTTCGGCGTGGACACGCCGGGGCCGGTGCCCTCGGTCACCGCCCCGGAGCCGCCGGTCGGCGCGGGTGAGTTCGTCTCCTCCGCCCAGGGCTTCTCCCCCTTTCCCCCGTGATCGCCCTTCGATCTGGGGCGGCGGGCACCTGTCTCGCCGTTCTCGTCGTCGTCACGGCGCTCGCCTTGCTCACCCCGGCCCGGGCGGAGGCGATCGATGTCCCGGGGCCCTGCGACGTCCCGGGGGTCGCGCTGGTCTGTGACGCCGCCGGCGATGCGGCGAGCGCAGCGGCCGGGGCGGCCGGGGATGCGGTCCTCGGCCAGCTGACCGGCTGGGTCGGTGACGGGGCGGCCTGGCTGCTCGGCCAAGTCGCCGACGCGATCGACGCGACGACGACCGTCGACCTGTCGGCCCCGTGGTTCGAGCGCCACTACGCCTTCATGTTCCAGGCGGGGGCGATCCTGCTGCTGCCGCTCCTCCTGCTCACCGTCCTGCAGGCCCTCGTCCGCCAAGACGCCGGACTGCTGATCCGCGCGACCTTCTTGCAGCTGCCGGCGGCGATGCTCCTCACCGGCCTCGCGGTGACGGTCACCCAGACGGCCCTCGCGGTCACCGACGCGTTGTCCGCGGAGCTCACCCGCGGGGTGGCCGAGGACACCGACACTCTCGCTACCACCCTCACGACAGCGAGCGCGGTCGGTGGGCCGATCCCGTTGTTCGCCTCTTTCCTGCTGGCCCTGGTGATGGCGTTGGCGGCCCTGTTCGTCTGGTTCGAGCTGATCCTCCGCGCCGGGGTCGTCTACGTGGCGGTGATGTTCCTCCCGCTGTTCCTGGCGACGATGATCTGGCCGGCCCTGTCGGGCTGGGTGCGGCGCCTCGTGCAGGTGATCGTCGCGGCGATCCTCTCGAAACTCGTGATCGTCGCGACCCTGTCGCTCGGCCTGTCGGCCTTCACCTCGGGTGACGGCCCCTCGGCGCTGTTGGCGGGGGCGGGGATGTTCCTGCTGGCGGCCTTCTCCCCCTTCGTGCTGTTCGCGTTGATCCCGGTGGCGGCGGAGGTCGCCCA
>JBFWPT010000083.1:0-8395 GCA_050249835.1 Thermoleophilia bacterium
GCTAGTTGACGGGGCGCCGGCGCATGCCGGCGACGCAGAGCAGCGCGATGAGGACGCACCAGAGGAGCGTCCACACGACGGTGTCCCAGCCGGCGGCGGGGACGAACACCGTGTTGTCGTTGATCTCGATCCGGGGGGCGGACGGGCCGGCGACGTCGCGGAGCTGCATGTCGGCGATCATCGGCGAGGTGACCGTGCGCGGTCCGATGCGGTAGAGCGCCGTGACGGCGGTGTCGGCGGTGCCGATCAGGTCCTGATCGGCGGCCGCCTTCAGGTTCACCGAGGCCTGCGCGATCACGAAGACGGACACGCCGAAGATGCCCGCGGCGACGGGCGCGACGACCGCGCTGGCGGCGGCGCACGCGATCATGGCCAGGGCGAGCCCCTCGGCCACCGCGAGGGCGTGGACGGCGAGGGGGCCGTCGAGGCCCATGCCGAGCGCGACGGAGCCGATCTGCATCGCGGCGGTCCACGCGGCGACGACGAGCAGCAGCACCAGCAGGCGCGCGCCGAGCGACCCCCCGACGAGCTGGGACCGGGAGGCGCCGTTGCCGAGCAGCATCCCGAGGTGCCCGCCGTGGGCGTCGCGGTTGAGGGCGGCGCTGCCGAGGCAGACGGCCAGGACGAGCCCGCCCAGCAGGAGCAGGGAGGCCGTGCTGCGCCGCAGGGAGTCCTCGCGCGCGAGGTCCTCGTGGGTCGCGGCCACCACGACCGCCACGATCGCGATGAGGACCCCGGCCGCGGCGCCCACCTGGACCCACGGGCGCCGCAGCACGCGCCGCAGCTCGAAGGGGACGAGGGCGAGGACGCTCACCGCACCCGCCCGTCGATGAGCGCCATGCGCCGGCCGAGTGCCGGCGCGAGGCCGGCGGGCCGCTCCGCGCAGACGAGGACGGCGGCGCCCCGCGCGCGCGCCGCGGCGATCACGGCGAGGGCGTCGGCCAGCAGCCAGGGGTCGTCGAGCACGATCAGGTCCGGGTCCCCCGCGACGGCGAGGGCCAGGGAGAGGCGGCGCCACCCCTCCGCGTCGAGGCGCCGGGTGCGCCAGCCGGCGACGTACTGGAGGCCGGCGGCCTCCAGCGCCGCTCCGGCGGCCGCCCGCGGTGCGCCCCGGGCGGCGAGCGCCTCGCCCACGGCCTCGCCCACGCGCAGCCCCTCGGCGAAGCCCTGCCCCTGGGGGCCGTACCCGATGCGCCGCCGCGCGGCGGGGTCCCCGGCGGCCGCGCCCAGGAGGCGCAGGTCGCCGCGGTGCTCGACCATGCCGAGCATCCCCCGCAGGAGGCTCGTCTTGCCCGAGCCGGCGGCGCCGGTCACGAGCAGCCCGTCGCCCGGCGCGAGGGTGAAGGTCACGCCCTGCACGGCCGGCTGCGGGCCGCCGTGGTAGCGCACCTCCAGGTCCTCGGCCGCGATGGCGGCCACGGCGTCGCTCACGCGGTGCGGATGACCTCGAGCACCTCGTCGCGGCGGCGCTCCATGTCCGACTCCGAGACCAGCGACTCGAGGTTGAGGCGGAGCAGCGGCTCGGTGTTGGACGAGCGGACGTTGAAGTGCCAGTCGTCGTAGTCCACCGAGAGGCCGTCGACCTCCGTTTGGACGCCGTCGGCGTACCGCTCGCGGATGCGGGCGATCGCGGCGGGGGCGTCCTCCACCGTGGAGTTGATCTCGCCGGAGATGTGGTACCGGTCGCGGAACTCGGCGACCATGTCCGAGAGCTTCCGGCCCGTCGAGGCGACCATCTCCAGCACCAGGAGGGCCGGCACGAGGCCGGTGTCGGCGAAGGAGAAGTCGCGGAAGTAGTAGTGGCCGCTCACCTCGCCGGCGAACACCGCGTCCACCTCGCGCATCCGGCGCTTGATGAAGGCGTGGCCGACCCGGTGCATGTCCGGCGTGCCCCCGGCCGCGACGATCGTGTCGCGGACGGCCCAGGAGGCGCGGAGGTCGTAGACGATCGTCGAGGGGCCGCCGCGGCCCAGCAGGTGCCGGGCGAGGAGGGCCGTGAGGAAGTCGCCCGCGACGAACTCGCCCGTGTCGTCGATGAAGAAGCAGCGGTCCGCGTCGCCGTCGAAGGCGATGCCCAGGTCGGCCCCGTGCTCGCGCACCTTGGCCATGATGAACTCGCGGTTCTCCGGCAGGAGCGGGTTCGGCTCGTGGTTCGGGAAGCGCCCGTCCAGCTCCAGGAAGTACGGGATCGCCTCGATGTTCAGCCGCTCCAGGACGGGCGGCAGGTAGAGGCCCGACATCCCGTTGGCCGAGTCGGTCACCACGCGCAGGCCGCGGATCGCGTCGGGGTCCACGAAGCCCATGCAGGCGTCCACGAAGCGCGGCAGGAGCGTGTCGTCGGTCGTGCGCGTCCCCGGCGCCGCGGCGCGCGGGGCGCCGGCCATCGCGATGCGCCCGACCTCGCCGATGCCGGTGTCGCCGGAGAGCGGCAGGGCCCCCGCCGTGACCATCTTGGCGCCGGTGTACTGCGGCGGGTTGTGGCTCGCGGTGATGCAGGCCCCGGCGTCGTACCCGCCGTCGGCGACGGCGAAGTAGAGCATCTCCGTGGCGCAGAGCCCGAGCTCGGTGACGTCGGCGCCCGCGGCGGCCGCGCCCTCGGCGAAGCGCGCGGCGACCGAGGGGGAGGAGAGGCGGGTGTCGTGCCCCACGGCGACGCGCTTCGCGCCGGTCACGGCGATGAACGCCGCGCCGACCTCCTCGGCGCCGTCCTCGTCGAACTCCTGCGGGTAGAGACCGCGGACGTCGTACGCCTTGAAGACCCCGGCGTCGATCGTCATGCGCGGAAGCCCGGCAGCAGCAGGGCGTAGGTCTCGTCGAGGTGCTGCGGCATCACGCGAACGTCTCCCAGTACCGGCATGAAGTTGGTGTCCCCGACCCAGCGCGGCACCAGGTGCATGTGGACGTGGTCCGCGATGCCCGCGCCGGCGGCGCGCCCCTGGTTGACGCCGATGTTGAACCCCTGCGGACGCATCGCCTCCCCGACGACCGCCTGCGCGCGCTGCATCAGGACCATCATCTCGGTCAGCGTGGGCTCGTCGAGAAGGGTGATCGAGTCCACGTGCGCGTACGGCACGACCATGAGATGCCCGTTGTTGTACGGGTACAGGTTCATGATCACGAACGCGCGGGCGCCACGGTACAGGATGTAGGTGCGGTCGTCGTCCTGCCGTTTCGGCAGGTCGCAGAACACGCACGCGTGCCCCTCGTAGCCGTGGTCGTTCTCGGCCGCGATGTAGGCCATCCGCCACGGGGACCACATGATCTCCGGCCCCCGGCCCGGGGGCGGCCCGCCTACAGCCACCGCTTGTGCCGGAAGTAGGCGACCATGCCGACGAGCAGGGCGAGCATGAAGCCGACGACGATCCAGAACGAGAGCGAGCCGCCCCCCTCGGGGTCCCCGCCCCCGGGCAGCCCGACGTTCATGCCGAAGATGCTCGCCACGAGGGTCAGCGGCAGCACGACGACGCTGATCGCGGTGAGCACGAGCAGGATGTCGTTGACCCGGTGGGTCAGCACCGACTCGTTCGTGGCCTCCAGCGCCTCCGCCACCTCCTTGTAGTTCTCGAGGAGGTCCCAGATGCGCTCGCTCTTGTCGACGATGTCGTCGAAGTAGATCTCGAGGTCCTGGGGCGCGAACCGCTGGTTGCTGCGCTCGAGCAGCCGCAGCGTCGGCCGCTGCGGCTTCACGATCTTGCGGTAGTTGATGATCTCCTGCTTGATGTTGGAGATGTCGCGCACGATCTCGTGGGAGCGTCCCTCGAAGATCGCGTCCTCCACCGCGTCCAGCTTGAACCCGATCTTGTCCAGGATCGGGAAGCAGTAGTCGTACATGGTGTCGACGATCTCGTAGAGCAGGTAGCCGGAGCCCTTGCTCATGTGGCGCTCGCGCTCGGTGGCGCTCCGCTCGCACCGCGACCACAGGGCCGACAGCGGCTTCAGCGGCTCGTTCGGCAGCGTGATGACGAGGTCCTCGGCCACGAAGATGTTCAGCTCGGCGGCCTGCAACCGGCCCGTGCGCTTGTCGAAGCGCGGGAAGTGCAGGACGATGAACAGGTAGTCCGGGTACTCGTCGATCTTGGCCCGCTGACGCCGCCGCGAGAGGACGTCCTCGAGGTCGAGGGGGTGGAACTCGTGGTGCTCCGCCAGCCAGGCCGTCTCGACCTCGGTGGGCGCCTCGATGTTCAGCCAGGTGAGGCCGTTGCCCTCGAGCCGCTGGACATCCGGCCGGACGCGCTCAGCGTCGGCCCCGCCGCCCGGGCCGGCGCCGCCCCGGTCCCGCCGGATCTTCGGCAGGTTCGCCATCGTCCGCCCGCGGGGCCGTGGTCTCGGTGGGGGTCGGCGACGGCATGCCCGGGATGATGGCACACCGGGCCCCGGCCGGGCTCCGCCGCGGCGGCACGCCAGGGCCGATGAGGACGGACGTCGCGGGCCGTCTGAGCAGGTGAGCGATGACCAACCCCGCGCCCACGGGCGCCGGACCGGGAGGGACGACATGGGACGACCGGTGGTGCACTTCGAGATCGTCGGCCGCGACTACGAGAAGGTTCGCGCGTACTACGCGGAGCTGTTCGACTGGGAGCCGGACGCCTCCAACCCCATGAACTACGGGATCCTGGAGCGGGAGCAGAACCTCACCGAGGACGGGGTGGGGATCGGCGGCGGCATCTCGGGCGCCCCGCCCGGCTACACCAACCACCTCACGTTCTACGTGCAGGTGCCGGACGTGGAGGCGACGCTCCAGGCGGCCGAGCGCCTCGGCGGGACGCGCCTGATGGGGCCGGACACGATCACGCCCGAGACGACGATCGGGCTGTTCGACGACCCCGACGGGAACCGGGTCGGCCTCATCCAGGGCTGAATCGCGCGCGGGGGCGGCGGTTTCGGCCCGCCGCCCCCGGGGGTACCTGGCCGGGCGTGACGAGGCGCCGGAGAGGGCTGCTCGTGGCTCCCGCCGTGGCCGTGGGGCTCGGCGCGACCGCCGTCCCCGCCATCGGGGCGGTCGAGCCGCTCCTGCCGGCGCCCGGCGGGACGGTGGCCCCGCTCGGCGCGTTCCAGGTGCGCCTCACCGCGGGCGAGTTCGCGCCGTCGCTGCAGGTGAGCCGGGGACCGGACGGCGCCGGGGCGATCACGATCTCCACCGACCGGCAGCCGCAATCCGACGGGACCCTGGTCCTCCTCCCGTTCGAGCCGATCCCGCCCGGCCGCTGGTACTGGAGCGTCAGCACGACCGCGCCGCGGGGCTCGGCCGAGTCGTTCCCGGCCAGCCCCCCGCAGGAGGTGACCGTTCCGCGGGTGGTGCGGATGACGGAGGTCCGCTTCGCGCGGCGCGCGGCCCAGGTCACGGTGCGGTACCGCTGGCGCACCAACTCGCCCCGGCTGATCCACCGCACGGAGGTCTTCTTCGACGGGGCCCGGGTGCGGCGCACCCAGAGCGCCATCCGGCACTCCGAGAGCCGCCGGATGGCGGGGGAGCGATTCACGGCCACCGCAGCGCTGACGCGCAACCGGCCACCGTTCGGCCGCATCCACGCGGGCGTGTGGGTGGTGCGCGTCACGATCTCGGACGGCACCCGCGCGGTCTCCCGCACGAAGCGCTACGTCATCCGCTGACCCGGCGGGGGCCGGGCCTACTCGATCAGGCCGTTGCGGTACGCGTACCGCGTCGCCTCGGTGCGGTTCCCCACGCCGAGCTTGCGGTAGATGTTCGAGAGGTGGAACTTCACCGTCTGCTCGGTGACGTAGAGCTTCGAGGCGATGTCCAGGTTGGACAGGCCCTCGGCCACCAGGCGCAGGATGGAGAGCTCGCGGTCGGTGAGCCCGCCCGGGTGGCCGGAGCCGCCGCCGGAGGGGGCCGAGCCGCCACCGCCGCCGGAGCCGCGGGGGTGGTAGACCGTGCCCTCGACCACCTGGCGGATGGTGGACGGCAGGTCGAGCGGGTTGATCGACTTGACCACGTACCCGGAGGCGCCCTGGTGGAGCGCCTGGTCGATGTGCTCGGAGTCCTCGAACATCGACAGGATGATGATCTTGAGGTCCGGGTAGTCCTTGCGGAGCGCCGCGAGGGTGGTGAGGCCGTCGCCCTTCGGCATGCGGAGGTCGAGGATCACCACGTCGGGCCGCACGCGCGGGACGAGGGTGAGCATCTCCTCGCCGCTCATCGCCTCCCCGACGACCTTGATGTCCGGGGCCGTCTCGAGCGCCCGCTTGATGCCGTCGAGCATCAGCCGGTGGTCGTCGGCGATGGCGACCCGGAGGGGCGTCGTGGTGGGGGCGGAGGGCGGGTTGGGCACGTGTGTGGTCGTCACACCGGCCGTATCGGCGTGGGCGCCGTCGGGCTTGAGCGGGACCGGTCCACCCTAACGGACGGCGCGGACGTCGTCGAAAGGGTCCCTCCGCGCGTTGTCGCCGCGGACCCGCGACGAAAGGTTCAGGCGGTTCCGGGAACCGGCCCGTAGCGCTTGATCGCGTCCACGATCTCGCGGGCGGGGCCGCCCTTCACGAGGTACTCCGCGGCGCCGCCCGCCAGGCCGGCCGCGATCTCCTGCTCCTTGTCGCCCACCGAGAGCATCAGGACCGTCACGTCGGGGTGGCGGGCCTTGAGGGCGTACGTCGCCTCCAGGCCGTCCAGGCCGGGCATCGACACGTCCATGAGGACCACGTCGGGCTGCACCTCGTCCGCCAGCTCGAGGGCCGCCGCGCCGTCGCCGGCCTCGGCGACGACCACGATGTCGGGGTCGCGCTCCAGGAGCCGTCGCAGGACGCCCCGGAACCGTGCGTTGTCATCCGCGAGGAGAACCCGCACCACCACCCGACTCACCCTCCCTCTGTGGGAAACGCGCGGATTGAGCGATCCGCTGGTCCGGACCCTACGCCCCGATCCCCGATCGGTCGCCTAGACGCCTTGGTAGTTCGGTGCGACAGCAGGTATAGGCGATTGGGCATGCCCTGCGAAACCCCTGGACGGGGGATTTTCGCAACCGGACCCGCACGATGTCCGCGCGGCCGGGGGATGGCGGCCCGTTCACTAGCATGGGGGGCGATGCCGTCCGCCCCCGCCCCCGCGCCGCCCGATGCGGTCGCGGCGCTCGTCGCCGTGACCTCGTGCGACACGGACCCCGCGCGCGGCGACGCCGCCGTCGGGGAGGTGGCGGAGGCCGTGCGCGCCGCGGCCCGCGCCGACCTGGCCGCCGTCTGGCTCCACGATCCGCGCGAGGCGTCCGGCCGCCTGGTCGCCGCCGCCGGGGTGCCCGAGGACGGGCGCGACACCCTGGCCGCGGCGCTCGACGCGGCGCAGCCGGGCGCCGAGGCCGAGCTGCCGGGCGCCGAGGGCGACGTCCTCGACGACGCCCTGGCCGCGCTCGGGGCCCCGCGCGGGCTGGTGCTGCCGGTCGCGCCGGGCTCGGGCGGGATCCTCGTGGTCGCCGGCGCCGATCCGGACCTCGCCGACCCGCTGCGCCTGCACGCCGTGCGCGTGGGGGCGGAGAGCATCGGGCGGGTGCTCGACGGGGCGCGCATGCGCGACAACCTGGAGCGCGCGATGGCCCAGATCCTCGCCACCGACGAGCGCATGCTCGGGCGCATGGGCCTCGACATCCACGACGGTCCCACCCAGCAGCTCTCGGTCGCGCTCCTGGAGGTCCAGCTGCTGGAGGACGACCTCGCCCAGGCGGAGGAGGCCGGGGGACCGCCGCCGGACTCGCTGCGCCCTTCCCTGGAGCGGATCTACGAGACCGTGGGCGGCGCGCTGCACGAGATGCGCGAGCTCATCGGTCAGCTGCGACCGGCCCAGTTCGAGGACCGGCGCCTCTGCGACATCCTGCAGGACGCCGTCGACCAGTTCGCGGCCCGCGCCGACTGCGCCGTCGAGGCGGAGTGGGAGGGCGCGTTCCCGGTGAACGGAGTGTCGATCACCCAGCGCATCACCCTCTACCGCATCCTCCAGGAGACCCTCACGAACGCGCAGCGGCACGGCCAGGCGCGGAACGTCGCGGTGCGGGCCGTCGAGGACGGGTCCGGCGTCACGCTCGAGGTGCGCGACGACGGCGCCGGCTTCGACCCGGACGCCGTGCAGCGCCGCAAGCCGGGGATGCCGCTCGCCCGGTTCGGGCTCTACGGCATGCGCGACCGCGCCCAGATCCTGGGCGGCACCTTCGACATCGCGAGCGCGCCGGGCGAGGGCACGTCGGTGCGCGTGTTCCTGCCGCGCTGGGACGGCCCGGCGCCGGAGGTGGCCGTCGATGTGGCCTGACGACGCGTCCGCGCCCGCGGTGAAGGTCTGCGGCATCACCCGTCCGGGGGACGCCGAGGCGTGCGCGCGCCTGGGCGCGTGGGGCATCGGCGTGGTGCTCGCGGAGGCGAGCCCGCGGCGCGTGGACGCCGCCGGCGCCGCCGCGGT
>JBFWPT010000084.1:0-7813 GCA_050249835.1 Thermoleophilia bacterium
GGCGGCGTCGGGTCGACCGTGGGCGTGTCCGTGTCGGGATCCGGCTCGACCTCCTCGGTCGCGTCCCCGGCGAGGGTGGCGAGCTCGTTGGCGGCCCTCGCGAGCTCCTGCCGCATCTCCCGGAGGAAGTCCTTCTGGTCCATCGCGAAGGGCGCGAGGAACGCGATGCCGCTCTCGAACTCGGCCTTCGCCGCCTCCACGTGCGTCGCCGCCTTCGCCGGCTTGACATCCGCGAGGGTGTCCAGCTCGTCGAGGTTCGCGGCGTTGAGCTCGAGCACCTCGGCCAGCCCCTCCTGGTTCCGGGGCGCGGCGGCGAGGTCCTTGACGGCGTTGCCGATCTGGCTCTGCTGGCCCTTGAGGTGGGCCATGTCCTGGATCATCCCCTCGCGGTCGGTGCCCTCCGGATCGGGCTCCGCGGGCTTCTTCCGGTTCAGGACGTTCATCTCGCCCTGGATCGCGCTGCGGGCGGCTCCCAGGTGGCGCTGGGCGGACTGCCACTTGGCGACGGCCCGGAAGATCGCCGGCTTCATCGTGCCGGCGGCCGAGCTGATCGCCTGGACCGCGAGGCTCACGTTGCTCGCGACGCGCTGCAGCGTCGCGCCCGTCTCGCCGTCGGCGGCGAACCCGCCGATGATCGCCGGGAGCGGCTTCAGGTGCCGGGCGATGCGCGGGATGTCGCTCTTCTTCGGGCTCTGCAGGTCGGTGACGGCCCCGCGCAGCCGGGCGACCGCCATCGTGCGCAGCCGCGCCTTGTCGCCCTCGCTCAGCTCCCGGTCCATCGCGATCGTGAGCGGGGCCGGCGTGACCGTGGGGGCGCGTGCGATGACCCCGCGGGGCACCGACCCGGTCGCGACGGCGCGGGCGAGCGAGCGGTTGCCCACGGCGGCGGCGACCCCGAGGAACGGCAGGGCCGCGGGGCCCGCCGGGGAGGGGGCGGCTCCGGGCGCCTCGGGGAGCCGATCGACGAGCGGCTCGTGTGCGGGTTCCCGCGCCGACATCGCGGCGCGAGCCTATTCCGGGGGTGCAGGCCCCGTCGACGGGGTGCGCACGAAGGTGAGAGCCCAGTAGCGGATTCGAACCGCTGACCCCTTCCTTACCATGGAAGTGCTCTACCGGCTGAGCTAACTGGGCGGGCCCGGCCGAGTCTAGCGGACGATCCCCGTCCGGCCATCCACGGCCATGTCACCAGGGGGGCAGTCAACCCAGGTTGACGCCTTCGCGTCTGTCAACTACCGTTGACAGCATGACCAGCGAGGCCACCACGCCGGCCCCGATCACGATCCCCTCGGCCGACGACCCGGCTGCCGCGCTGGCGGCCGTCGTCGCGCTGCGGCGCCTGGCGGACCGGCTGGAGCGCGCCGCCGTGGACCGGGCGGTGGAGCAGGGGTGGACGTGGGCCCAGGTGGCGGAGGCCCTCGGCGTCACGCGGCAGGCGGCGCACAAGCGCCACGCCGGCCGCGCGCGGCGCCGGGACGAGGCGGGAGGACGGGCGCGGTGAGGTTCCCCAACCCGGTGCGGGAGATCCGCACCATCGACCGGCTTCTGAAGGGCAGCGAGGCCCAGGCGCGCCGGATGGGCGACGAGATCCCCGGGGCCGAGCACCTGCTGCTCTCGGCCCTGGAGCTGCCGGACGGCACCGCGCGCGCGGCGTTCACGGCCGTCGGCGCCGACCCGGACGCCCTGCTGCCGGCCGTCGCCGAGGCCCACGCCGAGGCCCTGCGGGCCGTCGGCATCGCCGTGGACGCGGCGTCCCTGGGCGACCCGGGGCCGCTGGAGCCGGTGACCAGCGGGCCGACGCGGAGCGACCCGTCGCAGCAGGCGGCGTTCCAGGAGGCCGTGCGGTTGTCGAAGCTGGAGCGCCCCGCGGAGCTGCGCGGCGCCCACGTCGTCATCGCCGTCGCCGGGATGGAGCACGGGACCGCGCCTCGCGCGCTGGCCGCGATGGGCGTCGATCGCGACGCCCTCGTCGCCGCCGCCCGGGCGGCCCTCGCCTCCGGCTGACGGAGGCCTCACGGCGCCGTGACGGCGGCCTCACGGTCGCCGCCGAGCATGTCCCCACGCAACCGACCCACGGGGGACACCATGCACACCGTCATCGTCACCTTCCGCCTCGACGGCATCGACGACGCGCAGTACCGCGAGGCCGCGGGCGCCGCCCGCCCGCTCTTCCACGAGGTGCCGGGCCTCCACTCCAAGACCTGGCTCGCGGACCCCGCCTCGGGGGTCTACGGCGGCGTCTACCGCTTCGCGAGCCCGTGGGCGGCCGACGCGTACCTGGCCTCGGACCTGTTCGCCGAGGCCATCGGGGACAACCCGGTGGTCACGGACGTCATGGTCCGCCGGGCGGACGTCTTGGACGTCTCCGCCGGCGCGGCCGGCCACCTGCCCGCGCCCCTCACCCCCCGCTGAGCGCTGCGTTCCGCGGGATCCCGCCTGCCGGGATCCCGCGCGCGGATGGCGGGAGGAGGGTTCGAACCTCCGTAGGCGTAGCCGGCGGTTTTACAGACCGCTCCCTTTGACCACTCGGGCATCCCGCCGGGGTCGAGCCCGGGAAGGGTACCAGGGGCCGTCAGCCCTTGGCGGCCTCGGCGCCGGCGGGGACGGCCTCGAAGCGGTACCCCACGCCGTAGTGCGTCTGGACGTAGGTGATCTCGGGCCGGGCGGTGGCGAGCTTCTGGCGCACCTTCCGGACGAAGACGTCCACGGACCGGTCGCCGCGCATCATCTCGTAGCCCCACACCTCGCGGTACACGCGCTCGCGGGCGATCGGCTTGCCCTCGGCGCGCGCGAGGGCGTGGAGCACCTCGAACTCTCGGGGCGTGAGCCCGACCGGCCGGCCGTCCACGAACGCCTGCACCTGGTCCGGGTCGACCACGAGGCCGTCGGTCTCGATGACGCCCGAGCCGTCGGGGCGGCGGTGCGACTCCACGCGGCGCAGGTGGGCGTTGACCCGCGCGAGCAGCTCCTTCATGGAGAAGGGCTTGGTGACGTAGTCGTCGGCGCCCATCTCCAGGCCGTGAACCCGGTCGAACTCGCTCGTGCGGGCGCTGCAGACGATGACCGGCACGCGGGGGTCCTCGCGCCGCAGCTCCTCGGTCACGCGCCAGCCGTCCATCTGCGGGAGCATCAGGTCGAGGATCACCAGATCCGGCCGCTGCTGGCGGAACAGGCGGAGGCCCTGGCCGCCGTCGGACGCGCGGAGCGTGCGGAACCCGGCCCTGTCGAGGGCGTAGGCGACCGAGTCGGCGATGGCCTCGTCGTCCTCGACGATAAGGACGGTCTGCGGCGCGGGCACGTGGTCAGTGTACCCCGTGCCACCCGGCGGGCCGCCGGGGACGGGGGGCGGCGGTATCCTCGGCCGGTGACCACGCCTCCGGGTGAACGGTCGTGACGGACGTTCTCCTCGGGGAGCGCTACCGCCTCGACCAACTGATCGGTCGCGGCGGCATGGCGGCGGTGTGGAGCGCCACCGACACGCTGCTCGGCCGCACCGTTGCCGTCAAGCGCCTCCACGCGGGCCTCCTGGCCGACGAGGAGCACGCCGAGCGCTTCCGGCGCGAGGCCGTGCTCGTGGCCCGGTTGTCCCACCCGAACCTCGTCCACCTGCTCGACCGCGGGGAGGACGCCGACGGCCCGTACCTCGTCATGGAGCTGGTGGAGGGGGAGAACCTCAAGACCCGCATCCGGCGCGAGGGGCCCCTCGACCCCGAGGAGGCCGCGCGCATCTGCGGCCAGGTGGCGAAGGCGCTCTCCTACGCCCACTCCCAGGGCATCGTCCACCGGGACATCAAGGCGCAGAACGTCCTCCTCAGCCCGGACGGCGGGGTGAAGCTCGCCGACTTCGGCATCGCCCGGCTCATCGAGGGCGAGGAGGGGGAGGCCCTCACCCGCACCGACATGCTCCTCGGCAGCGCCGACTACCTCTCGCCGGAGCAGGCCGACGGGCGCCCGGTCGACGCGCGCACCGACGTCTACTCGCTCGGCATCGTGCTCTACGAGTGCCTCACCGGCGCGCTGCCGTTCACGGGCGAGGGCTTCGTCGCCGTCGCGATGAAGCACTGCTCCGAGCCGCTGCCCGACCCGCGCGCCGCCCGGCCCGACCTGCCCGAGTGGATCGCCCTCTGCGCCATGCGTGCCGCCGCCAAGGAGCCGGACGAGCGGTACCCGGACGCCGCCCGCATGGCCGCCGCCCTCCAGGACCGCGACGCGGGCACCGCCGTCATGCCGGCGCTGGCCGGGGCCGGCCGCGCCTCCGGCGGCGGCGACGGCGGCGACACGGAGCGCCGGCGCCGGCCGGGGGGCCGCCGCTGGCTCTGGGTGGTCGCGACGGTCGTGCTGCTGGGCGCCGCGGGCGCCGCCGGCCTGCTGCTGGCGCCGGGGGGCGACGGGGGCCCGGCCGCCCCGTCCACGGTGCCGCTCACGCTCTCGGCGGTCCGCGACTACGACCCGCAGGGCGACGGCTTCGAGAACCCCGGCGAGCGGGGCTTCGTGACGGACCCCGACCCGGCGACGGCCTGGTGCACCGAGCCCTACCAGGGGTCGCCGGACTTCGGCGGCCTCAAGGCGGGCGTCGGGCTCATCCTGCGCCTCACGGCCCCCGCCACCGCCACCGAGATGGTGCTCGCGTCGACCCCCGCGGGCGCGAGCTTCCAGGTGCTCGGCGAGCTCATGGGCGACCAGCGCGAGGTGCTCGCCGAGGCCACCACGACCGGCGCCTCGCAGGTGGTCCCGCTCGCGTCCCGGCAGCCCTACCAGTCCTACGTCCTCTGGTTCACGTCCCTCGCCGACGACGGCGCCGGCGGATATCAGGCGTGCGTCGGGCAGGTGCAGCTACGGGGTGCGACGAACCCGGAGTGACCGTGCCGGTCACCTGGGACGACTCACTCGACGACCTCGCCCGCCGCCTCGCCTCCCAGGGCGGCCGCTCCGCCGCGCTCTCGCCGCGCACCCGCGCCGCCTACCTGAAGGACGCCCGCCGGGTCGCCGCGTGGCTCGAGGAGCGCGGGGTCGCCGGCCCGGAGGACGTCACGGGCACCGCCCTGGAGGCGGCCTTCCGCGGCCTCGGCTGGTCGCCCGCCAGCCGCGCCCGGGCGGTCACCGCGCTGCGCGAGTGGCTCGCCCCCCACCACCCGGTCGGCCGGTCCCCGGCGGAGCTCATCGACCGCCCCCGCCCCGCCCCGCCCCCCGTGCCACGGCTGTCACAGACGGACGCCGCCGAGCTGGTGGAGGGCGTCGGGAGCGTCGCCGACGGCGCCGGGCCGCTGCGGCGCGCCCTCGCGCTGCGCGACCGGGCACTGGTGGAGGTGCTCTACGGGAGCGGCCTGCGCCGCCAGGAGGCCTGCGACCTCGTCCTGGCCGGCCTCGACTTCGAGCACGAGGCGCTACGGGTGGTGGGCAAGGGCGGCAAGGCCCGCACCGTGCCGATGACCGAGCCGGCCGTCGCGGCCCTGCGCGCCTGGCTCGCCGACGGGCGCCCGCGCCTGGTCGCCGGGGTCGCGCCCCAGGCGGCCGCCCGCGCACCGGTGTTCGTGTCCCGCGCCGGGCGCCCCCTCGACGGTTCCACGGTCTACCGCGTCGTCGCCCGGGCGCTGCGGGCGCGGGGGCGCGCCGGGGGCCCGCACCTGCTGCGCCACGCCGCCGGGACGCACCTCCTGGAGGGCCCGGCGGGCGGCGAGGGCGCCCACCTGCGGGTGGTGCAGGAGGTCCTCGGGCACGCGAGCCTCGCCACCACCCAGCGCTACACCGGCGTCACCACCCGGGCGATGCAGGACGCCCTGCGCCGGGGGCACCCGCGCGGATGACGCCGGCCCCGCGCGTCCACCCCGAGGGCCTCGGGGCGCTCATCGCGGCCTTCACCGCGACCCGCGAGAACCCGAACACCCGCCGCGCCTACGCCCGCGACCTCGCGGCCGTCGCGGCGAGCCTCGGGGCGCCCCCGCCGCCGGACGAGGCGCCCCCCTTCGGCGTGGAGGACGACCCCGCCGCCCGCGAGGCGGCCCACGACCTGAGCCGCGTGCCGCTCGCCTGGTGGCAGTCGTGGCGGGACGGCCTGCCCGGCCGGCTGTCCAGCCGCCGCCGCCGGGTCGCGGCGACGCGCGCCTTCTGCGCCTGGTGGTCGCGGGCCTTCGCGCTGGAGAACCCGGTGCGCGACCTGCGCCCCCCGGCCGCGTCCGCCGAGGGCGGCCAGGAGGCGCTCGGCCGCGAGGTCGTGGCCCTCAGCCCCGCCGAGGTGCGGCGCATGTGCGAGGCCGCCGACCGGCCGGGGGCGCTCGGCGCCCGCACGAGCGCGCTGATCGAGGTCCTCTACGGGTGCGGTCTGAGGGCGAGCGAGGCCGCCGGGCTCGACCTGTCGGCCTGCCACCTGGACGACCCCGCCGACCCCTTCGTGCTCGTCGACGGCAAGGGCGGCAAGCGCCGCGCCGTGGCGGTGCCCCGGGAGGCGCGGGCGGCGCTGGAGGCCTACCTGCGCGTCGGCCGCCCGGAGCTGCGGGCGCGCGACCGCCGCCCCCGGCCCGACCAGGCCCGCCACCGCGACGCCGACGCCGTGTTCCTCGGCGCCCGCGGGCGCCGGCTCACCCGGGGCGCGGTGTGGGCCATCGTGACCGAGGTGGCCGACCGCGCCGGCCTGCGGGCCGACGGGGCCCGCGTCTTCCCCCACGCCCTCCGCCACTCCTGCGGCACCCACCTCATCCAGGCCGGCGTGGACATCCGCTACGTCCAGGCGCACCTCGGGCACTCCTCGCCCGTCACGACCGAGGTCTACACCCACGTCACCGCGGCGCACCTGCGCGAGGACTTCGACCGGGCCCACCCCCGCGCGCGGGTCAGCCCCGGCGGGTCACCCGCATCGTGAGCACGGCGCGGTCGCGCAGGCCGTCGCCGATCAGGACGACGCGCAGGCGGTAGACGCCGGGCCGGGTGTCGCGCGGCAGGCGCACGAGCACGGCCCCGGGCGTCGGCCCGGTGAGGGCGCGGATGGCCCGCACCCGTCCGCCGCCGCGCGGGACGACGCTCACCACCGCCCGTCCCGGCCGGGCGACGCGCACCCGCACGGCGCGGGCGCCCGCCCGCGTGACGGTCAGGCCGCCCGGCGCCGCCACGGCGACGTCGACGCCGCGGGCGGGCGTGTCCGGGCTGGCGAGGAACGCCCGGTACTGGGCCGCCCAGGCGCGGCCCGCCGCCGCGCCGCGCAGGCCGTAGGTGGCGGGGCCGTTCGCGAGCAGCGCCCGCCCGGCCGGGGTCGAGCGGACGCGGGCCCACAGCTCCTCCTGGCCGGCGCCGCCGTCGGGGCCCAGGAGCAGGCGCAGCTCCCCGCGGCCGGCGGGCCAGCGGGCGGCCCAGCGCGTCGGGTGCTGGGCCATCTCCCGGGCCGGGAGCGGGGAGAGGTCGCCGCGGTAGGTCTGCAGGTAGGTCGCGCGGCCGCGGCTGACGGCGTCGATCAGCGCGGCCAGCACGGGCGCCGGGGCGTGGCGCGGGTCGGTGCGGCCCACGCGCTCCACGAACGCGGGGGAGGCGTAGAACACCACCCGCTGGGCGCCGGGCCCCAGCCGCTCCATGGCCGCCGCGAGCGCCCGCGCCCCTGCGGGGGTCCACTGGGCCGGGACGATCTCGTCCACGGCGACCGTGCCGCCTGCGCCCCGCGCGCCCCAGCCGGCGCGCAGGCGGGCCGCGATGTCCGCCGCGGCCGCCCCGGCGAGGTCGCGCCCGGACACCTTCCCGACGATCCGGGCCCGCGGCCACCGCGGGTCCTCGCGCGCCGGGCCCTGGCGCAGGGTGTGACCGCCCACGGCCGCGTCGACGGCCACCGCGGCCT
>JBFWPT010000085.1:0-7772 GCA_050249835.1 Thermoleophilia bacterium
GGGGCCGTGGCGGCCAGGCGCACGAGGGCCGCGCCCTGGCCCGCGCCGAGGCCGACGACGGGGATCGCGATGCCCGAGGTGCCCGGGATCGCGGGGAAGCTGGCGGCGCCGTCCTCGTCCCAGAGGGCCAGGGCGGCGGCGCCGGCGTCCGCCGCGCGGGCGGCCGTCTCGGCGAGCGGCGCCTGGCCGCGGGCGACGACCACGAGGGCGCCGGCCACCCGGCTCGAGCCGTCCGGGCCGAGGAAGTCCTCCGGGGCCCCGCCCTGGGAGATGCCGGCCTCGTCGCGCAGCACCACGACCGGCAGGCCGGTCGCGACGGTCTCCGCGCCCATCAGGGGCAGCGGGCCGAGCCGCGCGGCGGCGGGGCCGAGGCGCGCGTCGACATGGGCGGTGCGCGGCGCCTGTGCGGCGGAGACGCCCCCCACGGCGATGACCGTCTCACCCGCGGCGAGGCTCCCCACCGTGCCGGGGCGGGTGAAGCTCGGCCCGTCGTTGCCGGACGGGACCACCACGGTCGCGCCGGCGCGGTCGGCGGCCTCCGCGGCCTGCGCCACCGGGTCCACGCCGGCGCCCTGGAAGCCCGCGGCGAGGCCGATGAGGATGACCTCGGCGGTGTCCGACGGGTCGCCGTTCCGGTCCGGGTCCACCGCCCGCTCCAGCGCGGCGAGCACCCGGTCCGTGCGCGCCAGCGGCCGCAGGCGGCCACCGACGGCCTCCCGGGCGAGCACCCGGTACGACAGCAGGCGCGGGACGTCCGCCGCCGGCAGGCCCTCCAGGGCCGCGGAGCGCAGCACCAGGCTCGCCATCTGCGTGCCGTGGGCGTCGGCGGCGGGGTCGGCCGGGTCCGGCGACGGGTCGTCGTCGCCGCCCACCAGGTCGGCGCCGCCGATGATCGGGAAGGTCGGCCCGATGCCCCCGCCGAGCCACGGGTGGGAGGCGTCGACGCCGCCGTCGATCAGCGCGATGTGGGCCGGGCCGGCCGGCGAGGCGGCGGTGTCGGGCGGCGCCCCGCCCCCGGGGGCGGCCGACGGCTGCGGCGGCGACCCGCCGGCCTGGGCCGGCGCGAGGAACCCGACCGGGACGACGGCCGTGACCTCCGGGAGGGCCGCCAGGGCCTCCAGGCGCCCGGCGGGCAGGCGCACCGCGACGGCGTTGACGAGCACCCGGTAGCGGAACGTGACCGTTGCGCCGAGGCTCTCCAGCACCGGCGTCAGCTCCGCCTGGTCGGCCGCGATGGCCGCGGCGGCCGCGGCGCGGTCGCCCGGATCGGCGGCGACGGCGGCCGGGCCGTCCAGCATCAGGATCACGGACTCGGTGTCGCCCGGCGTGGGGAGCTGCGGGGCGCGGAAGGCCTCCAGGCTCCCCGCCCAGGCCGAGGCCGCGTCGAGCGCGGCGGCGCGCGCGGCCTCCGGGTCGGGGCCGGTGAGGGATGGCGCGGTCGCCGGGCCCTGCGCGGCCGCGAGGGCCGGGACGGTCAGGGCGGCGGCGCCGGCGGCCAGCAGCAGCCGGGCGCGGCGGGGGCGGCGGGCGCTCACGCGGCGATCCCCCCGGGCGGGGCGGTGGCGACGGCGTCGGCGGCGAGGTAGCCGGGCCAGGGGATCTCGTCGGTGAACTGGGCGGCGGCGCCGATCATGGCGGCGTTGTCCGTGCAGAGGGCGCGGTCCGGGACCGCCAGGCGCAGGCCGGCGGCCGCGGCGCCCTCGGCCACCAGCCCCCGGAGGCGCCCGTTGGCCGCCACGCCGCCGCCGAGCGAGACGGCGGGCACCCCGGCGTCGACCGCGGCCGCGATCAGCCGGTCCGCCAGGGGGCGCACGACGGCCTCCTGGTAGGAGGCGGCCAGGTCGGCCCGCTCCTCCTCCGCCAGAGGCTCGTCGCCGCGCTCGCGCACCGCGTAGAGCAGGGCGGTCTTGACGCCGGCGTAGGAGAAGTCGCGCACCCCCGCGCCGCGGAGGCCCACCGGGAACTCGTGGGCGGTCCGCGAGCCGGTGGACGCGAGCCGCTCCAGCGCCGGGCCACCGGGGTACGGCAGCCCGAGCAGGCGGGCGCCCTTGTCGATTGCCTCGCCGGCGGCGTCGTCGATGGTCTGGCCGAGCAGCTCGGGCTCGCGCAGGTCCCGCACCAGGTCGAGCCGCGTGTGGCCGCCCGAGGCGACCAGGCTCACGAAGGGCGGGTCGAGCGCGACGGGGTCGAGCCAGGAGGCCGCGATGTGGCCGTGCAGGTGGTCCACCATCACCAGGGGCTTACGCGCCGCGTAGGCGATGGCCTTCGCGGTCGCCACCCCGATCAGCAGCGCCCCGATGAGGCCGGGGCGGGCCGTGACCGCCACGGCGCGGACGTCCGGCAGGCCGAGGCCCGCGGCCTCGAGCGCGGCGTCGACGACCCCGTTGACGGTGCCCAGGTGGTGCCGGGCGGCGACCTCGGGCACGACCCCGCCGTAGGGGGCGTGCAGGTCGGCCTGCGAGGCGACGACGTTGGACAGGATGCGCCGCCCGTCGACCACCGCCGCGGCGGTCTCGTCGCAGGACGTCTCGATGGCGAGGATGGGATCGGTCATGCGAACGCGGTGTCCTCCGGGCCGCCGCCACGCCACATGATGATCGCGTCCTCGCCGTTGTCCGAGTAGTAGCCCGGGCGGATGCCGTGCTCCAGGAAGCCCTTCGTGCGGTAGAGGTGTATCGCGGATGCGTTCGAGACGCGCACCTCGAGCGTGTAACCGAGGTGCGGCCGGCCGCCGGCGCGCTCGAACAGGGCGTCGATCAGGCGCCCGCCGATGCCCTGGCCCCGGTGCGCCTCGCGCACGACGACGTTGAGGATGTGCCAGACGTCGGCGTAGCGGGAGACCATGATGTAGCCGAGCACGTCGCCGCCCCGGTCGGCGACCAGGTCGATCGTTCCCGGCCGCCCCAGCTCGGACAGGAACATCGCCCGCGTCCACGGCGTGGCCGACGACGCGGCCTCGATGACCATCACCTGGGGCACGTCGCCCCGGCGCATGTCCCGCACCTTCACCGCCGGGGGCGCCGGCGGCCGCTTGCCGCGCGGCATCTCAGGCGTCCGCCGGGGCGAGGGCGGCGCGGCGGTTGACCTCGGCGTCCGGCAGGCGGGCGTAGACCGGGCGGGCGGGCACCCCGGCGCCAGCGCGGACGCGGCGCACCAGGCCCGCGGCGCTCGCCCGGTGGCGGGCGGAGCCCGGCGGGGGCGACCGGAACCCGGCGAGGTGCTCCCCCGCGGCGGCGAGCCCCTCCCCGCCCGTCACGACGGGGTCGCCGAGGGCCCTCAGCGCGGCGGCGAACTCCGCGGGCGGCGCGGCGAGCGGGGCGATGACCTCGTCCAGGCCGCCGTCGGCGCGCAGCCGGTAGGCCGCCGCGAACAGCTCCCGGCGGCGGGCGTCGAGGACCGGCGCGACGACGGTGCCCGCGTCCTCCCCCTCGCCCAGCCCCAGCGCGATGCCCTCCAGGGACGAGGCCCCGGTCACCGGCACGGCGAGCGCCTGCCCCAGCCCGAGCGCGGTCGCCAGCCCGATGCGCAGCCCGGTGAAGCCGCCCGGCCCGACGCCGACGACCACCTCCCCGATGTCCTGCACGTCGTGGCCCGCCGCGCGGAGCAGCCCGTGGGCGGCCTCCAGCACGCGCCGGCCGGAGCCGGGCTCGGGCGCGAGCCAGAGCTCGGCCAGGGTGTCGTCACCGCGGACGAGCGCCAGGCTCGGGCTCGCGGTGGATGTGTCGAGCGCGAAGGTCGGCAAGCTCTCGGCCGAGAAGCCCGTGGTCATCGGGGTCCCGGGCCGTCAACAGTACCAGCCGGGCGTCGCCGCCCCCGTGGCGCAGCTCCAGGGCGAAGCGCTCCGGCGGCAGGGCCTCCAGCACGGCGTCCGGCCACTCCACGAACGCGACGGCATGGCCCGCCACGGCGTCGGCCAGGAGCTCCGCCTCCTCGGCGTCCGGCCCCGAGAGCCGGTAGGCGTCCATGTGCGCGAGGTCCACGTCCCGGCCGCGGTGCCGCTGGGCCACCGTGAAGGTGGGGCTCGTCACCGGGCCCTCCACGCCCAGCTCGCGGGCCACCGCGCGCACAAGGGTGGTCTTGCCGGCGCCCAGCTCCCCGCGCAGCAGCACGAGGTCGCCCGGCCGCAGCAGGCGCGCCAGCAGCGCCCCGAGGGCCGCCGTGTCCTCCGGTCCGTCGCTGGTCCAGGTGAGCGGCCCGTCGCTCAGAAGAGACCGAGCTGCTCGTCCGGCGCGGGCGCCACCGGGGACGGCGCGGCGGGGGCGGAGGCGGCGAGGGGCACGGGGACGTCCTCGCGCGGCGCGGGCCCGGTGGGGGCGTCCCCGGGGCGGCCGGCGGCGAGGAGCCCGGGGATGCGCGCGAAGTCGGCCTCCAGCGTCGTGAGCATGGCGCGCGTGTAGAGGGCGGCCGCCGGGTGGAAGAGCGGGTAGAGCAGCACGGGGTGCCCGCCCAGCTCGATGGGCAGCTCGTGGCCGTGGACCCGTGAGATGCCGTCCGGGCGGCCCGACAGGAGCTTGGTCGCGAAGTTGCCGAGCGTGCAGACGAGCTTCGGCCGCACGAGCGCGATCTGCCGGAAGAGGTGCGGCTCGCAGGAGCGGATCTCGGCCGGGGCGGGATCGCGGTTGCCGGGGGGCCGGCACTTGAGCACGTTGGCGACGAAGACGTCGTCGCGGGTGAGCCCGATGCCCTCCAGCAGGGTGGTGAGGAGCTTGCCGGACTGGCCGACGAACGGGATGCCCTGGACGTCCTCGTGGTAGCCGGGCGCCTCGCCGACGAACATGACGTCGGCGTCGAGATCGCCGCTGCCGACGACGACCTGGGTGCGCGTCGAGTGGAGCGCGCAGCGCGTGCAGGTGACCACCTCCCCGGCGTGGTACGCCTCGAGGGCGGCGCGTCGGTCGGCGGCCTCCGACATGGCCCCAGCCTATCGCCGGGTCCGGCCGGACAGCCCGGTCGCGGGATCCTTGTGGCGGCGCGCGGGACGGCGGTACACTGCCCGGGCCGTCAGCGCACAGCCCGGCATCCCGCACAGGCGGGAGCTGGAGCGGAAGTGGCGCCGGGAGGGCGGTCCGCCGTGCGCGGGCCCGTCCCGCAGGTCCCGGGTCCGTGGCGACGGTCACGCATGCCCTCACCCGGAAACGCCTCCTCCCCCTCCCCCGCCAGCCCCCCCGCCGTCGTCCGCACGGTGGCGGAACTGCGCACCGCCGTCGCGGCCATCCGCGCGAGCGGCCGGCGCGTCGCCGTGGTGCCCACGATGGGCGCGTTCCACGAGGGGCACCTGGAGCTGATGCGGCTGGCGGGCCGCGACGGGCACGCGGTGGTGGTCACGCTCTTCGTCAACCCCACGCAGTTCGCGCCGACCGAGGACCTCTCCCGCTACCCGCGCGACGAGGAGGGCGACCTCGCCCGGGCCGGCGCCGTCGGGGCCGAGCTGGTCTTCGCGCCGGACGTCGCGGAGGTCTACCCCGAGGGGTTCGGCACGACGATCAGCGTCTCCGGCCCCACCGACGTCCTGGAGGGCGCCGCGCGCCCCGGGCACTTCGACGGGGTCGCCACCGTCGTCGCGAAGCTGCTGCTGGCCGTACGGCCCGACCGGGCCGTGTTCGGCGCCAAGGACGCCCAGCAGGTCGCCGTCATCCGGCGCCTGATGGCCGACCTGCACCTCGACGACATCGAGCTTGTCGTCGGCCCGATCGTCCGCGAGGCGGACGGCCTGGCCATGAGCAGCCGCAACGCCTACCTCGGCCCGGAGGACCGGCGGGCCGCCCTGGCCCTCAGCCGGGGCATCCGCGCCGCCGTCGCCCTCGCCCAGGAGGGCGAGACCGACGTCGCCCGGCTGGAGGCCGCCGCCCGGGCCGTGATCGGGGCCGAGCCCCGGTGCGCGCTCGAGTACGCCGCCGTCGTCCACCCCGACACCTTCGTCCCGCTGTCCACCGTGGAGGGCCCGGCCCTCCTCTGCGTCGCCGCGCGGGTGGGTCCCGCGCGCCTGATCGACAACGCCCCGCTCCCGATCCCCACCCGGAGGGCCCACGTGACGCCGCGTTCCCGCACGATGCTGAAGAGCAAGATCCACCGTGCCACGGTCACCGACGCCGACCTGAACTACGTCGGCAGCATCACGATCGACACGGACCTGCTCGACGCCGCCGACATCCGGCCGTACGAGCACGTCGCCGTCCTCAACATCAACACCGGCGCCCGCTTCGAGACCTATGCGATCGAGGGCCCGCGGGGCGGGGGCGACATCTGCCTCAACGGCGCCGCCGCGCGCCTCGCCCAGCCGGGCGACCTCGTGATCGTCCTGACCTACGCGCAGTACGAGGAGCAGGAGCTGGAGGGCTACGAGCCCGTCGTCGTACACGTGGACTCCGAGAACCGGCAGGTCGACGTGGACGCCCCCGGCACGGTCACCGTGCCCGTCATGTGGGAGAAGCGATGACCACCGCCACCATCACCGGCGCCCTCGGCCCCGCGGAGATCCACGCCCGCAAGGGCGGCCGCCGGCTCGTCATGCTCACCGCGTACGACTACCCGACGGCGCTCGCGCTGGACTCCGCCGGGCTCGACCTCCTCCTCGTGGGCGACTCCCTCGCCGAGGTGGAGCTGGGCCTCGACACGACGCGCGCCATCTCGATCGAGGGCATGGCCCACCACGTCCGCGCGGTGCGCAACGGCGCCCGCGGGACGCACATCGTGGGCGACCTGACCGCCGGCTCCTACGAGACCCCCGAGCAGGCCGTGGAGAGCGCCCGCCTGCTGATGGCCGCCGGCGCCGACTCGGTGAAGCTGGAGGGCGGGCTGATCGCGCAGGTCGAGGCGATCATCGCCGACGGGATCCCCGTGATGGGCCACGTCGGCCTGCTCCCCCAGACCGCCGTCGTGTACCGCCGCGAGGGGACAACCCCCGACGAGGCCGACCGCATCGCCGCAGAGGCCCGCGCGCTGGACGAGGCCGGCTGTTTCGCGATCGTGATCGAGGCGGTCCCGGCCGAGCTGGCCGAGCGGATCACGCGGGAGTGCTCCGCCCCGACCATCGGGATCGCGGCGGGCATGGAGACGGACGGGCAGGTCCTCGTGATCGCCGACCTGATCGGCGCGCTCCCGAACACCCCCCGGTTCGTGAAGCCGAAGGCCGACGTGTTCGGCATCGTCGCGGCCGCCGCCCGGGAGTTCGCGCAGGACGTCCGCGGGGTCGAGGCGCAGCCGCGCCGGGAGGCGCTGGCGGGGTGAGCCGCCGGATGAGCGACGGGGAGCGCCGGGAGTTCCTCGCCGCCGGGGCCCGCACGGGGAAGCTCGCGACCGTGCGGGCCGACGGCCGCCCGCACGTCGCGGCGATCTGGTTCGTGACCGACGGCGACGACCTGGTCTTCAACACCGGCGCCGGGACCGTCAAGGGGCGGAACCTGCGGCGCGACCCCCGGGCCTCGCTGCTGGTGGACGACGAGGCCCCGCCGTTCTCCTACGTCCGGGTCGACGGGACCGTCGAGATCAGCGAGGACCTGGACCAGATGCTGGTCTGGGCGACGAGGATCGCGGGGCGGTACATGGGGGCGGACCAGGCCGATGCCTATGGGCGGCGGAACGCCGTCCCCGGGGAACTGCTCGTGCGGCTGAGGCCCACCCGGATCGTCACCGAGGTCGGGGTGGCGGACTAGGCTGAACAGCCTCCGGGATGTGCCGACAGGTACGGCTCATCTGGGCTCCATCTTGCGGGCACCGTAGACGAGTTCGGCCGGCCGGCGGCCGGCGGTGATGCGTCCGTGGTGTTCGCGCTG
>JBFWPT010000086.1:0-7491 GCA_050249835.1 Thermoleophilia bacterium
CGGTCCCGCCGCCGACGGCTCCGTCAGCGGGTCCGGGCGAGCTGGCCGCAGGCGGCGGCCACGTCGGCGCCGCGGGAGCGGCGGACGCTCGCCTCCAAGCCGTTCTCGGCCAGGGAGCGCAGGAAGACCTCGCGGCGCGACTGGGGGGACCCCCGGTACGGCCCCTCGGTCGCGTTGTACTCGATGACGTTCACGTGGAAGCGCCCGTCGCGCAGCAGGCGGGCCAGGCGCTTCGCGTCGCCGGCCGAGTCGTTGACCCCGTCGAGCAGCAGGTACTCGATGAACACCCGCCGGCCGGTCACGTCGCAGTAGCGGGTGCAGGCGGCCAGCAGGTTGGCGATCGGGTAGCGGGCGTTGATCGGCATGAGCTCCGACCGGGTGGCGTCGTCCGCGGCGTGGAGCGACACGGCCAGCCGCAGCGGCAGCGGGTGGTCGGCGAGCCGGTGGATGCCGGGCACCCACCCGACCGTCGAGATCGCGATCCGCCGCGCCGACAGGCCGAGGCCGTCCGGGGCGTTCATCGTTCCCGCCGCGTCCAGCACCGCGTCGAGGTTCTGCATCGGCTCGCCCATGCCCATGAACACCACGTTCGTGAGCCGCGCGCCCTGGGCGTCCGCCTCGCGGGCCGCCAGCACGGCCTGGTCCACGATCTCCGCGGGGGTGAGGTCGCGGCCCGCGCCCATCGCGCCCGTCGCGCAGAACCGGCACCCCAGCGCGCAGCCCGCCTGGCTCGACACGCAGACCGTGCGCCGCCCCTCCGCGTGCGCGATGAGCACCGCCTCCACCACCGCCCCGTCGGCGGCGCGGAGGCCCCACTTCACCGTGCCGTCCCGGGACACCACCCGCGCGTCCGGCTGGAGCGCCCAGAAGGGGAGCGCCTCGTGCAGCCGCTCGCGCAGCGCCTTCGGCAGCGTCGCCACGTCGGACCATGCGTCCGCGCCGGCCCGCTGGGCCTCCAGCGCCTGGCGCGCCCGGTATGCCGGCTGTCCCCATTCGGAGAGCAGCGATGAGAGCCTCTGCCTGTCCACGACCGGACAGGGTAGCGGGCCGTGGCGGCCCCGGCGCAATGTGCTTGCACACGCAACGACCTTGATCTATGCTTGCGCACGCAACAACACACCACGGCGGTCGGAGGGGCCATGAGGCTCGAGGGGATCCACCACATCAGCGCCATCACGGGTGACGCGCCCGGCAACCTCGACTTCTACACACGGGTGCTCGGGATGCGGCTGGCGGCCAAGACCGTCAACCAGGACGACCCGAGCGTGTACCACCTGTTCTACGCCGACGAGGACGGCCGGCCCGGGTCCGAGATGACCTTCTTCGAGTACCCCGGCGCCCCCCGCGGGCGGGCCGGGTCGGGGATGGTCCACCGGATCGCCTGGCGGGTCGACTCGGACGCGGCGCTCGACTTCTGGGCCACGCGCCTCGGTGACGAGGGTCGCGCGGTGGAGCGGGTCGACGGCGCCCTGCGCTTCGCCGACCCCGAGGGCCTCGGCCACGAGCTCGTCGTGAGCGACGCCAACCCGCCGCTGAAGGCGGTCCATCCGGAGATCCCGGCCGAGCACGCGATCGGCGGGTTCGTGTCCGTCCGCGCCTACGCGCGGCGCCCCGAGGAGAGCGGCGCGCTGCTGGAGCAGGTGCTCGGCGCGACGAAGGTCGGCGACGACGCCTACGAGCTGCGCGGCGAGCGGCGCGGCGGCCTCATCACGCTCGACGAGGCGCCCGCCGAGCGGGCTCTGAACGGTGCCGGCACGGTGCACCACATCGCCTGGGGCACCACGCAGGCCGAGCACCCGGAGTGGGCCGTCCACCTGCAGAACGCCGGGGTCCACTCGACCCAGGTGATCGACCGGCACTACTTCCACTCGATCTACTTCCGCGAGCCGAGCGGGGTGCTCTACGAGATCGCCGACGACGGGCCGGGCTTCACCCGCGACCTGCCGATCGAGGAGCTCGGGAGCAAGGTGATCCTGCCGCCGTGGCTCGAGCCGCACCGCGACCAGGTGGTCGCCAACCTGACGCCGCTCCCCGACCCGCGCGCCACCTGGCCCGCGATGTCCCGATGAGCGGCGCCGGCTGGACCTACGCGGCGGAGGAGGGCGGGGCCGGCCCCGCCCTCCTCATGCTCCACGGCACGGGCGGGGACGAGCGGGACATGGTCGGCCTCGGGCGCGCCCTCGCGCCCGGGGCGCCCCTGCTCGCCCCGCGCGGGCCGGTGTCCGAGGGCGGGATGGCCCGGTTCTTCAGCCGCACGCCGGAGGACCCGTTCCGCTTCCCCGACTTCGCCCCGCGCATCGACGACCTGGCCGCCTTCGTGCGCGAGGCCGTCACGGCGCACGGGCTGGAGGGCCGGCCGCTCTACGCGGTGGGGTACTCCAACGGGGCGAACGCCGCCGTCGGCCTGATGCTGCGCCACCCGGGGCTGCTGGCCGGCGCGGTGCTGCTGCGACCGATGCTGCCGGCGCCGGCGCCCGAGGGCCTGGACCTGGCGGGCACCCGCGTGCTCGTCGCGGCGGGCGAGGCGGACACGATGATCCCGCCACCGCGGGTGCGCGACCTGGTCGCCGTGCTGCGCGACGCCGGGGCCGACGTGGACGAGCGCTGGGAGCGGACCGGCCACGGCCTCACTCAGGACGACCTCGGGGCCGCGGCGGCATGGCTGGGGGCGGTCCCCGCCTGACGCCCGGGCGCGGGGACGCCCGCGCCCACCCGCGGCATCCGGGAGGCCGCCAGCGCGGCCAGCACCAGGAACGCCACCGCCAGGAACAGGGCGGAGCGGAAGCCACCGGCCACCAGTTCCCGCCCGTCCGGCCCCACCCGCCCGAGCGCCTCGTCGAGCCCCGGCGCCAGGTGCGCGTGGAGCACCGCGCCGAGCAGCGCCGCCCCCAGGGCGCCGCCCGTGTACCGGCTGATGTTGGGGAGGGCCGAGGCCACGCCGAGGCGGGCGGCGGGCACGTCGTGGATCGCGGTCATGGTGATGGGGGAGGTCGAGACGGCGAGGCCGACCCCGAACAGCACCAGCCCCGGCAGCAGCAGGGCGTAGCTCTGGGCGCCGGCGGCGAGCGCCATCCACAGGGCGCCGCCCGCCGACACGACGTAGCCCGCCGTCGCCAGGCGCTCCGACCCGACCCGGTGGATCGCCCGCCCTGCCAGCGGCGCCACGAGCATGAAGCAGGCCGCGATGGGCGTGATGGCGATGGCCAATTGGACCGCGTCGAAGCCCAGCACGGCCGTGAGGTGGAACGGCAGGAGGATGAGCACCCCGAAGAGCGCCGCCGAGGACGCCATCGCCGCCAGGTTGGCGGTGAGCGAGGCCCGGCGGCGGAGGAGGCCGAGGTCGATCATCGGGGCGTCCGTGCGGGTCTCGTGGCGCACGAAGAGGGCGAGGGCGGCCACGCCCAGCGCCGCGGCCGTCAGCGTCGGCGGCGAGGCCCAGCCCCACTCCTCGCCCCGCGACAGGGCGACGAGCAGGGAGAAGAGGCCGACCGCGGCCAGGCCGGCGCCGGGCAGGTCGAAGCGGCGGTCGGCGTCCGGGGGGCGGAGCTCGACCAGGACGAGCGCGGCCCCGGCGAGCACCACGGCGCCCATCACCGGGCTGAACCAGAACACGCTGCGCCACCCGAGCGTGCCCACCAGGACCCCGGCCAGGTTGAGCGAGAGCACCGGGGCGAGGCCCAGCACGCCCCCCATCACGCCGAGGGCGACGCCGCGCTCGCGGGGGCCGAACAGCTCGGCGGCGTAGGCGTAGGCCGTCGGGGCCATCGCGCAGGCGCCGACGGCCTGGAGGATGCGGAAGGCCACCAGCGAGGGGGCGTTCCACGCGACCGCGCACAGCACCGAGCCGAGGCACAGCACCAGGACGCCGGCGACGAACACGCGCCGCCGGCCGTAGAGGTCGCCCGCGCGGCCGGCGAGGGCGAGCAGCGTCGCCTGGGTGACCAGGAAGCCGGTCACCACCCACGAGATCGCGGGCACGTCCACGCCGAGGTCCGCCGCCATCGACGGCAGCGCGATGTTCACGATCGAGACGTTGACGACCGAGAGCATCATCCCGCTCGCGACGACCATCAGCGCCATCCAGCGCCAGCGCGGGTGCGCGAGGAGCCGCCCCCGGGCCGCCACGACGCGGGAAGCGGCGCGGGCCCTCACCCGCCGAGTGTAGCCCGGGGTCCGGTACGCTGACCGGCGTGGCGGACACCGGCGAGAAGCTCTGGGGCTATGCGAGCCTCGCCCGCCTCTGGTCCTGGACGCTGATCGGCGTCGCCGTCGTCCTGCTCGGGCTGTCGGTGGCGCTGCAGGCGCCGACCGAGGAGGGCCTGGACCTGAAGTGGTGGGGGGCGGCCCTCGGGATCACGGGCGTGACCGGGATCCTCTGCTACCCGCTCTTCCGGGTCTGGCTGCGCAAGACGGCCCTCCCGTCGGTGCGCCTCCCCTCCGCCGTGCGGGCCTCCGGGCCGCGCCGCCTGGAGGCCACCCCGCGCGACTGGCGGCGCTGGGGGATCCTGACCGCGGCGATCCTGCTGATCGGCGGCGCCGCGATGCTCGTCTTCCTGATCGGCGTGCTCGGCCGCGGCGGCACCGCGGAGGGCGTCGTCGTCGGGATGCTCGCGGCCTGGGGCGCGGCGACCCTGGAGGACGTGCGGCGCATCGTGGCCGCCGAGCGCAGTGAGGGGCGGCGCTACTACGCGCTGTGCCGGCGCCCGACCGGGGTGGGGAACCACCTCGTCTGGGTGCCGCGCAAGACGGGCGCCCCGGCGGACGCGGCCCGGGCCTAGGCTCCTAGCCCTTCTTCCCCTTCTTCTTCGCCTGGGCCTTGGCCTCGGCGACGTAGTCGGAGAACAGGCGCTCCGGCTTCGCGGCGTAGAGCTCGGCGTAGCCGCACACGGTGCAGACCTCGGCGCGCAGGGCGCTCACCTTGCCCGTCGCCATGGGCGTGCGCTGGCGCTTGAGTGACACGATGCCGGAGACGACGGCGTCATCGACGACGCCACCGCACTTGGGGCAGTTGCTGGACACGGTGCTAACATACCCCCATGGGTATCAGTGGCAGGGGTGACGAGGAGGAGCTCGTGGGCGTCCACGACATGATCATCATCGGTGGGGGGCCCGCGGGGTACACGGCCGCAATCTACGCCGCCCGCGCGAACCTGTCCCCCCTGGTGGCCGAGGGCTTCGGCGCCGGCGGCCAGCTGATGCTGACGACCGACGTGGAGAACTTCCCCGGCTTCGCCGAGGGCATCCAGGGTCCCGAGCTGATGCACGCGATGCGGTCGCAGGCCGAGCGCTTCGGCGCGACGCTGGTCGCGGCCGACGTCACGCGCGTCGACCTCTCGCGCCGGCCGTTCGCCGTCTCGATCGACGACGAGGAGCACCTCGCCCGCTCGATCGTCATCTCCACCGGCGCGTCGGCCCGCTGGCTCGACCTGCCCAGCGAGAGCCGCCTGCGCGGGTTCGGCGTGTCGACGTGCGCGACCTGCGACGGCTTCTTCTTCCGCGACAAGCCGATGGTGGTCGTCGGCGGGGGCGACTCCGCCATGGAGGAGGCCTCGTTCCTCGCCCGCATGGCGTCGAAGGTGACGATCGTGCACCGGCGCGACGAGTTCCGCGCCTCGGCGATCATGGTCCAGCGGGCGCTCGCGAACGAGAAGATCGCCGTCCGCTACAACGCGGTCGTCGAGGAGGTCGTCGGCGAGCAGAAGGTCGAGGCCGTGCGCGTCCGCGACACGGTCACGGGCGAGCTGGAGGACATCCCGGCCGCCGCCATGTTCGTGGCGATCGGGCACGACCCCAACACGTCGCTGTTCGCGGGGCAGATCGACCTCGACCCGTCCGGCTACGTCCTCACGGACGGCACGCGGACGAGCGTCGAGGGCGTGTTCGCCTGCGGCGACGTGCAGGACACCGAGTACAAGCAGGCCATCACCGCCGCCGCGAGCGGGTGCATGGCGGCGATGGACGCCGAGCGCTGGCTCGAGTCCGTGGCCCACCAATCGAGCGACGCCCCGGCCGGGGCCGTCGCGTCAGGAAAGGACCTCTAGATGGCCGACGTCCTCGAGATCACCCAGGACAACTTCCAGGGCACGGTGCTGGAGAACGAGAAGCCCGTGCTCGTCGACTTCTGGGCGGAGTGGTGCGGCCCGTGCCGCATGATCGCCCCCGTGGTCGAGCAGATCGCCAAGGAGCGCGCCGAGAGCATCGTCGTCGGAAAGCTCGACGTGGACAGCAACGCCGCGATCGCCCAGCGGTACAACGTGCAGGGCATCCCGTTCATCGGCCTCTTCGAGAACGGCCAGCTCACCCGGCACGCCGTCGGCGCAATGCCGAAGGCGCAGCTCGAGCGCGCCCTGGGCCTGGAGTAGCGCGATGCCGTCGTACGACCTCGCCTGCGTGGCGTGTGAGCACCCCTTCGAGGCGTTCCGGCAGGGCTTCCTCCGGGACGAGGACCGGGTGTGCCCGGAGTGCGGGGCGCCCGACGCCCGCCAGCTCTTCACCGGCTTCGTGACCGCGCGTCCCGCCCGGGGCGACGGCGCGCCGTCGGTGGTGGGCTTCGGCGGCGGCGGGGGCGGCTGCTGCGGCGGCTCCTGCGGGTGCGGGGGCCACTGACGATGGCCACGACGAGCCCCGCCGCGTCGGATCAGCTCGTGCTGCGGCTACGCCGTGCGGAGGGTCAGCTCCGCGGCGTGCAGAGGATGCTGGAGGAGGGCGCGGACGCGCAGCAGGTCCTCACCCAGCTGGCCGCCGTGAAGGCGGCGGTCGATCAGGTGGGCATCCGCCTCATGTCCGAGCGGCTGCGCACCTGCGTCGCTAACGGCGAGGACGGATGCGCCGAGTCCTTCGAGGATGCGATGGCGACGCTGCTGCGATTCGCGTCGCTGGGGCGCTAGGGACCTCCGGCACCGGCACGTCCTGCGGCGCCGGGCGTGGCGTCAGGCCTCGCTGGTTCCCCACCGGCCGGAGGCGCGCGCCCTCACGGGAGCCCATGACCAGGCCGCCGGTGGCGACGGCACGGACGCCGATCGTCCGCCGCCGCGTCGCGGCCGGCATCAGTCCGGCGCGGACCGAGCCCGCACCGGCGCGCCGGTAGGCGTTCGTCAAGCCCCGGGAAGGCATGCCCGGTGACCTTATCCCGGAGCGCGCCGGAGCGCGAGCGCTGCGCGCGGGGCCGCCGTGACGGCGACGGCCGCGCGCAGCCGCGCGACCATGGACGGACATCCCCGGCCCCCTAGATGGCGGCGACGGTGAGGCCGCCGCGGTCCCGGCGGGCGAGGGCGCTGCGACGCAGGGCGGCGCACACGGAGAGGGCGACGCGGTAGCCGGCGTCGGACTCGGCGCCGGTCATCAGCATCGTCCCCGCCGGACGGCCCGACAGGGCCCTGACGAGGCGGCGGGGCCGCTCGCTGATGATCATCATCGGCCGCTCGTCGGCCTGGAGGCCGTCGGTCAGCTCACCCCAGTCGGCGTCGTCGCCGCGCAGGTCGAGCATCACGA
>JBFWPT010000087.1:0-7254 GCA_050249835.1 Thermoleophilia bacterium
TCCCGCTCCGCACCGGCCCTCCGCCTCTCGGGATGGAGGAGCGTCTGCGCCTCGCCGCCCGGGTGCGCCTGCTGTCCTGGGTGAGCCTCGTCTACATGGTGGCCGAGGGGACGATCGCGATAATCGCGGGAATCACCGCGGGGTCGATCGCGCTGGTCGGCTTCGGCATCGACTCGGCGATCGAGGGCTTCGCGAGCGCGATCATCGTCTGGCGTTTCACGGGGCACCGGATCGTGAGCGACGTCGCGGAGGCCCGGGCCCAGAAGCTCGTGGCGATCCAGTTCTTCGTCCTCGCGCCGTACGTCGCCGTCGAGTCCGCGCGCGTCCTGATCGCCGGCGAGCACGCCGAGGTGAGCTGGCTGGGAATGGCGCTGGCCGCATCGAGCCTCGCCGTGATGCCCTACCTGGGGATCGCCAAGGGCCGCCTCGCCGACCGGCTCGGCTCGGCGGCGACGAAGGGCGAGGGGCGGCAGAACATGCTCTGCGCATACCTGGCGGGCGCGCTGCTGATCGGGCTGCTCGCCAACGCGCTAGTAGGCGCCTGGTGGCTCGACCCGCTCATCGGGCTCCTCATCGCGGGCGTGGCGGTGAAGGAGGGGGTGGAGGCGTGGCGCGGGGAGGGCTGCGCCTGCTGCGCCGTCCCGGAAGGGGTGGTCCGGCCGCTCAGATGACCCGGCTGCGCCTCTCGAGGAAGGCGACGTCGCGCCACTCGCCGGCGAGCACGCCGAGGCGCTCCCGGACTCCGATCACACGGAAGCCGGCGCTCTCGTGCAGCGCGATGCTCGCCGTGTTCTCGGGGAGGATGCCGCACTCGAGCGTCCAGATGCCGGCGGCCTCCGCGGAGGCGACGAGCGCGTCGAGGAGGGCCCGGCCGACACCGCGCCCGCGCGCGCGGCCGGCGACGTAGACGGAGTCCTGCGCCACGCCGCGGAAGGCGCACTGGGCCGACGAGGGCTCGAGCGCCGCCCAGCCCACGACCTCCCCGCCGACCGTGGCCACCAGGCGGTGCCCGGGGAGGTGGGCGGCGTCCCACTCCTCCCAGGGGGGCGGCGCGGTCGCGAAGGTGGCGAGGCCCGTCGCGATGCCCTCGGCGTAGATGGCGGCGACGGCCGGCCAGTCGGAGGCGGCCATCGGCCGGACGCTCACGCCGTCGCCCGAGGCGGCCATCCTCAGCAGCAGCCGGCGGCGCCGCCGGCGGGGAGGGCCGTGAGGACGCTCGGCGCGTCGAGGGGCTTGGTCCCGCTGACGATCGCGCCGTGGAGGCCGTCGGCGACCTCGTGGGTGAAGCGGATGTCCACGTCGGAGAACCCTGCGGCGTCCAGGAACCTGCCGTACTCGGTGACCGAGAGCGCGCCTGCGATGCAGCCGGCCCAGCCGCCGCGCTCGGCCCGCTCGGCAGGCGTGAGCCGGTCCTCGGCGACGACGTCGCTGATGCCGATGCGTCCGCCCGCCCGCAGCACCCGGAACGTCTCGCGCAGGACGGCCTCCTTGTCCGGTGAGAGGTTGACGACGCAGTTCGAGATGACGACGTCGATCGTCTCGGCGGGGAGGGGGATCTCCTCGATCCGCCCCTTCAGGAACTCGACGTTTGTCGCACCCGCGTCGGCGGCGTTGCGCAGGGCGAGGGCGAGCATCTCCTCGGTCATGTCCAGCCCGTACGCCCTGCCGGATGGGCCGACGCGCTTCGCCGAGAGCAGGACATCGATGCCGCCGCCCGAGCCCAGGTCGAGGACGCGCTCACCCTCCCGCAGTTCGGCGACGGCGGTGGGGTTGCCGCAGCCGAGGCTCGCCAGCACCGCGGTCCCGGGGAGCTCCTCCTGGGCGGCGGCGTCGTAGAGGGCGCCGCCGAACACGGCCTCCTCGGGTGCGCAGCAGCCGCCCTCGCCGCAGCCGGAGACGATGCCGGGCTGCGTGCCCGACGACGCCTCGACAGCCGCCTGCGCGTAGCGCTGCCTGACCTGCTCGTGGATGTCGCTTGTGCTCATGGCGCCTCCCGGCGGTTCGTCAGCCCGGGCCGCGCCGGGTGAGGGATCGGTCGGTGTCACGGTCGCGCCGCGACGACGCGCGGCAGGCGGCGGTGCAGACGTCGCCGGTGCGTTCGTCGAACGAGACCCGGCCGAGCGGCCGGCGAATCAGCTTCCGCAGGGTCAGCATGCGCACGCCTCCTTCGGCGTCCCGGCGACCCAGGCGCCGAACTCGGCGAGGGCCTCGGGGATGACGTAGTAGTACGCCCACAGGCCCTGCCGCTCGGAGTCCACCAGCCCTGCCTGGCGCAGCACCTTGAGGTGGTGGGACACCGTGGATTGGCCGACGTCGAAGAGCGGGATCAGCTCGCAGACGCACACCTTCCCGGCGTGCTTGCGCAGAACGTCGATGAGCTGGAGGCGGATCGGATCCCCGAGAGCTTTCGCCACGGCGGCCATGCGCTCCGCCTGGGCGCGCTCCACGTCGGGATAGACGACGGGCTCACAGCACGGCTCGCCTGCGGGGCGCTTGGTCTTCGGCTCCAGCGCGATATCGATAGCCATGAATCTACTTCTATCGATTGAAACGATACCTGTCAATGGATTAGTCTGTGGCTGCGATGCGGGTCGCCGTGATCACGGACATCCATGGGAACCTCCCGGCCCTCGAGGCGGCGCTCCGCCGCATCGACGCGATCGGCGTCGACACCGTCTACTGCGGCGGGGACCTGGTCGGCTACGGCCCCCACCCGAACGAGGTGTGCCGGCTGATCGAGGCACGGGCGATTCCCACGATCTACGGGAACTACGACTACGCCATCGGCCGTGACCTCGACGACTGCGGGTGTGCCTACGTCACGCCGCACGACCGCGAGCTCGGCCAGCGATCGGTGGAGTGGACCCTCGCCCACACGGACGCGGCCTCGAAGGCGTTCATGCGGGACCTTCCGTTCGACCTGCGGTTCGACATGGACGCCACCCGTGTCCGGCTGGTCCACGGGTCGCCGCGGAAGGTCAACGAGTATCTGTTCGAGGACAAGCCGGCGTCGCTCTACGAGCGCCTCGCCGCCGCCGCCGACTGCGACGTCCTGGTCTTCGGGCACACCCACAAGCCTTGGGTCCGGGAGTACGGCGGCGTGCTCTTCGTGAACTGCGGCTCGGTGGGCAAGCCGAAGGACGGAGACCCCCGGGCCGCCTTCGCGGTGCTCGACACGGGGGCCGGCGGGGACGTCGGCGTGACGATCGAGCGGGTGGAGTACGACGCCGGGGGCGTCGCGCGCGAGGTCGCGGCGTCGGGTCTGCCGGTGGAGTTCGCCGAGAAGCTCGTCCTGGCAGGCTAGGTGACGCGGCCCGGGCTCCGCCGGCGCCTCGCGTGCGAGGTGCTCGGCACGTTCTGCCTCGTCTTCGCCGGGACCGGGGCCGTCGTCGTCGATGCGGTCGCCGGCGGTCCGATCGGCCACGGCGGCGTCGCCGCGGCTTTCGGCCTTGTCGTGGCGATCATGATCTTCGCCGTCGGCCACCTCTCCGGCGCGCACCTCAACCCTGCGGTGACCCTCGCGTTCGCCGCGGCGCGGCACTTCCCCGCGCGGGAGGTCGCCCCCTACGCGCTCGCCCAGGTGGCCGGAGCGATCCTCGCGTCCGCGGCGCTGCGCGGACTGTTCGGGCTGGAGGGCGGCCTGGGCGCCACGCACCCCGATCACGTCGGCCAGGGCGGAGCCCTCGTCCTGGAGGCGGGGCTCACCGCGGTCCTGATGGTCGTGATCCTCGCCGTCGCCACCGATACCCGCGCCGTCGGATCCCTGGCGGCCCTGGCCATCGGGGCGACGATCGCGCTGGAGGCACTGGTGATGGGCCCGATCACGGGCGCGTCCATGAACCCGGCTCGCTCCCTCGCGCCCGCCCTCGTCGGGGCGGACGGCGCGGACCTGTGGCTCTACCTGATCGGACCGACCGTCGGCGCCCTCGTCGGCGTCGCGGTCTATGCAGTCCTGCGGGACAGCCCCGCACCCGACCGCGCCGCCGGACCGGCGGCGCTCATCCAGCCTGAGGAGGCTGCGCGATGACCAAGCCAGGACTCGACCTGGAGCTCCAGCTCACCCGGACGATCGCTCGGCTCACGGACGAGTTCCGCGGCGTGTTCGGCCCGGAGACGGTCGAGCGGTTCTCCCGCGAGACGTTCAGCCGCCTCCAGGAGACCGCGACCGTGCCGGCCTTCCTGCCCGTGTTCTCCGAGCGGTTCACCCGCGACCGCCTCCGCGCGCTCGCCCAAGCCGACGAGCTGATCGCCAAGGACCGCCCCGAGGTCCTGTACGTGTGCGTCCACAACGCCGGCCGCTCCCAGATGGCCGCCCTCCTCACGACGATGCTCAGCGAGGGACGGGTGCACGTCCGCTCCGCCGGCTCCGACCCCGCAGACCGCGTGAACCCCCTCGTGGTGGAGGCCATGTCCGAGCTCGGCCTCGACATGTCCCAGGAGTTCCCCAAGCCCCTCACCGACGAGGTCGTCCGCGCCGCCGACGCCGTCATCACCATGGGCTGCGGCGACGCATGCCCGCTCTACCCCGGCAAGCGCTACGAGGACTGGGAGCTGCCCGACCCCGCTGGGGCGGAGAGCATCGAGGACGTGCGCGCCATCCGGGAGCAGATCCAGGCGCGCGTCGAGCGGCTCCTCAGCGAGATGCTCACCCCAGCCTGACGCCGCTCGCCCGACCGGGACCACGGCGCCGGACTCACCGCCCCAGGCCTTCGACACTCCGGCCCCGGGTCGGGGGCTCGATGAGGTCGAGCGCGAGCCCCGTGGCGCGCGTCCGTGCCCATGCATCAGCGAGGGCGCGCTCGATCTCCTCCGGGTCGTGGTGGACGGCGAACACCTGGAGGTCGTGGCGGTGCCGGGAGGCGGCGACGTAGGCCCACTCGGCACCACCACGTTCGGGTGACGCGAGCAGGAACGTCCGGTCCACGGTCTCGCCCTGGCTGACGTGGCCGGTGAGGGCGTAGCCGTGCCGCGCGTCGCCGAGGTAGTCGGCCGGCAGCCGGACCGGCTCACCGTGATCGGTCCCGACGTCGAGATGTCTGCCCTTCTCGTCCAGGGAGGTGACGGTCCCCCGGGTACCGTTGCGGACGCCGAGGCCGTAGTCGTTGCGGCGGCAGACGATCCGATCGCCGACCGCCCACTCGGTGCCACCCGCGACCATCCGGCGGTCGCTGATCCCACCCCACGATTCCCGCCAGTCCCGGGCGAGACGGTTCAGCTCGGCGACGTCGCGGCGGTCGTGGGCGAGCATCAGGTTCGTGCCTGGGGACTCTGCCTCCGCCTTCGCCCACGCAGCGACCAGGTCGGCGCGCGCATCGCGGGCGTCGTCGTAGGCGCGGAGGGCGCCGCTGCGACGTAGGAGTCGCACCGCCTCAGCGGCCTCCCCGTCAGCGAGGTGGGCCGCGACGCGCCGCTGCAGCGGGCTCTGCTGACGGCGGTTCACGAGGAGGACCGCAGCACCCAACCGGTCAGCGAGTGCGGCGAAGCCACCGCCGGCGTCGATGGACGGAAGCTGCGCGCGGTCACCGACGAGCACCACTCGCGCCTCGCGCGCGGCCGCCTTGGCGAGGAGCCGCTCGAGGGGACGCGTCGGCATGACGGACGCCTCGTCGACGACCACCACGCCCCGGTGCGGGATCGGC
This sequence comes from Thermoleophilia bacterium, assembly GCA_050249835.1. Lineage (GTDB taxonomy): Bacteria > Actinomycetota > Thermoleophilia > Miltoncostaeales > Miltoncostaeaceae > Miltoncostaea. The sequence goes on from JBFWPT010000087.1 coordinate 5,640, forward strand.
TCTTCGCCCCTCTCTGATCGCTTGAGCAGGAGCGCCGCAGTCTGCGACGGGATGCGCGCGTCTCGCCGGAGAACATCGGCGGCCTGGCCCTGCCAGGCGACCCCGACCACCGACACGCCCGACGCCTCGTACGCCTCCCGCACGGCAGCGAGGGTGAACGTCTTCCCTGATCCCGCCCGCGCCTCCAACACCCGCACCCGGTGCGACCCGCCGCACAGGTGCCGTACCGCCTGCTCCTGATCGGCCCCGAGCGTCGGCCGATCCGCGATCACCGTCTCCACCACCTCCTGCCGCGCCCGGACCGCACCCATCGGGTCCCGATGGGTGCCCGCCGCGAGGAGTCGCCGCTCCGTGTCGAGCATGTCCCCCGTGGTGTACCGCCGCTCCCTGTGACCGGGATCGCCCTCGCGACCAAGGTCGAGTTGGATGCACCGCCGCGCCAGGAACGCGTCGGCGAGCCCCCCCAGCCGCCCGGGTGGAACCCCATCGGGATGGGCGTCGGCGAGGTGCTGGATCACCTCCCTGCGGGTGAACGTCGAGTCCCGCAGGGTCAGACCCTCCGGGCCGAGCATCCGCTCACCGACGTCCGCTACGCGTTGGTGGTACTCGGCAGTCGGAACCATCCGATGCCCGCCGACGAGTTGGGCGAGTTCGAGTTCACCGAAGCCGTGCTCCGCCGCCCTGGCACGCCACTCGGCGACCGCTCGGCCGCGGTCGATGTGGCGCTTCCGGTCACGCGTCTCCCGTTGGACCATCGCGAGGGCCGCGCGACCCGTGTACCCCCGCACCGCGGCCTCCTCCACGATCTCGGCGTGCCGCGCCGAGAAGTGCGCGCGAGCAGCCTCCGGCACCGCGGCGAGGTCGGCGATGCCGTTCACCACCGGTCCCCACTCCACGCCGAGCTCGCGGGTGAGGTGGTCGCGCATGACGGCCTCGGCGATCACCCCCGCCGTCTTGGCCGCTGCGTACACGGGCCGCATATCCGGCGTCGCCCACCGCTCGTCAACGCCGCGGACCACGTTCGCCATCACGACATGCGTGTGGAGGTGCGGATCACCCGACCGCGACATCTCGTGCGTGTACGCAGCGCCCACGAACCCGCCCGCCCGGATAACCCTGGCACCCCTCGCCCCGCGCCGCGTCCAGCACTCGAACCGCTCCAGGTGGTCGAGGGCCGCCGCCACCCCGGCCTCATGCGCACTCCGCACCGCGCGCCTCACCGACTCATCGCCGACAGCCGCCAGCAGCGACACCGACTTCGGTGCCGTGAACGTCAGATCGAAACCGGCGTTCCCCCGCCTGCCCGGGACGCCCAACGGCTGTCCAGTGCGTGGCGAGTGTCCCCCAAGAAGCGTCGCCAGCTCGCCCCGCTCGACTGCCCCATCGAGGCCAAGGCCGTCAGCCCCACGGCCGACCCAGCGGCCAGGCGTGGCACCAACCTCCTCGTAGTAGTCGTCCCTCGCGAACTCGACCCGCTCGTAGTACGCCGGCGCCGTCGCTGCACGAATCGTGAGCACATCCCTCGAAGACGCGACTGCACGTCGCGGCCCCCCGGCACTTCCAGTGAGCTCCTATGTCAAGCGGCGGCCTCCTGGAGTCGTCGGGCGTCGGCGAC
>JBFWPT010000088.1:0-6469 GCA_050249835.1 Thermoleophilia bacterium
GCGGCGTCGAGCACGGCGGCACAGGTGTCGCGGTCGGCCACCTCGCAGGAGAGCGGGATGCTCAGCCCCTCGAAGCCGGGGCCGTCGATCGTCACGGTGAGGACGTCCGGGGGCACCGGCGCGGTGGGCGCGTCGCCGCCGCCGTCCCCGGTGGCGCAGCCGGCGGCCGCCAGCAGCGCCGCGGCGCTCAAGACGGCCCCCGCGCGTGACGACCACCCGGCCAGTGACCCCCCGCGCTGCGACAGCTCTGGACCTCCTCGCGACGCTGGCCCCGCCCGTCGCCGGGCGGGACGACGACGACATCATGCCGCCGCCGCGCATCGCGCACTGGTGCGACCGGTGCGGCGCCCCGCGCAACCTCGGCCGCCGCGACTGCCCGGGCTGCCGCCTCCTGGGCGCCGCGCGCGAGCGCCTGCGCTCCCACCTCGCCCGCCACGGCATGCCGGCGGGCGGCCCGATCGAGCTGGCGCGGGCGGCCGACGTGCCGCTGCGCGTGGTGGGGGAGCTGATGGCCTCCCCGCCCGCCCGCGGTCAGGCGATCTCCCGCACCGCCAGGTAACTCGTCTCCGAGGGCCCGGCCCCCGGCGGGCCGTAGGCCAGCACCACGACGTCCCCCGGCGAGAGGCCGCCGACGTCCCGGGCGCGCTCCAGCATCGCCGCGTGGTGCATCCCCAGGCTGCTGGCGCGCGGGGGCATCCAGCTCGGGACGACGCCCCACTCCATCGCGAGCTGCCGCCGCACCGTCTCGTCCTCGGACAGCGCGATCACCGGCAGCCGCGGCCGGTACTTGGCGGCCGCCCGGACGGCGCCGCCGCTCACCGTCGAGACGACGAGGGCGACCGCCGACACCTGCTGGGCGAGGTGGACGGCGGCCTGCATCACGGCCTCGGGACGGCTCGGCACCGGCGACATGAGGTCCAGGGAGAACGGCACCCCGGCCTCGGCGGCCACGGCGATCTCGGCCATGCTGCGGACGGCCTCCACCGGGTAGCTCCCCACGGTCGTCTCGCCGGAGAGCATCACGACCGACGTGCCGTCGAGGATCGCGTTCGCGACGTCGGTCGCCTCGGCGCGGGTGGGCTCCGGCTGGGTGATCATCGACTCCAGCATCTGGGTCGCCGTGATGACGAGCTTCCCCGCCGTCTGCGCCCGCCGGATGACGTCCTTCTGCATGAGGGGGACGCGCGCGACGCCGGCCTCCACGCCGAGGTCGCCGCGGGCCACCATCACCCCGTCCGACACGTCCACGATCTCGGCGAGGGCCTCGAAGGCCTCCACCTTCTCGATCTTTGCGACCACCCGCGCGTGGCCGCCGAGCGAGGCGAGCGCCCCGCGCAGCCGGCGCACGTCCTGGCCGGAGCGCACGAACGACAGGGCGACGATCTCGGCGCCGAGCTCGACGGCGACCTCCAGGTCGGCGAGGTCCTTCTCCCCGAAGCTCGCCGCCGGGGTCTGCACGTAGGTCACGAAGATCCCCTTGCGGGGGCCGATCGCGCCGGGCCGGTCGCAGCGGGCGACCACGCACCCGTCGGGGCGGGTCTCGACCACCGACAGCCGCGGGGTGCCGTCGCCGATCACGATCTCCGACCGCCCCGCGGTCACCGCCTCGGTGAAGTCCGGCCAGGCCACCGGCACGGCGCCGTCCGGCGCAGCGTCCTCGCAGGAGAAGACGACGGTCTCCCCGATCGTCACCTGGCGCGGGCGCACCCCGCCGCCCAGGCGCATCTTCGGCCCGGCGAGGTCGAACAGCAGCGCGAGCGGGCGACCGGCCCGCTCCGCGGCCGCGCGCAGCTCGGCGGCGCGGGCGCGCCACTGCTCCGGGCCCTCGTGGGCGCAGTTGATGCGGGCCCCGTCCATCCCCGCCGCCACCAGCTCGTCGATCCGGCCCGGCGGGTCGGTCGACGGGCCGAGGGTGGCGAGGATCTTGGTGCGGCGGAGCTCCACTGGCGCGGAACGCTGCCAGCCCGGGCGGCGGCCGTCTACCCTCCCCACGTGGCCGCGCGGTTCCGGTTACAGGACATCACCGGCGACCCGCCGCGCATCGCCAAGCGCGGCGACCCCGCCGCGCTCGCCCGCGAGGCCGCCGCCCTGGAGCGCCTGGCGGGGGTGCCCTGGGCACCCGTCCTGGTCGCGCACCGGCCCGGCCTGCTCGTGACGACCCGCCTGCCCGGGGAGCCCCGCGGCGCGGAGGCCCTGACGCCCGGCGACGCCCGCCGGCTCGGGACCGTGCTCGCCTCCCTGCACGCCCGCGGCGCGGCGCCGGAGGGGGGCCTGTGGTGGTGGGACGAGCCCGCCGGCGACCTCGTCGCCTACCGGCGGGGGCGGGTGCGGGACGCCGAGGCGGCGCTCGCCGGGACGGACGGCGCCGGCCTCGCGTCCGGGGCCGCGGCGGGCCCGGACCCGGGGGCGGAGCCCTTCCGCATGACCCACGGCGACCTGGTGCTGGCGAACGTCGTCTGGGGCCCGGGCGGGCCGGGTCTCGTGGACTGGGAGTTCTGGCGCTGGGCCGACCCGGCCGAGGACCTGGCCTACGCCATCGCCTGCAACGGGCTCCCGGCGCCCGTCGCCGCCGCGCTGCTCGCGGGGTACGGCGACCCGGCCGTCGCGGCCCGGGTGCCCGGGTGGATCCCGGTCGTCGCGGCCGACGCCGCGGGCTGGTACCGGGCCGAGGGGATGGCGGAGGACGCGGCGCGGATGCTCGCCCGCGCCCGCGTCCCTCCTCCGGCCTGAGTCAGCCCCGGGCGGCCTCGCCCAGCAGGTCGCGCGCGATCACGAGGCGCTGGATCTCGCTGGTGCCCTCGTAGAGCTGGGTGATCTTCGCGTCCCGGTAGAAGCGCTCCGCCGGGAACTCGGCCGAGTACCCGTACCCGCCCATCGTCTGCACGCAGACGTTCGCCGCGTCCACGGCCACCTGGCTCGCCACGAGCTTCGCCCGCGCGCCGGCCGCCGTGTGGGGCTGCCCCGCGTCGCGGAGCCGCGCGGCGTGGAGGGTGAGGAGCCAGGCGGCGTCGAGGCGGGCCGCGATCTCGGCGAGGGGGAACTGGACGCCCTGCAGGCGGGCGATGGGGCCGCCGAAGGCCGTGCGCTCCTGGGCGTAGGCGACGGCGGCCTCCAGGGCCCCGCGGGCGATGCCGCACGCCTGGGCCGCGATGATCACCCGCCCCGAGTCGAGGGTGGAGAACGCGATCCGCATGCCCTGCCCCTCCCCGGCCAGCATGGCCGACGCCGGGACGCGGTGGTCCTGGAACGCGAGCTCCACGGTGGAGGAGGTGTGGAGGCCCATCTTCGGGATCTCGCGGCCCACCGTGAAGCCGTCGCCCGGGTGGGCGATGAAGGCCGAGACGCCCTTCGCGCCGGGGCCGCCGGTGCGGGCGAAGAGGATGAACAGGTCGGCGAAGCCGCCGTTGGTGATCCACTGCTTGGCGCCGTTGACGACGAACGCGTCGCCGTCGGCCGCGGCGGTCGTCCGCAGCGACGCGGCGTCGGACCCGGCGTCCGGCTCGGTGAGCGCGTAGGCGGCGAAGCGCTCGCCCGACGCGAGTCCCGGCAGGTGCTCGCGCTTCTGCTCCTCGGTGCCGTGGCCCACGATGGGGGAGGCCCCGAGCGAGTTCTGGGCGGCGACGCCGACGGAGGTGCCGGCGTCGACCGCCGCGATCTCCTCGATGATGAGCGCCAGGCAGGTGTAGTCGAGCCCGGCGCCGCCGTACTCCTCGGGGATGATCGCGCCGAGCAGGCCCAGCTCGCCCATGCGGCGCAGCACGTCCACCGGCACGTGGTGCTCCCGGTTCCACGCCTCGCAGTGCGGCGCGACCTCGGCGGCGGCGAAGTCGTGCACCATCGCGCGGATCTCGAGGTGGGTGGGGTCGAGCTCGGGCATCGCGTACGTCGGCACCAGGGGGTCTCCCGGGTCGATGGTCGGATGTCTATTATTCGGACATCCGATGAATCGGTCAACCGGAGGTGCGGGGTGACGGCGGACGGCGCGGTACGGCGGGACCCCGTCGACGAGGCGGCCACCCGCTGGGGCGAGCGCTACCCCGGCGCCCCCGGCTTCCACGCGCTGGTGTCGCTCGTGCGCGGCTACGCCGCCACGGCCCGGGAGATCGACGGGCTGCTCCGGCCCCTCGGCCTCAACATGTCCCGCTTCGAGCTGCTGCTGCTGCTCTCGTTCACGCGGACGGGGGCGCTGCCGACGATGCGGATCCGCGACCTGCTGATGGTCCACGGGTCCAGCGTCACCTACCTGGTGGACCGCCTCGCGGCCGCCGGCTGGGTGGAGCGGGCCGCCGACCCGGGCGACCGGAGGGTGTCCCTCGTGGCGATCACGCCGGCCGGCCGCGAGGTGGTCGCGGAGGCCGCCCGGACCCTGGCCGGGCGCGGGTTCGGGCCGCTCGCGTCGCTCGGCGACGACGACCTGGCGGCCCTCGGCGGGCTGCTCGGGCGGCTGCGCCCGGAGGGGCCCGCCGCGGCCTGACCGGGCTCCCGCCCGTACCGGTGCGGGCTCCCGGGGGGCGTTGTACATGCGGAGAAGCTGCGGGCGCCCTTCTCATCCCTGTGGCTAAAGCCCCTCCGCGAGGGGTGGCCCTAGCCTGGCCAGCACCTAGGGGCCCGTGCGGCCTCGTTCCCCTTCGCGCAAGGAGAGTAGATGCGTTTGAGGTCATTCCGGCTGGTGCCGGCGCTGGCAGCGGTGATGCTGCTGGTGGTCCCGGCGCTCGCCGCGGCGCAGGATGACGTCGTCGAGGCGGACATCGCGATCAACTCGCTGCTCGTGTTCCTGGGCGCAGTGCTCGTCCTCTTCATGCAGGCTGGATTCGCAATGCTCGAGGTCGGCCTGTCCCGGATGAAGAACGCCGGCGCCGTCATGGGCAAGATCCTGATCAACCTGTCGGTCAGCTTCCTCATGTTCTGGGCGATCGGCTTCTCGTTCGCCTTCGGTGATGGCAACGGCTTCATGGGGTCGTCGGGCTGGTTCCTCGACGTCAACGACCCCGCGGCGGACTTCTCGTCGCTGGCCGGCTACACCGCCAACTTCGAGGTCATGTTCTTCTTCCAGGCCACCTTCGCCGCCGTCTCGCTGGCGATCGTGTTCGGGACCATGCTGGACCGCACGAAGTTCGCGGCCTACGTGATCTTCGGCATCGCCTACATCGGCGTGATCTACCCGATCGTCGCCCACTGGACCTGGGGCGGTGGCTGGCTCTTCGAGGACGGCTTCCTCGACTTCGCCGGCTCGTCGATCGTCCACCTGCAGGGCGCCCTCGCGGCACTCGCGGGGACGCTGATCCTCGGTCCGCGCATCGGGAAGTTCCGGGACGGCAAGGCCACCCCGATCCCGGGTCACTCCATCCCGCTCATGATCCTCGGCGTGATCATCCTGTGGGTCGGCTGGATGGGCTTCAACCCGGCCTCCTGGCTGAGCGCCATCGGCGCGAACTTCGCCGACGTGGCCGTGAACACCAACCTGGCCGCCGCGGCCGGCGTCATCGGCGCCACGGTCGGCTCGCTCATCATGTTCAAGACGCTGGACGTCTCGCAGATGGGCAACGGCGCCATCGCCGGCCTCGTCGCGATCACCGCCCCGTGTGCCTTCGTGGACCCGTGGGCTGCGATCGTCATCGGCGCCATCGGTGGCCTCATCGTCCCGCCGCTCGTCGTCGCGATCGACAAGATCAAGATCGACGACCCGGTCGGTGCCCTCCCCGCCCACGGCGTGGCCGGCATCTGGGGCACCCTGGCCCTCGGCCTCTTCTGCACCGCCGAGCGCACGGGCGCCCGTGAGGGCCTCCTGCTGGGCGGCGGCGGCGAGCAGCTGTGGGTCCAGTTCTACGGCATCGCCGCGACCGTCGGCTTCACCCTCACCGCGTGCCTGATCGTCTTCGCGGCGATCAAGTACACGATCGGCCTCCGGGTCTCCGAGGAGGACGAGCTCGCCGGTCTGGACATCTCGGAGCACGGGATGTTCGGCTACCCGGAGCGCTTCATCGACGTCGTCGGCGCCGAGTCCGACCCGCACGGCAGCCCGTCGGGCACGTCCTCGGCCGAGCCCGCGACATCGACCTCGCCCGCGACCGCCTCGTAAGGGAAGGAACGGAACGTTGAAGAAGATCGAGGCGTTCATCCGCCACGAGGCACTCGAGGCCATCCACGACAAGCTGGCGACCATGGGGCTCCCCTCCATGAGCGTCACCGAGGTGAAGGGCTCCGGGCGCCAGAAGGGCTTCACGGAGAGCTACCGCGGGGCGAAGACCACCATCTTCCTCCGCCCCAAGCTCAAGCTGGAGATGGTCCTGGACGACGCCGACGTCGACCGCGCGATCGACACGATCCTCGAGCTGGCCCACACGGGCGAGCCGGGGGACGGGAAGATCTTCGTGTTCGCCGTCGAGGAGTCCATCCGGGTCCGGACCGGCGAGCGCGGCGACGCCGTCCTCGCCCCCCACCCGGAGGAGACGCCCGCCTAGGGCCTCTC
>JBFWPT010000089.1:0-5784 GCA_050249835.1 Thermoleophilia bacterium
CGGCAACGCCGAGCGCGCCGGCCTCCTGCCAGACTGGCTGTGGCACTACAACAACCACCGCCGCCACAGCAGCCTCGGTGGCCACCCACCGATCAGCCGCCTGTCAACAACGTCCTGACCGACTACATCTAGGACCTCAGCGCGGCCTCGTCGTCGCGCGGGTCCAGGCGCAGGACCTCCGCCCAGGCCGCGGCGGCGCGGCGGTCCGGGCCGAGGAACACGGCGAGGGCGCGCCAGGTGGCCGGGTTGTCCGGCTGCAGGTCGGTCGCCGCCCGGTAGGCGCCCAGGGCGCGCGCGGGCCGGCCGAGGTCCGTGTACGCGCGGGCCATCAGGAACAGGGGCCGCGGCGAGAGCGGGTTGGCGGCCCGGGCGTCCTGGGCCAGGCGGAGGGCCGTCTCGGGCCGGCGGTCGGCGAGGGCGTCCTCCCCGGCCAGCACCCGCTGGGCGGACCACCAGGGGAGGGCGGCGCTCACCACGCCGACCAGCACGAGGGCCACGAGCGCGCCGGCCGCGAGCCCGCCGGGGCGCGGCCGGGCGGCCGGCTCCCGGCCGGGGGAGGCCGCGGCGAGCAGGACGCCCACCGCGGCGAGCGCCGGGACGGTGAGGGCCGGGATCTGCCACGAGAAGTCGACGGCCGCCTGGAGGACGAACGCCGCGATGATCGCGAGGGGCAGGCCGATCTCGGGGGGCGCCCGCCCCGTGGCCGCACGCAGCACCCCCCACACGACGGCGACGGCGAAGACGGCCAGCAGCAGCAGGCCGACGATGCCGGTTCCCGACAGGACCCCGGGCAGGATGCCGTGGGCCTCGCGGGTCTGCAGCGAGTCGTCGCCGGTGCGGCGCTCCTGGAGGTGCACCAGGGTGAAGCCGCCGGCCCCCTGGCCCGCGATGGGGGCGTCGAGGAAGGCGCGCCAGGACTCGCCCCACCACCCGCGGCGCTGGTTGCCCGCGGTGTTGACGAGCCGCCCGGGGTCGTTCGCCACCGCGTCGCCGGTATCGCCGCGGAACTCCCCGACGCGCTCGTCCGCCCAGCCGCGCGCGGACGGCACCGCGGCGACCACGACCACCCCGACGACGACCACGGCCACGAGGGCGGCGAGCGCCGCGCGCCCGGCGCGCCGCGGGTCGAGGCCGGTCCGCCGCCCCAGCGCCACGATGCCCGGTGCCAGCAGGGCGGCCAGCGCGACGCCCACCACGATCCGCCACCCCAGGCCGAGTGCGGCGCCGGACCGCACGTCCACGGGGACGCCGTCCTCGGTCAGCACGGGGTCGGTGAGGGCGTGGACGGCGGGCAGCCCGGCGCCCAGGACGGCCGCGCCCAGCGCGGCCAGCGCCCGCCCGCGCGCGGGGGTGAACGCCATCGTCACCGACACGGCCATCGCCAGCGCCAGCACGCCGCCGCGCGAGTAGGTGAGCAGGGTCGTGAGGATCACGAGGACGAGCGCCCCGGCGGCGACCGGGAGGCCCCAGCGCCAGGGCAGCCGGCCGCCGGCGAGCCACACCGCGCCAGGGGCGGCGGCCACCGCCACCATGGCGAGGGCGTTCCAGTACCCGAGGGGGGCGGAGAGCCGGGCGAGGTCGGCGTCGGCGCCCAGCCACTCCGGGAGGACCTTCGTCAGCAGGGCGATCGCCACCGGCAGGGCGGCGGCCGCCGTGAGGCCCAGCCCGAGCGCGAGGGGGGCCCGCGGGACCAGCGCCCCGAGTCCGGCGCCGATGACGAGCGCGCAGAGGCCGATCGCGAGCCGGTTGGCGTCGATCCAGGCGAGGTCGGGGCCGGCGGCCCACGTGATCGAGAGCGCCGACCAGGCCGTGAGCCCCGCCAGCGCGCCGATGGCGAGCAGGGAGGGCCGGGCGCGCAGGGCGCGCCGGTCCCAGGCCATGACGGCCACGGCGCCGGCGAGCGGCGCGCCGAGCAGCAGGGCGAGGAACGCCGCGCGCGGGCCGGGGCCGCCGAGCCCGTCGCCGGGGTCGATGCCGCCCCCTCCGGTGGCGAGGAGCGCCCACCCCACGAGGGCCGCGACGCCCGCGACGACCGGCCCCCGCGCCGCCCCCGCGCCGGGCCCCGCGGGTTGTCCGGCCTGGGGGGCGCCGCTGCTACGATCCGCGACGCCCTGGGGCCCGGCGCCCCCACTCACGCTCACCTGGTGGCTGCCCTGCTCCGACGCCCCGACCGGGTGCTCCTCATGCTCGCCCTGGTGCTCCTCGGCTCGACGGTCCCCGCCCTCGGGAGCGGACGCGACATCCTGGCGGACGCGGAGGATACGAGGATCGACAATTGCTACACCCGTGCCGAGTTCCAGGAGGCCCTGCGGCTCGCGCGTGACGACCAGCGACTCTACGCGTTCGCGATCGACGTGATCAGGGAGGCGCAGATCACCCACGTCACGCGCCGCGGGACGCCGTGCGGCTCCGCCAGCGTCGTGCCCGCGACCCCGGTCCGGCCGGGCGGGTCGGGCGCGCCGGCCCTCTGGCTCGGCATCCTGGCGGCCGTCGGCGTCGTGTCGGTGGGCGCCGGCGCGTGGGTCCATCGCAGGGGAGCGGGCGGCTGATGCGCCGCGTCGTCAAGGACTTCATCCTGCCGCTGGCGGTCGCCGTGGCCCTGGCCTTCGTCATCCAGGCCGCCGTCGCCAAGCCCTACGAGATCCCGACGGCCTCGATGACCCCGACCATCGAGGGCAACGACCGCATCATCGCCAACCGGCTCATCTACCGGTTCCGGGACATCGACCGCGGCGACATCATCGTCTTCGACCCCCCTCCGGCGGCCACGCGCACCTGCGGACAGGCGGGCGGCGGGGACATCCCGTACGTGAAGCGCGTCATCGGGATCCCCGGCGACACGGTCGAGGTACGCCGGGAGACGGTCGTCGCCGGTGACGGCCCCGTGACGGCCCGCGTGCTGGTGGCCGAGGATCCCGAGAGCCTGGACACGGTCGTGCAGGTCATCCGGCTCCAGCCCGGTGACACCCGCTCCGTGACCTACGTGAACGGGGAGGAGTTCGTCGTGCCCGAGGCGATCACCCCCGTCGTCCTGCGCGGGGACCCGGCGAGCTACGGCATCACGGGCCAGGTCCAGGGGGACCCGGCGTACGCCTTCGGCCCGGTCGATGTGCCCGCGGGGAACCTCATCGTCCTGGGCGACAACCGCCCCGGCTCGTGCGACTCGCACCAGTGGCGCGAGGGCGACACGCCCGCCCCGTTCGTGCCCGAGGGCAACGTGATCGGCCAGGGCGAGGTCACGTACTGGCCCTTGTCGCACCTCACCTTCCTGGACTGACGCGGTCTGCCCGCCGCGGTAGGGAGCCTGGCGCTCTTGCTAGGTGTCCACATCCCGGGCGGTCATGAGTTCCCGCCATTCCCGTTGGGCTTCGTCACTGACCTCGTGGACCCGCATCCGTTCCGCGTAGGAGCCGGGCAGTCTCGAGGCGACCTCGCCGATGCCCGTGGCGGTGAAGACGCACATTGCACCGACGAGTTCGCGGACGCTCTCGCAGATCTCGAGCGCGATCCCTTGCTCCCGTAGGGCCACCCTCCGGATGCGCTCTCGGTCAAGAGCAACGTGGTGAGGGGCGAGGACAACCAGTAAGGCCGCTCCTGCACCGAGAGCGCGGGCCGAGGACGCGAGTCCGAGAGCTACATCCTCGCCCGTCTGGACTTGCTTCACCTCAACGGCAAGCGAGACGTTCCCCGCTCGCACTACCCGGACGTCTGCAGGGCTGGGATCGTGGATCGGTTGGAGCACCACCTCATCAGCGAGGACGCTTGCGAGTACCGCCGCTGCGAGTGCCTGTCCCTTCCGGCCCCCTTCGGTCCGGTGCAGCGCGAACTGTTCGCAAACGTCGAGCAGGTCGGCGGGCGCCAGGTCGCTCCCGACCACGAGGCTCTGCTGTGAGCGGACGCGTTCCTCGTCAGCGACCTGAATTCGCACGTGAAGGAAGGTCGCGAGCGCCCTCGCCGCCTCCGACCTGTCGAGTTGGTTGAGGCGACGCAGAGCAGCCAGGAACTCCTCGTACGCTGGGCGCGCACGGCGGCTGACCTTCTGGAACTCGTCTATGCGGCTCGGGCCGCCCAGGAACGGCCTGTTGTTCAGCGGATTCTTGCCTGTAGCACCCAAGTGGTACCGGCCGCCATTGTGCGCGGCGAGGAACTCGGCGACCGCTCGAAGGCTGTACCCCCGCGGGCCGGCCTTGGCGTCCTGGGCAAGGCTGTCGACCCGCGGGTCTGTCGCCTTTGCGAGGAGCGCGCCTCCGAGCGCCGCGATGTACGTCCTGACGCCCGAGGCTCCGAGCCGTTCAACGCGTGCCCGCCAGACGGCGTCCGGGGGCTGAGTACGGGCAGCAGCGACGCCCTCTTCCAGCGCGAGTTCGAGGTCCTGCTGGCTCAGAACGATCACTCAGATCTTTCCTTCCCGCGGTCGGCCCACCGAAATATGAGCGTCGGGCCGGTCGTCATGGGTGTTCCCGTCGTCGGCCTCGCCAGCTGAGGCCCGCCGTCGGGACCGAGAGGGATAATCGAGGGGTGACCGATCCCAGCCTTGTTGCGGTATCCCTCTACTCCGGCTGCGGCGGCCTCGACCTCGGATTCGTTCGAGCAGGGTTCCGGGTTGCGTGGGCTGTGGACTCCGACAAGTGGGCTGTGGAGAGCTATCGGGTGAACCTGGGAAACCACGTTGTCCACGCTGAGCTTCCCGATGGCGTGACGCTTCCGTCCGACATGGAACCGGACGTCGTGATCGGCGGGCCCCCGTGTCAGGGCTTCTCAGTGATCGGGCGAATGGATCCGTCGGACCCGCGCAGCCGGCACGTCTTCTCGTTCGTGGATGCGGTCGAGGCTCTGAGGCCGCGGGCGTTCGTCATGGAGAACGTCAAGGCGCTGGCGACTGCGCCGCGATGGTCGGATGTGCGATCGGAACTCATGCGCCGCGCCCGGGGTCTTGGCTATCAGACCGAACTCTTTCTTCTGAACGCGGCGGACTTTGGCGTTCCACAGCGACGGGAGCGCATGTTTCTCGTCGGTGTAGCGGGGATGCAGCCCTTGTGCCCGATCCCGACCACGCTGGGAGTTCCGGTGACCGTTGGTGAAGCCCTTCGGTCACTGCCCACCTTCGGATCGCCGGGGAATGACATGGGAACTGCGGCCAAGGTCGTCCCGGCCCAAGCTCCGGTCATGCGTCCTACAGCCCACAAGGGCAGCCTGCTCTTCAACGGTTCGGGTCGTCCGCTGGACTTGGACCAGCCAGCGAAGACCCTGCCTGCGTCGATGGGTGGCAACGCAACGCCGATCGTCGATCAGCACGAACTGGCTGGGGGAGCCGAGCCCTGGGTCGTCGGGTATCACGCTCGGTTGGCTGCGGGAGAGGCACCTCTGGCGGAAGCTCCGTCCCGGATGCGGCGGCTCACCGTGCAGGAGGCAGCGGCGCTGCAGTCCTTCCCCAACGATTGGAAACACCGCGGCCCGCAAGCTGCTCGGTACCGGCAAATCGGCAACGCGGTCCCGCCCCTTCTCGCGGAGGCTGTTGCACGGTCGGTGGCCGCTGCCCTCCGGTCGTCGGTCTTGAGGGCCGTTCAGCCGCCGGCGATAGTCCCTGTAGCTCGCTAGGGACGGCCCCGCGGCGGGCCGTCCGGCGTGTCGTCCGGAGGATGCGGTTAGGTCGACGGCACGCCCGCGGGAAGCGCCCGCTCGGAGCGTGTTCTACGGGCGGACGGGGGGCTTGCATCTTCCGGCACGTGTGGAAGGATGCCCCCCCACGACGCTGAATATGGGGTCACCAGCCCCGCCGAGACC
>JBFWPT010000090.1:0-5062 GCA_050249835.1 Thermoleophilia bacterium
CGCACGGTGCTGCGGTGGGTGTACGCGGGCCTGGGGGTCCTGGCGATCGTCGTGATCGTCCTGGCCCTAACGCGCTGACGGCCGCGGCCACGGCCACGGGAGCCGCCGGGCTCGTCTCGGACCTCTGGCGCTTCCCCGTCAAGTCCTTCGCCGGCGAGCGCGCCCGCCGGGCCTTCGTCGGCCCCTTCGGCCTGCTGGGCGACCGGCGCCACGCGGTGACCGACGACTCCGGCCAGGCGCTGACCGCCCGGCGCGCCCACCGCCTGCTCGGCTTCAGTGCCCGGTACGCCGACCCGGAGGCCGCCGAGGGCGCGGAGGTGCGCACCCCCGCGGGCATCGCGCTCCCCTGGGACGACCCCGCCGTCGCGGAGGAGCTGTCGCGCACCCTGGGGCGCGACGCCTGGATCGTCCGCAGCGCCGCGGCCGTCCACGACGCCGCCCCGGTCCACCTCGTCTCGACCGCAGGCCTCGCCTCCGCCGCGGAGTGGGTGGAGGGCGAGGAGATCGACCGCCGCAGGTTCCGCGCGAACATCGTCGTGGAGGCCGAGGGCGACGACCCGTTCCCCGAGTCCGGCTGGATCGGGGCGACCCTCGCCATCGGGGACGCCGGCCCGCGCCTCCGCGTCGTGTCGCCCACCGAGCGCTGCGCCGTGACGACCTTCGACCCCGACAGCCTGGAGCGCGACAACCGCGTCCTCGCGGGGCTGGCGCGCGACCGGGAGAACTTCTTCGGCGTCTACGCGATCGTGGAGCGCCCGGGTTGGGTCGCCGTCGGCGACACGGTCCGCCGGGAACCCGCTCCCGACTTGACCTGAACCCTCATCGCGCTACCATTCTTCGTCCGCCGCGGGGTGGAGCAGTCTGGTAGCTCGTCGGGCTCATAACCCGAAGGTCGCAGGTTCGAATCCTGCCCCCGCTACTCACGAGGCCCGGTCAGATGACCGGGCCTTCGTCTTTCCGGGACGGGACCGGCCCGAGGAGCCGCGCGAAGGCCCGCTGCAGATCGGCCCGGGTGGCGGGATGGCCGCCCGACCCGGTCAGCTCGTGGAAGAGCAGCCCGTCGAAGAGGGCCATCACGTCGCCCGCGACGATCTCGGCGTCCGCCATCCCCTCGGCGGCCAGGTGGTCGGCGATCGCCCGGCGCACCCGCCCGGCGCCGGCGTCCAGCGCGGCCCGCAGCTCGGGGCGGCGGACCGCCTCCAGGGAGAGCTCGTACCGCGCGAGGGTCCGGTCGCGATCGATCGATCGCAGCCGGTCGAGCAGATCGGCGAGGGTGGCGGCGAGCGGTGCGCCCTCCCGGGTGCCGAGGAGCGCGGTGGTGTCGAGCTCGGCCAGGCGGGCCACGGCGGCGGCCATGAGGCTGGCGCGGGTCGGCAGGTAGTACGAGGTCGAGCCGCGCGGGAGGCCCGCGGCGTCGTCCACCGCCCGATGGGTCAGGCCGCGGCCGCCGGCGCGCGCCAGGGTCGCGATGACGGCGTCGGCGATCTGCGTGCGACGGTCGGTCGGCAGGGAACCCTCCTGGCCGGGGTGGCGTCTCTACAGACGTAGAGTAGCGGTGGCTCTCGACAGATGTAGAGGGAGGCGTCCATGTCCATCGGCTACCTGCTCACCCTCGTGATCATCGGCGGCTTCACCGCCGTCGCGGTGTGGCCGGCACGGCGTCCGAGGGCGCTCGCGAAGGCCTCCTACCTGATGGGTCTGACGGTGAACGAGGTCCCCCACGTCGCGGCGGGGGTGCCGCTGGCGGCCGTCGTGGTGCCGGCGGCGGCCTCGGGCGGGTTCGGCGCCGGATGGTCGTCGATGGCCGCCGCCCTGGGCACGGTCGCGGTGGCCACGGGCCTGGTCGTGATCGCCCGCCGCGGCGTCGCCGCCTGGCCGGCGGTCACCGCGGCGCTCACGGACGCCGGCCTGGACGCCCCCCGGCGGCCCCGCGGGTGGGCCTGGCGGACGCTGCTGACCCCCATCCCGTTCCGGCCGCGGCGGATCAGCCGCGTGGCCGGCATCCGCTACGGGGAGCACCGGCGGCAGCGACTGGACGTGTACCACCGGCGGGACCGGCCGTCCGGCGGTCCCGTGCTCGTCTACCTCCACGGCGGCGGGTACTTCTCCGGGGGCAGGCACCGGGAGGGACGCGCGCTGCTGCACACGCTCGCCGACAGGGGATGGATCTGCGTCAGCGCCGGCTACCGCCTGCGGCCGGAGGCCGGTTTCGAGGACCACCTGGCCGACGCCCGGCGGGCCCTCGCGTGGGCGCGGGACAACGCCGGGCGATACGGCGGCGATCCGGCGCGGCTGGTGATGGCGGGCAGCTCCGCCGGCGCGCACATGACCGCGCTGCTGGCGCTCGACCCGGAGACGGACCTGACCGCCGCGATCTGCCTCTACGGGCACTACGGCCGCTACTACGGCCGGACGGACTCCGAGGACGTGGCGTCGACCCCGTTCGCCATGCCCGCGGAGGACGCCCCGCCCGTCTTCATCGCCCACGGCGACCACGACACCTGGACACCCGTGGAGCCCGCCCGCGCGCTCGCGGCGAAGCTGCGCCGCGAATCGGTCCAGGCCGTCGTCCACGCCGAGCTCCCCGGCGGGCAGCACGGCTTCGACCTGTGGCGCTCGTGGCGCTGCTCGGCCGTCGTCGCCGGGATCGGGGCGTTCGCCGCGGAGCATGTGACCCGGCCGGCGGCGGCCGCGACCGTGGCAGGCCGCGCGCGATGACACGTCCCGGCGGCGGGGTCGTGCTGGCCGTCCCGATCCGCGGCCCCTGCCGGGTGGAGAACAGCCCCGCCGACCGGGTGCCCAGCCACGGCACCGAGATGTTCGGGTCGTCCCACGCGATCGACCTCGTACCGGTCGGCGACGACGGCCGCTCGGCGCCTCCCCGCCGGCGCTGGGCGCTCCGGCCCGAGCCGCCCGAGCGCTTCGCCGGCTTCGGGCGGCCGGTGCTCGCCCCGGCGGCGGGCGAGGTCGTCCTCGTCCACGACGGCGAGCCCGACCACGAGGCCCGCCGTTCGATCGTGACGCTGATCCCCTACATCCTCGGGCAGCGCCGCCGGGCCCGCCGGGGCCCCGGGGCCCTCGCCGGCAACCACCTCGTGATCGCCATGGGCCCGGCCGGGCCGTACGTCCTGCTCGCCCATCTGCGACGGGGGAGCCTGCGCGCCGCGCCGGGCGGGACGGTCTCCGTGGGCGAGCACGTCGCGGGCTGCGGGAACTCGGGCAACAGCACCGAGCCCCACGTCCACCTCCAGGTCAGCGACTCGACCGACTGGCCCCGGGCGCGGGGCGTGCCGTTCGTCTTCGCGCGTCCCTACGGGACGACCTGGCTCCCGTCCAGTGCCGACCTGGTGCACGGCTGACGCGGAGAAGGGGCTCCTCAGCCGGTCGCCTGGGCGATCCCGATGAGGTTGCCCTCACTGTCGAAGAAGAAGGCGCCTCGCTCGCCGGTCCCCTTGCTCGGGTAGTTGCCGGGGACGGTCACGACCCCGTCGGTCACGTCGAGGTCGCCCATGTCGAACACGGCGATCTCCAGGCCGCGGCCGCGCAGGTCCGCCAGGACCGCGTCGAGGTCCTCCACCTCGAGGCCCATCTGGGTCGACGCGCCGGACGCCACGCCTGTGGACGCGAAGAGGTGGAACTCGGTCCCGCCGCAGACGTACCGCAGGCCGCCCTCGCGCTCCTCGGCCGCCTCCAGTCCGAGGCGGTCGCGGTAGAACGCCCGGGCCCGGCCCAGGTCCTGCGCGGGCAGCTTCGTGATCGCCCGCGCGCCGGCGAAGGGTGTCATGGCTCCTCCTGTCGGATGCGATCCCTGGCGAGGTAGGTTCCCCGCGATGCCCGCTTCTCGATCCCCGAGTAGACCGGGCCTCGTGCTGGCGGCGATGACGCTGGCGAACGCGATGATCCTCGTGGATCAGACCGCGGTCCCGCTCACGCTGCCGGACGTCATGAAGGACCTGGGCATCGGCAGCCCCGAGGCCCAGTGGATCCTGAGCGGCAGCCTCCTCGCGCTCACCTCGCTCCTGGTGCTGGGCGGCCGCCTCGCCGACGCGCTCGGGCGGCGGCGGGTGTTCCTCACCGGCATCGTCGCCTTCACCGTCGCGTCGGCCGTCGGCGGCCTCGCGCCCGACTACTGGGTGCTCATCGCCGCCCGGGTGGTCCAGGGCGCCGGGGGCGCCCTGGTGCTGCCGGCGACGGTGGCCATCGTGAGCGCCGCCTATCCGGCCGAGGCCCGCGGCAGGGCGCTCGGCACCATGGGCGGCGTGGCCGCGATCGCCGGGGCGCTGGGGCCGACGATCGGCGGCGTCCTCACCGACGCGGTGAGCTGGCGGGCGGTGCTCCTCGTCAACGTGCCGCTGGCGATCCTGTGCATCGCGCTCACCCTGCGCGGCGTGGAGGACGTGCGCGACGGCGAGCCGATGCGCCTGGACATGGCCGGCGCCGTCCTGCTGGCGGCCGCCCTCGTCGGCCTGGTGCTCGGCCTCACGCAGACCCAGAACGCGTCCTTCGGCAGCGCCTCGGTGCTGGTCCCGCTCGTGGTCTTCGTCGTGGCGGGCGTCCTCCTCGTGTGGCGCGAGCGGCGGGCCGCCGACCCGCTCATCGACCTCGGGCTGCTGCGCCGCAACCGCAACTACCTGGGCGCGACGGTCAGCCAGGGGCTCGCCGGGATGATCGAGATGGGGACCGGCGTGATCTTCCCCCTCATGCTCATCCTCAACATGAAGATGGACCCGTCGACGGCGGGGCTGGCCCTCATCCCGCTGACCCTGCCCATGGTGATCGGCGCGCCGCTCGCGGGGCGCTGGTACGACCGGGCCGGGGGCCGGCCGCCGCTCGTGACCGGCTTCGTGCTGCTCGCGGTCTCCGGGGTGCTGATCGCGATCGGGGCCGAGACGAACGACTACTGGGCGGTCCTGCCCGGGCTCCTGGTGATGGGCAGCGGCCTGGCGCTCGTGCTCACGACCAACGACCCGGTCACCATCGACATGCTCCCCGGGCGCACCCACGGGCAGGCATCGGGGGTGTCGGCGACGGCCGAGCAGGGCGGCGGGGCCATCGGGATCGC
>JBFWPT010000091.1:0-4944 GCA_050249835.1 Thermoleophilia bacterium
CCGGGCGGGGACCTCCCCGCCCGGTCGCACACCGTTCTTGGCCATCACTTGGCCGTCGGGCCAAGGGCATTCACGAAAGGGATCTGCCACCCTCAGTCACCGGCCGACGCGTGCCGATGTCTTCCGGGCAACCCACGCACCCAGAGGGGGAACCGATGAGCAACAGCGCCATCCTCGATCCCGCCGCCGAGCTCGAGCGCGCCACGAGCGACTACCTCGCCGTGTCGCGCAACTCGCACCTCTACGCGACGACCGCCGACTACGAGAACGCGGAGCGCAAGGCGTGGGAGCGGATGGAGGAGGCCGCGGCCGCCGTACAGGCCGCCGGCTGACCCCGGCCACGGGCCCGACATGTGACGGTCGCGCGGCGCCTCAGCGGGGCGCCGCGCCACCTGTCAACATCAGCCGATGGCCGAGCTGAACTGGGACGAGCGACCCGCGGATCTGCGTGATCCGATCATGGTGGCCGCGTTCGGCGGGTGGAACGACGCGGCCGCCGCGGCGTCGAGCGCCGTCGTCTACCTCGGCGAGCACTTCGGGGCCCGCCGCCTCGCGGCCATCGACCCCGAGGAGTTCTACGACTTCCAGGCCACCCGGCCCCTCGTGGACCTCACCGGCGGCGAGCGCAACGCGCCCGTCGTGTGGCCGGAGGTGGAGCTGCTCGCCGCCCGGCCGGCCGACGCCTCACGCGACCTGGTTCTGGTGGCCGGCGCCGAGCCGTCGATGCGCTGGCGCACCTTCTGCCGCCTGCTGCTCGACGCCGCCGGGTCGCTCGGGGTGCGCCGGGTGGTGACCCTCGGCTCGCTCCTCGCCGACGTCGTCCACAACCACCCGATCCGCCTCACCGGCATGGCCTCCGACCCGTCGCTCATCGCGGGGATGAACTTCCGCATGCCCTCCTACGCCGGCCCCACCGGCATCGTCGGCGTCCTGCACCACGCCGCCACCGAGGCCGGCTTCGAGTCGATCTCCATGTGGGCGCCCGTCTCGCACTACGCCGCCGGGCTCACCAACAGCAAGGGCTCGCTCGCGCTCATCCGGGCGCTGGAGCAGGTGAGCGGCGTGCAGGTGGACGTCGCGGACCTGGAGGAGGCCGCCCAGACCTTCGAGCGCCAGGTGGCCCGCGCCGTCGAGGCCGAGCCGCGCCTGCGCCAGCTCGTGGAGCAGCTCGAGGACGCCGCCGAGCGGGCGGACGACGACGACGCGCCCGCCACCCCCCTCCCCACCGGCGACGAGCTGGCCGCGGAGCTGGAGAAGTTCCTGCGCGAGAGGGACGAGCCGGCCTGACCCGCCGGAGGCCTCAGGCCTCCTCGTCCTCCTCGAACGCGTTCCGGCCGTACTGGTCGGGGATGGCGCCCCAGCCGTCCACCGGGATCGGCACCGGCGGCCGCTCGCCGACGAGCTCCACCGGATCGACCGTCTCGTCGAGCACCGTGCAGCGGTGCCGCCAGTCGTCGCCCAGGTCGAAGACGTAGCGAAGACGTCCCCCGGGCGGACGGTGCCGATGACCTTCAGCGCCTCGTGGTCGAGGACGTCCGGCTCCTCGGCATCGGCGTAGCCGATGTCCCGGCCGTCCACCATCTGGAACAGGTGCAGGTGCGCCGGGTCCCAGCGGGCGAAGCACATGTCGATCGTCGTCGCGAGGTCCGCGAAGGTGTGCCGCGGGCCCAGCAGGATGACCCGGCCCGGCGGGGGGTCGAGCTCCTCGCCCCGCCCCTCCAGCAGGTCGACGCGGATCAGGATCCAGTTCGGTGCCACGGTGCCCTCCCTATCGTGCGGTCGCCGGCTCGTCCTCGTGCTCGTCTCCCGCGGTGCCGCCCCACCGCCGGTCCCACCACGATCCCGGCCGCGCGGCGCGTAGCGCGCCCACCAGGCCCACCGGCCACAGCAGGAAGCCCACCACGCCGGTCACCCACTTGCCCTTCATCAGGCAGACGACCGCCGTGCCCACCGAGAGCACGTGGTAGGTGACGATCAGGACCCCGCCGGTGGGGTTCGCGCCCTCGATCACCCGCCCCCAGAACGGCGCGCCCAGGGCGACCATCGTGATCAGGACGGCCGCGATGATGACCGCGTCGATCGAGCGGCGGCCCTCCTCGGTCCAGTAGACGTCGCGCAGGTGCAGCCACAGCGCGTACTCGTCCAGCACCAGCGCCGCGCCCACCCCGAAGGCCGTGGGGATGAGCCACCACAGGTACCACGGGGGATCCGGGTCGAAGGCGATCTCCGCGAAGCCGGCGCCCAGCAGCAGGAAGATGCCCGGCACCATGTGGTGGATGCGCACCGTGCCCAGGGACAGGTTGCCCGGGCCGACGCCCCGCCGGGTCATGTGGGTGTACGCCCGCACGCACCCGAACGTGACCAGGAAGGCCAGGAGCACCATCTGCGCCGGCCGGAAGCCCGCGCGGATGACCTCCTCGTCGAACGCGCGGACGACCGGGAAGGCGTCGGAGAGCCAATCGTCCACGGGGTGAGGCTACCCCTGCCGGGCGCCAGGCAGCACTACTCGTCGGCGGGCGGCGCCTTGTAGCTCCAGGTGTACCGCTCGTCGCGCTTCAGGGTCTGGCCCGCCCACACCTTGCGCGTGTACTCCACGCGGAACGCGGTGCCCTCCACCGGGTCGCCGATCGTCTCGGTCGTCACCCGGCGCCCGAGCTTGGACGAGTAGATGCGCACGGTGATGCCGCTGTCGGTGGCCTCGGCCTTCACCAGCGCCCCGGCATCCCAGTCGTTCTCCCAGATCATCTCCGGCCCGCCCCACGACACGGTCGCCTCGCGCCCGGCCGGGTAGCGGGTGATCCAGAACTCGTGCGGGGCGTGCGTGACGATGTTCATGCCCGCGAAGAAGGCCGCGTTGAAGGTGGTCGTGGACACCTGGCTCACCCCGCCGCCGACCGCGTCCTCCAGCTCGCCGGCGTTGATCTGCGGCGCGGGGACGAACCCGCGGGCCTCGGTGCGCTCCCCCAGCACCTCGTTGAGGGAGAAGGTGCCGCCGGGCGGGATGACCGTGCCGTCCATGATCTCGGCGGCCCGCTTGATGTTGGTGACCCGCGGCTGGCAGCAGGCGTAGGGGGTGCTGAACTCGGAGACGAGCTCGCGGATGCGCAGGCGGCGGGCGTCGGCCGTCGAGCGGGAGGGGGTGGTCCCCTGGATCGCGACGCGCACGGGCTTCGTGCCCTGCCGGTCCTCGATGCGGCGCGCCGTGGTGGCGGCGTCCAGCTCGCGGCCGTCCTGGGAGGGCACGACGCTCACGCGGCTCCCCGACACCGCGAAGCCCGCGTCCCGGGCCGGTCGGATGATGCCGTCGAACGCGGGGGCGACCGCCGCCGCGATCTCGCCGGGGTCCAGCTCCACGGCGATCGTGCCGGCCTCCACGGGGAAGCGCAGGGCCCCCACGAGCGCCGGGCGCGGCACCTCGGCGGTGCGGCCGGCGCCACGCACGCGCACCTTGGTCCTCGTCATGGTGAGGGCCTCCACCCGCGCCGCCTCCGCGGTCGCGTCGGTCACCTCGGGCTGCACCTCCTCGACCGGCACCTCGACGCGCGCGGCCAGGGTTCCGAGGCGGCGCTCCAGCGTGGCCTGGTCCACGGCGCGGCCCACCCGGGACGGCGTCACCACCACCTTCCCGTCTCCCACCCCGATGCGCGCGGGCCGGGGAGCCTGGTCGATCTGGCCGCTCACCTGGTCCACCAGCTCACGGGACCGCGCGGAGGTGACCCGGTACCGCAGGTCCACCTCCCGCTCCTCCGGAAAGCCCACCTCGGCGCGGATGCGCCCCCACACCGACGGCCGCTCCATCGCCTGCTGCACGGCCAGCCGCGCGCGCGGCACCGGGCCGAGGTCGGCCACGGCCACCGTCATCGGGAAACCGGGCTCCCCGTCGAGGGCGATCTCGATCTCGCCGGGCGGCTCCGGCGCCCCCGCGAGCACCGCGCGCTCGGCCTCGTCGGCGGTCAGGCCCCCCACGCGGACCCCCGCGATCGTCACCCCGGCGGGCACCCGGTCGTCCGGAGCCGTCGCCACGCGCCACGCCACCAGGCCGCCCGCGATGAGCAGCACGGCGACCCCCGCGAGGACGGCGACGAGCGTGTCGGGACGCTGGGGGCGGGGCAGGCGCACGACGGTCCAGTGTTGCAGGGCGCGCCCCGCGGGCCGAGCCCCCCGGTGTCACCGCCGGGCGGGGACCGCCTCGGCGATCGTGTCGCGCACGCGCACCAGCCCGCGGGTCGCCACACCGTAGGCCCACTGGCGGCGCCGGTGCCGGTTCACGACCCGGTCCAGCTCGCGCCGCGTGGTGGCCGCCGCGACCTCGGCGCCCACGCGCTCGTACCGGTCGAGTGCCTTCGCGGAGCGGCGCGAATGGCCGTCGGCCAGTGCCGAGCACGCCGACGCCGCGAGTTCGTCCAGCACGCCCTCGGCGCGCAGCCGGGCCCGCCGGAGCGCCTGGCGCCGCGAGCGGTCCACCAGGACGGCCGCCACGCCCACCAGGGCCATGACCACCACGAACTCGATCATGCGCGCAGGGTAGCGCTACGCGCAGGGACCGGTCGAGACCGGGTTCAGGGGGGCCGACAGCGCCTCGCGGATCTGCCCCGGCGGGACCGCCGCCCCGGAGGTGCCGTCGGGGCTCCCGCCGAAGATCATCGCCCGCACCCGGCCCTGGCGGTCGACCACCGGGCCGCCGCTGGAGCCCGGGCCGAGGCTCTTGCTGGTCACCACCACGCTCCGCGGCTGCCGGCCGTCGCCGTAGGCGTCCGGGGCGAGCACGGTGCGCGGGGCGGCGGCGGTGACCGCGAGGGCCGTGAGGCCGCGCCCGCCGGGGAAGCCGAGCAGCACGACCGTCTGCCCCGTGTCCGGCGCGCTGCCCAGCGGCAGGGCCGGCAGCCCGAGGCCCTCCACCCGCATCAGGGCGACGTCGTCGTCGCCGTCCACGTAGACCGCCCG
>JBFWPT010000092.1:0-4816 GCA_050249835.1 Thermoleophilia bacterium
TGCCCGCCCCCCTCCGATCAGAGCAACTCGTGCGCGGTGCCTGGAACGGAGGACGATGGGTGCCACCTGGCGACGCCTCCGGCGCGCTTCACATCGCGCGATCCGGGTGGCGAGCCCGCCCGGACGCGCTTCGCCGCGCTGACTGGTCGACGCCGCGTCCCAGGGTGATGCTCTGCCGACGGCCCGGCTCGTCGAGTTCCAACCCGCACTCCAGGACACGAGAGATGCGGTGGACGGCTTCGGCGTAGCCGGAGATCTCCTTCGGTGCGGCCTCGGCCCATCCGGACACGTAGGGGATCGCCTGGCCGCTGGTATCGAGCCGGGCCGCCGACAGCGCGACGAACGCCGCTGTCTCGGCGACGACCTCGGCGCCGGCCCGGCCGTACTCGGCGTAGCGGGCACCGTGGACGTGGGCGAGCTCGTGGACGAGCACGGCGACCTGGCCGTTGGGCGCGAGCGACGCCGACAGCGCGATCACCCTGCGCCGGTGGTCGACGAATCCCTCGGCGCCGCCGGGCATAGCGTCGTGGCGTTCGACGACGTATCCGGCCTCTTCCGCCTGTCGCTCGAGCCCGGGCAGGAGGTGGGCGTGGGAGTCACCTGTGAGCGGCCTCACCGGCGGCGGCTCGGGGAGCGGCGGCCCGTCGGTCTGGGCGATGTCGAACACCGGCACCAGCACGAAGGCCCGCACCGCGGCCGTCTCCTCGCCGGTCGCCTCGTCACGCTCGCGCCGGACCGAAGGCGCCCAGATCCGCAGGGCCCGCTCGCCGCGGCGCACTTGGCGGCCGAGCTCGGTCCAGTGGCGGAAGCTCGCCACGGTGGTCGCGTCGGGCCGCTGGGCGAGGATCAGGAGGGTGTTGTTGAGCGAGTAGCCGCGCAGCAGCGCCCGGCCTTTGGCGAAGCGCTGCCACCCCTCGGAGCTGCGTAGTTCTTCGCATGCCGCTTCGAGTTGGGCGCGGGCCTGTTCGCGGCGGGCCTCGACCAGCTGGGCGGCGGCTTCGGCGCTCGGCCGGCCCCGCCGGCCCCCGGGCGTCACGCGGCCTCCTCCTTGCCGGCAGCTCGTCGGCGCAGCCTACGCTCGCGGTACCAGGGCCGTAGCAACAGGCGCGCTGGCGGTAGGTGGCCGTAGACGAGGATCGCCTCACCCGGGGGGACGCCACGCACGGCGTCGGCGGGCGCGAGGCGCCGGGTGCGTGTGCCGCGGGTGCGGCTGGCAGAGCCGCGCTCGCCGAGCGTGCGGCTCTCGTAGCCGACCTCCGCGTCACCGAGGGCCCGGCTGAGGTAGTCGAGGGTCCGTCCATCGGAGATGCCTGAGAGGAACAGTTTGGCGCGGTGGTTGGCGAGGATGGTGTCGGCGGCCTCGCCGTAGCGGGAGCGGGCTTGGGCGAGGTCCTGGAAGACGCTGACCACCTGGATCCCCTGTCCGGCGGCGGTGGCGGCGATCTGGGGGAGGTTGCGGATCGGGGCGGTGTTGGCGGCCTCGTCGAGGACCAGCAGAAGCGATGGATCGCACGGGTGCCCGGAGGCGGCGCGAGCGTAGGCGGCGTCGACGACGTGCTCGACCAAGCCGGCGAACAGGGGGGCGAGGCGCTCCTGGTCCTTGGCGGGTGCGATCACATAGAGCGTGCTTCGCCCGTTGAGGATCTCGCCCGGGTCGATGCCGTGGGTGTCGGTGCTGGCGAGCACCGCCGGGTCCGCGAACGGGGCGAGCACGGCCTCGGCGGTGGCGTATACCGAGGAGAGGGTGCGTTCTTCGCGTCGGCAGGTTGCTTGGAAGGCGGCGTGGGCGTCGGGTTCGCCGAGGTCGAGAAGTAGCTCTGCGACGGCGGTCTGCTCACCGGAGTCGACCCAGGCGACGACGTCGCGCATCGACCCGTCGATCTTGCCGGCGGCACCCAGCAGCAGAGGTGCGAGGAGCTTCTGGGCCATCTGGAGCCAGAACTCGGCGTCGCGGCCACCCGCCGCACCCTGGGCGCTGGTGAGGTTGTGGGCCATCCGCCGCGCGTCGGCCCACGTCTCGCATGAGCGCACCGGGTCCCAGCCCACCACGCGGGCGTCATCAAGCTGGGCGGCGCCGGTGGGGTCGTAGATCCGGACCTCACCCACCGCGCTACGGGCGGTGAGGGTGTGGTCGAGGAGGTCGCGCTTCACCGACACGGCGACCACTGGCCCGGCGGCCTCGAGGATCGCCGGGATCGCGAGGCCCGCCGTCTTCCCCGACTGGCTGGGTCCGACGACGATCGTGCTGGCCCGCGGTTCGGTCGCCACGAGGCGCCGCCCGAGCCGTCCAAGCGCCAGCCGCCCCGGCTCGGGCTCCCGCACGACGAGTGCCCGTAGGTCCCCCGTCTGCGCCCAGTGGGCGCCCGCGGCCTGCGGCGCCTGCGCCCCGAGCCGTCGCCGGGTCAGTGTCGCGGCTGCGAGCCCGACCGAGACCATGGCTCCGAGCACTACACCGGCGACCGCGTAGAAGCCGATTGGCCCTGGCAGGCGGCCGCGGTCGGGCGCCGGCCAGGCGGCCGCCGGGTCCGTCCAGGCTCCGGGCAGCCGCGCGAGGACTCCCGGCATCTGCCCGACCCCCGTGGACAGCGCCCCGCCGCCGAGGGCGAGTGCCGCCAGTTGCCCGATCCCCCAGGCGAGGACCGCGACGCCGAGGACCCCGGTGAGGATCACGAGGCCGGCGGTCACCCAAGGATCCTCGGGAGCGCCGACCTGCCCCGGCCGCGGCGACACCGGCGCCTACTTGGCGGCCGCGGCCCGCGACCTACGGGGCCGGCGCACCGGCTGGCGAGCAGCCTGGGCGTCGCGGAGTTCGGCCTGCAGCGCGGGTGCCGCCTCCTCGAGGGCGCGTTCGACGGCGTCGAGCACGTCGGCGAGTCGCGGCAGCGCCTGGTCGGCGATCGCAGGCGCCAAACCACAGGCGCGCATGCCCTCGAGGCCGACGACCGCATGCCCAAGGTCGCCGACGGCGAGGCGAAAGCGTCCGTCAAGGCGTGCCGACGCCCCGTAGCCGGCGACGCGGTCGGCGAGGGCGGTCGCCCGCCGGGCGAGCTCCGAGTCGGCCGCCCGCGGCAGGAGCGCCTGCGGGATCTCCGGATCCGGTGCCGTGGTACCGAACCCGCCGTCGCTCATCTGCATCTCCCTCTCCATCCTGTGCCTCCTTCGGTTCGTGGTCAGGGGCTTGCCGCTGAGCTGCGCATGCGGGCGTCGGTGTCGACGAGGGCGCGCTCGGCCCGTGAGAGTCGGTGCTCGACGACGAAGGAGCGCTCACCGACCTTCCAGAGGGCCACCCCGCGGGGCATGCTCGCGACGTGGTCGACCTCGGTTCCGGTGAGACCGATCAGCTCGCGGGTGGCGGCGAGGTCGGCTGGGCTTTGGGCGAGGATGACCCGCGTCTCCGAATCCGAGAGGAGGCCGGCGGCGATCGTCGCCTCCCGCGACCCCGCCTCACCCGCGGCCGCCAGATCCGACAGGCGGTGGATGACGAGCATGTTGGCGACCCCATAGGAGCGGGCGAGCTTCCAGGAGCGCTGGAGGAAGGTCGCGGCCGCCGGGTCGGCGAGCACCGCCCAGCCTTCGTCGAGCACCACGAGGCGCTTGATCCCGTCGTCGCGGGCGAGGCGCCCCGACAGCCAGGCGCTGACGCAGACCATCAGCACCCCGAGCGCCGGCGATCCATGCAGGGCCGACAGGTCCAACGCCACGATCGGCGCGTCGAGCTCGACGCCCTCGCTGGTCGGGCCGTCGAACATGCCATGGAGGTCCCCTTCGCAGAGGCGGCGGAGCTCGAGGGCGCAGCCCCGGCCGTAGCGGGCGAGGTCCCCGGCGGCGACCGCGATCGAGGCGGCTGCCTCGCTGCGCGGGTGGAGGAGGTGGTGCTGGACGGCCGGCAACGTCGGCGCGGTGGCCTCAGCGGCGGCGCGGTAGGCAAGGTCGAGGGCGGTGTGCTCCTGGGGCTCCAGGGCTCTCCGCAGCGACCCGGCGACCAGGGCCCCGAGGAGGGCGACGCGTTCCTCGCGTCCGCCGGCGGCATCAAGGGGATTCAGGCGGACGTCCCCGCCGGGCACCAGTCGGATCGGTCGGCTGCCGAACCATTCGGCGAGGGGGCCGTATTCGCCTTTGGGGTCGATGACGACGGCGCGGCGGCCGAAGAGGGCCTGGCGGGCGAGGTAGGTCTTGATGAGGGCCGACTTGCCGCGGCCAACTTGCCCGGCGACAAGGGCCGACGGGCCGGTGAGGGCTCCTTGTTCGTAGAGGACCCAGGGGTCGAAGCAGAAACTCGCCCCCGAGTAGACGTCACGGCCGATGTAGACCCCCTGTCCCCCGAGGCCCCCTTCCCCCATGAAGGGGTAGGCGGCCTGGAGGTGGGCGCTCGTCAGCTGGTGGACCGCATGGCGGGGCCGGGCCCTCACCGCAGCCCCCGGCAGAGGGGGAGGGTGTAGGTGAACCCGACGGCTTGTTCGCCGTAGAGGGGCCGTAGCTCGAGGCGCGCCATCTGGGCGGACTGCTCGAGCTCGGCCATCGCCGCCGCAAGCTCCTGGGCGTCGTCGGCGGAGACGGTGACGTAGCCGGAGAAGCGCACACCCGAATGACCCTCGGCGAGTTCGTGTTCGCGGTCGACGAGTGCCTGCTGTTGGCGGCGGCGGCGGGCGGTGGCGAGGAACCCCATCCGGGCGCGCAGCTCATCGTCTGAGATCTCGTTGGTGCGGGCGTTCTCCGCCGCCCGCAGGGCACGGGCGGGGTCGAGGGGCTCCATCACCACCGCGACGCTGCGGCGGGTGGTGCCGCCGAGCAGGAACGGCAGCAGGAAGTCCGCCCC
>JBFWPT010000093.1:0-4739 GCA_050249835.1 Thermoleophilia bacterium
CCCACACATGCCACGTCCCCGCACCCGGGAACACCACCGGGAACCGCACCTCCGCCCCACCGGTCCCATTCGCAAACCCACCCGTGTCCGGACCCGACTCCATCAACCCCGACCCCACAAACCCCGCAGGCGAGGACACCACCGACCACGACTTCCCACCCGCCGCAACCACCACCGGCGCAGACTCCGCCTCCATCACCACCACACCACCCGACGGCAGGAACGCACCCGACCCGCCACCAGCCGACGCCGTCGTGAACGACCAGGAGATCGCCGACGCCAGGTTGTTGCCGGCCACATCCTCCACCGCCGTGGAGAGGGTCGCCGTGTACTGGGTCCCGGCCGCCAGATCGGCGTTCGGGTTCAGGGTGACGACCGAGTTGCCCGAGCCGAGGGACACCGCCGCCGGGATGGCCGCGCCACCCGCCGTCGGGGTGAGCGTCACGCTCGACGTGGTCACCGACGCCGGCGCGAGGGCCTCATCGAAGGTGGCCGTCACGTTGCTGCCCACCGCCACACCGGTCGCGTTGACCGCCGGGGTGCGGCCGGTCAGCGACGGCGGCGTCGTGTCGCCACCCCCGCCGGGCGTCCAGGGCTCGATGACGAAGTCGTCGAGGATGAACGTCCGCTGGGCGTTCGGGCTGCCGGCGCGCGTCGTGTAGACGCCCGCCAGGCCCGGCGTGCCGAACCAGGAACCGGGCACCGCGACGGTGCCGATCGTCTGGATCGGGTTGTTGCCGAGCTGGTAGCGCGCCCGCACCGTGTCGGTCGCCGGGTCGCCGTCGAGGTAGACCTTCACGAACGACTGCGGCAGCGGGAGCGCCGGGCTGGCGGCGTTACGGGTGAACGTGCCGTTCACCTCGGTGCCGAGCTCGATGATCGGGCTGCCGTTGTTCGCGTGCACGGCGAGGTGGACGTAGTTGTCCTCGCCCGGGCCGAAGAACACGCCGCCGGCCTCGCCGGCCTGCGGGTTGCCGTCCTGGAACGGCTCGCCGATGAACAGGCTCGCGGTGAACGGATCGGTGGCGTCGAAGCCCTCCTGCATCGCGTTCACGGCCGAGTTCGCGGCGCCCTGCATCGTCCCCGGCTGGGCGACGACCTGCATGTAGCCGCCCGCGCCGCCCGCGCCGACCAGGCCGACCACGGGGCCGCCGCCGTTCGAGGAGGGCTGGACGCCGTGGAAGCCGGTGCCGAAGAAGCCGCCGACGTTGGAGTTGTTGAAGAGCAGGGAGAACGGAAGCGTCGTGTTCCCGCCGTTCGAGGCGTCGAACTGGAGGGAGTCGGAGGCGTCCGGCGTGCCGTCGTTGTCGTCGTCGGCGTCGTTCATGTCCGACGCGCCGTCGCCGTCGAAGTCGGGCGGCGAGGAGGCCGGGTTGCACCGCGAGGTGCCGTTGTCGATCTCGTCGCGGTCCGTGTAGCCGTCGCCGTCGGTGTCGAGGGCCGGGCCGAGCGGCGAGCAGCTCGCCGAGGCGCCGGGGACGGGCTCGATGACGCTGATCTTGCCCGGGAAGCCCCCGTGCTCGGCCACGATGAGGCTGCCCGCCTCGTCCACGATCACGTCGAGCGGGTCCGTGAAGCCGGTCACCAGGGTCTGCTTCTCGGCGACGCTGTTGCCGTCGGCCGACAGGCGGATGCGGTCCATCGAGTCGCCGATCGCGTAGTTGACCGACAGGAGCTGCCCCTGGAGGAGCCCGTCGAACGTGTCCGCGGTGTACTCGGCGATGCCGTTGGTGGACGAGTGGACGTGGTACGTGGCGATCGGCTGCACGCCCGTGCCCCAGCCGCACTGGTTGCGGGTCGGGTTCGGGAAGCCGTGGTACTGGCCGGACTGCACCAGGTAGAGCTCGTCCGGCGGGTCGCCCGCGTCGGCCGGGTCGTACGGCGTGCCCGTGCAGGTGCCGCCGACGCCGGGGCCCACGGAGGCGAGGCCGAAGCCCGAGTTGCCCTCGTTGTCGTTGACGTAGAGCTTCCCGTTCGAGTGCCAGATCAGGTCGTACGGGTTGCGGAAGCCGGTCGCGTAGATCTCGAACTCACCCGGGACCGTGCCGTTGTTCGCGGCGGAGCCCATGAGGGTGAAGTCGTCGCTGCAGCCGTTGCCCACGGTCTCGCCCGCGGCCACGTTGCACGGGTCGACCCAGGAGAAGCGGGAGCCGACCTCGGCGTCGATGGTGTCGTCGTCCGCGGCCGTGACCGTGCCGGCGCCGAGCGCCGTCGGGTTCACCCGCACGATCGCCGCCGACAGCGGGACCTCGGGGTAGTAGCCGAAGAAGAGGCTCTGCTCGCCGAAGTTCGTGTTGGAGCCGACGCCGACGTAGAGCCAGCCGTCCGGGCCGAACACGAGGCCGGTGAGGCCGTGGTTCTCGGACGAGCGCGGCAGGCCCGTGACCATGTCGTGGACCTGGAGCAGGTTGGCGTCGCCGTCGAAGACGAAGCGCGTGATCATCCCGGAGGCCGGGTCGATCGGGCTCTCGCCGGGCTGGACGTTCTTGATGTAGATCTGCGGGTCCGAGTGGGTGACGTAGAGGACCTGCCGGTCCGGCGTCGACTCGGGGCCGAAGACCATCCCCGTCAGCATGCGGCCACGCACCTCGGGCGCCGCCGGGGTGACCCCGTCGAAGGCGAAGTTCGGCCGGTTCCAGAGGTTGAGCTCCACCCGCTGCTGGGTGGTGTCGTAGTCCTCGTCGATGTTGAAGATGTAGATGCGGCCGTTCATGCCGGCCACCCACAGGCGCCCGTCCGGGCCCTTGGTGAGCGAGGTCGGCAGGTGCCAGCTCGACGGGGCGTTGCTCTGGTCGATGATGATCCGGCGCGCCTGGAACAGGGCCGACGAGCCCGGCTCGATCACGAAGGAGTCGTAGCGGGCGGTGATCGGCGTCGTGGTGCCGGCGTTGGTGGTGATGACGCCGGCCTTGTCCGCCGCGGTGCCGATGCCCGGCAGGGTGGTGGACACGGCCGAGGCGGGGCCGCCGTTGACCGAGTAGCGGCCGGTGACCGCGTCCGTCGCCGGGTTGACCTCGAGGGTCAGGTCGATCCGGGTCGCCGTCTGGACCGCCGGCAGCGTGACGTTGGTCGGCGTGGCGGTGCCGTTCACCTCGCGCTGCAGCTGGATGCGGTAGACGCCCGCCGAGCTGCGCCCGGCCACCAGCTTCACGTTGTTCTGCTGGTCGGGGCCGACGAAGATGCCCGCGCTCTGGGACCCGGCGCTCAGGCCGAGCGGGCCGACCAGGGTGGCGCCCACCGAGTAGGAGGCGGTGCCGTCGAAGGTCGAGAAGAGCGCGTTCTGCTGCGTGTTGGCGTTGATGTCGCCCGCGGTCGTGGTGATCCGCAGCTCGCTGCCGGTGCGGTCGATGTTGGCCGGGACGTACTGGTTGCCGGCCGTGTTCGGCAGGACCCCGGTGAACCCGGTGCCCTGGCCGTCCGCGTCGGCGATCGTCCCGATCACCGGGGTCGCGAAGCCGAGCACGACGTTGGGCGGCGCGGCGAGCGCCGGGCCGGCCAGCAGGATGATCGCCAGCGAGGCGATGCCCGCCAGGAGGAGCAGCGCGCGACGGCGCACCCCGATGCGAGGCGTGGACGGCACGGCTTCTCCCAGGTCGTTCTTCGGCATCCACCCGACGGTAGGGGCGGGGTACCGCGGGCCACCACGGCCGTCCGGGTTGGCCCGCGCCTATCCGGAGGTCGAGAGGCCGCGCCGCCGTTCGGTCATGAGCGGCGCCGGGAGGCGTCGCGCCAGGGCAACTGGAGGAAGGTGAGCGCTCCGACCGCGGCACCCGCGGCCACCGATTCCGCCCACGGGGCTCCCGCGGCGTCGCAGAGCACCACCGTCCATCCCCCGAGGAGGCGCTCCAGGTGCTTCGCCCGGCTTATCGCCCCGTTGTGGAACTGGGTGTTGCGCTGGTCGTACAGGAGGATCCCGAACGTGACGAGGAGGCCGATGGCGGCGAGCACGGTCTTCTCCCGCTCGAGATCGCCGGCACCGAGGAGCGCGATCGCCGCCCCGGACACTGTCGGCACGAACGCCAGCAGCGTGAACCGGGGCAAGGCCGGGCCCCGGCCCGTCACCTGCCGCGCCGGGGCGCCCTACGGCTCGACGACGACCCCCCGCCAGAAGGCGATGCGGTCCTTCACGTGGGCGGCGGCGTCGTGGGGCCGCGGGTAGTACCAGGCCGCCCCCGTGTTGACCGCGCCGTCCACGATCACGTCGTGGTAGCTCGCGGTCCCCTTCCACGGGCAGACCGTGGTGTGGTCGCTGTCGGCGAGCACCGACGCGTCGACGTGCTCGCGGGGGAAGTAGTGGTTCCCCTCGACCACCACGGTGTCGTCGCTCTCGGCGATCACGGCGCCGTTCCACACGGCCTTGGGCATCCTGAGCCTCCTCTCCGGGTCCTCCCGCGATCGTGGCAGGAGTCCCCCGCACCGCGCCCCGCCGCCCGCCTCTCGGGGTCATGTGGTCGTCGACCGGCGATGCGGCTATCCTCGTTTCACCACGGAAAGGAGGTGGTCCGAATTGCATAGTGACTGTGGAGGTGGCAGTAGCTAGGGGCGTCCCCCCGAGCGCAGCTGCAGCGAGGGGGCTCGGCGACACGCCCCTCACGCAAACCTCGTCTGCCACCGGGGCCCGGGACGGAGCACCAGCCGTCCCGGGCCCTCTTTCTGTCCGGCCGGCCCCCATCGTCTAGCGGCCCAGGACACCGCCCTTTCAAGGCGGCGGCACGGGTTCGAATCCCGTTGGGGGCATC
>JBFWPT010000094.1:0-3682 GCA_050249835.1 Thermoleophilia bacterium
TTCGCCGGGCCGGAGCTCGTCGGGGTGACCGGCGGCGCCGGCGTCGCGGCCTTCATCGTCCTGTTCCTCGTGCCCGACGCGCCCGCCGGGGCGGTGCCGTTCGCCGCCTTCGCCGGCGCGATGATCGCCCTCGCCCTGGTGCTGCTCATCGCCGGCGTCAAGCGCTCGTCGCCACAGCGGCTGGCCCTCATCGGCCTGGCCGTCACGGCATGCTGTGCGGCCATCACCACCCTCATGGTCTTCCACGCCCAGCCCGCCGCCGCGGCCGCGATCACCTGGCTCGCCGGATCCACCTACGCGACCGAGTGGAGCGACGTGCGGATGATGCTCGTCCCCGCCGCCGTGCTCGTGCCGATCGCCCTGCTGTCGGTGCGCCGATTGGACGTGCTGATGCTGGACGACGACCTCGGCGCGACGCTCGGGATGCGCGTGGGCGTGACCCGCGGCGCGCTGCTGGCGGTGGGGGCCGCGCTCGGCGCCGCCGCGGTGGCCGTGGTGGGGGCGATCGCGTTCGTCGGGCTCCTCGCCCCGCACGCCGCGCGCCTGGTGGCCGGCGGCAACCACCGGCGCCTGCTGCCGGTGGCGATGGCGATGGGGGCGATCCTGCTGTCGGCCGCCGACACCCTCGGCCGCAGCGTCATCCCGCCGAACGAGATCCCCTCCGGCCTGGTGGTGTCCCTGATCGGGGCCCCCTACCTGGCTTACCTCATGTGGCGCAGCCGGGGCATCGCGTGACGGACCTCGAGGCGCGCGGCCTGAGCGTCGGGTACGGCTCCCGCGAGGTGCTGCACGGGCTCGACTGCCCGGTGCCCGACGGCGTCGTGACGGCCATCGTGGGCGCCAACGCGAGCGGCAAGTCGACCCTCCTGCGGACGATGGCGCGGCTGCTGAAGCCGAGCGCGGGCGCCGTGATGCTCGACGGGCAGGCCATCGCGTCGCTGCCGACGCGGGAGGTGGCGCGCCGGCTGGGCTTCCTGCCGCAGTCGCCGACCGCGCCGGAGGCCCTGACGGTGGAGGACCTGGTGGGCCGGGGCCGCTTCCCGCACCAGCGCGTCGGCCGCCGGGCCTCGAAGGAGGACCGCGCGGCGGTCGACTGGGCCCTGGGGGTGACGGACACCTCCGTCCTGCGCGAGCGTCCGGTGGACCAGCTCTCGGGCGGCCAGCGGCAGCGCGTCTGGATCGCGATGGCCCTCGCCCAGGACACGCCGATCCTGCTGCTCGACGAGCCGACGACCTACCTCGACCTCGCCCACCAGCTCGAGGTGCTCGACCTCCTCACCTCCCTCAACCGCGAGCGCGGCCGCACGGTGGTGATGGTGCTGCACGACCTGAACCAGGCCTGCCGCTACGCCGACCACCTGGTCGCCCTCCGCGACGGGGTGGTCCACGCCGCCGGCCCGCCGGCCGAGGTGGTGGACGCGGCGATGGTCCAGGCGGTGCTCGGCGTCGGGAGCCGGGTGATCCCGGACCCCGTAACGGGTACCCCCATGGTCGTCCCGCTCCCGCGGGATGGGGCTCCCCGCCCCGGCGCTCCCGGGTAGGGTCTCCCGCACCGGACCGCCATACCGTCGTGCCCACGGAAATTATGAGGAGGAGCCGGTGAGGAGCGCCATCAAGGACTTCAAGGAATTCGTGCTGAAGGGCGACGTGGTCTCCCTCGCCGTCGCGGTCGTCATCGCGACGGCGTTCGGAGCCGTGATCGCGGCCTTCGTCGCCAACGTCATCACGCCGCTCATCGCGGCGATCGGCGGTCAACCCGACTTCTCGGAGCTCGACTTCACGATCAACGGGAGCCGCTTCCAGTACGGCCTCTTCATCAACGCGCTGATTGCGTTCCTGATCATCGCCGCGGTCGTGTTCTTCCTCGTCGTGCGTCCTTACACGCACTTCAAGAACCGGTCGGCCGAGGACCCGGACGTCCCGTCGCCCGAGTACGCCGTCGAGACCGGTTCCTCCGACACCCTCGCCGAGGCGCTCAACAAGCGCTCCGAGGACGGCTGGAAGGTGGTCAGCGTGAGCGAGGGCGGACAGGGGGTCATGTCCGCGGTGCTCGTGAAGGGCGACTGAGGGGGGAGCACCGCCTCGCGGCTACCGCCGCGCCGTCGCCGCCACGAAGACCGGCGGCGCGGCGGTGGCCCGCACCGATCCGGCGAGCCGCCCGGTGGAGCCCGCCGGGTGCCGGACGGTGAGGCGGACGGTGGCGGTGCGCCCCGGCCGCAGGTTCGCGACCTTCCAGTCGACCTGGAGCCCGGCCCGCACCCCGGGCGGCGACGCCGACACGAGGCGCGCGCCGCAGCAGACGGCCAGGCGCAGCGTGACGCCCTGGGCGGTCACGCGGCCGCGGTTGCGGATCACGGCGGTCCAGCCGACCGTGCCGTCGGCCCGGCGCTTGCCGGCGAGGCCCGCCGTCACCACGGGGCGCAGGTAGCCGTCGTAGTCGGAGGCCTTCACGGCGCGGCCGTCGCCGCTCTCGGCGGGCAGCACCGCGAGGCCGTTGCCGCCGGACGACGCGGAGAGGGAGATGGCGTACTCGTCGCCGCCGACGGGGACGCTCCCGCGCGCCCAGGTCTCGCCGGGGCGGGCGGCCGCGAGGTACGCGGTGGCCGAGCCGGGGCCCTCCGCGTCGAGCCAGGCGACGAACGCCCGGCCGGTCCCGCCGACGGCGACCCGCGCGAGCGAGGCCTCGACCCAGGTGAGCCCCTCGCCGTCGGTGAGGACCGCCGGCGCGCCCCAGGGCTGGGCGGCGGGGCGCAGGGACACGAGGATCGGGGTCGCCTGGGGTGTACCTGGGCTCGCCCAGGTGAGCGCGAGGTCGCCGTTGGCGTTCTCCGCGATGCGGGGCGCCTCGCCGGCCGCGACGGGGGCCGCGGGGCCCCAGACCGATCCGAGGGCCGCCTCGGCCACCGTCACGGTGGTCGTGCCCGGGACGGTGCGGTCCTCCCAGGCGACGGCGGCGCGGCCGTCGTACCCGGCCGCCGCCGAGGGCGCGCGGGCGCCGGCCGCCGCGAGCGTCTGCACCCCCGTCCAGACCCCGTCGGCGCGGCGCACCGAGGCCTTCACGGCGCCGGTCGCGAACGGCGCGTCCCCCTCCACGATGCTCCAGGCGGCGACGGCCGTGCCGTCCGGCGTGACGTTGATCGACGGCTCCGAGGCCCCGGCGTCGAGGGCGAGGCCCGGTGTCTCCGTCCAGGCCGCCCCCGGCCCGGGCCGGCGGGCCGACCGCACGGTCCAGGCGCCACCCGCCCGCTCGGCCCAGATGACCGTGGCGGAGCTGTCGCGCCCGTCCATGGCGGCCACGGCGCCGCGGAAGTCGAGGCTCTGGTCGGTCGGCCGCCCGTCCGCCACCGGCACGACGCGCCAGCCGCCGCCCGGCCGGTCGCGCACCGCGGCCCGCACCGTGCCGCCCCGGACGTGCCAGACCACGACGGCCCGCCCCGCCGTGTCGATCGCCGCCGCCGGCGGGCTCGGGGCGCGGGGGAAGGTGCCCGACAGGACGACCGGCACCCACGCCGATCGCGCGTCGTCCCGCGTCCGCGCCTCCACCCGGCTGCGGCCGCCGATGTTGTTCGTGAAGGCGGCGAGGGCCTCCCCACCGGTCCCCGCCGCGGCCGACGGTCCCCACGGATCCGCCCCCCGCGGGGTGATCGTCAGGGCCGGATGCCACACCCGCGCCGCGCCCGCC
>JBFWPT010000095.1:0-3593 GCA_050249835.1 Thermoleophilia bacterium
GAGGCGCCCGAGCCGATCTCCACCACCTCGCCCACGTCGTGGCGGCGCACGATGCCCGGCACGGCACGGCGCAGGATGCCCAGCTCGGTGCGCGACTGGTAGTACTCGGGCAGGCGGGTGATGCGCTCGAAGAGGTCCGATCCGCGCTCGTCGTAGAAGTGCTTCGGCGGGAGGATGAGGGGCGGGGCGGCGAGGCCCCGGCGCACGTCCTCCGCCAGGCCCCCGTCGCCGTCGCCGGCCGGGTGGACGTCGAGGCGGTACGGCCGCGGGGCGAGGGCGGTGGTCACGCGGCGTCCGCCGCGAGCCGCAGGCCGGCGAAGATCTGGCGACGCTGGGGCAGGTCCCAGTTGCGGAAGGTGGGACGGGCCGCGACGGGCTGGGTGGCCCAGGACCCGCCGCGGAGCACCCGGTACGAGGGGCCGAAGAACACCTCGGCGTACTCCCGGTACGGGAACGCCCGGAACCCCGGGTAGCCCGTGAACGGGCTCGCCGTCCACTCCCACACGTCGCCGAGCATCCCGCGGCAGCCCGAGGGCGCGGCGGCGGCCGCGCCCGCCGGCGCCGGGGCGAATGCGGTGGCGCCGAGGGTCGCCTGGCCGGGCCCGGAGGGCGCGCCCGCCGCGGCCCGCTCCCACTCCGGCTCGGTCGGCAGGCGGGCGCCGGCCCAGCGCGCGTGGGCGTCGGCCTCGTGGGCGCTCACGTGGCACACCGGCAGCGCCGGATCGACCGGGTCCCGGCGGTCGAAGGCGCGCGCGAGCCAGCCGCCCTCCCCGTCGCGCTCCCAGTAGAGCGGGGCCTCGGCGCGCTCCCCCAGCCGCCAACGCCACCCCTCCTCGCTCCAGAGCTCCGGCCGGCCGTAGCCGTCGTCGGCCATGAACGCGAGCCAGGCCGCGTTCGTCACCGGGTCCCGGGCGATCCGGAAGGGGGCGACGCCGCGCTCGTGCCGCGGCCGCTCGCAGTCGTAGGCGAAGCCGCCGTCCGCCGCGCCCATGGCGAAGGAGCCGCCCGGGACCTCGATCCACGGGTCCCCGGCGACGGGGGCCGCCACCTCGGGCGCCGGTGAGGGGGCGGCCGGCCGGTAGGCGCCGGCCGGGAGCATCTGGAACGCCTGGAGGACCGTCTCGGCGTGCTGCGCCTCGTGCTGGGCGGCCAGGTCGAACACGAAGCCGTCGCCGAGCAGGGGGTCGCCGGCGTCGAGGTCCGCCGCGTCCAGCACGGCGAGTGACACGTCGCGGACCGCCCCCAGGTAGGCGCGAGCGTCGTCCTCGGACAGGATCGGCGCGTCGCCGCGCTCGGCGCGGGGGGTCTCGGCCGCGTCGTAGACGGCCAGCAGGTCCGGGTGCAGCGACGGACGGCCGGCGACCCGGCCCGCGATCCACAGCTCCTCGTAGGCCGCGATGTGCCCGAGGTCCCAGAGGGGCGGGCTGAGGATGCCGCACGGCTGGGCCACCAGGTGCTCGTGCGGCAGGGGCGCGAACAGCTCCAGCGTGCGCCGCCGGGTGTCCCCGAGCCGCCCCGCGACCGCCTCCTTGACCGCGCTCATGCGCACAGGCTCGCGTGGCCCGGCGGCCCCGCGCCCGTGAGGTGCATCACATGGTGGCGTTCACCACACGGAACACCCGGGGGTGATCCAGGCGGCCTTCTGCTACGTCCCCGGCACGCCACGGTGCCACCGATACTGGGATCGTCCCCCTCCGCGTCTAGAATCCTGGACCGGATGGCCCGTCGCCCGCGCAGACGACTGCTCATCGTCGGTGCGGCCGTCCTGGTCGTGGTGCTCGGCATCGGCGTGGCCCTCGCGATCCCGTCGGACGACGGCGTCCCCGCCTCGGTGAGCATCGCGGGCGCCGACGTGAGCGGCCTGGACGCGGCCGGCGTGCGCCGCGTGGCCCAGGAGCGGGCGGAGGAGCTCATGGGGCAGCCGCTCGAGATCACGCGGACGGACGACCCGGACTACCGCATCCGCGTCACCCGAGAGAGCCTCGACGCCCGGCCCCAGATCAAGAACGCGGTGGAGGACGCCCTGGAGGCGCGGTCGTTCGGTGGCCGCTTGCTCGGGCTCGTCGGCGCCGTGCCCGAGCGCGAGGTGCCGCTGCGGTTCACCCTGAACCCGCGCAAGGTGTCTCGCCTGGTGAACCGCGTGACCGGTGACATGAACGACCCCGCGGTGCCGGCCTCCCTCGAGGTCACGGAGACCGACATCGTCCTGACCCCCGGCGAGGGCGGGCACGGCGTCGCCGCCGCCGACCTGCGCGCGCAGATCCTGGACCTGCCCGAGACGATCGCGCTCACTCCGGGGCCGCTGGAGCCGCCGGTCAGCGACGCCGAGGCCGAGAAGGCCCGGCAGACCGCCCTGAAGGTGATCGCGGCCCCGGTCGAGATCACGCTCGGCGAGAACGGGGTGCCCATCGAGACCGAGGTGCTGCGATCGGCGCTGCGGTTCACCCCGCGGTCGCCGGCGCTCCAGGTCTCGCTCGACCCCGACGTCCTCTACGAGGACATCAAGTCGGCGTTCGAGACGCGCGAGCAGCCGGCCCGCGAGGCCGGCTTCCGGGTCAACGGCAACAACGTCTCCATCATCACCTCGCGCACCGGCCGGAGCCTCGACATGGAGGCGATCGCCGCCTCGATCGTCGCCGCCCCGGGCACGCCGGCGGTGCGCGCCCGCTTCCGGGTGAGCGAGCCCGAGCGGACGACCGCCGAGATCAAGGACCTCGGGATCACCGAGCTCGTCGCGGACTTCTCGACGCCCTACAACTGCTGCGAGCCGCGCGTCACCAACATCCAGCGCGCTGCGGAGATCCTGGACGGCTACATCATCCCGGCCGGCGGGCGCTTCTCCCTCAACGACGTGCTCGGCCCGCGCACCGAGGAGGCCGGGTTCGTCGAGGCCCCCCAGATCGCGGGCGGCCGCCTGGAGGACGCCGTCGGCGGCGGCGTCTCGCAGGTCGCCACCACCATGTTCAACGCGGCCTTCTTCGCCGGGCTCGACCTGGTGGCGCACACGCCGCACTCGTTCTGGATCTCGCGGTACCCCCAGGGCCGCGAGGCGACGGTGTCGATGGGCGGCCCCGAGCTCATCTTCGACAACGACTGGGAGGCGGCGATCCTCATCTCCGCGTCGGCCTCCGACAACGCCATCTCGATCAAGTTCTTCTCGACCGCCTTCGGCCGGCGCGTGGAGACCGAGACGGGGCCGCAGACGGACATCGTCGAGCCCGAGATCAAGGAGACCGTCAACCCGGAGCTGGAGCCGGGCGAGCGGGTGGTGGAGCAGGAGATGGGCGGCGCGGGCTTCACCGTCACCTACACGCGCAAGGTCTACAAGGACGACGACCTCATCAAGGACGAGAACTACACCTGGACCTACGACCCCCAGGACGCCTACGTCGAGATCGGCCCGGAGGCGCCGCGCCGGCCGAACCGCGGCGGCACGACGACGGGCGGTGACGAGCCCGAGGCCCCCGAGGAGGAGCCGGACAACGGCGGCGGGACCACCACGCAGGCCCCCGCGCCCGATCCGGCGCCGGAGCCCGAGCCGGATCCGCCCGCCGGCGGCGGCGCCGCGCCCCCTCCCCCCGGCTGAGGGCCTA
>JBFWPT010000096.1:0-3592 GCA_050249835.1 Thermoleophilia bacterium
CGTCCCGGCCTGGATGCGCGGCAAGGGCTCCGGCTGGGTGACCGCCGAGTACGGGATGCTCCCCGCGTCCACCGGCGACCGGAAGGCGCGCGACATCTCGCGCGGCAAGCTCGACGGCCGCACGACCGAGATCCAGCGGCTCATAGGACGCTCGCTGCGCGCGGTGGTGGACATGCGGGCGCTCGGGGAGCGGACCGTCTGGCTCGACTGCGACGTCCTCCAGGCCGACGGCGGCACGCGCTGCGCGTCGATCTGCGGCGCGTGGGTCGCGCTGCGGCTCGCGCTGGACGGCCTCGTCGCGAAGGGCTCGCTCGAGGCGATGCCGCTCACCGACTCCCTCGCCGCCGTGAGCGTCGGCATGGTCGACGGGACGGCGGTGCTCGACCTGCCCTACGTCGAGGACTCGCGCGCCGAGTCGGACATGAACGTCGTGATGACCGGGTCCGGGCGGCTCGTGGAGGTGCAGGCGACGGCGGAGGGGGCGACGTTCAGCCGCGCCGAGCTCAACGCCCTGCTGGATCTGGCCGAGGGCGGCATCCGCGCGCTCACCGCGGCGCAGATGGCGGCCGTCGCGTGAGGGTCGTCCTCGCCACCGGCAACAAGGACAAGGTGGCCGAGCTGCGGCCGTTGCTGGCCCCGCTCACGGTGGACGCGGCGCCGGACGGCTTCGACCCCGAGGAGACCGGGGTCACGCTGCTGCAGAACGCCTGGATCAAGGCGGCGGCGCTCCGGGACGCGGTGGGCGACGACGCGATCGTGCTCGCCGACGACTCCGGCCTCGCCGTCCACGCGCTCGGCGGCCGCCCCGGCGTCTTCAGCGCCCGCTACGCCGGGCCCGACGCGACCTACGCCGACAACTGCCGGCGCCTGCTCGACGAGATGGAGGGGGTCGCCGACCGCGGCGCGGCCTTCGTCTGCGTTCTCGTAGGCCTCGGCCCCGCGGGCTCGATGCTCGTCGCGTGCGGCACCTGCCCCGGCGTCATCGCGCCCGCGATGCGCGGCGCGGGGGGCTTCGGCTACGACCCGGTGTTCCTGCCGGAGGGCGACGGCCGCTCGATGGCCGAGCTGACGCGCGAGGAGAAGGCGGCGATCTCGCACCGGGGCCGCGCGGCGCGCCGCATGGCCTCCCTGCTCGGCGCGGGGTGAGCTCCGCCTCCGACGGCGGGCGCGCCCTCGTCACGGGCGCCGCGGTGCGCGTGGGGCGCCGCCTGGCCCTCGAGGTCGCCCAGATGGGGTTCGACGTGGTGGTGCACCACCGCTCGTCGCCGGACGACGCCGAGCGGACCGCGGAGCGGTGCCGCGGGCACGGCGTCCGCGCCGTGGTCCTGCAGGCCGACCTGTCCACGGCCGACGCGTGCCGCTCCCTGGTGGCGTCCGCCGAGGAGGCCCTGGGCGGGGGGCTGGACGTGCTCGTCGCCTCGGCCGCCAACTTCCTGCCGGCGGCCTTCGAGGACACGACCGAGGAGCAGTTCGACCTCGTCACCGCGGTGAACCTGAAGGCCCCCTTCTTCCTGGCCCAGGCCGCCGCGCCGGGCATGCGCGCGCACGGCCGGCTGGGCCGCATCGTCCTGATGGCCGACGTGGCCGGGCTGGAGCCGTGGCACCGCTTCACCGCCCACTCGGTCGCGAAGGCGGGCGTCGTGATGCTCACCCGCAGCCTCGCCCAGGAGCTCGCACCGGAGATCACGGTGAACGCGATCGCGCCCGGTACCGTGCTCATGCCCGACGGTTCGAGCGACGCGGCCGTCCGCCGGGCGGAGGAGAAGACCGTGCTGGAGCGGATAGGGTCCCCGGACGACGTGGCGGGGGCGCTCCGCTACCTTCTGGAGGCGGACTACGTGACGGGGCACACGCTGGTGGTGGATGGCGGACGGCTGGTGAGGCCGTGACCGCCCGACCCGCCGGGCCGCCGGTCTCCCGGCTCCTCTCCTGGCTGGTCGGCTGCGCGCTGGCCGGCTGGGTCGTCGTCTACAACGCGATGCGCGTGACGGGGTCCAACCCGTCCGACGCCGCCCTGCCGTCGCTGCTGATCGGCGCCGCCGCCGGGGCCGTGGTCTTCGGCATCGGTCTGCTGGTGATGCGCCGGCTCGCCGCGTCCGGCCGCGTCGTGGCCCCCGGCGCCGTCGACATCCCCTCGCCCTCCGAGCTCGACGACCGGCAGCGCGACGCCATGCGCCTCGCCTGGCCGGCCCTCGGCGCGCTCGCCGCGGTGGCGCTCGTCGTCGGCGCGTGGCTCGCCATCGACTGGTACACGTCGGACGCCGGCGACCGCGCCACCACCACCCTGATCCTGGGCGCGTGGGACATCCTCGTCGGCCTCTGGCTCGGCGACGAGGCGCTGCGCCTGCGTCGCTTCGACCCCGACGGCATCGAGTCGATCGTGCTCGGCTGCGGCCTCACCGCGGTGCTCGCGGGCGTCGGCTACTCGCGCGACCTCATCCCCGCCGGGCACGTCGTGCTGATCGTCCTGGCGGGCATCGCCGGCCTGCTGGTGGGCCTCGCGGTGTGGCGCCTGCGCGGCGCGCGCCCCTGGCCGGTGGGCGCGGTCGGCGTGGTCGCGATCGCCGCGCTGTCGATCCTGCTGCCCGCGACGCTCTAGCTCGTGGCCCGGTTGCAGTGCCCGTTCGACGGCACGGTCGTCGTCGACGGCGGCGAGCCCGCGCCCGGCACCTGCCCGGGGTGCGGGGCCGTCTGGGACGGGGGCGGGGAGACGCCTCCCGAGGCGGTGGAGCGCGCCCTCGCGGCCTGGGGGCTCGACGGCGACCCGGCGGTGCTCGCCGGCGCGCTCTTCGCCGACGACCCGCCCGCCGCGCCCGCGCCGGCCCTGGCGATCACCTCCGACAGCCGCGAGGGCTTCTACCGCTGGTGGCTGTTCGCCCGGGGCGACCCCGCCTCCGCCCTGGCCGCGCTGCCGGTGTGACGCGGCCGCCTCTGGCGGCTGCCGAGGCGGATCGGTAACCTGCTCTGGCACTCTTGTCCCGGGAGTGCCAGACGCGGCGCCAGACCGGACCCCGGCGCGCCGCGCGGGAGTGCCACCTACTCGACCCGGGAGGGCCGATGAATCTGAAGCCCCTGGGCGATCGCGTGATCGTCAAGGCCGTGGATCAGGAAGAGGTCACCGCGAGCGGCCTCGTGCTGCCCGACACGGCCAAGGAGAAGCCGCAGCGCGGGATCGTCCTCGCCGTCGGCGAGGGTCGCTGGGTCGACGGCGAGCGCGTGGCGCTCGAGGTCGCCGACGGCGACGAGGTCATCTACTCGAAGTACGGCGGCACCGAGGTGAAGCTCGAGGGTGAGGACGTCCTGATCCTCTCCGAGCACGACATCCTCGCGCGCCTCGCCCCCGCGAAGAAGGCGCCGGCCAAGCGCGCCGCGTCCCGCAAGCCCGCGGCCAAGAAGAAGTAGCCGCGGCCCCCACCGACATTCCGGTTCGATTGCAGAGGAGAACGGCCTAGATGGCAAAGCTGCTCAAGTTCAACGAGGACGCGCGGCGTTCGCTGGAGCGGGGTGTGAACACCCTGGCGGATGCGGTGAAGGTGACTTTGGGCCCGAAGGGCCGGTACGTGGTGTTGGACAAGAAGTTCGGT
Source organism: Thermoleophilia bacterium (assembly GCA_050249835.1). Taxonomy (GTDB): domain Bacteria; phylum Actinomycetota; class Thermoleophilia; order Miltoncostaeales; family Miltoncostaeaceae; genus Miltoncostaea. The sequence continues at coordinate 3,585 of JBFWPT010000096.1, forward strand.
GCGCCGAC
>JBFWPT010000097.1:0-3412 GCA_050249835.1 Thermoleophilia bacterium
GATGGCCCGCTCAGGCGACCCCCACCTGCACGCGCATCTGGTGATCGCCAACCGGGTGAAGGGCCCCGACGGGCGGTGGAGCGCACCCGACATGCGCCCCGTCTACGCCGAGGCCAAGACCGCCGGCACCATCGCCGAGGCCGTGATGCGCGACGCCCTCACCCACTCACTCGGGGTCGAGTGGGGGCCGGTGCGCAACGGCATCGCCGAGCTCGCCGGGGTGCCGGCCGAGGTGTGCGAGCACTTCTCGACGCGCCACGCTGAGATCGTCGCGGAGGCGACCGCCCGCGGCTACATGAGCGCCCGTGGCATGGCCGTCATCCAGCGCGAGACGCGCGACCGAAAGCGGGTCGCCTCGCGCGAGCGGGCGGTGGGGGAGTGGCGGGCGCGCGCAGCCGAGCACGGCTTCGGCGGCCGCGAGCTCGCCGCCCTCATCCGACGCAGCCGTCAACGGAACGCACGGGAACGTGACGTCGACCTCGACGCGACTCGGGTACGCGTGCTCGGACCGGCGGGCCTCACCCAACGGAGCGCCCACTTCACCCGCCGCGACGTGGTCCAGGCACTCGCCGACGCGCATCCGCACGGCGCGGCCGTCGGGGTCCTGGAGGACCTCGCCGACGAGTTCCTCGCGGCCTCGTGCGTCCCGCTGGTCGGCGCGCGGGTCGAGGATGGGCGTGGTCACCAGGAGGCCCTCTACTCGACGCCCGACATGCTGCGCGCGGAGGTGCGGCTGCTCGAGACGGCGGCCGGCGTCGACCCCGGCGGTGGACTGGTCGCCACCTCCGAGGCGATCGAGGTTGCCATCGACGCCCGCCCGGCGCTCGGCACCGACCAGGCGGCCGCGGTGCGCCACCTCTGCTCCGGCGAGGAGCGGGTGCGGGTGCTGGAGGCGCGGGCCGGTACCGGCAAGACCTTCGCCCTCGAGGCGGTCCGCGAGGCCTACGAGGCATCACACGTCCCGGTGATCGGCGTCGCCTGGCAGGGCCAGGCCGCCGACGTCCTGCAGCGCGACGCCGGCATCCCCTCCCAGACCGCCGCACTGCTGCTCGACCGGATCGCGCGCGGTGACGAGGAGGCGATACCCGTTGGTGCTGTGATCGTCTGCGACGAGGCGTCGATGATGCCAACGCGCGCCCTCGAGCGGCTCGCCGCCGAGGCCGCCCAGCGGTGCGCACGGCTGATCCTCGTCGGCGACCGCGCCCAACTGCCGGCGATCGACGCCGCCGGCGGCTTCGCCGCACTCGCCGACCGACTCGGTGCAGTCGAACTGACGGAGAACCGCCGGCAGCGCACCGACTTGCAACGTCAGGTTGCGGACCGACTGGCGACCGGCAACCCCGGCGACGCGCTCGCGCTGCTCGCCGAGCACGGACGCCTCCACGGATTCGACGACGCCCGCGAAGCGCGCGCCGCCCTCATCGCCGCGTGGGCCGAGACGTCACTGTCCGATCCCTCGACCGGGTTGATCCTCGCCCACGACCGGCACGAAGTCGCGACCCTCAACCAGATGGCGCGCGCCACTCTCGACAGGGCCGGATTGCTGGGGCCGTCGCGCATCGTCGCCTCGGGGCGCGAGTGGGCGGCGGGGGATCGGCTGGTGTGCCGGCGCAACAACTACCGGCTCGGTGTCCGCAACGGCACCCGGGGGACCGTGGTCGAGGTCGACACGGCGCAGCGGGCGCTCGTCGTGCGGACAGACGAGGGAGTCGTGCTGCCTCTGCCGGAGGGCTACCTCAACGATGTCCACCACGGCTACGCCCTCACCGGCCACATCAGCCAAGGCACGACCGTCGAGCGCACCTACCTGCTCGCCACACCGGAGCGGGGGGGACGGGAGTGGGCGTACGTGGCCGCCAGCCGGCAGCGTGTCGACCTGATGCTCTTCGCGGTTCACCACGACTTGGAGCGCCTGGAGTCCGCACTCGCCCGGGCGTGGGGCCGCTCGGACGCGAAGCGGCTGGCGCTCGACTTGGTGGATCCCGCACACCGGTCGCGGGCGGTCGTCGCGGCGGACGCCGACCTCGATGGTCGCTTGCCCGAGCGGATCTCCGCCAGGGCTAACGACCTGCGGATCCGACGGGAGGATGCGCGTTCGCTCGCAGCGGGGCGGACGCGGGGTGTCGAGCAGCCGGTGCACGCCCGCGAGGACGCCCAGCGAATCACGGCGGAGCTGCGGGCGATGGAGGCCTCCCTCTCGAGGTGGTCGGCCCAAGCGCAGATCGCCCGGCCGTCACCACGGATCCTCGCGGTCTTCGGATCCCGACCGAGCGAGCCGACGGCCCGGCGCTCGTGGGATCGGGCCGTCGGCTCGGTGACCAGCTATCGCAACCGCCACCCGCTCGCCGTTGACGAGCCGACACTCCTCGGCCTTGCGTCCACCGGAGGCGGGCGGCACGAGTGGGAGGCGGCCGCAGGAACCGGAGCCGAGGCCCTCCAGGTCCTCGGGCGTCTCGATTTCATCGATGGGCTCGTCGCAGATGGCCGCGCCGAACGCGTGAGGGCTCGCTGAGCGGCGTTCACCGTCGCGGTGTTCCGAGTGAGCGGCAGAATTCGAGTGCCCCGACACGCGACCGCTCCGGTGGCCGCCGAGCGACGGTGACGCTCACTACGGACGCGCGAATGTGGGCGGAGTCATCGCCACCCCGCCTAGAGGCGAACGCCTCAGCGGCTGCGGATGCTCATGTCGGTCCTCCGGCCGTCGCACCAGTGCTCGACAGTCACAGCCTCCGCTCCCTCGGCGATCAGGTAGTCGGCGAAGAGCTCGGCGGTCGACTGATCGACGAAGTAGAGCTGGCCCCACTCCCGCGGCCCGAGTTCCAGCGTCTTCCACCACTCACCGGATGCTTGTGGGTCGATCGCGCGCCCCCTCCCGATCTGCAGACCCTCCCAGCGGACCGCTTCCCCCTCTTCGACCAGAGGTCGAGTAAGGGGGATCCGATCGGGTGGTCTCGCCCTGCCCATTCGGGCACGCCGCGACCGGGCACTCATCCATCCTCGGCTTGTACACGGGGACGTGGGTCCGACCCCCCCGGCATCCGGCCGACGGCCAGGATCAGGCCCCGCCCGAGCCCGGCGCCTTCGGCACCGCGAATAGCGCCCTCGGCGTCCAGGGCGGAGAGCGAGACGGTCGCGATCACGTCAGTCGAAGCCGAGCGTGGGCCGCGATCTCCTCCACCGATACTGCGTAATCGGATCCGGCGTCCGTCGTGTAGAACACCCGGAAGCCGAGCGTGGGCACGTCCGCGAGAGACGCGAAGTGGTCCGGGTCGACCGCCGCGCGTTCCTCGTCACGGACGGTGAAGGTCCGCTCGCCCTCCGCAGTCCACAGGACGATCTCCCCCCGGAGCAGCCGACAACGAGCGGCCTCGATCTCCTGCAGCTCGCCGGTCGGCTCCGCCGCCGCCGGCGG
>JBFWPT010000098.1:0-3306 GCA_050249835.1 Thermoleophilia bacterium
GAGGTCCAGCCCGCGCTCCCGGGCGGCCCGGCAGATCTCCCCGACGGCCTCCGCGGTCTGGTGGCGCGGGCGCCCCGGCGCCCAGCCGTCCGCGTCGTGCAGCAGCAGCACCGCGCCGGGCCCGAGCCCCTGCGCCGAGCGCCGGGCGATGACCGCGGCGCCGGGCTCGGCCGAGTCGAAGACGCCGGTGGTCCAGGCGGCCGTGCGGTAGCCGGCGCGGCGCGCCGACAGCGACGTCGCCGGGCCGCGGAACCCGTGGGGGGCGCGGAACAGCCGGCTCATCGCCCCGGGCCCGGCGGCGGCCTCGGCGGCCCGCTCTGTGCGCCGGAGCTGATCGGCGACGTGGCCCGGGCCCCGGAAGACCAGGATCCCGTGGTCGTAGCCGTGGTTCGCCACCTGGTGGCCCTCCTCCACCATGCGCCGCACGAGGTCCGGGTGGCGCTCCACCTGCCGTCCCAGCACGAAGAAGGTGGCGCGGGCGCGCTCGCGCGCGAGGGCGTCGAGCACGTCGGCGGTCGAGGGGCCGGGGCCGTCGTCGAACGTGAGGGCCATCCGCGGGACGTCGCGCGGGCCGCGCGCGAGCGCGCGGCCGTACAGGGGGCTGCGGGGGACGAACGCGGACGCGACGGCGGCCGCCGACAGCCCGAGGAGCGCCCCGGCGAGGGCGGGCCTGCGCCGGGCGGTCGCCGCGGTCACGAGGACGGCGGCGGCCCCCGCCCAGGTGGCGCGACGCACGACCTGGCCTTTTCGCATCGGCGTCTTGGACATCGGGAGAAAGGCGGCGGATTCGGTCCCGGGCCCGCGCGCGCGGCGATCGTATCAACCGCCCCCGCACCGGCCGCGCGACCCCGATTTGGCACTTGGCGACGGAGAGTGCCAAAGGGTCGGTGGCACAGTCGTCTATACTTCGGGATCGTCCCACGGTCCCACGTCCCGCCGGGTGAGGTGTCTGCGTGCCGTTCTACGAATATCGCTGCGTCGAGGGCCACACCTTCGAGGTCATGCAGCGCATGAGCGACGAGCCCCTCACGGAGTGCGAGGTCTGCGGGGCCGAGTGCTCGCGCGTCCTCTTCGCGCCGGCGATCCACTTCAAGGGCACCGGGTTCCACAACACGGACTACGGCACCAAGCGGCGCGCCGCCGGCGACGACGGCGGGTCGTCCTCCTCGGGCTCCTCGAACGGCTCGGGGTCCTCGAACGGCGGCTCGGGGTCCTCATCCTCGTCGGATTCGTCCTCCTCCTCCTCGTCATCGGGGAAGACGGTGGGGCTGGACAAGGTCTGACCGTCTGACCGAGGGTCCCCCTCGGATGAGGGGGCTCCTCACAACGCGCAGCATCGGCCACCCGGCGCAGCTCGTCGTCGGCGGGTTCGCGACGATCATCCTGGTCGGCACGGCCGTGCTCATGCTGCCCTTCGCCACCACGGCGCCGGGCAACGCGCCGTTCGCCACGGCGTTCTTCTCGTCGACCGCCGCCGTGACGCTCAGCGGCATGGCCATCACGGACATGGCCACCTACTGGACCCCCGCGGGCCAGGCCACGATCCTCGTGCTCATCCAGGTGGGCGGCATCGGCATCGTGACGAGCGCCTCCCTGCTGTTCCTCGTCGTCGCGCGCCGGGTGGGGCTGCGCGGCCGGCTCGCCACCCAGACCGAGCTCCACACGGTGGACCTGGGGAGCACGAAGCGCCTGCTCGTCGCGATCGTCGGCTTCTCGCTGGTGTTCCAGGCCGTCACGGTCGTCACGCTGACGCTGCGGCTGTGGCTCGGCGCGGAGCGGGACTTCGGCGAGGCGGCGTGGAACGGGCTCTTCCACGGCGTCGCGGCGTTCAACAACGCCGGCCTGTCGATCTTCCCGGGCGGGATGACGGACTTCGCCGGGGACCCCGGGATCCTGGTCCCGGTGATGCTCGCCGTCATCGCGGGCGGCCTCGGCTTCCCGGTGTGGCTCGAGCTGCAGCGCCGCGCCCGCACGCCGCGGCGGTGGAGCCTCCACACGAAGATCACCCTCACCACGACCGCCGCGCTGCTGGTGTTCGGCATCGGCCTGGTGACGGCCCTCGAGTGGGCCAACCCGCTGACGCTCGGCGGGATGAGCGACGGTGACCGGCTGCTGGCGGGCGCGTTCTCGGGCGTCATGCCGCGCACGGCCGGCTTCAACGTCATCGACTACGCCCAGGTCGAGCCCGACACCCTCCTCGTGACCGAGATGCTGATGTTCGCCGGCGGCGGCAGCGGCTCGGTGGCCGGCGGCATCAAGGTCACGACCTTCGCCCTGCTGTTCCTGATCGTGTGGGCCGAGATGCGCGGCGACCCCGAGGTGACGGCCTTCCGCCGGAGGATCCCCGCGACCCTCCAGCGCCAGGCGCTGACCATCGCGGTCATCGCCGTCAACGCGGTCGTGGTGGGCGCGCTCGCGGTGATGGCGTCGAACGAGATCGCCTTCAGCGACGCCCTCTTCGAGTGCGTCGCGGCCTTCACCACCGCCGGGCTCTCGACCGGGGTGACGGCCGACTTGAACCCGTTCGGCCAGAGCGTTCTGATACTGCTCATGTTCCTGGGCCGCGTCGGTCCCCTCACCCTCGGGGTCGCGCTCGTGCTGCGCGAGCGCGAGCGCCTCTACAGCTACCCGGACGAAAGGCCGCTCGTTGGCTGACACCCACCAGACGCTCGTGATCGGCCTGGGCCGGTTCGGGCGCACGCTGGCAGAGACGCTGGGCAAGCTGGGCCACGAGGTGCTGGGCGTCGACGCGTCCGCCAAGGTGGTGCAGTCCTGCGCGCCCTACATGACCCATGTCGTCCAGGCCGACGCGACCGACAGCGAGGCGCTCCGCCAGCTCGGCGCGGGCGACTTCCCGTCCGCCGTCATCGCCATCGGCACGGACATCCAGGCCAGCATCCTCGCCACCTACGCCACCGTGGACCTCGGCATCCCCCGCATCTGGGCGAAGGCCATGAGCGTGGAGCACGGCGCCATCCTGGAGCGGGTCGGCGCGCACCGGGTCGTGCTGCCCGAGCGGGACATGGGCGTCCGCATGGCCCACTCGATGGTGGGGCGCACGATCGACTACATGGAGATCGACGAGAACTTCGTCCTCATCGAGACCACGGCGCCGCGCGAGGCCATCGGCAAGACGCTGGAGGAGGCCCGCCTCCGCAAGAACCACGACGTGACCGTGGTCTGCGTGAAGCACCCGGGCGGCTCCTACACGTACGCGACGCCGGAGACCGTGCTGCGCTCCGGCGACGTCCTGGTGGTCGCCGGCTCCCCCGAGCACGCGGAGCGCTTCGCCGAGCTGGACTAGCC
>JBFWPT010000099.1:0-3232 GCA_050249835.1 Thermoleophilia bacterium
AGATCACCGAGACCGCGATCGCGGGCGACACCCCGGCGGGCATCTCCCTGCTGCGGGCGCTGCGGCGCATCGGCATCCGCGTCGCCGTCGACGACTTCGGGTCCGGCTATTCGTCGCTCGGCCAGCTGCGGCGCCTGCCGGTCGACCTCCTGAAGATCGACCGCACCTTCCTGGCGGACGCGGGCTCGCCGGAGGCCGCCTCGTTCCTCCGGGCGATCGTCGAGCTGGCGCGGGGCCTGGGGCTGGGGGTGGTGGCCGAGGGGATCGAGAGCGACCAGCAGCTCGCGCTGGTGCGCGAGACGCGGTGCGGCCTGGGCCAGGGCTGGTTGTGGGCGCGCGGGATGCCGCTGGACGCGCTGCGCGCCTGGCTGCGCGACGGGGTGCGCGAGGGCCTGGGCTGAATTACTGCTGGCGCTGACTCCGTAATGCCGGGGCTGCGGCGGGCCGACACTGCGTGGTGAGGTCCCTCGCCCGAAGGACGCCCGGTGGACTCCTCCCCCTCCGAGAACGTCGTCACCCTCAGCCAGCCCGGCCGGCTCATCGCCGTGCTCGAGGAGTGCATGGAGCAGCGCCTGCGGCCGCACCGGTCGGGATGGTCGGCGGCGCACCACCTGGGACGGGACCTGGAGCGCCACTTCGGCGTGCGCGCGCCGTCGCCCGCCATCGAGCGGGCCCTGCGCTCCCTGGCGCGCCGCCGCCGGGTGCGCCTGAAGGCGGACGCCGAGGGCGTCCTCTGGTACCGCCTGCAGTCCTGACCCGCCTCAGGCGGCCAGGTCGAAGCCCCCGGTCCCCCGCACGGTCCCGTTGACCAGCACCTCCAGCCGGTGCGCGCCGCGGTGGTGGGTGCGCGTGGTGTGCTGCCGCAGCGAGATGCGCGCCGGGACGGTGACCGTCTCCCCGCCGGCCACGACGGGCTCGCCGAGGGCGAAGACCTTCACGCCCTCCCGTCCCCCCGGGCGTGCGAAGCCCACCCGCAGCCGCACCGCGTAGGCGGCCTCGGCGCCCGTGGGGTTCGTGAGGGCGATCTCCAGCCGCAGCAGGTCGCCGATCCGCGGCGCGGCGGGGTCCTGGGACGCGATGCGGGCCGCGGCGGGCGCGCCGGGCGCGAAGCCGAGCACCGCGAGCGCCTCCGGGTCGCCGGCGGCCACCCGCGAGCGCAGGGCGTGGCGCAGCAGCCTCATCCGGTCCGGTCCCGCCTCCACGGCCCACTCCCGGGCCGTCGCCGTGAGCAGGGCGGGGTGGTCCTTGCCGATGTCGTTGAGGTGGTTCGCCACCGAGCGGCGGACGTACTCCGACGGGTCGTCCCGCAGGCGCTCCAGCAGCGGCAGCACCGGCGCCGGGTCGCGCTGCAGGCCGCGCAGCCGCCCGGCCCACGGCAGGCGCGGCCGGGTCCCCTCGCTCACCAGGCGGCGGACGTGGGCGCTGGGATCGTCCGTCCAGGCGAGCAGCCGGGCGAGCATCCCCTCCTGGTCCTGCGCGATGAACGGCCGGATGCAGAACTCGGCCGTGAAGCGCCGGGTGAGCGCGTGCATGGCGTCGATCGACACGTCGACGCAGCCGAGGCCGTGCTCGGCGATGACGAAGGAGTGCGGGAGGTGGAGGAAGGCCGCCATCCCCTCCCCGCCCGAGTCCCCGTCGTCGGTCCGGGCCGGCCCGAGGGACGCGGTCAGCGTCCGGATCGCCGTCGGGTCGTCGCCCGGCAGGTGGGCGCGCAGCGCGGCACCCCAGTGGCGCCCACGATCCATGAGGGCGAGGGGCTCGTATCCGTCGAGCGCGTCCGCGAGGAACGCCTCGCCGTCGAACGCCGGATCGACGGCGGCCACCATCCTCGCGATCCGGCCCGGGACCTCGGGCCCGAAGGAGTCGATGAGCCGGGTCGCCACGAGCCCAGGGTATGCGACCCGCGGTGGGGCGGCCCTTGCCCCTCCCGTCAGCAGTTCAGGTAGCGGATGGGGTTCTGTGATCCTCGGGGAAGGTGCTCGCTCACGTCGGCCCAGCGGTACTGCTCGGCCATCTGCGCGTCGCGCTCGCCGATGAACGCCCACCGCTGCTTGGTCCGTTGGTCGGTCTCGTCGGCGGAAGGCCGCTCCCAGCCGTCGATGCGGTAGACCTCCCGGACAATCCCGTCGTACACGGCGAAGGCCCAACCCGGATTCCTCCGGGGAGAGATCCGCCACCACTTGCGCGTCGCCTGGTAGAGGGCGTCCGCACCCAGATCGCTCCGGTAGAGCTGCTTGACCCGGATGAGAACTACCGGTTCCTCGACCGGAACCCGCCGAGCGCTGTGGGTCGCGATGAGTTCGCCCAAGGGCACCCAGCCCCGTGCGGTGCCCTGGCCGCGCACTCGATTGGTGAGGTCGAGGCCGGTAAGGCGTAAACCGTCGATGACGGCGGCCTCGACCTCGAATGCCTCCTTCTCATCCCGTAGGCCGTGGCGGATGATCTCGACCCCCACCACCTTCCCGTCCGCATGGATCTCTCGGATCGTGGCGAGCTTGAAATCGGCCCCGGTTCCCCCATTCGGGACCCGGCGCGCGTGAACAGCGTGCTGGTAGACGCGGTCTCCCTTGCCCTTGCCGACGTAGAAGACCGCACCGGTGCGAGGGTCACGGAGGGCGTAGACGTAGTGCCCGAGGCGTTCGGCGACGCCGCGGAGGAAGCGCGTCGGCCCGGCATCGTCTGATGGGATGGCGATCGCGCAACCCCCTCGGTGATCGTCCTTGCCAGGCGTCCGGAGGAGCGGCGCGCCCGCGACCTCCGGACCAGCTTAGGCGACGCCCCGTGCGCGACGCTGAGTTGTCCCGACCCGGATGGGCGTCCTCAACACGAAAGCCCCGCAGGTGCGGGGCTTTCAAGGTAGCGGAGGAGGGACTCGAACCCCCGACACGCGGATTATGATTCCGCTGCTCTAACCAGCTGAGCTACTCCGCCGCGCGATGGGCGGCGGACAGTGTAGCCGGTCCGCGGCGACCCGATCAGGGCGAGCCGGTCGGAGGGGACCGCGGCGGAGGCGGGGGCGGGAGGCTCGGCGGGCCGCCCTTCCCGGGGTCGGGCGGGGGCGGCGGAGGCGGCGGCAGAGGGTTCGGCGAGGGCGCCGGGTCGGGCGGCGGCGTCGGGTCGACCGTGGGCGTGTCCGTGTCGGGATCCGGCTCGACCTCCTCGGTCGCGTCCCCGGCGAGGGTGGCGAGCTCGTTGGCGGCCCTCGCGAGCTCCTGCCGCATCTCCCGGAGGA
>JBFWPT010000100.1:0-2979 GCA_050249835.1 Thermoleophilia bacterium
TCGCCATGGCGCTGCTCGGGGTCCTGCTCGTGCGCCTGTGGTTCCTCCAGGTCATCAGCGGCGAGCAGTACGCCGAGCGGGCCGACGGCAACCGCCTCCGCACGGTCATCACCGAGCCGCCCCGCGGCAACATCCTCGACCGCAACGGCACGGCCCTCGTCACCAACCGCGCGGGCGAGAACGTCACCGCCCGCCCGCGCGAGCTGACCGGCGAGCGCCGCCGCCAGGTGCTCACCCGGCTCGCGCCGCTGCTCGGCGTGCCCGTGGCCGACCTCATGGCCCGGATGGAGGCCGGCGACGAGCGCCCGCTGGAGCCGGTGATCCTGGCCCGCAACGTCGACGGCCCGCTCTACCGCTACCTGGCCGAGTACCGCCGTGACTTCCCCGGCATCTCGCTGTCGGAGACGTACCTGCGCGCCTACCCCCAGGGGAACGTGGCCGCCCACATCCTGGGCTCCACGGGCCGCATCACGCCGGAGCAGATCGCCGACTACCGCGCCCGCGGCTACTCCGGCAACGAGACGATCGGGACGAGCGGCATCGAGCAGCAGTTCGAGCGCTTCCTGACCGGCGACCCGGGCCGCGCGGTGGTCGAGGTGGACGCCAGCGGGGAGCCGCGCGGCCGCGAGTACGCGTCGCTCGACTCGCCGGTGCCCGGCCGCGACATCCAGCTCTCGATCGACCTGCCCACCCAGCAGGCCCTGGAGCGCGCCATCGCCGACGCGGCCGAGGGCGCCGGCGCCCCGGGCGCGGCGGGCGTCGCCCTCGACCCGAACACGGGCGAGGTGCTCGCGATCGCCTCGTACCCGAGCTACTCGCCGGACATCTTCGTCAAGCGGGACGAGAAGGCCCTCAACCGCCTCCGCACGGACGAGCGCAGCCCCCAGCTCAACCGCGCGATCGGCGGCGCCTACCCGGCCGGCTCGACCTTCAAGCCGATCACGGCGGCCGCGGCCCTGCAGAACGGCCAGCTCAGCGTCGGCGAGCCCATCGACTCCCCGTCCACGATCACCCTCCACGAGCAGGAGTTCGACAACTTCCGCGGCCAGTCCCACGGCGAGGTGACCCTGCCCCGCGCCCTCGAGGTCTCGTCGGACACCTACTTCTACCTGGTCGCGGACCGTCTCTGGCGACAGCAGATCAAGCAGAAGGGCGTCTACCCGCTCTCGGACGAGGCGCGCTCGTTCGGCCTCGGCGCGCCGACCGGCATCGACCTGCCGAGCGAGCAGGCCGGGACCCTCCCGGACCCGCCCTGGAAGAAGCAGGAGTTCAACCGGGTCAACCCGGCGACCGGCGTCAACTTCACGGACTTCGACCGCTCGTGGCTCGCCGGCGACACCATCCAGCTCGGCATCGGCCAGGGCTACCTGCTCGTGACGCCGCTCCAGATGGCCGTCGCGTACGCCGCGATCGCCAACGGCGGCACGGTGGTGACGCCGAGCGTCGCCCGGCGCGTGCAGGACCCGAACGGGCGCGTGGTGCAGTCGCTCTCCGAGGGGCGCCCCACCCGCAACCTCGACCTCCGGCCCGAGTACGTCTCCGCGATCCAGGAGGGGCTGTTCCTGGCCTCCAACGGGGTCGAGGGCACGGCGACGGCCGTGTTCGGCAACCTGCCCGAGGACTCCCGGGTGGCAGGCAAGACCGGCACCGCCGAGCAGTTCAGCGGCGAGGACCGCCGCGACCACTCCTGGTACGTGGGCTACGCGCCCTTCGACGACCCCGACATCGTCGTGGCCGTCGTGATCGAGCGCGGCGGCACCGGCGCCAACGCCGCGGCCCCCGCGGTCTGCAAGACGGTCGCGGCGTGGGAGGACTTCTCGCCGGACCTCTGCGGCGTGCCCGTCGAGGAGACCAACTGATGACGACGATCGCGCCCCCGCGCAGCACGCGCTCCGGCGTCCCCGACCGCATCCGCTCCGCGGTCGCCGGGATGGACTGGATCCTGCTCGCGGCCGTCGCCGGCATCACGGCCTTCAGCGTCTACGTCATCGGCAAGACGACCGAGAACGACATCCCGGGCGACCCGCGGTACTACCTCGACCGCCAGCTCCTCTTCGTCGCCATGGGCACGGTGCTGCTGATCGTGGCCATGCGGATCAACCTCGAGCGCCTGTCGCGCTGGGCGTGGGGCCTCTGGGGCGCCCTGCTCGGCTCCCTGGCCGTGGTCTTCGTGCTCGGCAGCGCGGTGAAGGGCTCGAACCGGTGGATCACGATCGGGCCGCTCAACATCCAGCCGTCCGAGATCGGGAAGGTGCTGCTCGCCGTCATCCTCGCGGGCATCGCGATCGAGCGGATGGACGCCGTGGGCACCTCCCGCTTCACCCTCCTGCTCGCGGGCGTCGCGGCCGTCCCGGCGGTCGTCGTGTTCCTGCAGCCGGACCTCGGCACCTCGCTCGTCTACTTCGCGGTGCTCTGCGCGATCCTGTTCCTGGTGGGCGTGCCGTGGTCGCACTTCGCCGTCGCCGGGTCGCTGCTGGCGATCTTCGTGCTCTCGGTGCTGTGGGTGCTGCCCACGGCGGGCGTGCCGATCCTCCACGACTACCAGGTCGAACGGCTCACGGCGTTCATCGGCGCCGAGCGCGACACCAGCGACGCCGGCTACCAACTCGACCAGAGCAAGACGGCGATCGGGTCGGGCGGCGCGATCGGGAAGGGCCCCGACGGGGCGACCCAGGCGAACGGGGACTTCATCCCCGAGCACCACACCGACTTCATCTTCGCCGCGACGTCCGAGATGTTCGGCTTCGTCGGCGGCGCGCTGCTGATCCTGACCTTCGCGCTGGTCATCTGGAGGGGGTTGCGCACGATGGCGCGCGCCTCCAGTCAGGTCGACATGCTCGTGGCCGGGGCCATCGTGACGATGATCGGGTTCCAGGTGTTCGTTAACATCGGGATGACCGTGGGAATCATGCCGATCACCGGAATCCCCCTGCCGCTCATGAGCTACGGGGGCAGCCACACGCTCTCGACCCTCCTGGC
>JBFWPT010000101.1:0-2888 GCA_050249835.1 Thermoleophilia bacterium
ACGTGGGTGATGCCCATCTCCATGTCGTCGACCGCGGCGGCCAGGTTGTAGGTGGGCGTGCCGTCGGAGCGGGCGACGATGAAGTCCTCGATCGCGCCGTGGGCGAAGGTGACCGGCCCGCGGACGTAGTCCTCGATGACCGTCTCGCCCTCGACGTCCACCGCGAAGCGCCACGCCGGGCGGATCCCCCGGGCCTCCAGGTCGGCGATCTCCTCGGGCGTGCGGTCCCGGCGGCCGCGGACGACCGGGGCGCGCTTGTCCGCGCGGGCGGCTGCGCGCTGCGCGTCCAGCTCCTCCTCGGTCTCGTACGCCGGGTAGATGGCGCCGGACGCCTTGAGACGCTCGATGGCGGCGGCGTAGACGTCGTCGCGCTCGCTCTGCCGGAACGGCCCCTCGTCCCAGTCCAGGCCGAGCCAGCCGAGGCACCGGAGGATCTCGGCCTCGCTCTCCGGCGTGCTCCGCTCGCGGTCGGTGTCCTCCAGCCGCAGCACGAAGGTGCCGCCCGTGTTGCGGGCGATCAGCCAGTTGAAGAGCGCCGTCCGCGCGCCCCCCACATGGAGGGAGCCGGTCGGGCTCGGCGCGAAACGCACGCGCGCGGGTCCGGTGATCTCGGGGCGGGGCTGCCGTGCCACGGCCCGTAGGATAGCGACGTGAGGTTCGGCGCCCACGTCTCGTCTTCCGGCGGCATCTCCAACGCGATCGGGCGCGGGGTCGCCCTGGGCTGCGAGAGCCTCCAGGTGTTCACGCACAACCCGCGCACCTGGAAGCCGATCAACCACACCGACGAGCAGATCGCGCTGTTCCGGGCGGGCGCCGCGGAGGCCGGGATGGCGCCGCTCGTCTCGCACGGCCTCTACCTCATCAACCTGGGCGCGCCGGACAAGGAGGTCCCGACGGGGCCGCCCGGCAAGCCGGCCACCGCGACGCGCAACATCCACCGCTCGTCGGTGGAGAGCCTCATCCAGCACCTCGACATCGGGGAGCGCCTCGGGCTGGAGGGCGTCGTGCTGCACGTCGGGTCGTCGAAGGGCTCGACGGAGGCCGAGGCCATCGCGCGCATCGGCGCCGGCGTGGCCGAGGCCCTCGACACGGTCCCCGGCGCCTGCCGGGTGCTGCTTGAGAACACGGCGGGCGCGGGCGACACCATCGGCCGCAGCTTCGCCCAGCTCCGCGCGGTGGCCGACGCCGTGGGCCGCCCGGAGCGCCTCGGCTTCTGCCTCGACTCCCAGCACCTGTTCGCCAGCGGCTACCCGGTGCACGAGCCGGGCGGCATCGACCGCGTCCTGGACGAGTTCGACGATGTCGTCGGCATCGACCGGCTGCGCTGCATGCACCTCAACGACTCGCTGACCGCCTTCGGATCCAACCGCGACCGGCACGCGAACATCGGCGACGGCGAGATCGGCGAGGCCGGGATGCGGTCGATCCTCGGCCACCCCGCCCTGCAGGGGCTCCCGGTGATCCTGGAGGTGCCGGGGCTCGAGGGGAAGGGCCCGGACCCGGAGAACATGGCGCGGGTCCGCCGGCTCCACGAGGAGGGCCTGGCCGCCCGCGGCTGAACGGTCGATTCCGGCCCGCCCGGGCCGATGCATGGTTCATGACCGGGAGGCGCATCCTCCTCCTGCTCGCGGCAGGGACGACCGCCGCCGTGCTCGCGTGCGGCCTGCTGGCCCCTGGGTTCGCGAGCAGCACCGCCCTCGCGGAGTGGGGCCAGGCCCTCGCCGAGGCCGCCGGCGCCATCGCCTGCGCGGCCGCCGCCGCCCACACCCGCGGGCGCGCCCGGCTCGTGTGGAAGCTGTTCGCGATCGGCCAGGGCATCTGGGCGGTGACCGACGCCCTGTCGGGCCTCCTCGTCGTCCTGGGCGTCGAGGGCCCCGAGGTGAGCCTGCTCGACGTGGGCTGGCTGGCCTTCTACGTCCCGATGCTGGCGGCGGTGCTGATGCTCTACCGGCGCCTGCGCCCCGAGCGCGGGTGGCAGGGCCTGCTGGACGGGCTCATCGTGACCGTCGCCGCCGCAGCCGCCGCGTGGACGACGCTGCTCGGTCCGCTCGCCGCCGAGGGCGAGGGCGGGCTGGTCGGCACGCTCGTCGCCCTCCTCTACCCCGCCCTGGACCTCACCTGCCTCGCCGCCCTCGGCTGGATCATCCTGCGCCACGGCTCGCGCACGCCGGTCTGGCTGCAGTGGGTGGTCGCGGCCTTCGCGCTGCAGAGCCTCGCGGGCCTCGCGTACGTCGTGTCCTCCCTCCACGACCGCGAGTTCGCGCTGGGCTCGGCGATCATCTTCATGGCCGCCGGCTGGACCTGGGTGGCCGCGGGCCTCGCCCGCCGCAGCGCCCCCGAGCGCATGTGGGCCGCGGGGCGCCACGACTCCCCGCCCGCGTGGAGCCAGACCTTCCCCTTCCTGCTGGGCGCCGGAGTCGCGGTGCTCGGGTCCCTGCGCACCGAGGTCGAGCTGCGCATCGCCGGGGCCGTCGCCGCCGTGCTCATAGGGATCCGGGCGGTGGAGGCGATGCGCGTCTCCCGCTCGCTGCTCGCCGAGCGCGACCGCCTCCTGGTCACCGACCCGCTCACGGGCGCCTTCAACCGCCGCTACCTGGCGCACGAGAGCAACCGCTCCTTCGCCCGCGCCGAACGCGGCGACGAGAGCCTGTCGGCCATCGCCCTCGACCTGGACCACTTCAAGGAGGTCAACGACCGCCTCGGCCACGGCGTGGGCGACGACCTGCTCGTGGCGGTCGCGAAGACGGTGAGCCACCAGCTGCGCGCCGGCGACCTGCTCTGCCGCCTCGGGGGCGACGAGTTCCTCGTCCTCTGCCCGGCCGCCGGCCACGAGGAGGCCATGGCGATCGCCGAGCGCATCCGCGCCCGCGTCCGCGAGCGCACCGCGG
>JBFWPT010000102.1:0-2773 GCA_050249835.1 Thermoleophilia bacterium
GGCGGCGGTGTCGCTGGGTTCCGGCAACACGGTGGTCACGTTGAACCCGAACGCCGACTTGGCGGCGGGGACCCAGTACACGGCGACCCTCTCCACCGCGGTGGAGGATGTGGCCGGCAACAACCTGGCGTCGGCGATCACGTGGTCGTTCACGACGGCGTCGGCTGGTGGCGGGTCGGGTGCGTTCCTGCCGTCGGGTGGTGTGGTGGTGATGGAGGCCGAGAGCAACAGCGCCAACACGCCGCGCGGCGCGGACGCCTGGACGGCGGGCTCGGGCCCGGCCGGCTCGGTCGGCACGTCGCTGACGCTCGGCCCGGACAACGGGACCGGCTGGGACGCGGCCGTGGTGGGGACGAGCCCGCAGCTCGACTTCCCGGTGAGCTTCCCGTCGGCCGGCACCTGGCACGTGTGGGTGCGGGTGAACAGCCCCAACACGCAGGGCAACAGCGTCCACGTGGGGCTGAACGGCGCGGTGCAGGCGGCCTCGTCGAACGTCTCCAGCGAGAGCTTCAACAACTGGGTGTGGTTCCGTACCCGCACCTCCAGCCCGACGGCGCGGATCGAGGTCCCCTCGGCGGGCGTCCACACGGTGAACGTGTGGGGCCGCGAGGACGGGATCACCATCGACCGGATCCTGCTGACCACCGACACGAACTACACGCCGGCCGGCAACGGCCCGGCCGAGTCGGCGCGTGACGGCGGCGGCAACCCGCCGGGTGACACGACGCCGCCGTCGCTGACCGGCCGCACCCCGGCGGTCAACGCGACCGGTGTGGCGGTGGGCAGCAACGTGACGGCCACCTTCGACGAGGCCCTCGCCCCGGCGTCGGTGACCACCGCGTCGGTGTCGCTGGCCCCGACCGGGGGCGGCGCGGCCATCCCGGCGGCGGTGTCCCTCGGCTCGGGGAACACCGTCGTCACCCTGAACCCGAACGCCGACCTGGCGGCCGGGACCCAGTACACCGCGACCCTCTCGACGGCGATCGAGGACGTGGCCGGGAACAACATCCCGTCGGCGATCACCTGGTCGTTCACCACCGCCGGTGGCGGTGGCGGCCCGGGTGCCTACCTGCCGTCGGGTGGCCTGGTCGTGATGGAGGCCGAGGGCTTCAGCGCCAACACCCCGCGGGGCGGGGACGCCTGGACGGCGGGCTCGGGCCCGGCCGGCTCGGTCGGCACGTCGCTCGTGGTCGGCCCGGACGACGGGACCGGCTGGGACGCGAACGCGCTCGGCACCGCGCCGCAGCTCGACATCCCGGTCAACTTCCCGAGCTCCGGCACCTGGCACGCCTGGGTGCGGGTCTACAGCCCCAACACCGCCGGCAACAGCGTCCACCTCGGCCTGGACGGGGCCGGGCAGACCGCCTCGACGAACGTCTCCAACGAGACCTTCGGGCAGTGGGTCTGGTTCCGCACCCGCATGACGTCGCCCACGGCGCGGCTCGAGATCCCGACGGCGGGCGTCCACGCGGTCAACGTGTTCGGCCGTGAGGACGGCATCGCGATCGACCGGATCCTGCTGACCACGAACGCGAACTACACGCCGACCGGCGAAGGCCCGGCGGAGAGCCCGCGGGCGTGACGATGCGGCGCCGCCGCCTCCGTACCTGGCCCGCCCTGGCCGGCGCCGCCCTCCTCCTGGGGGGCGGCGCCGCCATGGCGGCCGGCGCCCCGGGCGCGAGCCTGGAGCTGCGCGACCCCACGTCGAGCCGCGACATGGGGCACTCCTCGACCTACACGTCGGGGACCGTCCGGCTGCTCAACACCGGCGACGTGGCCATCACGGGCCTCCGGATCGACCTCGCCTCCACGGCGCTCACCGACCTCGTCTGGGATCCGGCCGACGGCACCCCGGCCGGCGACGACGTGGGCCGCAACGTCACGGTCGACGCCTCCAGCGACGTCCCGCAGTCGGCGCTCGCGATCACCTACTCGGGGGCGCAGGACGACGGCTACCGCGTCGTCGACATCGGCATCACCGGGATGACCGCGGGGGAGGACCTGGTCTTCGGCGCCGACGTGGACCCCACCTCCACCCGGGGCGGCATCGGCACCTCGGACGCCCTCACCCCTCCCGCGGCCCACGTCTCCGGGGCGGAGCTGCACGGGGCGGCCGTGACCGTGCGCTTCGCGGACGGCACCCAGCGCACGACCGACCTCGGGCTGATGCCGCAGGCCCAGGCGGGCACGAACTGGCAGCGCGCCGCCCGGGCCGCCTTCGCGGCCACCGCGGTCGCGGCGCCCGGGCTCGCGCGCGCCGGCGGTGCGGCGAGCCCGGCGACGGTCACGGCCGCCGCGCAGTCGGTCGTGGTGACGGGGCCGCCGAACACCTCCGGCGTGGTCGTCGTCACCGAGGGCCATCTCAACGTCGCGAAGCTGCCGGCCGGCGGGTTCGACCTGGACCCGTTCGAGGCGAACATGGCGGCCCGCTACACCGAGGTCCCGTTCACGACCGGGGCGGGCGGCACGGCCACCGTCCCGCTCACGCTGACGGCCACCGACCCGCACCCGAACTTCCCGGGGGCCGCCGACGCCCCGCGCGACGTCGGCATCAACCTGGTGACGGCCCACCTCATCCCGGGCGGCGTGCCGGGCCCCGTGTCCGCGCCCCTGGTGATGGTGCTCGACCCGGACGCCCCGCCCCCCGGCGGGTCGGGTGCGTTCTTGCCGTCGGGTGGCCTGGTGGTGATGGAGGCGGAGTCTGCGCCGGTGGTGGTTGCGGCGGGTGGGAAGTCGTGGTCGGTGGTGTCGGCTCCGGCGGGGTTTGTGGGGT
>JBFWPT010000103.1:0-2593 GCA_050249835.1 Thermoleophilia bacterium
CGCAGCAGGGTCGCCCGGTCGATCCGCCCCTCGCCCGTCACCTCGTCATCGTGCGTCACGGCGTCGTCCTCCGGTCCGGGAGCCCGCGGCGGCGTCGCCGGGCGGTGAGGCAGCCTCCCACGACGGGCCGCGCGGGCGCCAGACCCGGAACGGGCCGCTCAGCAGATGCGCTTGCGCTTGGCGACCAAGGCCTTCTGCTTGGAGACGATCAGCTTCACCCGCTTGGTCGCGACGGTGCGCGCCCGCTTGGTCGTGGCCTTCGCCCGGGCCTTCTTGGCGACCTTGAGCTGCTTGGCGAGCTTCGCCCGCTGCGCCGGGAAGCGCACGCAGAAGGCCGGGGTGGCCACCCTGACCGGCGGCACCGCGGCGGGGATGGCCGGCGGCGCCGGCGCCGCGGGCGGCGTGGCCGGGGGCGTCACGGGCGGGGTGACGGGCGGCGTCACGGGCGGGGTGACCGGCGGGGTGATGGGGCCGCCGGTGCCCGGCACGTCGGCGGGCAGCGTCGCGTCCGCGATCGTCGTGAAGGTGCGCGACGCGGAGGAGCCGACCGGCGTCCCGCCGAGGTCCGTCGCCGAGGCGGCCACGGCGAGGGTGTGCTGCACGCCCACGGCGAGCGGGGCGCCGGGGACGACGGTGAAGAGGCGGCCGCCCGCGCCCGGGACGACCGTGACGGGCACCGGCGACCCGGCGGCGGTGAGCGTGACCGCCGCCGCCACGCTCGACGCGTTCATCGGCTCCGAGAAGCCGACGACGAGGCGGGATCCCGCGGGGACGTTGGCGGCCCCGGCGACCGGGAAGGTCCCGGTGAGGTCCGGCGCGCCGGCGCGCGAGGCGTCGGCCATCGGGGTGTCGGGCGACCAGTCGCCGCCCTGCGCCGTGTACGGGAACACCGCGCCGGCGCCGGTGAGGAACAGCGTGTTGGTGCCCGCACGATCCGCCACCGAGCCGCCCGCGCCGTCGTCGAACGGCCAGTAGCCGGCGAGGCCGGCCTCATCGCCGCCGAGGAGCGCGGTGTGGTCGCCGCGGATCTCGTCCTGGGTGCGGGCGACGTTCCACACGCGGACGTCGTCGATCAGGCCGGTGAACTCGGCGCTCGGCGCACCCTTCGAGGCGCCGACGCTGAGGAGGTCCGCCGGCACGGTCGGCAGGTACGGCGTGATGGCCGTGGCGGACTGCGTCCGCCAGCCGGACACGGCGTCCCAGACGTGGGCGACGGTCGAGGTCGGCGTGGCGACGACCGCGACGAAGGTCCACCGGTCGGCGGCCACCGGCAGCGCGAACTCCCGGTACCGCCCCGGCAGGTCGTTGTTGAGGGTGAAGCCGATGTTGCGGTTCTGGCGCAACTCGAGCGTCCAGCCGCGCATGTCGCCGTTCATCTGCGGCCCGTGCTGGATGATCGGCTGGTGGTGGGGGGCGACCGGGGCCTTGACCCAGGCGGACGCGGTGAGCGGGAGGGCCTCCGGGAGGCCGGTGACGCCCGAGGTGCGGCGCGCGAAGGTGCCGGCCGTCTCCCCGACGGGGTCGAACAGGGAGATCGCGCCGGGGCCCGGCCCGGCGAGCTTGGTGACGAGCGGCGCGGACATCGGACCGGGACCGCCGGCCGTCTGCAGGTACGCGGTCGTGACGTTGAGCCCGGTCGTCGTGGTGCCGTCGGGCGGCGCCTGCCGCACCAGGGGCACCGTGACCGTGGTCGTGCCGCCGGCCCCGATGGTGAACGGGATCGTCGGGCGCCCCGCAATGAGCGTGTTCGGCTCGAGCGGCGACACCTGGAACCCGCCGCCCGGCGCGTGGGTCAGGGCGGTCGCGGCCTCGGTGTTCACGACGACGCCGCTCGCCCCGGGGGGCCCGCTCACGACGACGGCCTGGGACGGGTTGCTCACCTCCGCCGGCGAGGGGCCGGCGGGGCGGGTGAGCACGGGCCGCGCGACCGGCGCGGGGAGCACTGCCCGGGCGTTCGTCATGCCGTTCGGGTCGGTGCCGCTGTTCGGCACGGGGGCGAGGCGGCTGCTGAGGACGGCGCCGTCCGCGAAGCGCACGGTCACGCGCGCGCCGGCCATCTCCGCGCCGGACACCGGGCCCGCGGGGGCCGTGTCGGGCGAGCCCTTGATGGAGGTCGGGTCGACGTCCGCCGAGAACGGCATCGTGGCCCCGGGGGCCAGCCCGCTGAGGGTGACGTCGACGCGGCGGTAGCCGTCGGTCTGGGGCGCCTGGTACTGGATCGAGGTGGCCGTCAGCCCCGCCGGCGGGGAGTCCAGCGTGAACCCCTTGGCGATCCCGTCGCCCGCCGGGGTGCCGTCGGCGGGGTCGAAGACCATGTCGGGGAGGATCCCGGCGCCCGGCTCGAAGTCGATCACCAGGCCGGTGATCGCGACCGTGCCGGTGTTGACCAGCTTCATCGTCCCGGCCGTGTAGGTCGAGGCGTTCTGCGTGGTGCGCCCCGGGTGCTCGATCCGCAGCTCGGCGGCCGGCGCGGCGAGGCCCGTGGCGGGGGCGGCGAGCGCGGCTCCTGCGAGCGCGGCCAGCAGTCGGGTGGTCCGTGGCACCGTGAACGTCCTCTCCGGGGGCGTGGGTCGCCCCGATGCTAGGGACGGCG